>CAVLBD010000001.1:0-147067 GCA_963661195.1 bacterium
TAGCAATAAACAAAAGTAACTAAATGGGCTGAATTCCAAGCGAGGAATCCAGCCCAATCTTTTTCATGCTCAAAAAAGTTTTAGCGGACAGCAATAAAAAAGAATATTGAATAAGAAATGGAAACAAGAAACTGCCAAAGTGTTTTTTAAGAATCATATTCAAGAGATAAACATAGCAAAAGTCTTGTCTACTAATAAAAAAAGTATGCCTCTACCATGTGGTAGAGGCATACTTTTTTATTATTTAGTTATAGTGAAACAAAAAACATGTCACAACTATAACATTAACAAACAACCATTATTCGGCTAGAGGATCGAAAGTTCCATCGGCATTGCGACTTAGGTCATGCCAGCCTATTGTCTGCAATAAGGTCACATTATTTTGCATTGCATTTTGCTTCAAACCAAGTAGATAATATTCCGGACGGAAATTGATTGTCTTGGCATCGTCGTTACCATCAAGATTATTGTCCTTTCGGTTTAGATAATTATCGTAGAATTGTGCCAAAGCCTTAACCTTTTCGTCAGAATAGGTTGACGTTGACGCATCATATCTGAAACTCTCGTCAAGCGACAATGCTGCCGGACGTTTATCTACAAGAGGATCGCTGTCGTTATCTTTCTTTGTTACCTCCCCATAATAAAGGATTATGCCATGACGTTTTGTTCCGTTAAGCGGAGATACACCAAGATAGTTGCAGGTATTTCCACCGAAGCCAGTGAGAGCCCAACTTGGAGAAAGGGCTGCTTGTCCCTGTCCACCATCGAAAAGCAACCAACGACGCATGTCGTCAAAGCGTTTACCCTCATAAGCTAACTCAATCTGACGCTCATAAAGGATTGCTGAAAACATTTTTGCACGGTTACCGTTGATATCAGAAGAAAGTCCGTAGTTATTCTCTGCACTATAGCCAACACGAGCACGTATCTCCTGCAGTGCTTGCAAGGCCTCGTCATAGTGTTCTGCACCGCAAGCAGCCTCGGCAAAATCAAGAAGGACCTCGGCAAAACGCACTACTACGAGAGGAGCAGCACTCTGTTGGAAACCCTTTGGAGAAGAAACAGATTCAGAGAACTTGTAAAGTGCTGTAGGATTTAGATAGAGGTCGTCAGAGCGCTTACGCACATAGAGTGCATGATTCGTTTCTTCAAGTCTATCTGCTGTCCAACCCTTAGCTGAAACACTAGTAATATCATCAGCATTGTCATACCAAGTATAGCTCCAAAGTTCATATTCCTTTCCTGTCTTATAGCGTTCAGGTATTACATCTTTCAAAGCATCGCCTGAGAGATTTACCGTTCCGTTGTCAAACTGCCACTGTTCGCCAGGGAAAGCAAATGTTCGATAAAAACGTGGGTCGCGGTTAAGCCAGAATTTTGTTTTGTCGTAATCGATAGAAGACTCTGCTGGTTTTTTACCATCTGCCATCGGGAACATATCAACAAGCTCAGCTGTTGGAGTGAGGCCACCGCCACCATTTGAATTCTTCGGACGAAGTGCTTGTTCGAAAGTGTTCCATTTACCATAGTCAGGCTGACCGCTCACATTGTCGCGTGTATTGTGTAGAGTAACAAATACTGCTTCTGTCACACTTCCGTCTGTATTGGTATAGCTTGTCCACATACGAGCCCAATTGGCAGCATTGCTTTCACCACCAGTTGTTGCATAAGCTAGTCCGTGTCCACCTTCTTTCAGTTTTGATATAGCCTTCTTTGCTGCATCGTAAGCCGCAGTCCAACGTTCTTTATTGTCAGTGCGATTAAACAATGGACTTGCATACCAAAGTAGCATTTTAGCCTTTAGAGCAAGTGCGGCACCTGCGGTTATACGCCCATAATCAGATGCTTGATCTTCCCATTTAACGGGAAGCATATCACTTGCCTTGTCTAGATCAGCACAAATAAAGTCAACACACTGCTTAGTTGTGGAGCGCGGTACTATGTTTTCTGGATTAGACCCGACAGGATCCTGTACTTTGTCAATAATGGGCACACCACCATAAATCTTAACTAACATGTAATATTGGTAAGCACGGAAGAAATAAGCTTGACCAAGTATTTTGTTCTTCTCATCATCGGACATGCCTTTTGAGTTGAGTGTCCCCTCAATGATGTCGTTGCAGTTACGAATATGCCCCCATGGACTATAAGTATCGTTGGCTACGAAAAAGTAGTCAAACATTTTACTGTGGTTATATGTCAAGACTTCTTCTGGGTTGACAAATTCACTAAATCCTCCGAATTCTTCCGTACTCTTTGCCCAATGGTCTGCACGACCGACACTCGTTGTATTGTTTATGTTTCCAATACCGTTTCCGTCACCGCCTCCACTTGTTGGCAACTGAGAGAAATAGAGAGTGTTTACGCGTTCCAAAGCCCCGGAATAGTTACCGTAAACATTGGTTGAGTTGAAGTTTCCGTAATTCTTCTTTTCACGCAAAAAATCGTCACTGCATGAAAACACCGTAACGGTGGCGGCAGCCAACACGACTGCTTTGCTTATAATATTTATCTTGTTCATGATAATTTCCTGTTGTTTAGAATGAAACGTTCACACCCATTGTTACTTTCCTCAAATTCGGGTATCTTGTATATGTACCGCCATAGGATGCCCAACTTTTGTCTGGATAGGGGTTGATGAAATTGATGGCATTCTGCACGGTGAGATTCAGACGGACACTGCTAAGCCCGACGGTCTTTATCCATTGCTTCGGCAGATTCCAAGCAAGTGTGACATTGCGCAATGCAATTGTTGTGGCATCTACTAGCCAGAAAGAAGAAGCATAATTATTTATATTGTAGCGCATGTTTGGCATGGCAGCAGTTAAGTTGGCAGGAACTGTGATGTTTCCACTTGCATCATATATATCGGAATAGTTGAACATATCGTTGAAACTTTTTGGCATATTCTCATATTCGTAATTGTTAGCTGCCTGACGATAGTTTGTCTGTATCATAGCCTTTGCGCCCCAGCTTGCAGAAAGTTGAGCTGTCAGCGAGAGACCTTTATACTGTCCACCGAAATTCAGAGTAAAGCCATAAGGATTACTATTACGCTCGGAAAGGCGTATTTGGTCATTGGAGTCTACAATTCCATCGGCTGCGCCATATGTTCCATCACCATTGTTCTTTCCTCTTACATCTTCGTAGATAAGCATACCCGGACGAACCTCACTCTTTGACATACCCATATACTGAGTAATGTTATATCTGTCAAAGTATTCCTCAATGTCTTGATAACTTCTAAACATACCTAGACACTTATAGCCCCAAAGGCCACGATCTGAACGTTGACCCTTAACGACATCATCAAATTCTGGAACAGCCTGGAAATTGGTCTGCAGTATTTTATTGTCACTATAACCAGTGTTGAGTTTTGCCCAATAGGTAATATCCTTGCCTATTTTATCTCTCCAACCGATGGTAAATTCCCATCCCCAGTAGTCTATCTCTCCCCAGTTTTCAGGAGTTGCTTGAGTTCCTACTGTTGTCGGAAAATCTGCCATACCAGTACGTGTGGCGAAAAGTTCACGCCCCCGATCATAGTAATAGTTAGCATTTAACGATAGACGGCTATTGAGGAAGCGGGCATCAATACCGATGTTTGTCTTGTACGTTTTATCCCAATGTACATCTGCATTAGTACCAGCCTTAGGCATAGTCAGACCAGTATTGACTTGGTTGTTACCACCTGTGCCAAATACTGCGCCCTTGGCCATATCACGATTATATAGCTGAGTCCAAAGCCAAGCACGAATATTATCACGTCCCATGAGACCCCATGAAGCACGAACTTTGAGGAAATCAACCCACTTTACATTGTTTTTAAACCAATTTTCCTCTGAGATTACCCATCCTGCCGACAATGAAGGGAAGTAACCATAATAGTTCTCAGGTGCGAACTTAGTAGAAGCATCGCAACGCATAAGGAATTCAAAGAGGTATTTGCTTGCATAATCATAGTTAACACGTCCAATATATGACAACATACCCGATTCGGAACGTCCCCACTCTGTGTCCTTGTCACCCTGAACACTATTAGATTGTCCATCATGGTAGGTCAAAGGCCTTGTACCTGAGCCCCAAAGATCCTCTGATTCAGATTCTGACTTTTCCAATGAAAAGAGTGCTCCGATGTTATGGTTTCCAAAAGAACGGGAATACTGAAGCGTGAAATTTATCTGATAACTCTCGCTTTCACTCATGCTACGTTTTAGAGAACCTCCATCATCAAGACGTAATACGCCAAGCGTTGTAGGGTCGTAAACAACGTCATCACCTGTATAAAGGTGTCCACCGCTTCCGCCTCTAGTCTTAAGACGGTAAACATCCATTGCAGTCTTGACTGTATTTGTCTTTGAATTGTCTATACTCTTTGAGTAAGAAA
Organism: bacterium; assembly: GCA_963661195.1. Taxonomy (GTDB): domain Bacteria; phylum Bacteroidota; class Bacteroidia; order Bacteroidales; family Bacteroidaceae; genus Prevotella. The sequence continues at coordinate 4,388 of CAVLBD010000001.1, forward strand.
GTTTAGCAGTAAGTCCTTTCAAGGGTTTAATCCATCCAAAATCAAATTCCAACGCCCCATTTACATTAAAGGAATTGCTCTTTGTTTCCACATTATCTGTGCTGTTCTGCACTGCATAATAGTTATAAAGGCCAGTTGCTGATGTAGGAACGGTATTCTCCATACCTGAATAAACTATAGGATAACCATTAACATGATCAGGAACAAATGGAAGATGGGTCATGAGATATTTATAGTCATAGTCCGTTCCTCCGCCTTGTGGTGCTACAGCATTGTTCTTTTCTCCGTAGTTTCCTGAAATTTGTATCGTTGCCTTTACATATTTTCCAATCTTTCCGTTCACACCTGCGCGATAGTTCCAACGATCATAGTCAAGACGTCCAATGTTGCCTTCCTGATTGTAATATGAAACGCTTGCAAAATAAGTTGCTTTGTCTCCGCCACCATTCATATTAATATTATGACGTTGTGTAAGAGCCGACGACCAATATTTATCAAGCAAATTATAGTTTAGATTCTTCATGGCTTCCATTTCATCTGCTTGGAAGAGCTGAGTTCTCATTTCTATATTGTCTTGCGTTGAGGTATTGGCGGCACGCATTGTATTATAGGCTTTGGCATACTCGTATGAGTTCATCATCTTTGGAGTATAGAGAGCGTCAGTCCAACCGAATTGTCCAGAATATGAAATTTTTGGAGCACCAACCGTACCTTGTTTTGTTTTTACAAGTACTACACCATAAGCGGCACGTGCACCATAAACAGCGGCCGAAGCATCTTTCAGCACCGTTATGCTCTCAACTTCGTTAGCATCAAGGTTATTGAAAGCACTTTCCGTCGAGATAAAGCCATCAATTACGTAAAGCGGACTAGGATCTGCGTCACCTCCACGACTGGCGTCTGGCGTAACGCTTGTTGCCACACTACTCTGACGTATCTGCAAGCTTGGCGTATCACCAGGACGTGACCCACCAGAAGCTACACTAACACCATTGAACTGGCCAACGAGAGCATCACCAAGACTACCTACGTTAAGATCTTGTATTTCCTTCGGGCTAATAGTTTCAACAGCACCTGTAACGTTTTTCATTTTTTGCGTGCCATAACCAACCACTACCACTTCGTCAAGGCTTTGACGGTCTTCAACCATTACAATTTTCTTGTTCTTCCCAGTAATAGTCTGTGGCAAATATCCAATATATGAAATTGTAAGTTTAGAATTTTCAGGAGCGTTTATCTTAAAATTTCCATCTAAATCAGTAACGGCTCCTATTTTTGTGCCTTTTACTTGGACAGATGCTCCGATAATAGCTTCACCATTCTCATCAACCACAGTTCCCGTAATAGTTTTCGTGCCCTGAGCAAATGATGGGGCCGCAAGCATAGCAAGCGCCGCACTGCAGCATATATTGACAATTATCTTGTTTCTCATAAACTATTTCCTCTCATTTGTATTAGTTATTCTGTTGCGTTGGTAAGCCATCGTGGGTCACCGGTTTTTTTGCTAAGCTGCGCACCTCCACTTACGGTAAAATCCCCGTTTGAAACATCTCTGAAACCTGGATTTTCCTCTATTGCAGAACCGCTAGTGTCGTATGACTCAACAACACCATTAGTACTTTCAAACTCACCACCAAACATATAAGTGTTATTTCCAAAGTTAACCTGACCTGCAGGATATGAGCTTTCACCTCGACCTCCCATTATACGACGGGCAATCTGCTTGTTTCCACAATCTACCCAAATATTACTCGTTATAGTAAAGTTAGAATATTTCTGTCCATTAAAGCCGGAGTAATTTGCCCACTGCCCTGCTTTCACTACATTATAAAATGTATTGTTCTGGAATATAACATATTGCATTGTATATCCAGCGCGGTCTGCACGCCCAGAATTGTTGTACTGAACGAAATATTTCGCATCAGAATCACCCGTATTCCAAAAAGTTGAATTCTTAACCTGCAAGGTATTAGCATATCCGCTTTTAAAATAAATAACGGCATTGCTTGATATGCTTGTAGCCGAGCTACTTGTTAAATGGATTTTACAATTGTTTATAAATAATGTTTCAACGCAATATTTCACGTTACCATCGTAAACGAGATTGGTGTTCACACCAATTATATTACATCCATTCAACACTACGGCACCTTTAATATTATAATAGTCACCTTTTCCTGTAGCACCTTTTATATTCTCATCAGGAGTTGCACTCAGTTCAAGTACGGGCTGCTTTGAAGCCGATGCATCAATATTGATGTATTTCAGCTGAATCATCGTTCCTGACTTTAGCTTTGAATTCTCACCAGTGTAAGTGATTGTTGCAACATTTGACTTATTTGTTGTACGCAAAGTAATTTGATGAGTCGTAAAATCTATATCCTTTGAAAGAGTATAGTGCCCTCCTGCCACAAGATCATAACACAACATACCAGTTGTGTCTTCAGGAATGGGATTACTTTCAAACCAAGTAGCAAGATCTGTCCCGTCTGGTATAGTTGCTATAGATCCTGTAAAAGTTGTATAATTACTGTTTGTCACAGTTTCTGCATCCTTGTTATTAAGTTTATCACTGCCAAGTGTCTTTATAACAAACAGGTAATTTGTATCTTCATTTCTTGTCGCACTAACTGAGCATCCGTCAATTTTTTTATTGTTTAGGCTGTCAACTACAACAGGATGTTCACTATCAGTAACATCAAACAACGAAACTTCATATCCCCCAGCTCCATGCACAACAGGCCATGAAATGGTCACCGATGATCCGTCGGTACTTGCCACATAAGTTATATCCTCAGCCTTCGGTGATGTGAGTATCGTATTTCTAACGTCCGAACTCCATGTTTCGTTGCCATCATACACGTCATCACACGACACTACGGCGAGTGCTCCAAATGCAAGGCATACCAAGTTCAGACTCTTGCATTGTAGTGATAAATGTTTTTTGATCATGAGTTAAACTTTAAAGTTGTTTTGATTATGTTAGTTTTATATTCTCGTTTGAATTTCGTTTTCTCTTGCCGATCCATGTATCTTGCAAAATCTGCATAATAGAATTTCATTGGCCACTGCCAACATCCGTGTTTTTTAGTATAAGCATTTGCTAAGTTTAAGGTATGGCTCTGCATATTAACCTATTTATATATGCTTACTGCAAAGTTAAGCATAATTTTAATATTCTAAAACAAAACGGAGCGAAAATATGAAAAAAGTGAAAAAGAAACACCTTTCCATACCTTACTATAAACTAAGGTTCGCACATATTTTGAAAATATCAATATTTTTTGCAACCCAGTTGCACGACTTATAAAATATCTTTGCAGACATAAAAAGTAATGTTTACGTGTAAAACGTATATCAATTATGTATAACTTTTAATTTTATGTGTACAACATAATGATAATAAAAAGAGTTTTATTCATTGCGGCAGCTACAGCTATTACTGCAGGGTGTTTTGCTCTACTCAACGGCAATGGGCATTCAACAAGCAAAGAACATGTTCAAGGGGAACATGAGACTGAACATAGTGAAACGGACACTAAGAATATTCCGCTCACACGCCAACAAATGGCGGCTGTTGAAATAACAATGGGCGAAGTTGAACCCCGAGAACTGAAGGTTGTGCTGCGTGCCAACGGGACATTAGTTCTGCGTCCACAAAGCATAGGCAATGTCACGTCACTCATGGGCGGTGTAGTTAAGTCTATTCTTGTTAGCGAAGGACAGAATGTAAAACGCGGACAAGTTGTAGCCACTGTTGAAAACACTGATATTGTATCGCTTCAGCGAGAATACCATGCAGCAGTACAGGAATGTTCGGCTGCTCTTTCAGACGTACAACGCCAACAGAAACTTTCTATTGGAGGTGCTGGAGTGAAGAAAAATTTGCAACAAGCAGAAAAGCAATATCATGTAGCACAAGCAAACATGATAGGAATTGGCCGTCAGCTAACACAGATGGGAATAAGAATAATTGATGTTGCTAAAGGGCATTTCACAACAGTTTTTCCTCTACACGCTCCTATTTCTGGCAGAGTGAGCAAGATTACCGCTAGTCTCGGAAGCTATACCGACATGCAATCTTCACTAATGACTATACGAGACAATGCGGCTGTAGAATGTGATCTCAATGTATTCGAGAAAGATATAAGCAAGATTAAAATCGGAAACAGGGTTCTTCTTTCGCTTACTAACCAGGGAAATAAAACCCTCAGTGGAAAAGTCTACGGAATGAATGAATTTTTCAACGATGGAACAAAAGCTGTTGCAGTACACGTGCGTCTAGACAAAGTTGATGGAGTAAAGCTGTTTGCCGGCATGTATGTTTCTGGGAAAATTGCCACAGGACGGCGACTATGTAACACTCTTCCATCAAAAGCGATTATAAACGCTGACGGCAAGCAATACATATTTGCTCTTAACAAGGGAAAGAATAACCAAAATGCGGACTACGAGTTCTCACGCCATGAAGTGACAACAGGTGTAACGCAAGATGGTTTTACGCAAGTAGAACTATGCGGTCACTTAAGTAAAGACACAAAGATTGTTACCGGCAATACGTTTTATCTAGCATCGCTAACCGAAGAACACGGAGAACACTAGGAGAATAAATATGTTTCAGAAACTTATAGACTACTCTATCAGCCACAAACTGACTGTCAGCGTATTTACATTGGCACTTATTGCGTGGGGAATTTATTCGCTTGCTACATTGCCTTTCGATTCTACACCAGACATAAGTGACAACCAAGTACAAGTAATAACACAGGCCCCATCACTCGGTGCCCAAGAAGTAGAACAATATATAACCAATCCCATTGAGTTACAACTTGCCAACATACCGCGCCTCAAAGAGCGCAGAAGCATATCTAGAAGCGGTCTGTCTGTGATAACCCTTGTCTTTGATGACAATGCCGACATATACTGGGCACGTCAGCAAGTAAGCAAAATGATTACAGAGGCAGCTAAGAATTTGCCTAATGAAGCAGATACAGAACTAGGACCTGTGGCTACAGGACTTGGTGAGATTTATCATTATACCGTTAGATCACTTCCCGGATACGAAAACAAATATTCACTCACACAATTACGCACTATACAAGATTGGATTGTACGCAAGCAACTATCAGGAACTCCTGGCGTTGCTGAGGTTAGCGGATGGGGCGGATATGTAAAACAATATGAAGTTGCTATCAGCTCTGACCGTCTCAGTGCTTATGACATTACTATAAATGATATTTTCGACGCATTACAAAAGAACAATGCCAATACAGGAGGAAGCTACATAGAAGAAAAATCAAATAGATATTTCATCCGCAGCATAGGAGTAGCAAAGTCTCTTGATGACATTCGTAACATCGTTATAAGTTCTTCATTAGGCTCTCCTCTTAAGATCGGTGACGTGGCTGACGTAAAGTTTGGACATGCCACACGTTTCGGCGCAGTGACACGCAATGGTGAAGGCGAAGTTGTAGCAGGCATAGCCATTATGCTGAAGGGTGAAAACTTTCAGGAAGTTAGTTTACACGTAAAAGAACGCATCAAACAGATACAGAAAAGTCTTCCCGTAGGAATAGTTATCGAACCATTTATTGATCGTACACGTCTTGTTGACCGCGTAGAGGGAACAATAGCCCACAATCTTGTTGAAGGTGGGCTGATAGTAATATTCGTACTTATACTCTTCTTAGGCAATTGGCGTGCAGGAGCTATTGTCGCAAGCGTTATTCCCTTAAGTATGCTCTTTGCATTTGGTATGATGAAAACATTTGGCATTGATGGCAATCTAATGAGCCTTGGGGCTATAGACTTCGGTATAATTGTTGATTCTGCAGTTATTATCGTGGAGGCTGTGGTCAGTCATATTGCCGCAACCCGTTCAAAATACCCAACAATGCGTCTTTCCAAGAGAGAGATGGACACAGAGGTTCATTTTTCAGCCTCGCGCATCCGTCAAAGTGCAGCATTCGGAGAAATTATAATAATGACTGTCTACATACCGCTTATGACCCTCACCGGCATCGAAGGCAAAATGTTCCGTCCCATGGCTCTAACTGTATTCTTTGCCATTCTTGGGGCATTCATTCTATCTTTAACTTATGTTCCAATGGCGAGTAGCTTATTTCTCAGTAGGAATATTAGTATGAAGCCCAATATCAGTCAACGCTTTATGCTGTGGTTACAGCAGCATTACACTCCACTTCTTACAGCAGCAATACGATACCGTTACAACGTGTTGACAGCTTCCGTTGCCCTCTTTTTTGTCAGTATTGTTGCATTCGCTTGGCTTGGCGGTGAGTTCATTCCAAGTCTTGAGGAAGGTGATTTTGCAATAGAGATGAGTATGAAGCAAGGAACATCGCTACCACAAATGGTTGAAACTTGCACTAAGGCAGAAAAGCTACTATGCACGAAATTTCCGGAGGTAAAACAAGTGGTAAGTCGCATAGGTAGCGCTGAGATTCCCACTGATCCAATGCCAGTGGAAAGAGCAGATATTATGGTAGCTCTCGCCCCAAAAGAAGATTGGAACTCTGCTAGCACAACAGAAGCCCTTATGGAAAAGATGAGTAAGGCACTTTCTTCTATACCTGGCATGGAGACAGAAATTTCACAACCTATACAGATGAGAAATAATGAACTGCTTACAGGCATTAAGCAGGATGTTGCCATAAAAATTTTCGGTGACGATCTAGAAATTCTCTCTCAACAAGCACAAAACATAAGACACATAATTTCTGAAGTAAAGGGAGTTAGTGGGATTTATGTTGAGGAAGTGTCTGGATTACCACAACTACAGGTTATTTATGACCACGAGCGATTGGCAGAATATGGCATCAGTATTGACAACGCTAATAGCCTGTTGCAAACAGCTTTTGCTGGCAGAACGGCAGGAAGTGTATACGAAGGTGACAAACGATTCGACCTTGTTTTGCGTCTGTCACAAGATGAACGCACTGCAGAGTCTCTTTCACTTCTTCAGATACCATTGTCTGAAGGAGGAAGCATCCCTTTGAAACAAATTGCAGATATAAAATTTAAGCCGGCCCCAGCACAAGTATCACATGAAAACGGTGGACGACGCATTTATGTTGGCTTCAATGTCAAAGGTCGCGATGTAAAGTCTACCATAGCAGAAATTCAGTCTTTGCTAGACAAGAAACTAAAACTACCGGAAGGATATTATTACACTTATGGTGGTGAATTCCAAAACTTACAATCTGCCACGAACAGACTTCTGATAGTTGTTCCCTTAGCACTAGTAATAATACTGCTGCTTCTCTATGCTACGCTCCATAGCATACGCGAATCGCTATTCGTATTTTCTGCCATTCCACTAGCAGCAATAGGCGGTGTGTGGGCATTGTGGCTGCGTGCCATGCCGTTCAGTATATCAGCTGGTGTAGGGTTCATAGCGTTATTCGGTGTGGCAGTACTCAATGGCATTGTGCTTGTTGGACAGATGAACAGCCTTGAACGCGAAGGAATAACGAACATTGATGAACGAATACAGCGAAGCTGCATAATGCGTCTGCGACCTGTACTAATGACTGCCTTGGTTGCTTCAATGGGATTTCTGCCTATGGCCTTGTCAAAGGGTGACGGGGCTGAGGTGCAGAGACCGCTGGCAACAGTTGTTATAGGAGGATTATTAACTTCAACATTACTCACACTATTCGTTCTACCCGTTGTCTATAAAATATTCAGTAACAAAAGGTCAACAGGCAACGACGTCGAAACTTCCAATAATAATATATAATAAGGTAATAGAATACACGAGATATGATGAGAAAAACTTTAATATCTCTCGTCTGTGTTTTTCTCGGAGCACAGACATTCGCACAAAATGAAGTGCGCCGAGTGCTACTCAATGAATGTATAGCCATAGCTACGACCAATAGTCCAGCCATACAGGTCGCGGCAAAAAAAATAGAACAACACCGAGCACTTGAAGGGACAGCATGGGATATAGACCGCACAGAACTGAGTCTATCACAGGATCCGACTTCTGGTGGCAGTCCAGACAATGCACTGAGCATACAGCAAAGCATAGAATTCCCCACTGTCTATGTAGCACGCCGTCGCCAACTCAAAGCTGAAACCCAAGCACAATACTGTTGGTTAAAAGTAGAAGAAAATAGACTGAAAGCCGATGTAGCGTCTGCGTATACCTTGCTTGCATATCACGCCGAACGTATCAAACTACTTGAAGAGAATGCTTCTACACTATCACGCTATACCGATGTTGCTGAAAAACGCTATGCCGCAGGTGAGTCAAGGCAACTTGAACTGCTGCAAGCACAACGTATGAAAAGAGAGAATAACCTAGAGCTACAAACAGCTAAAGAAGAATTGTCAAACGCTCAAACATTACTCAAGCAACTAATGAATGCAGATTTTAAAGTAATGCCTACCAATGAAACTCTTAAGCCACTAACGCTGTCCGATAATACTTTTGATTATACACAGACAGCAGAGGCCGAGTATGACGCATATCGCATAAAAGCTCTTGAACGCGCTATAACAGTTGCCAAAAGTGGGTATGCACCATCTTTGTCCGTACAACTTAATAGGCAGATGGTCATATCCTCATGGAATCCTTACAGACAAGACCGATCACGTTTCAGCGGCGGTAACTTCATGGGCTTTGAAGTAGGCATAGGCATACCGCTATTCTATAGTGCAACAAAAGCTAGAGTTAAAGCAGCAAAACGCGAACATGAAGCAGCGGAAATGTCACTAGTACAAAAAAAACAAGAAAAAAAACGCGAATACGAAGAAATACTTCGCATATGCCACGAAGCGAAACTACGTATAGATTTCTACGATAACTCAGAAGCTGAGCAAGCAGAAAAGATGAAAAGGCTTGCACAATTAGAATACGAGAATGGCGAGATAGAATACGTAGAATATTCCGCTGCAATACAGAACGTCTTTGACACGAGAATGAAACATATCAATGCCATTAACGATTTCAACCAAAACGTAGTACAACTAATACGTATGGGAGTAAAATCAATAGCCGGAGAATAGTTACAACAAGGCAAGCAATATCGTCATTAGTCAGTATCGAATTTAAACGTAATAAAAAATCATATATGAACGTAAAAATATTTTTCCTAACGACGTTTGCTGCAACGTTGAGTATGGCAGCCATAGTAGGAAAGCCCCAAAAGCAGGTTTTCATTCCTATGGACTACTCCACGTGCGGATACCATGCCTCGGAAAAAGAAATTCCTAACGTAAAGAATGTTGTGACTGTGACCGCCACTGACGGTGATGCGAGCATACGACTTCAAAAAGCTATAGACTACGTAGCTTCACTGAAAATTGACAAGAATGGCCATCGCGGAACAATACTCATCGGCGAGGGAACATTTCATCTTAATAGCCCTTTAAGGATAACGACATCAGGAATAGTGCTGCGGGGAATGGGCAAAGGACGCACAATTCTTGTGAAAGAAGGATACGACAGAGGAGCCATGATCTATATTGAGGGTAAGAATTCATGGACGAGAGGGGACACTATCAACGTTACCGATACAAAAATAAAAGCTGGCGATACACAGATTACTTTAAATAGCACCACCAATCTGAAAGTCGGCGACAGGGTGCAAATCCTTCGACCATCAACAAAAGAATGGATAAATGCACTAAAATGTAACGATTACGGCGGTGGACTGGACTACACTGGCTGGAAACCAACAGACATTGACATAAAATGGAATCGCACATTGATGGCGATTTCAGGCAATACCATAACTCTTGATGCACCGTTAACAACAACCATAGATAAAGAATACGGCAGCGCTGTACTTATCACCTCACACAATAAAGGAGAGATTAGCGAGTGTGGTGTGGAAAACATTACGTTAGAATCATACGTAAACAATTGGAATTCCAAGGACGAAGACCATTGTTGGGATGGAATATGGATGGACCATGCACGCGACTGCTGGACAAGACGCGTTACCTTCCGCCATTTTGCAGGAAGTGCAGTAAACCTACAGAAGAATACCAGCCGCATAACTGTTGAGGACTGCGTTGCTGCCGAACCTGTCTCAGAAATAGGAGGATGGCGCAGAAACGTTTTTCTGACAAGAGGTGAACAGAATCTGGTGCAACGCTGTGTATCAAAAGACGGATACCACGACTTTGCAGCTGATTATTGTGCACCTGGCCCAAATGCTTTCGTACAATGCGATGCTGAAGGCGCGCTCAGTTTCAGCGGAAGTATTGGTTCCTGGGCTGCAGGTCTACTCTTTGACGTGGTAAATATCGAGGGCAACGATCTTTCGTTCCGCAACATGGAAAATTGGCAGATGGGAACAGGATGGAATACGGCCAATAGTATGTTTTGGCAATGCACCGCATCAACCATTTTCTGCTACTCGCCCGATGAAGACAATAAATGCAGCGCCAACGCTTGTTGGGGAACGATGACAGGAAACGCAGAATGGACTGGCAGCAACGATGCCTGCACACCAAGAAGCCTTTTCTATAAGCAACTAGCAAAACGCACTAACGGAAAAGGAGTGAACGGCCATATTTACGAAAGAAACATCACGGCAACTAGCAGTCCCACCATAGAGATGGCACAAAAGTTGGCCATGGAGTCAGTAAAGATACCGCGCGTTACCATAGAAATGTGGCAAGATTCCATACCATACACAGCAAGTCTCTCATGCAACGGACTAAAAGACATTGACAAGATAAAGACTAAAGACGATAAAAATGCCGCTCGTAAGAATGAACAGACAAACAATACCATTGTCTATTCCGTGACAAACGGCCACCTGACAGCCAACAAAGAACTCATTGCAGGCAATCGCTATGCCACACCATGGTGGAACGGAAGAACGAAAGACAATTTCATTGAGAAGGGAGCAAAACCTGCTGCAACACGTTTTGTACCTGGAAGAGAAGGCACGGGCTGGACAGACCGCATTGACTCTGTGGCCGCATTTCTGAAAGGAAACGGATTCTGCATGTACGACCAACATTATGGCCTATGGTATGACCTAAGACGCATAGACCACGAACGCGTAAAACGTGCCGATGGTGAAGTAAGTGCCCCATTCTATGAGCAGCCTTTCTCTAGAAGCGGTGAAGGCAAAGCTTGGGACGGACTAAGCAAATACGACCTTAAAAAGCCCAACGAATGGTATTGGAACAGACTTCGACAATTAGCTTATGCAGGAGCTCGCAAAGGAATATTACTCTTCAACCAAAATTATTTCCAGCATAACATCATTGAAGCAGGTGCACACTGGGTTGATGCTCCATGGCGGCCTGTAAATAATGTTAACGGTACAAGCTTTCCAGAACCGGTGCCATTCGCTGGCGACAAGCGTGTGTTCATGGCTGAACAGTTCTACAATGAAAATGACCCCACACTTCGTCCCCTCCACCAAGCCTACATCCGAATGTGTCTAGAACAACTGAAAGACAACACCAATGCCGTACAGCTTATAAGCGAAGAATACACCGGACCACTCCACTTCACACGTTTTTGGCTAGAAACTGTTGCGGAATGGGAACGCGAAACAGGCAAGCACGCCCTAGTAGCACTAAGTTGCACTAAAGATGCCCAGGACTCAATTCTTGCAGATCCCGATTTATCTAAAATAGTTGATATAATCGACATACGCTATTGGCACTATAATACCGACGGACTATGGGCTCCGCCTGCTGGAAAGAATATGGCTCCACGACAGTTCATGCGCAAAATGAAGGTTGGCAAAACGGGCTACACCGAAGCTTACAAGGCCGTAAGGGAATATACACAACGTTTCCCCAACAAGGCAGTTACGTTTTTCGCACAGCAATACCCACAATACGGATGGGCTATACTTCTTGCCGGTGGCTCGTTACCAAACATCCCTGTTAAAGACAAGACCTTCCTTGAAGATGCGGCTCTTATGAAAGCTATTTCAGGAAACGGTGGCTCAGCTAACGAAAATGGTATGATACCAGATGTTATGGGCTGTGATAAAACAGGCTATGTGATATACTGCCACAGCGCAAACGTACAAAACATAAATGTGGCTGCAGGCACATATAGCTTAAATACGATTGACAAAAATGACGGAACTATAAAAAACATTTCACCCAAAATACAGTCAAGTGGTAACTATACGCTTCCCGAACCACAAAAAGACAAAATATATTGGCTCAAGAAAATATAAAAAAAACAAAGTACCATGATAAAGACTTGACATAGGTCAAAACATGCTTTATAACACAAAATACAATAAACAGGTATCGCAAACAGCTTGTGATACCTGTTTTTTCTATGCAAAAACCAATTATTCCCACCAAAAACGACTTGATTTAAAACAATTAAAGCAAAGTTTTTAGTATCTTTGCAACAATAAAAATCTAGTATTCGGTGTTGTCACTCCAAACAAACAGAAGAGACGCGCCGGTCTTAGCAAGTAGTATTACCAAACAACCTATGATTAACTTCACACAACTCTACGACAAACACATTGATAGCCTTTTTATGTTCGGCAACAAATTTACAGCCGACCGTGAGCTCATTAAAGACTGCATACAGGATGTTTTTGTCAAACTATACAACAAACGCAATGAATTGGACAATGTTGGCAACATTGAATCATATTTATACGTTTCTCTACGCAATAGAATTAATGATGAGTTCCGTCGTCAGACCCATCTTTGCGATGATGAGATAACAGACCAAAATATGAGGCCATTTGTTGATGCATACGAGGAATATGATATAGAACGTAACGAAGAGGAGCGCAACCGCAACATGGCCATGAAACAATATGTGAACAATCTCTCACCACGCCAACAGCAAATAATTCACCTTTTTTATATAGAGCATCGAAAATACGATGACATTTGTCGTATAATGGGCATTAACTATCAGTCTGTTCGCAATCTAATGCATCGTTCCATGAGCCGACTGAAAGATATGGCAACAAAAAACAAAGAATAAAAAAGAATAATTGATTACAAAGTCATATAGCCTACGTCTTATAAATGATTTGGATAATTTACTGCTCATATAAGACACGAAAGGAAATGACTAACAATTACAAGGATTACACTAAACGGCACATTGGAACAAAAGGGAAATACCCTGCCGTAGAGCCTCTCTCTGATGAAGAAAAGGCAAATTTGAAAATACGCATTCTGCTCGCCATTAACGACAAAATGGCGTAAGTGGAACATTAGAAAAGGACATACCGTTAAAACTTCATATCATAACTCTGATACTTACATTGTTTTCAGGAATTAGTTTTATAAGTTATTACAACAATAAAAAGACTGTATCAAGGCGGGACAAACGTGTTCCCGCCTTTTTATTTTTCGTATTCAAATAAAATCAAGTATCTTTGGCGAGAGAATGGCGCAAAGAAAAAAAACAAGCATAAGAATTTGCACCATCAAAATTGAAAAAGACTACAATTCTGAAGACTTAACCACAAGCGAAAAATGAAAGAATTCCGTCTACTCACAACATACTTGCTACTAATTGCCATATTTCTGCCATCGTCTGCATCACAACAGGCAGAAATGATTGTCATGAGATATTCAACAGACAACGGCATGCCATCCAATACCATCTACTGTACACTGAAAGACCACGACGGATTTATTTGGACAGGATCATGGTATGGTCTCAGTTCCTTCAATGGAACAAGTTTTACGCCATACGTAAAACGAAAGAATGCAAATTCTGACATTCCGCCTCGCAAGGTGATCAACATTGTTGAAGACCATTCAAACAACCTTTGGATACGCACGACAGACAACCGTTTCTATCGTTTCAACAAGACATACGGCACATTCCACGACATGTATGCCGAACTGAAAAAAGCCTCTCCAAACCTAAGAGTAATAAAAGTACAGCCAATCGGCAACGGACACGTCATCATATATACCCGAAACAAGAACCTTTATGAGGTCTATACCGACGGGAAAGGAATGGCTCACATAGAACTGATATACGATGCAAAGCATGACATAGATCATTCAACGATGAAACTACTACACAACGTAGTGGGCGAAAATGAGAAATACGTGTTTTGGCTTGGCCCTAACTATGATGTACAAATTGCAGAGAAAGGGAAAGACATACGCGGAAAAAGGTTACTGAAATTCATGGCAAGCGGAACACAAGCCACATGCTTTGCAAAAGGAGAAAAAAACATCCATATAGGAACATCAACAGGAAGTATCTTTACCTTAAATACCATCAACGGAAAAATTTACCGCCAACAATTGCCTGACAGACAGAAAGTCGATGCTATAGCATCAGCCAAAAACAACGTATATTCCGTTACAGCCAGCGGTATTTATCACAATGGAACAAAAATAGTCAATACACAGGCACATGCTGAAACAGCATTCATTGCACAAGACGGGAACCTATGGCTATATAGTATAGATAGCGGACTGACATTGTTCACACCCAAGACTCATAGCATAAAGAATTGGCCCATGCAACGTCAAGCAATGCTTGACGCAACAAAGTTCTGTGATGCCGGACGAAACGGCCTTTTCATATTGCTTAGAAATGGTAAAATATGGAAATATGACAAGAACACATCGTCTTTGAGCGAAATGGATCTCAGTTCGGTAAAAGAACAAAGTCAAACTTCATTCGCACAGCATGCTGCAAAAGGAACTGTGAAACCATCATTCTACGATATGGATCTCGATAGTGAAGGCATACTATGGTTATCGTCCATAAGTGATGGCCTTTATAAAATACGCTTTCCACAATATAACGTTTCCCTGCTCTACCCCACATTGCTTCAAGGCGATGTGGGATATTCCAACAACAACTACGGAATAAGATCGCTCTATCAGTCGCATGAAGGTGACATTTGGATTGGCACACGTCAACAACATCTTTATTGTGTTGACGCCAAAACAGGAAAGACCAAACGGAAATTCGGAAAAGAAATGGGAACTGTCTATCACATTATGAAAGATAGACATGGTAACTATTGGTTTTCGTCGAAAGGTGGCGGACTGATAAAAGGCACTCCCGACACAAACAGTAAGCAAGGACTTAAACTGACTTTTTACCGCCATAATTCCGCCGACCGTTTCTCCCTGAGTAACGATAAGGTTTACTATAGCTATGAAGATTCCCGCGGAAGGATCTGGGTGTGTACGTATGGTGGCGGACTAAACATGATTGACAATAGCACTGGTAAGGTGCGTTTCATAAATAAGAACAACCTGCTAAAGAATTATCCATCCAACGACCTTTATATGAGTGTGCGCCAAGTAGTAGAAGACAATAACCACACCATGTGGGTGGCAACCACAGACGGTTTATTGGCTTTCAATGCTACGACAAAAAATCCACAACGCATCACATTCAACAATTTCCGCAAAAACGGAAATCTAGCCGTAGTAGACAATGATATATTCTGCATACTCAAAGATTCTAAAGGCACTATATGGCTAAGCGTCTTCGGCAACGGACTAAACAAAATAACGTCATACGACGGAAACACGGGACGCATTGAAACCGAAACTCTAGCTGACAACGGTTTGCAAGGCAGCATTGTATCGTCACTCGTGGAAGACCACCGCCACAGAATATGGTTCACAACAGAAAACGGCATCGCGTGCATTGCACAAAACGGAAACAATGTTATAAGCTACGGCTACCTTGACGGATTCATAAGCAATGATATTGAGGACAACACTACTGTCTGCATGAATAATGGGAAAGTGCTTATGGGCAGCAGGCAAGGCATAATAACTTTCAATCCTAACGAAGTTGAAAACATAGGGAAGCGACGATACAAGACATTTATCGTAGATTTTAAAGTGCAAAATCGCAACCTAGCAAGTTTCAATCCTCCCATTAGCGACATTGCTCCCACATACGCTGAAGAGATAAAGCTCAAATACGACCAAAACATGTTCTCCATTGAATTCGCAGCTCTTAAATTCAGTGGGAACCTAAACACAGCATTCACTTATATCCTCGACGGATACGAAAAACAGTGGCACACGGGAGACAATAGCCGTGTGGCTTCGTACGCCAACATTCCACCAGGACACTATACATTCCGCGTTAGAGCCATTGACGGAAATTCACCTGAATGCAGGCTGCGCATAACCGTTCTGCCACCATGGTGGGCCACTTGGTGGGCTTATCTTATATACATTCTGCTTTTTGGTGCAGCAGCCATGGGAGTTATACGCATGGCTCTCTCCATGATGCGCATGCGGAATGAAGTATATATAAACAACAGACTAGCAGAATTAAAGATACGTTTCTTCACAAATATAAGTCATGAACTGCGCACACCGCTCACACTGATAAAAGCTCCTGTAGAAGCTCTAAAACGTGGAGAAAAGTTATCTGTTGAAGGAAAGGAGTATGTTAAGCTCATTGACCGCAACGCGTCAAAGATGCTCCACCTAATTAATCAAATTCTTGACTTCAGAAAAGTACAAAACGGCAAGATGCCTCTGCATCTTGCCTATGCCAATCTTAACAACATAGTGGCTGTATATCGCGAAGAATACAGTATGGCTGCAAAAGAACGTAACATTAGTCTGCTTTTCTCATTGCCAGACAGTCCTATCATGGCATGGTGTGACACTGAGAAAATTGGGGTAATACTAAATAACCTTATAAGCAATGCGTTCAAGTACACCGACCATGGCGGCAACATCACCATTACATTAGAGGAAGACGCAACGGAGCATAAAGCAACAATATGTGTCAAAGATAACGGTGCGTCCATTCCGGAAGGACAACTAGAAAAAATCTTCGGACGTTTCTCTATGGCTGGTAACACAATGCCCAACGACACACAACATGCAGGCACAGGCATAGGACTGAGCCTTGCTCGCGAATTTGTGCTGATGCACCACGGAAAGATTTGGGCAAAGAACATTATTGACGGTGGTGCGGCCTTCACCTTTGAAATACCGACACTACGAGAAGCATTCGATGGAGACAAGGCTGAAATATATTTCGATGACAACACAGCAGTAAAGGCTAGCGCAACGGAACCGGCATATAACATGCCAACAGACGAGAAAGTGGGCGAACAAACAACAGACGGCTTCTTGCCCACAACTTCTGCCGACGAGGAGCTGCCAACAATAGCATTGATTGAAGACAACACAGACTTAAGAAACATGCTAACGATGCAACTTAGCCACAAATTTAGGGTCGTTGCTGCCGAAAACGGAGCTGACGGACTTGAAAAAATAAGGTCTTGCCACCCAGATCTGATAATAACCGATCTCATGATGCCCCGCATGGACGGAGTGGAGCTAATAAAGAGAGTCCGTAAGGATTTCAACGTGAGTCATGTGCCCATTATTGTTCTTACTGCCAAACATAGCGACACCGACAAGATGAATGCCATTGCAAATGGTGCCAATGCTTTCATCGCAAAACCATTTAGCCATGACATGCTAATGGCAAGGATTGGACAATTGCTTAAGGAGCAAAGTGTATTTCAACGTAAAATGGTACTAATCAAGGAACAACAGGTTGCCAACGAACCATCTTCAGCCGACAAGTATGAACAACATTTGGCAAAGAACGACATTGAATTCGTTGACCGTATAAAAGGAATTATAGAAGAACATATTGAAGACCCAAACTTCAATGTTGATACTTTGGCCGAGAATGCCGGTTTGAGCCGCTCAGCGTTTTTCAAAAAGCTGAAAAGTCTTACTGGCTTAGCCCCAGTAGACCTCGTAAAGGAGATACGTCTTGGCAAGGCAGAGCATCTGGTTGTCACCACAGACATGAGTGCCCAAGAGATTGCTTTCGCCGTAGGGTTCAAAGAGTCAAGCTATTTCGGTAAGTGTTTCAAAAAGAAATACGACATGACGCCAATAGAATATCGCCAGCACAGAAGAAGGAATGTAAACAATTAGTAGGAGGAAGAAATAACTTTTTTTTACCCGCATAATGAAAAATGCCCAAGTCTCACAACATCTACCATACTGTGCGACTTGGGCATTTATCTATATTTCAATTATCGTTTCTTCTATTTCTTTATAAGCTTAAGTGCTGGTGTAGTCTTAAATACGCTGACTGCGCCTGCAGGACGAAGAGAAGAAATACTAGAACGCTGCTTAGACTTTATATACGACGCACTGCCTGTATAATCAGAAATACCACTCACAGGACCTATATATTTCACTGTAAGTTTCTTTCCGCCCTCAACTTCAAAGTCGCAGTCGAAGGTAACGTTTGTTCCGTCAGTAGAAAGTTTTGCAGTTCCACCAGTTACAAAACCATATGTATTTGTTGATGATCCGTCACTACCATACGATGTGTAGTATGTACCCATAGGGATATACATACCATAATACTCGTATAAAGTTCCAGACAGCACTTTCCCTGGTTCATAAGGACCTTCAGTCACTGAAGCAACTGTATATTCTCCAACAATATTGTTAATATCCATAGGGGCACCCGGTTGTGTAAGCAACTCAAAATTCATAAGTTCACCTTCGCCAACAATGTATCCGTCACTGTCGAGCGGACAGTTGTAAAGTGCAATCGAATAGTTCCCGTAATTATCGGAATTGGTATAACGTCCAGAAATTCCCGTAGGAACCATCGTAACATCGTCAGTCAATGTGTTGTAGCTCTTGGGATCTTGATTATCGAATGGCAGTTCTCCACTATATGTTACGCAGATTGTCTGAAAATCCACATTGTCATATTTCTCACCTGTGTCACCAGTAAACTCAATATAGTAATTTCCACTGTTATTCTTTACCCTTGCCTTTGCTGACGTTAGCGGAACGGAATATCCGTCAACTTCTCCGTCAACGATACCCGTGCATACCATTACACAAAGATATGACTCATAATTGTATAGCGACCATTGAGCAAAAGCCTCCAAATCAGTAGAATATGTTCCGCTTGGCAATTGTGCGTTCTTTCCATCAGGGTCTTCAACATTAAAAGCAACGAAACGCAACACTGTTTGCCCCACCTGTGTTGGCAAGCCACTATCGCTGATCGGGGCATCACTAAGGTGAATCATATACTGGCCGCTACCATAATATATATTTTTTGTATATTCTGCCTTTACTTCCTTGTCGTAATCCACATGGTTGCCAAAGGTGATGCTGTCTATATCATTATATGGAATTTCCTTTATTTCGCCCGATTTCATGTGGACAAATGTTGATTTCGTCTGTGCAGAGGCCAAAGCTGCCATCGCAACACAGAAAATAGTAAGTATCGTTTTCTTCATAACAAGAATGTTTTTGGGTTGTTAATTAACTGTATACGCGGAATTGCGCACCATTTATTTTTTGAACTTGGCTACATCATTGCCAACTTTCACTATATAGACGCCATGCGGAAGTGCAGAAATGTCGACACTTTCACCGCTCCATCCGCCTATTTGAACAACTTTTCCACCAGACATGCCATAGACGGAAAACTGCGTCGCACCACCTTCCGGCCAACCGTTGACACGAAGCTGGCGCCCGGAATCAAGCAAAGTGAGTGTTAATTTCGACTTTCCAAGCACTGCCTGCGGCCGTATGCCACTCTCCGTCTGCGAGAAAACTATTTTCTTGATTTCCTCGAAAGCAAAGGTCGTTTCGTTGTTATCGGTAGAAACCACTGTTATCCCTGCTTCACCAAAGTCTATGCGCTCTATGCTTTCCACATCAAATGAACTTGTTCCGTTGGTAGTAACCACAGAAACATTGTCATTGACGGCATAAGCAGCAGTGACCAACATTGCCGCAACAACAGAAACAAACTTCCTGTTTGCCATTTTTTTCATAAATTTATAATTTTGATTTCACCTTTTGCATGCCCGTTCCTTAAAACAGCACAGCAACATTTAACTCTTGCAAAATTACAACTTTTTATTGTTTATTAAAACAAAATTATAAAATATTGCAAGTCAAACATTACAATTCGCTTACTTTTAGACAAAGGAACCACTTTACGTCAAAACGAGCAAAAGAGAAATAACAAAGTCACTCGGTAAAAGAAACATTCCGTTTTGAACGACTTTTTATTTTATCTATCAAAATAGCGATTGCGCCATCGCCTGTTACATTGCACGCTGTTCCGAAACTATCCATGGCAATATAAAGAGCAATCATAAGCGCCTGCATGTCTGCATCAAAGCCCAGCACAGAAGCAAGCGGAGCAAGAGCCGCCATTACCGCCCCACCAGGCACACCTGGAGCCGCAACCATACATATTGAAAGTAGAAATATAAAATGCGTAAAAAGTATCAAGTCGTGCGGAACGCCGTTAAGCATACATATGGTAAGGGCACAGGCCGTTATCTTCATCATTGAGCCAGAAAGATGGATAGTCGCACACAACGGAATTGTAAATCCGGCTATGTCCTCGCTAACTCCGTTTTTGAGTGTCTGCCGCAATGTTACGGGAATAGTGGCAGCCGACGAAGACGTACCAAGAGCCGTGAAGTATGCTGGCATCATGTTCAGCAAAAGCCGTATTGGATTGCGATGGGATACCAGTCCTACAAAGATATACTCATAAAGAAGTATCACCACATGAAGAACAACAATCACAAGTATAATCTGTGCAAAAACGCTGATTATGCGATAAGCCTCTCCTGAGTATGCCATATTGAGAAATATGGAAAAGATATAAACAGGCAATAAAGGTATCACCACCTTACTGATTGTGGCATCCACAATGTCACGCAATTCCGAAAAAGCACCATGCAGAATCTTGCTCCCTTTGCAGGCTATGCCTAACCCCACCACGAAAGAAATGACAAGAGCACTCATAACATCGAAAAGAGGGGGTATGTTAAGTTCAAAAAATGGTTTTAAACTTGCTTCCGCCCCAGGAGCATCCACATGGCCAGCAGAGGCAATCATTGCAGGAAAGAGTGTCTCTCCCGTTGCATAAGCCAGGTATCCAGCTATCACCGTGTCGGCAAAAGCAATAAAAACAGTAAGGGCAAGCAACTTACCCGCACCGCCACCGATGTCGGCTATGGCTGGCGTAACAAGTCCCACAATAATAATAGGTACGAGAAAGCCTAAGAACTGACCGAACAGTCCACTAAACGTAACGAAGAATCTCACGCAAGCCTCACTGACCACTTGCCCCAAAACGACACCCAAAACAATGGCAATTACAATACGAGCCAACAATGGCAACTTTAAGAACTTTTGCATAGTATAGCTTTTATATGTAGAACATCGGTTGAACATTGCAAATATAGTAAAAAGAAACATAGAACTCTTCATGAAGAACTATAAAAAGGGAAACGGCCAAAAATATAATTCTTTTAAGTGTGTACATTTGATAATTATCATTATCTTTGCAATGCTAATAGCAAAACATACTAAACAATCAAGAAAATAAATCTAATAATAATCTTAAAGCTTATTAAACATGAAGAAAATCTTTACTCTTGTATCTGCTGCGCTATGCGCTTTCGCTGCCAACGCTCAGGAATCATGGACAGTAAACAATGCTGACGGCACACTAAAGGCCGAATATGTTGCAAATGCTGACGCAAGCGCAATGTCAGTAGTTTCGTTCTCAACAGAAAATGTCAGCGGTTCACATACATCAGGCCCTGTTGCCGGTTATACAGATGGTCCGTTGGTCGACGGCAAACTGGAAGCAAAGGTAGACAACACATGGGGTGGAATCAAGTCTCAGGCTCTCAGTGCTGATGGATCCGTAGCTCCTTTCTACTACGTACAGGGCAAAGGCAACCCCGTAAACCTCGACAAGATTGCATGGGAAGAAATACTCAGCGATGGAGAACCCACAGGCAACTATCGTGCAAAGTGGGACGACTCTTATTATTTGGCTGACGGAACAGCAGGACTCCCCAAGAACGGAACATACGTTACACTGACACCGAAGACAGACGGCGCACTGAAAGTTGCCGTATGGGTGAACAAAGGAAGCAGAGACCTTTATGTTGCAAAAGCAAGCGACGCAAAAGCTCTTGCATTTGGCACAGACATCATCCCTAGCGGATATGTTCAGGCCACAAACAACGATGTTGCAGAAGGCGATCCCCTCTACGGATATATGCTTTATCAAGAGAATATAGCAATGAAGGGTACTGAAGGCACCGATGCTTACGTTATTGGAGCTGGCAACCGCCCCGTTTGGGCATACCTGAACTTCAAGACTACAGCTAACGAAACATACTACATTTTCTGCAAAAACACTCAGATAGGCTTTGGTGGCTATGAGTTCACCGCAGGCACAAGCGGCATCAACGAAATACAGTCAAACACTCTCAACGAGAATGCCCCAATGTATAATTTGGCAGGTCAGTGCGTTGACAAGAACGCCAAAGGCATTGTTATACAGAACGGCAAGAAATTCGTGAAGTAACATTGAAGACATTTTCCCTGTAAAAAAGGGGAAACAAATAAAAACCACAATAATCCCTCTCATACCATAAACACTATGAGAGGGATTTTGTATGGGTACAAAGCCGACCGCAATGCGTTTATATCTAATAAAGGTACAACAACATTTATATTATATAGCAAAGAGAAACAACATAAGTTAAGATAAAACAACAAGAACAACAAAATAACAAACATGAACAACAAGACTTTACTATTGGCAGCGCTGGCGTTTGCAGTCGGCACTCCAGCGGTTCACGCACAGTACCCGCAGATAACCAAAGAAGCAAAAGCCAAGATTGACTCTTTGTCTGCCGTATGGACAGCACATAGCGATTCGGCTTGGGCTATAGCTTTCCCCATCGTTAAGGAAGAAGCCATGAAAGGTCGTCCATATGTGCCCTGGGCTTCCCGTCCCTACGACTTGAGACAGGCCAAGATACCTGCATTCCCCGGAGCCGAAGGCGGTGGCATGTATACCTTCGGCGGGCGTGGTGGCAAAGTGCTCACCGTAACAAACCTCAACGACAGCGGCGAAGGCTCATTCCGTTGGGCTTGCGAACAAGGTGGAGCGCGCATAATCGTTTTCAATGTGTCTGGTATCATAACACTGAAAACTCCAATCATACTGCGTGCCCCCTACGTGACCATTGCCGGCCAGACGGCTCCTGGCGATGGAGTGATGATTACAGGCGAATCTTTCCAGGTGGATACCCATGATGTTATCGTGCGCCATATGCGTTTCCGCCGCGGTAATACCAACGTATGGTATCGCGAAGACTCGTTCGGCGGAAACCCAATAGGAAACATTATGATAGACCACTGCTCTTGCGAATGGGGACTTGACGAAAACATTTCCTTCTATCGCCACATGTTCGACCTGCATGATGGCAAGGCCAAGCGCAAGGTTGCCACAGTGAATGTAACCATCCAAAACACTATCTCGGCAAAAGCCCTCGACACATACAACCACGCCTTCGGCAGTACTATCGGCGGCGAAAACGCTTCATTCATGCGCAACCTATGGGCAGACAATACAGGACGTAACCCTTCTATCGGTTGGGGAGGAGTGTTCAACTTCGTAAACAACATCATTTACAACTGGGTTCACCGCACGGCTGACGGTGGTGAGTTCTCTACAATGAGTAACTTCATCAATAACTACTACAAGCCCGGACCTCTTACTCCAAAGACAGCTATAAGCTATCGCATCGTCAAGAGCGAGAGCCGCAGCAATAAATTGTTCGACTATCCACAGTACGGCCGCATATATGCCGTAGGCAATATTGTTGAAGGCAACGAGCAAGTAACAAAAGACAATTGGGACGGCGGAATACAGGTGGCAGACAAAGACCTGCCTAACGGCATACCTGCCGACGTAAAGGCACTGATGAGAAGCGACGAGCCATTTGAAATGCCTTATATGACCATTATCCCTTCTGAACAAACCTTTGACAAAGTGTTGGCAAACGTCGGCGCAACAATTCCTTGCCGCGACATCGTTGACCAGCGCATCGTGGATGAAGTACGCACAGGGCAGGCTTACTACGAAAAGAAGCTTCCTAAGAAAAATCCGTATGGAAACCTTTGGGGACTTGCCCCTGTTTCACAGAAAGAGGATGGAACGTTCAAATACCGCCGATTGGATAACGATTCATATAAATACGGAATCATTACCGACATTGCTCAAATGGGTGGCATGCCAAAATACAAGAAATACAAGACTTGGAAAGACAGCGATGGCGACGGTATGCCTGACGAATGGGAAATAGCCAACGGCTTGAACCCCAACGACCCAAGCGACGCAGTGAAAGACTGTAACGGCGATGGATATACAAACATCGAAAAATACATCAACGGTATCAACCCAAAAGAGAAAGTTGACTGGACTGATCTCAAGAACAACCACGACACTCTTGAAGGGAAAAATAGCCTGATGTAATCATAGCCGCACTTGCGGCGAAACAGAATAGAGCCGGAAGCTCCGTAACAAATTTGTGAAACACAAACCATTACGGAACTTCCAGCTCTTTTATTGTCCGTTAGCTTTTAAACTTACGGCTTGCACCTTTATTGCGGCAAATAGCTCTTTCTGTCAGGTTTTCCGTTGAAAGTACGGCGTATTTTCTCAACCTGTTCATAGAACACTGGCACTTTATAGCTCTCAAGCGAGGCTTTTAATGCAAGGGCTATGGCACGCTTGTCTAGTTTTGCTCCTTCTGCAATAACCGCCAACAGCTTCAATACCGTTCCGAATACAGGGTGATAGGCTGGAATACACAGGCAATCAACAATCTGCGGCAACGCCATCGCCACATCCTCTACCTCGGTAGGAACAACTTTATATCCGCCCACATTTATCACGTCTCCGCTGCGTCCCTCCAGCATCAGCCGTCCTTCGTCATCAATATGCCCGATATCGGAAGTAACAAGAATGCCATTACGCAGCACCTTGCCCGTCAGCTCCTTGTCATCAAGATATCCAGTCATTAACGTATGCCCCTTACAAGCCACATACCCGTCGGCAGTTATTGTTATAGAAGAGTTACGCATAGGTTTGCCAAGGCAACCTACAATACATCCTTCTGCATTATAGTCGTAAGTCGCAATTATGCCCGTTTCCGTAGAAGCATAAGTATTAAAAAGTCTACTCCCCGGCAATATTGCACATAATCGTTGCATGTCTGAAACAGAAATTGGCGCTGCCCCCGTTTCAATGAAGGCGACTTTTCCTGCCAACTCAGCCAAACGCCGTTCACCAAAAGCCAAAAGCATACGTATGCTCACAGGAACGAGGAATGTGGCCACCGGACCTTCTGCCGTTTCTGCAGCGCGGAAGAAATCATCAATGCGCTTCATCCCTTCCGTTATATGGAGAGTTCCTCCCACCATCACGGTCGGATATATTTTAGACAAGCTACCGACATGGTTCAACGGGCCGGATATTATAAATGTAACATTGCTTTCGTAGCCCTGAGCCTCAACAAGATTCTCCGCATCTGCCACGATAGCCCTATGACTTATCACGACTCCCTTCGAACGCCCAGTTGTTCCTGTTGTAAATAGCACGTCTGCAGCTTCTTCCGGCACGCTGGCTTTTTCTGCAATCTGGCAATATGCTTCAAACAAATCGTCGGGAACATTATTCTCCAACGGCATAGCCACCCTTCCCGCTATATGTATTGCAAAATATTCTATAAGGAATTTTATGTCTTGCGAGGCGCGGAATGGCACAATCCTTTGCTTTCCGACAAATTCAGAAGCACGTTCTACGGCAAGAGTATAAAGCTGCCGGTATGTCAGGCTTTCGCCACTACATACCACAGCCACTTTTTCGGGCATTTCCCTAGCATTTCGTGCCAGATAATCTTCTATCGTAAACATAAGAATCCCGTTCCCTACCCTTTCAGCGCTTCCTGCTTGTTCTTCACCATTGCTGCTAAAGAGTCTAGCGAGCGGAAGTTACGCGGCGTAACGTCCGATGATTCTAATTGCACGCCGTACTCCTCGGAGAGAAGCATGAGCACAGTTGTTATCCCAAGCGAGTCAAGTTCGTTGAAAAGGAAGTCGGAGTCTAAGTCTACCAACGGCAGTGCTTCCTCAAGTATCTGTCTTATTCTTTCTTTCATAATCGTTGTTTTAATGTTGTTCAATCAGTGTTTTTTCCAATCTATCCCAATACTTCAACCCCACATCACTTGAAGAGTCTTGGAAGAAAGTCCACGAGATATTTGCGCCAATTCTCCCAACTATGCGCTCCGTCAGTTTGGTTATAGACATAAGGATATTTGCCCTCGTCAAGTTTCTTGCGGAAATCGTCGTTCAACTTCATCACAAAATCGTCTTCGCCTACTGCAATATAATAGAGTTTCAATCCAGACGAGAACTGCACCTTCAGCTTTTCGTCTATATTGCCATATACTTGCATATCACCATTGGCAAATCTGTCGCTCAGATTGTCAAACTTCTCTCCTAAAGTCGTGTTGAGAAATCGCGGTATCTTTTCGACAACCTTCTGCATACCGTCAACTACACTTCCCCATCTCTTAAGTCTTGCATTTGTCATGGCATTTGTTGTCTGCGCTGAGAAGAGGCCAACATACGAGAACAATCCAGGGTTATTGGCAGAAATGAATATGGAATGTAACCCTCCGAGCGACAGTCCTGCTATTGCACGACCATCTTTGTTGCGAATAGTGCGGTAGCGACTGTCAATAAATGCCACGATGTCATTTCGGAAAGTGTTTTCATACTGTCCCATCATGGAGCTTACGTTCATTGCCGACGGCTCGCGGTTGTATTCTTCCCCCTCGCCAGGAGCAGCTTGCCAGTCGGTAAGTCCGTTTGGCATCACCACAATCATCGGTTTAATGCGCCCCTCGGCAATCATGTTGTCCAGTATCTGTGCTGCACGACCCGCTTCTGTCCAAGCATCCTCATCGCCGCCAGAACCGTGCAGCAAGTATAGTACGGGGTAGAAAACAGACGTATTTTCCTCGTATGCCGGCGGCGTATAGACAGTCATGCGGCGGCGTGACATTCCTTCCCACGAAGATGGATACCACACTTTAGAAAGGGTACCGTGAGGAACATCCCTTACCATATAGTTGTCTGCCAAGCCTCCAGGTACAATAAAATAGTTGCTATATTCACTGACATCGCGCAGTATATTCGTATTTGCAGGGTCTAACATACGCATTCCGTCTACGATGAAGTTATATGTGTATAGCTCTGATGAGAGTTTCCCTGCGTTATACGTCCATTTTTTTCCCTTCTTCTGCATGTCAGGCTTTTGGTCTTTTCCAAAGACGCCAATCTTTGTTTTCAGTTGCCTTACCTTTGGCAGAAAGCTTCCTTCAATCTTTACCTCCTTTGCATCGGGCGCTTCAATTGTGAACGTCACTGTCCCGTTAGCATCTATCTGCGGCGGCATGAGCCGCATGTCACTGTCTTGAGCTTTTGCCGTAGCTACGGTTGCTGCCAAGACGAGCATAAACATAGTCTTTGTCTTATTCATTTATTTTTGCCCTCCTGTTATGTTGTTGCGTAATGTTTCTTGTCTGTATACCACAATTTTGTTGTTTCATAAATGTTCCGCATCCGACACATCTGTCAGAACTTTCAGGTTTGGCGCAATATTCTCTGCACTGTAGCGTAGAACGTCTGCCTTTTCGGGGTCATTCTCCAATACATCTACCTTTGTCTGTGGCATAACGAGTGCCAATAGCAATGCCCTCTCTCCATAGCCAGAGTTTTTCAGTGTCAGCTGGTCATGGCCACGCAGTTGCTCGACGTCGGCGGCGAAATTGCCATTGCGTTTCAAATTGTTTCTTACTGTGTTGTATATGTCGACACCTTTGTATCTAAAGCGATCTTTAACGAGTTCTGCACAATATTCTGGCGTTTCCACTTCTGCGGCAATGCGGTGGTATTCTTCCGTATAGTAATGGTGGATGCGTTTTGCCGTTTCCGCATATCCTCCCCAGTTCTTCTGGGTCTGTACTGTTATGCGCTCGCCTACATAAATTGTTGTCTGCCCCTTATATACGCAAACGCTATTGTGCGGCAGGATGTGGTTGAAGCCATGGATAATAACGGGCAACACATCAAGCTGCAGTTGCTCGGCAAGCCAGAAAGCTCCCTTGTGGAAACGCCCCACTGACGAGAGGTCGTTGCGGGTACCTTCGGGGAACATCACTATGCTATAGCCACGGTCAACAAGTTTGGCTAAGCGCCCAGTGTCAGAGATTGGCATTTCTGAAAGGTTTACGAAGTCCATCCATCTGAATATAGCTCCCACGATTTTGCTGGAGCCAGGCTTGTTGTTTGAAATAAGAACCATTTTCTCGCTGAGCATCATAAACACGGCGGAATCAATCATCGACTGATGGTTGCACACAACTATCGCTGGTTTACTGAACGCCTGGTCGCCGAGCTGATTTTCTACGCTAAGCTTCACACCAGGGATATGGTGGAGATCCCATGTGAATAGCCGACGCACATAACGGCGGAAGAACTCCGCCTTTCGTCCTGTCTTGTGCGTAAGCACGAAGAGTAAGAAGCCTAGCACATAAACCGTTGAGAGTTGGGCGAAGAACACAATGGCAGAATAGACCATGCGCAACAATGGAACCAATCTGACGGGGCGTAATCTATATGTCTCGGCGGAGCGCACAAGAAAGTTGAAAATAAGTGGCGGGAAGAGATACGCCATAAGCACGACTGAAAACATGCCGGCTATCGTTACCTCTGCGAGAGAACGCAGTGCAGGATGGCGAGCCACAACAAGCGTGCCAATGCCGATAAACATTATAAGAGCAGAGATAATGATTGAATTCTTATAGGAAGCCAACATCTTGCGACGGAAAGCGTATTCATAGCATGCACCTTCTGTCATGAATATGGTGTAGTCATCACCTTGACCAAAGATAAATGTGGCAAGAATAACGTTGACAATATTAAACTGTATGCCGCATAGCGACATAATGCCCAGTATCCATAGCCAACTGACCGCCATAGGTACAAACGAGAGCACGGCCAATTCAATGCTTCCTAGCGAGAGCCACAAGAAAAAGAACACGATGCAGCCACATGCCCAACCAATGTAATTGAAATCATCGGAGAGATTGTCGGCAATGGCACTGTTCATGCTTTCCACATCAAAGCTGTAATGCCCACGTTTCTCTAGCCATTGCTCAACCTTGTCCACGTTTTCTGGTTTCACGCTCAGTATGTCTACTACGCTAAATGAACTTGCTACACTGTCTGCACTCAAGTTTGAGGCGAACGCTGACTTGGCCAAAACTTTGAAACTAGCTATGGACTTCGGGCTATAGCTGCCGTTTAGTATGCTCTCGAAGCCATCAAACGAATGTGGTGCGAACCCATCCTCTGCTGCAGCCCGTGCCAACTGTTCCTTTATATGTGCGGAATGATTTGCCACGAAACGGCCCCAACGCTCAAGACGCCTTTTCTGCTCTGCCTCTGACGATAGGAACTGCTTGCATCCGGCATGGCTCACCACCAGCCCTGAGTCGGCAAGCTCACGGAAGAGGCGCTGCGCACGAGAACTGCCGTCGAGTGCTTCGTCTAAGGTAGAGGCGGTAGACAAGGCATAAACCTTGGGCAGTTCGCCAGCTTCGGTCATGGTACGCTGGAAATATGCCATATCCTTTTTCTGCTCATCCGTCATATAGTTTATATGACTCATGTTCGTATCGAACTGGGTATCGAAGCTGAAATATCCAAACACCACGGTGAGCACCGCTACGATAGCCACGACAACAGGCTTCTTCTCCAGCGATACGTCACCGATGCGGGCGAACAAGGGTTTTTCTTTCCGCCTCTGCACACTCGTAAGATGAGGAAGAAAGACTAGCACAAAGAGTATCGTACCTATGAGCAGGAAGGAACTGAAGAGTCCGAGGTCACGCAACGCTACTGACTGCAAGGGCACAAGGGCAAGGAACGCACCAACTGTGGTCACATTGCCCACCACAAGCGGCATCACAATCTCGCGCAGAGCCTTGCGTTTGTCTGGCGTATGCGAAAGATGGGCAATGAAATGCAGGGGATAATTCACGGCAATGCCCACTATGACAGACGATATGCCTACAACAATTATAGACACGCTATCGTGAACCACCGCCAGCATACCCATGGCGAAGAGCCATCCCCATGCGATTGA
Source organism: bacterium (assembly GCA_963661195.1). Lineage (GTDB taxonomy): Bacteria > Bacteroidota > Bacteroidia > Bacteroidales > Bacteroidaceae > Prevotella. The sequence continues at coordinate 34,452 of CAVLBD010000001.1, forward strand.
CACGGCTATGAGCAACAGGTTGCGCCCGCTACGGAATGCGAGAAAGAGCAATGCGAGAATAAGTGCCACAGCTATGCCAACGGATAGCAAGCTATCGGCTTTTATCCTTTGGGCATTGCCCACAGCTATCACAGGTCCACCGGTTATATGTACGTCAATGGCAGGATGAGCCTTGCGCATGCTGTCTGCCTCGTTGTTGAGTAACTTCACCAAACGGGCATTATTCTCAGTCTCACTCCCTCCAAAAGGGGAGTTAATCATAACGATAGCGCGCTGCATGTCCGGCGAAAAGATATAGCCGTCGTACATTTCATACCGCAATGCGCCGCCCGTGTGCTGCAACTTCTCGGCCACAGGCGTAAAGAGGTTTAGCGGGTCACGCTGAATGTTGTCTGCAAGCAATCCACCAGAGGGGAACATGAGCATTTGCCGGTCTGTTTGCAACTGCCGCCGTGCGTAGGAAGAATCAGCAAGCAAGGAATCTATGCGTGCATAGTCGGCTTCTGTGAGGAAATATGGTATGTTGGAATACACAAAGTCTGTCAGTCCGGCAATCTTTTCCATATCAACCTGTGCTGTCAAGTCACTGGCAAGGTGTGCGGTGTCGCGACTTGACAATCCTGTGACGTAGTTTTCAATGGCTGCCACCATAGCATCAGGATCAGCCTTCGTGGTGTCACGATATTGGAATACAGCGAATATCTTGTTTGCCCCTGCGATGTCTTGGTAAACCTTCAGGGCATTTCCACTGTTTCCGTCGAGGGGAAGGAAGTCTGCGATGTCTTCCTTGTATGAGAGCCTCAACACCGATAGCGCCAGTGCCACCGTGACAATAAGGAATGAAGCCATGGCCAGCAACCTGTGTGCCCGCATGTATGTGTATACCCTTATAATGAAATCTGTCATGTTGTTTTGTCTCCTTTTGTCTGATTTTTATGATTGCCGTTGTCTGCATCACATGCACAGCAAAGTATTGCCGCATGCTTTCATTTCTAACGCCGTTTGGATGCATACTTTAGGCCGCGGGCTCTCGACATGAATGCCGCGGCCATACCGCTAGGGTCAGGCGTATTCTTCTCTTACGGGATTGGCGTATATGCCAAGGAAGATATCGGTCAGTTGGTCCAGGTTACAGGTGTCGTAATATACCAGTCGCTCCACTCTCTTCATAAATAAGTCTTTCTGCTGTGGCGTGTAGCGGTTGATGTATTTTGTTGAACCGTATCTCATGTCATGTGCTATGAAGTTATTGGGATAAAGCCTGTAAGCTGAGTGTATGCGGCGGTCTATCAGTGCCGCCACCGCCTTGTGGTATTCATTGTTGGTTAGCGGGGCCAAGGCTTCAAGTTCTGAGCCTGCAATTGGTTCGCAAATTTCCATATGCACGCGCCCTTTCTTCTGCACGATGCCAGTCAGAATACTGTTGAGGTCTTCGCCCGGCTTCTTTGTGTAGCGAGCGAACTGCGACTCATAGAGTTCTAGTGTCTTCAGAATGTCGCACGGCTCCCACTCGTATGAAATGCTCACGGGCACGATGTTCAGTTCTGCCAAGGCCTTTATCTTGTCTGACGGCTCGCTCATGCAGAACATCTTGATTATTCCCTGGTCGGTGAGGTCGTTGCCGTCTTTAGTGCGTCCGTTTCGCTGAGCTATCCACACGGAGCTTTTCTTGTCGCGCACTACATGACGGATATAGTCAGAGAGATGGCGCGAGCTTCGGTAGAACTCTTTTGCACTGCCGCCGGGGCGCTCCACGCGAAACATCTTATTGCTCTTGCCAATGTCTACCACTAGTTCGTTCATCATCAAGTTTGCACCAAAAGTTATCTCCGTGGTGTCAAATCCGTGCTTCACGAGCGAATACTGAAGCAAGCTGGAGTCTAACATTATGTCGCGGTGGTTAGACACATAGAGATACGGTTTGTTGGGATCAAGCCGTTCCAGTCCAACACAGTCATAGCCCGAGGTGCTGCCCTCTATTACGCGCTCATTTACCAGTGCCATCGTTTCCGTTTGGAATTCACGCACGGTGTTGTATGAAGCTATACGCTGCCTCACCGTCTCTAGCGGCTCTTCTGGATAAACGTAGGAAGCCAATATTGGGAACGAACGGCTTGCGGCTATGCGCTGCATGGCAGCCGGTATCTCATCCTCACGATAGGGGCGTATGTCATCAAATTCGGTATCTGTCATTGTTTTGTCCTTTCTTTGTCTATGTTTTCAAGCGTTTCCTTCAGCCAAAGAAGGAAATCTTTTTTCCAACGGCGGCACTCTGCCGTGCCCTTAGTCTGTGATGCTCCGAAGCCGTGGCCGCCAGTGGAATATTGTATATAGCGGTGAGGTATGCCCTTGGCCGTAAGTGCTGAATCTAGAAGAACAGAGTTACGGTAGTCCACCACGGGGTCGTCTTTACAATTGACGAGGAACACTGGCGGACAATCGTCTGGTACTTGGCGTTCCAATGAGAGCAAATCACGCAGCTGCCGGTTGTTCTTCCTATTATCGCCAAGCAACGCTCTGCGTGAGCGTCTGTGCACACAACTCTCAACCATTGTTACGACAGGGTATATCGGTGCAACAAAAGCAGGACGCGCAGAGTTGCTAAACGTTTCGGCTGCCGACATAACTAGATGACCGCCAGCAGAGAAGCCCATCGCTCCCACCTTGTGCGTATCAATGCCATACAGATCGGCGCGTGCCTTTATGTAAATGATGGCACGCCTAAGATCATCCTGTGGATCTGGGTAGCGGTTGCCGCGCAGCAAGTAGCGGTAGCGCGTTACAAAGGCGGGAACCATTGCCGTGCGATAGCGCAGCACGAAAGCCGAAATGCCGTTGCTCTGCAGCCAACGCGCCACTTCGTGCCCTTCTGTCTGCATGTCGTGCCAAAAATAGCTACCTCCAGGACACACCACCACCGCAACGTTACCATGCCCTGGAGCAAGATAGGGCGTCAACTCCACGCAACTATGTCCGGGCGTACCTTGCCATATATTCACCTGAGCAAACATGGCGGAACAGGCAACGAGGAAGAGAAGCAGCAATGCGAGCGAGCGTTGCAACGATTGACGTATGGGTATTATTAACTTATTCATCTTTTTCCGTATGTTTTCTTATGCTGCTTAACACTGCTCCAGGCCCAAGTATTGCCTCGCATGTCTGTATGGCAGTGAGAGGTACGCCGCAGAAGCCGTGAAGGTTCACGTTCTGTCCGGTGAGCAATAGATTGCTTATCTTCGTTACCACCGGCACCTGCGTAAGCGCAAGATTAGAATAGTCTTTGCTGAAGCCGCACAATGTTCCTTCCTTAGCGCCATAGAAATCGCGGATGGTAAGCGGAGAGGCTGAGTTTACTTTCTCCACGGTTTTGCTGAAGCCAGGGTGCATCTCTTCTATCAAGGCGAGAAGGCGCTCACTCTGCCGCTCTTTCCAAGCGATATACTCGCTGCCACGCCGTCCCACCGTGGTGTCTTCCCATTGGCGCACCTCATCGAAGAGCATGGGAGCCGTGACGAGAGCATGTGTTGCCCAGCGCCCCTGCCCATTACCGGGCGAAGTCATAAAGAGGAAACCCAGCGGCCACGGTCTGTCGGCACGTCCGAAGTTCCAGATATCATCGTATCGTGTCATATAGAACTCCGAATGGTTTATATATGGGAATGCTTCCTTACGAAACTTTACATAGAGCGAAAAAGCGGAATAGGCATTGGGCAGAGAATTCAATCTGTCGCGATATGCCTTTGGAAATGCCTTCTGCGGCATGATGCCGAACAGTGTGCATGGATGGATAGCAGAGATATACCTATCGGCAGAGAATAGCTTGCCGCTACGAGTGCGCACATACTCTATTCTACGGTCGGCTACTTCTATCCATTCTGCACCATCGCCAGTTATCACCTCGCCTCCATTGGCGGTTATCACACCGCAAAGCAGATCGGCAAAGCGGCTACTACCGCCCTTGAAGCGGCTTGCGCCTAAGATATATAGCACGTTGATTATGGCGTGGATATAGGCCGGTGTCTGATTGCCGCGCCCACCATAAAGGGGATTCATATAAGCAATGACACTGCGAAGCTTACGGTCGGCAATGTATTTGGCTATGAAGGCATCTGCCGACATAGTGAAGTTTTCTGAGTGTACGGGTATGCCTGGACCTGAGGACTCTAGATTGAAGAGCGGAACTTCGCGCGTTATTGTAAATATGGCCTCAACGTAAGCCTCGATGTTGGCGCGCTCATTGGGGAAATAAGCTGAAAGAGAGTCTACATATCCCTTGCGTCCCTTCGCTATGCGGTAGGTTTGACCATCTTCTGCAAAGTAAAGCGCATCGGTGCAGTCGGCATCTACATCCATTATGCTTACCTTATCCATGATTCCCAAATATTCGCAAATGCGACGCACATTGCCACCTGGCTGCATGCCTGCTATGATGTGCATCCCTGTGTCGAAGGTTTCGCTGAAACGCCGGAACGACTGCAGTCCTCCGCCTGCCGTTGCGTTCTTTTCCAGTACAGTAACCTTACGTCCCTCGCGGGCAAGGATAGCCCCCGTGAAGAGTCCGCCGAGACCACCGCCGATTATCAGTATGTCTTTCCGTTCAGTGTTCATCTGTGTCGCACGCTTTTATCTGTTCATAAATAGTCTTTGCCGTGAGAAATTCGCTGCACGTTACGATTGTCCCCACAAGGACACCGAGCATGCCATGGGAGTTTATGTTCTGTCCGGTCTGCAGGACATTGGGTACTTTAGTGCGGTGTGGCACACGATAGGCAGCGCCTTTTGCCACGTCTTTGGCTATCCCGTACATAGAGCCGCCCTCGGTTCCTGTGTAATCTAGATAGGTAAGCGGTGTAGAGGTGTAATATTCCTCTATATCAGCACGCAGACCTGGGAAGAATCGTTCCAACTCATCAAGCAGACGCTCGGCCTTTCGGTGTTTGAAATGTTCGTAATCATCGCCGCGCCGCTCTACCTTTGTGCCTTGCCACTTCTCTACATCGTCCATGCGCATGTAGGAAAGTATTACGCCTGTAGTGGCAAACTGCGGATGTTCCTCTTGGCAGAAATGCATATAGAGGAAGCCTTTAGGCCAGTCGGCCTCAGTATAATTCTCGCAGTTCCACGGCGTATCCTGATTGTATGCGTAATAGTTATAGTTCATATAAGGCACTCTGCCTTCCTTGAACTTGAGATAAACGGAAAAACTACCCACAGTCTGTGGGATAGCCTTTATCCTGTTGCGGAATGCCGGGCGTATCATCTTTGTGTCGAGCAACTCAAGCGTGCGTAGTGGATGGGCATCGGAGATTACGAAATCGGCTGGCAATATCTCTCCGCCGTTTATCTCTACTGCCGTGGCGCGTGTGTCGTCACACAAAATGCGCGTTACCTTGCTACGGTTGCGCACTGTCCCGCCATAACGTTCTATTGTGTGATGCAGAGAACGGGCGATGTTGTCGCTGCCTCCCACAATGCGAAATGAGCTTTGGTTATAGAAGTCCATGATAAAAGCATGGACGGAGAAAGGTGTCTTTCCCTTTTCTGCGGCATAAAGAGGAAGATTACCAACAAGCACTTTGGCAAGTGTTGGGTCGGAAACTAGCTCCTGCATCACATCATCAATGGAACGCAAGTGATATTCCGTGGCGAAGGCATTGTCGCGTTCAGCGTATTTGAGCGAATGGAGCGATGAGGCGTTGGATATCATCTCTACTGTTTCATAATAATGGCGGATATTTGTTTCCTGCCCGGGGAAATATTCACACATCTGCCTTATAAAGGCTTCCTTACCTGAGGCAAAGCGATATTCGCGCCCATTGAGATTTACGACATCGTAGCCATCGGCATCAAGTGGCGAGAGCCTTATATCGGGCGAAAGTTCCAAATAGCGCATCAATCGGTCCATAGTCTGACCGTTGGCGGCGCTACCGATAAAATGCATGCCTGTTTCGAATCTCGCGCCCTTTCGGGAGAAGCACTGCAAACAACCGCCAATCTGTGCAGACTGCTCAACAACGGTTACAGCGTAGCCGTTCTTTTGGAGTATCACACCGCACGACAAACCGCCGAGACCGCTGCCTATGATTACTACTTTTTTCCTTTCATGCATATTGTTCTATGGCATTTGCCATCCTCTCGTATTCATGTTTGTAACGTTTGCGCATGGTCTTGGCCTGTTGTAACAGGTCGCCCATAACCTCAAGCTCACTTCTGCCAATAGGCTGCCCCACTTCTATGCGAATCTGTCCCTTATGCAGGTGGTGGCTCTTCTTAGGCAAAATTTTTCCAGGACCATAGAGATACATAGGCAGGACCTCAAGCCCTAAACGCTCGGCTATATAGAATGCTCCTTGATGGAAACGTCCGATGCTACAATCGGCAGACCGCGTTCCTTCAGGATAGACCGCTATACTATAACCTCGAGCCACAAGCGAACGCAGACGAGGAAGCAGCGACTCTATGCCATCGATAACGGGCAGATATTCGGCATTGCGGATAAGCAAGCCATAAAAGGGATTGTTCCATACCCATTCCTTTGTGAGGAACACTACGTTGGGACTGAAAATGAGCTGGCAAACCAGGTCAAGATGCGACTGATGATTGCATATTATCACGCGAGGCTTGCTGAAATCCACCCCATCGGCAACCTTATAGCTGAACTTAGTGCCAGGAATGCCGTGATATATCGTTATGATACGTGACGACATATATATTATCCAATGAAGCGTGCGACGCTTACGCTCCGTCATTTTCCCCACTTTTATATATATCCATACAAATGGCGTTATTATTATCATCATGAAGAAAAGGAAGAAGAGTATGGCATAGGCAGTGCGTGCGAACTTCATGAAAAAGCGAAACAGGCGCAACAGCAAGCCATACACCACGGCAAGGAAACACAACACAGTGTTTAGAAGAGTTATGCGTGCGAAGTCTTTTCCCGGACGGAAATGACTCACTCGCTCTTCTCGCGGCGGATAATAAACATCTACAGGGATTGAAACGATATTCACCCCATGCCATGAAGCAAAGACTAGCAGCTCTAGTTCTGCTTCGTAGCGGGAAGTGAGCAACGACAGGCCCTTCAACTTGCGCAATGGATAAAGTCGGTAGCCAGTCTGCGTGTCGGCAAGATTGCGACCCGTCTGCACATAGAACCAAAAGTTGGAAAACTTATTGGCGAAGTTGCTTCCCTTTGAACGGTCTACGCCCTGAAGATTGCGGCTACCCACGATGAGCGCACCAGGATGCTCCATGTTAGCAGCAAGAAATTTGGGTATGTCTGACGCATAATGCTGGGCATCAGCATCCATTGTAATTGCATAGCTGAAACCTAGCTCAAGCGCCTTGCGGAAAGCCGACTTCAAAGCAATGCCCTTGCCGCGGTTAACAGCATGGCGCACAATGTGTATGCCGTCTAAAGATAACAGTTTTTCTGACGTTCCGTCGTTGCAACCGTCGTCTACGACAATGATGTCACGACAATATACCTTAGCACTCTCAACAACATCCACTATGGTAGTGACGTTGTTGTACGTTGGGATTACCACACATATACCGCGTTCGTGAAGTCTGGTCTTCAATATTTCAATGTCTTCTTTCGACATAAACAACTTTTTTACTCTGCACTACAAAACAAACATTAGACTTGGCAGCATAAAGTTTCACGCTTCTGCAGTACATACCAGAGAAACTTTTGCCTTCTGCTCTGTTGACGTGCCAATCGTAGCCTGCACCTTAACAGTTTTTTGTACAGCGCATTCCTCTAACTTGGCAAGACGACATGAAAGGGATGATGTTTCCTGTGGTGATATGGCAGAGAGGAACTTTACGTTTTTTATCCGGGATATACATAAGGACTTTCCAAGACTGTCCTCAAGAAGCTCCTTGACCATCTGCACAATGCAGACACCTGGCATAATGGGCTGACCGGGAAAATGTGCCTTGAAAATGAAATGTTCAGAATCAAGCTCCACAGAATATGTTATTCCCGAAACATCTGTTTCCTTATGCAACACTTTATAAAGGCTATTCTTCAGAATCATTTGTCAATTTACTGAATTTATAATCTATCTTGTACTTCTCGTTACGATATTCGCACGTGCCCTGTCTGAGATTGTGGAGAACTTTACGGAGATCACTCCTCAGAAGTTTCTTTATATACCAACGGTTGAGCATGGGCAAAACATCATGAAGCTTTACCTTGTCCTTAGCTAAGCTATAAGTAAAGTCAATGGCTGATATGCCAAATTCATTGAATATGCTCCCTTTTATTTCCGTTCCGTCGTTATACATCATGCAAATGCCACTGACATATCCCCTTGGCATTTCTATCATTGCCGAACATTTTATCTTGTCGCCAACGGAAACAGGATATAACGATTGGGAGGAAGCATACATGGCAAACGCCAACAACATGCTAACCAACACTGAACATCTTTGCATTTATCGGAGAATTTGTCTTAACGTTCTTCAACTGTATCACAGTCCGGTCACCTTTTTTCTCAACAAGCTCCACTGTGGAAACCATTTTAGCCGAACGACTGAAATAAAGCACTATCTTCTGAAACATCTGCTTCATGTCCTTGCGCTGCGGAACAAGGGTAGCGACCCATTGGGTTGCGGTGCTGGAGATGGAAACATTAAAGTCTTTCTCGTCTGTAAGACACTTGCCAACAACGGAGTTCATCATTATACGAGCTATCTCCTTGAAGAATTTGCTCTGGTTAACGTTTATCACATCGCTCCGCTTGCCTTTATTGAGCATTACCTTGGAACCGTTAAGCACAAACGTATAGGTGTAAGGCGAAGTGTACTCCCAACGCAGCTTATCGCTCTGCTGATAATACATTTTGCCCTGCGAAACCATCTTGTCGTTGAGCAGCTTCATGTATTTCGTCTGCACAAAATCACACTGCATCGTCTGCATCTTGGAAGCGACAGCGTTTATCTGCTGCTTGATCTTTGCATCGGTGGTTGACTGGGAATGTGCCACTATTGTTGTGATAAACACAGCCACAATGACTAACAATAATTTCTTCATAATCTACCTTATCATTTTGCTATTAAACAACAACCTATTATTATAAAGGCTACGCCTAACCATTTCAAAGCAGAAACCTGCTCATGGAAAAACACCATTGCTGCCACCATTCCGAATACATAGCTTAAACTTATCATCGGATAGGCCATACTAAGAGGATAGCGCTTAACTATATACATCCACAACACAGAACCACTGCCAAACATTATGCCACTTGCAGCAAACTGCCAGTTTAGAAAGACGCTTTGCCAAAAAGCACGAGTCCACGCAAAAGGAAGCATGCGCGAAAGAGCGAACTTCAAAAATACCTGACCGCCGCAGAGCAATGCACTCTGCAATGCGGAAAGCAATACTATTCTCCACATGATGACAATACCATTGCTAATGAATGTATGTCGTATTCAGGCGTTTCCATACCTGCTTTCTTCAACATTGCTATAAGCCGAGGATTGAATTCATCGTGACAGCCAACAAGAACGGTCTTGCATCTTCCGCTCTGCAATAAAAGACGTGCGTCACGAAGAGCCCATTCCAAAGATTTATCCCCTTGACTATACGTGGAATTATAACCATGGCAATGCAGACGAATGGCAATATTGCTACCTATCGTGTTGTGCGTGCTCTGCATGAAGAATGTCGGACTGACTGTTTCTTCACCTGCCTCGCTGATATGATCGAGCATACGCACCGTATTGTCAAGACAACCATAGGACGTACCTGTGATTATTGCATCCGGCATATCTATTCCTGCCTCTTCAAGAGCGCGCAACGAAGAAATCAACGAGCTTTTCATTAGCCTTCCCATACGACGCGCCTCTATCGGTTTTACGTAGTCACGAATAGCGGATAGCTCATCAGCGGACTTTATTTCTATACGCGACAATGTCTTTATCTGTATATTGCGAGAAAAGGCTGTTTGCTGAATGGAAGTATTTTGAGTAGGAGCATCCGAAAATATCAGAGAACTGTCATTACCGCCAAAACCAAAAGAATTGCAAACGACATTGTGCAGAGTTGCAGACTTAACACCTAATGATGGTGTTATGCCATCGGGCATTTGTTCTTTCCAACCAAGATTTGCCGGTATGAAACCTTCGCTTATCGCCAATATGCTGATTACGGCTTCTATCGATCCAGAAGCACTTGTAGTATGACCAGTGAAAGCTTTGGTGCTTGAAACGGGTGGTATATTTGTTCCGAAGACACGCTGCAAAGCTACGCTCTCGCTTTGGTCGTTATTGGGAGTTCCCGTACCATGGGCATTAACATATTGAATTTGCGAAGCCTTTAAGCCTGCCATATCCAATGCCTGCGTCATGGCAAGAAAAGCCCCCTCACCGTTTGACGATGAAGCCGTCTGATGAAAAGCATCACAAGCGTTGCCATAGCCTGTCAGCCAGGCACGAATTTCAGCCCCACGCTTTTTGGCATGTTCTTCACTCTCAAGTACAACATACGCTGCCCCTTCTCCAAGATTCAGCCCCGCACGTGTAGCATCAAATGGACGACATCGCTTATTATCCAATATCATCAGGGAATTGAAGCCGTTCAAATGGAAGCAAGATAATGCTTCGCTTCCTCCTGCCACAACAATGTCCGCCTCACCTGCCTTTAGCATGTTGGCCGCAAAGATAATGGCATTTGCCGCAGAGGAACATGCTGTGGAAACCGTTGCCACATTGCTGAAGATGCCAAAATGATCGGCTATGCGTTGCGTACTGCCACCACAACCATGATTGCGAAAATAGCTTACATCTTCTTCCTCAAGAAAAGTTTCATAATGCCGTTCCGTCAGGTCCATCGTTCCTACTGTAGTTCCAGAAATGAGGGCAATACGCTGTATGCCGTCGTTAGGCAATTGCTCTGTCAACTGACTTACCGCCATTATCCCCATCAACGAGGTACGGCTGACTTGCTCTTCAGTAGGGATGCCAACAAATTGCTTCATATCTTCGCTAGACATCTTCACTTCGCCTACGGGCAATTCCTTATGAACGGAATCGAGAAACCGCATTCCATCAATGCCACTCTCCAAAGATAGCAGCGAGGAAAGAACTTCGGTCTCATTGTTTCCTATAGCCGACACAATTCCGACACCTGTCACTACAATATTCATCTGCTTTGCTTTAAGTTGTCGTTTTAACAGTACTTCTCTTCCCTATCGAATGAATTGACACCTGTTACGAGGTGTTATTTCTTTCTGTTCTTAGCTACAAAATCCGCAATTGCGGCAGCACTTTTGAATATAGCTTTTCCTTCAGCCGGATTAGCAAGTTTTATTCCATATTTTTTCTCCAGTAATACTATCAGTTCGAGAGCATCAATAGAGTCAAGTCCTAACCCTTCATCTCCGAAGAGAGCATCGTTGTCAGCAATATCATTTGGAGTCATCTCCTCCAAATTGAGCGCCTTTATTATCTCTTCCTTCAGTTCTTTTATCAGTTCTTCCATTGTTTATCTTGTTTTGTTTTTAATCATATTTAAGTAGCTATACCACTACTCCTTTACAAGGAGGCTTATATCAGCCACAAAGTTGTTCTCGTTTTCATAATCAAGCCATCCACCTATCACGCTTTCTGTAGCTTCGTCTGCAAAAGCCGTGCCTATAACATCGGCCATTAACTTATCGTCACGCTCAGCAAGCAAGTAGAAAGATGTTTCTCCGTGATAACCATTCCGCATAGCTATTTCCCCGGTAACGATATTGGGAAGTGTATAAACAAAGACAGACGGACTAGGCAGACAATTATCCTTGTCGGCAAGAGTTTCCAAGTGTTTCCTATCTGAATACACAGAAGACGAATGATTAAAGAAAATGACGGCACGCTCTTCATTCATGCCTTCTACAAGGCTCTCCCCTGTGGGCAGTTCTGTATCGATGCGACCAAGTGACGCTTTTTCGGCTTTAAGCAACAGTTCTGAAGCCACAAAACCAAGTCGGCATAACTTATCCATCTTGTAAAATTTCGGGTATCCGCCTATCTGTTCGCGGTATAACGAAGTCAATAAATCAGAGTTGTGAACATCAACATCTATTCTCTTTCCATCAACATCCGCACCTTGCGGAGTAATGAAAACATGATGCATCACTTTATAGCCATGCCGTTTTTCATTATTGACCCTTTCCCCACTTCTGCTCATCCATACAGCAGCGTTGCATCCCCCGAAGCCTGACAACATTTTCAGAAAGTCTTGACCATCGGTACTCTCGTTCACAGTCACAATATCGGCCTTCCCTGAAACACCTTTCTCTTCAAATCCGCGTGTAGAAAGAATAGTCTTGTCTTCTACTGCACACATGGAAATAATCGTTTCAAGCAGACCTGCTGCGCCCATCGTGTGGCCATAATAACCTTTCAATCCATTTACTGGAATGTCGGTAAGGGCCATTCTGTCTAAAGCAACAGACTCCATTTGGTCGTTGAATAGTGTTGCCGTGCCATGCGCGTTGACAAAGGCAAGTTTTTCTTTGTATCTTTTCCCAATTACATGCTTGAGCGCCAGATATAACCCATCTGCTTTTTTGGAAGGAGTGCTGACATGAAAGGCATCATTACGCACTGCTCCACTTACAATGCTCCATTTCGCCCCATTCTCCGGTTTACGTCCGATGACAACAGCTGCAGCAGCTTCGCCAAGATTCAAGCCTTGCCGTTCCATATCAAATGGGCGACATTCTTTGGGAGAAAGAGCTCTCAACGACTGAAAGCCAGAGATTATGAATTGTCCCTGTCTGTCGGCTCCACAAACCACTGCATAATCATATATGGAAGCATCAACAAGACGCTTCGCTAATATCAGTGCAGACAACCCTGAAATACAGGCATTGCATACCACTATGGGAGGGGTATTTATTCCAAGACGGCAAGCTATCAGTTTAGCACTGTCGGCAGGAGAACTGAGATCGGCATTGCCCTTTGTCGTACTCATGACAAATACGACATTGTCACCCAGCAAAGTCTTTGCATCACCAACCGATTTGCAGCCTTTTCCAATACCGCTATCACACAATGCCTTTTGGGCTGAACGAAACACCACCGACTCAAATAAAGATAATCCCTCAACGGAAAGAGACTTATTCTGTGCTTCACTGAAAAGTGAGGCACAGAAATCCTCGCCCACCCCCTTGAATGATGCAGGATAGACGGCAAGGGATGAATGGCCGGCCTTTACGGCTCGGTAATTCTCTGCCGACGAGTTGCCAAGTGGCGAAACAATGTTGTCCGACAGTATATATGCCATTGTCTGTTGTTCTATTCCTCAGTTTGTTTCCAGTGTCTTTTCCAATCTGAATAAAACTTTGGGTTATCCCATACAAGATTGTATTGTGTATCCATAAAAACTTGCACAGAATGTCCCGTCGCAATGAGAGAGTTGTCACAGGAATCATGTATTTCGTAGTCAAAAACAATCTTAGCCGCTTCTGTAGGACGGTAGATTATATCTATACGTGGCGTCATTCCATAACGTATCGGCTTTTTATAATGAAATGTAAGCTCCACAAGAGGCGCAAAATAGCCATGTTCAAAGAACCCCATATATTCAAGTCCGTATTTCTTTCCAAAAGCCTCACGCGCATCTTCGAAATAGAGAGGGTATGAACCGTGCCAAACAACGTTCATAGAGTCAACCTCACTGAAACGCACTTCAAACGTTTTGGACATTTTAAGTTCTTGAATCATGCTTCACTCTCCTTTATGGCTATCTTCATTTCCGTCATAGCAATAGTTTCACCATTGCAGGTAACGATTGCGTTGGCTAGCGTCATGCCGAAAACTTCCTCCACAACATCTACACTTGTCTCAATCTCTTCACCGACTAACGGCAGGCGCAATATCTCCATGTTTCTTATTGCACCTATAAACCCTATTTGTATTTCCTTTTTAAGAATATATTTGTTTACATAACCTATACGGGCTGCACATGTCTGTGCAATGTTTTCGACAAGTCCCGATGCACTTAAGCTTTTGCCATCTACGAATATATTGCTTGCCTTTATGACAGTTCGGGTAACTGTCGCCCGCTCATCTATACGAACGAGTGTGTCAACCATAACAAAAGGCTCCTGTTGAGGCAATAATTCGTGTATGTCAATTTGCCTTAATACTTGCTCTTGTGTATTTGCTGCGTTGAAAGTCATTATAACTCAGTTTGTGTCTTTGTCCAAAAATCATGGAAATTATACCATTGTGTAGGATATCTCTCAACTATACGCTGAAGCTCATTAGCATAACTTTGCGCCAACTGCCTAATCTGCTCCCTGCGTGATGCATTTTTGTCATAGTCAAGTGAAGCCAAGTAAACGGTATAGCCTTTCGTTTTTGTCTTCATTACGTTCACAGATATAACGTCAAGACTACGCATTGTTGCTACCGCAAATGGTCCAACGGGAAAGCTTGCCTCGTCACCGAAGAACATTGCATTTACAGTTTTTGAAGAACCTACAATCCTATCAGCGGGCATACTAACTATTTCATTCTGTGCCAAAGCCTCATTTATAAGGAAAAGATGGCTCATATCTGGCATTACAGGTATCATGCGTATATTATTACGCTCCAACTGCAGCTTTCGCCCTTCCATTACAGTAGCCTTCTCACCGCCAAACACCAAGGCATTGAAGCGCTTTGTCTTCGCCTTTAACGAATAGCCAGCCACTTCATAACATCCAATATGCGAACTAAGCTGCATAAAGGCTTGAGGTTGTTCCGCAAGACGCTGAAAAAGTTCATATCCTTCAACACTTACCTTAAAGCATTGCCCCGCAAACATAGCGAATCGATCAACTACAACTTGAGCAAACAAACAATGATTCACATATGTTGCCCATGCTGCACGCAACTTACCATACCGCAGTCTAAAGCGAAAGAACCTATAAGCCGTTGTCCGACTATGGTTTGTATTCAACAATAGGCAAACGGGAATTATGAAGATTGCTGTGAATGCATACAACAGACGCACATCCATCCAGCGCAACGTTGCCACTAGCTGACGATGCATCCATCCGTTGCCGAAAGTCGTATTCTTCACTGTTTAAGCCACCTTGCTCTCGATATAGTCGCAGAACTGGCTAAGTGTCACAACACCTTGCATCTCTTCAGGCTTGATTTTGAAGCCGAAGTTCTTTTCTACGATAACAACGATATCAACGAAATCAAGGCTATCTATGCCAAGATCGTCTTTGAGCTTTGCGTCTGGAGCAATTTTATCTTCATCTATCTCCAAATCCTCTATGAGGAAATTTCTTACTTTTTCTTCGATTTCTGTTCTTTCCATTTATCTATATTGCTTTTAACTTCTTTTCATTCTCTGATTTTACATTCCAAGATAGTGTGTCCTTGACCTATTCCATCATGAACAGCAACCACATTCAGCCCAGCACGTTCTATTTGCCGCACAATGTCATCTGAATGATACATCTTACTGTTACCATTTGCCATGACTGTGAAATATACACTTGTCATTGTCAAGCACATCGACGCAGGTTCATATTTTTGTCTGTCCCAAAACGTTTCCATTATATACAAGGTAGTGTTTCTATCCATTACCTTTGCCGCACGCGACAGTATGCTAAATATTTCATCTTCAGAGAAACAGTCAAGGAACTGGCTCATCCAAATAGCGTCCCATTGGCCTACAGGCAGTTGATTGCTTTTGTCAAGGATGTCGGTTGCAAAGCCTTCTATACGCTCTGCTCCCGACTTTCCTTCAATATTTTTGCGCATCATGCCTATTTGCCCCGGTAAATCCACGATAGTAACGTTAACATCGGAACTATAGTCTACGCATCTCAAGGCAAAGCGTCCGGTGTTTCCACCAACATCCATAAGATGCTTTGGATTTTTTCCAAAAACGATGTCAAGAGCCGTGTCAAACGAGTGGTCACTATAGAAATGATCAAATCCAAACCAGCTTTTCTGTACCTGCGGTTCAAGTTGCGACAAGCCCTCATATATGGTTTTCCAATTGCCCAATGTTTTAAGTCCTGCAGGCAATCCTTTTTCCAAAGCCTCATCGAGATAGAACATACCGCGGTAGTTCACGTCATGGTTGAAGTCAATGTTTGCGCGCGTAGCAGGATCATTAAGCAAGAACCATCCCGTTTTTGATATAGAATAACGGTCAGTCTCTTTGTCTACGAGTATTGTCCCCGCGCTTAGAGAAGCTTCAAAGAGTATCTTCAAGGCATATTCCGAAAGCGTCGTTTTTGCCTCAACTTCCTTCAGTGTCATTCCGTCAAGGCTATTACGCAGCAAGTCCAGTATGCCGTACTTTACCATAAGTCTCGACACTTGGAATATCACAGGGCTCCAAGCTATAAACTCAGCTATACGTTGTGCCTCACGCGCCGACAACTGCTCCTTGGTATAACGTTCTGCCTCTGATTTGAATAGGTTCATTTGTATTTGTTGTGTTTATATTGTATAGCTATGCATGTCAGTTTTTCACATAACCCGCTAGTATCTTGCCTAGATTCTTTCCGCTGTCTTTGTAACCGTCACCAAAAAGGTTTGCCATTGAGCCAAATGTTCCTCCCTTTCCTTTGACTTCAAATGCTACAAGCGTATTTCCATTTTTGTCTACAATAGAACACTTGTTGACGTTTGTGCCCTTTCTTTTTATCTGCAACGGCTTAACAACGACCGTGTAATCTGTCTTTGTATTAACAGCAACATATGCTTTTGCTGATTTTAGTTTGCTGTTTACTCCGTCAACCACATGCTCCAAGATAGAAGGTTTCAGTTCGTTCTCCAATTCATTCTTTGCATCATAATCAGGTTGCTCCGCCTGTCGTGCTTTTAGCCAGTCTGCAACGTTTTTGTCATCAATAGTCATTTCAGAGAAATCAACCACGATGTTTATTTTATTTTCTCCTTTCAAAGAAGGAGCCTTGCCTTCAAATATCACTTTCTGTGCGTTAACGCAAAGTGTTAGCAGCAAAGCAGCTGCCAATGATATAGTTTTCTTCATAATTTATCTACTTTGGTGATTGTATAATAGTGGCAGACACATAGTTTGCATGTCTGCCATTTTTTCATTCTTTATGTTCTTTCTATTTTAGCTTTGCTGTTTTGTTTCCCACAAGATAGAATGTAGCTCCAAAACATTCTTTTGGTACGAAATCAGTCCCGTCCATGGCTTTGAAAATATCTACGGTAGATAGCGTTTTTTGTGTCTCCATATCAATAATTTCCAAAGTTCCCCACATCAGTCCTTCATGCTTTGGCACGAATCCGAATGGCTGAAAACGCTTGTCTATGTTTGTTATCTTCAGTAAAAACTTGTATTTCACTCCATTCGCCGAGGTCGACAATTTCAAGTGCTTTGACTTGCTATTGAAACCATCCATAAATTTTCCGAAACAATCACTGAGAACAAAGTCATAATCTTCCTTCAATCCCTCTTTCAGGTCCTTGGTATAGTCGTACTTGGCTTCACTCCAATCAAACACGAGCTGCGCAGATCCGTCCGTTTCCATTATTCCTTTTAAGTTCTCTTTTCCTGTAAAACCTTTAAATGGGTTTCCTGCAATAGCTACCATGCCCATAAGCATGAATAACAACAAGGTTAAATTCTTTTTCATAATCTTTTAATTTTAGTGAATAACTTTAGTTCTTTTATATCTCATTTTTTGAATTTCTTTATCACAAGCGCAGAGTTTGTTCCTCCGAAGCCAAAGGAATTGCTTAGAATAGTGTTGATTTCCGTTTCTACGGTGGTTGCAGCGATATTCAGTTTCCCGGAATATTCATCAGGATTATCAAAGTTCACATTCGGAGCAACAAAGTTGTTCTGCATCATTAACGTGCTATATACTATTTCCGATGCCCCTGCCATCCAACACTCGTGCCCTGTCATTCCCTTTGTGGATGAAATGAGGGCATGTTTTCCATGGAACAGACGGTCAAGAGCTATGGCCTCATACATGTCTCCTTGGTGTGTACTCGTTGCATGGGCGTTGATGTAGTCTATATCTTCGGTGTCAACACCGGCGCAATCCAGCGCACGGCTCATTGCCAACACGCTACCATCGTCTGATGGCTGACTAATTCCTCCTCCATTGCTTGAGAATCCATAACCAACGACCTCTGCCAAGATGTCTGCGCCGCGCGCCACGGCATGTTCATAGTCCTCCAGCACGAGTGCTGCAGCTCCACCACTTGGTATAAGTCCGTCGCGGTCTTTATCAAACGGTCTGCTGGCTTTTTCCGGTTCATCCATACGCACGGAAAATGCTCCAAGCGCATCAAACGATGCCATTGAATAATAATTCGTTTCCTGAGCACCTCCACAGAGAACCATCTCCTGCAGTCCCTGTTTTATCATCATGAAGCCGAGACCAATAGAATGGCTTCCCGAAGCACATGCAGAGCTTACGGTAAAATTAACGCCACGCAGATGGAATATTGTGCTTAGGTTCATGTTTACAGTAGAGTTCATCGATTGGAATATCAGCCCATAGCCAAGCATTGCCGAGTCGTGCTTTTCATCCATAATCTTCGATGCCTCTATGACGGGTTGTGCCGAGGAATCATTGCCGAAGATGCATCCCACCTCGTTCTTTAGCAGGTAATCATCCGTTATGCCGGCTTGTGCAAAAGCCTGTCGGCTCGCCATATATGCATATTTTGCCTCTTCCGACATTCCTGCACGCGTATGGCGGTCGAGCATCTGTTTCGTTATCTTTGGCTCTTCAACTATTCCCGTGAGTGCCGAACGGTATCCGTATGTCAGACGTTCCGGCTGAACACCGATGCCCGACTTTCCCGTATACAACGCTTCTTTCACGGTATTGAGGTCTGTGCCAAGACACGACCAGATTCCCATACCTGTAATTACTACTCTTTTTCCCATCACTCGTATTATATATAATAATGTATATAGCTCTTTTAAAAGGAAGTTTTTTTACGAATACAACCCTCCGTTAACGTTTATCACCTCGCCCGTAATGTAAGCAGCCTCGTCGGAAACAAGGAAATCCACCAATGCTGCTACTTCTTCCGGTTTACCGAAACGTCCTACTGGCACCATTTTTTTCAGTTCATCCTGCGGCAAGTCTTTCGTCATGCCGGTCTCTATAAATCCCGGTGCCACTGCATTCACGGTAATATTTCGTGGAGCAACCTCCTGTGCAAGTGCTTTCGTTGCCCCAATGAGTGCAGCCTTTGCTGCACTGTAGTTCACCTGACCAGGCATTCCTTTCAATCCTGATAGAGACGCCATGTTAACTATTCTGCCTCCATGCTTGCGCGGCATCATGTGCTTAAGCAACCGACGTGTGATATGGAAGAATCCGGTCAAGTTTGTGTCAAGAACGGTCTGCCAATCTTCGTCAGACATCATGAACATCACGTTGTCACGGCGCACACCGGCATTGTTAACCAGTATTGATATCCACTCATCAGGATGCTCTGCCTCCCATTTATCGATTGCTTTTTCTATAGCTAAAGCATCTTGCGTATCAAATGGCAGCAGTTCTGCCGTGCCACCAGCTTCTACAATCTCACGTACTGTTTCGTTTGCTGCGTCACTGTTGCTCAGATAGTTTATTATCACGGCATAACCCTTTGCGGCCAACCTTAATGCCACGGCTTTACCTATGCCGCGGGATGCTCCTGTTACCAGTGCGTATTTCATTACCGTTTTTGTCGTTTCTTGTTCGTATTATCGTGCAAAGATAATCAATTTATAACATCAACAAGAAAAAAGGAAGAAAAAACATTACCTTACGATTACGTTTACTGCTTGGCTGCGTCACTTATTAAACGGTTTAAATAACACATTTGCTCACAGATTACGCTTCTAGTGTCAAGCACTAACAGATACAACTTTAACAATCTTCACTAAAAATGAAAAATTCTCTTATACTTTTTGCCGTACTCTTCGGCTTGATTTCCTCAACTTTTGCACAACAGCCCGTTCCCGAACGGCCACGCATACTTATCAGCACAGACATCGGAGGCACTGATCCCGATGACAATCAGTCTATGATGCACTTTCTGCTATACTGCAACGAGTTTGACACCGAGGGATTAGTATCTTCTCCTTCCTACGGTGACGGCAACAAGAGTGAGATTCTGCGCATGATTGATATCTATGCAAAAGATTTGAAGAAGCTAAAGAAACATGCAAACTCTTATCCTTCACCCGAAAAGCTGCGTGCCGTTACCAAGCAGGGACGGCATGGGGCAGCAGCCTTCGCCGGATATTCCGAGCCGACGGAAGGTTCGGAATGGATTGTAAAATGCGCTAAGAAAAAAGACAAACGTCCACTTTACGTTCTTGTTTGGGGTGGTCTTGACGATTTGGCACAAGCTCTCCACGATGCGCCGGAGATTGCAACAAACATCCGCGTATATTGGATTGGCGGCCCAAACAAAAAATGGAGCGTCAACTCGTATGTATACATTATCGAGAACTTTCCCGACCTGTGGCTCATAGAAAACAATTCCACTTACCGCAGTTTCATTGCCAACCGCAACATAAAAGACAAATACAACGCTGAATTTTACGACAACTTTGTGAAGGGTTGCGGAAATCTTGGTGCCGATTTCTACAGCTACCTCAAAGGCATTCCGAAACTTGGCGACACTCCGTCACTTCTCTACATGCTAGATGGTAATCCTGCACAACCGGAAAGGGATTCGTGGGGCGGAAGCTTTGAACGTTGCTCACGCACACCACGTTCCGTTTTCTATCACACCACAACACCTAAAGACACGGCACAGGTTTATTCCATCATTGAATGGCACGTAAATGGTCCGGTCCTTCCTGATTCTTGCAAGCTGAAACCTTGCATAACGCTCCATATTGCCAAGCAAGACTGGCAGGGTTACTACATGGGCAACGGGGAATACATGGTGAGATATAGCACTTACAAGATGGGCACACAGCCATATAGCATAACGTCTGCCATAGAAGGTTTCCCTGAGCAAAGCGGTTTCATCACCATTGCCAACGGATTTCCTGGCAAAGAAAGCCCAAATGACTATAAAGTAGGCTGCCAATGGTTTACCGACAAGGCTGCTCCGGAGCTATATTGGAATGAACATCAAGGAGCCATGACGGTTAGCAAATGGCGAGAAGCCGTAATAGAAGATTGGGGCAAGCGCTGCACCTGGCTGAAATAACCATTTGCGAAGCATAGCATTCATGCGGCTATGCTTCGCTTCTTTTATTCCTTTCGTTTATTATTGCCGCCATATTGTCCGCTGCCCAATCTATAAGATTATCTATTAAGGGGATAAGTGAAAACGAACGCGGCGTGAGTGAATATTCCACCCGTGGCGGCACTTCGGCATAGACTGTGCGTTCCACGTAGCCGTCAGCTTCTAGCGAACGCAGAGTGCTGGTCAGCATCTTCTGCGAAATATCTGGTATCTGCTTGCGCAGCGCATTGAAACGCATTGGGGTGCCACCGTTCCTTTTCAACGTATAGAGTACCAACATAGACCATTTGCCGCATATACGCGACAGGACATTGCGTATTGGACAGTCTTGAAACACTTTTTCATTGATTGCTACAGGCATAATTACATTGTTTTCTGCATTAGGCTACAAAAGTAACTTACACACTTGCTCTTGCCAAATGCCAATAGTTAATATTCCGTAATTCCGCTTTTCTCTTTCCTCCCATTTGCAACTATAGTTACTTTTCGGTAACTATCTTACACAAATGTACCTTCTTGTAAAAACGACAAAGACGGGATAACTTTGCGGATGAAAACAAAAAGGTTCAACAAAAATACAGAAACAAGATGAAAGAGGCAAAGACTATTTCAAGTGCAGCAAACTACACTGCTGTAAACTTCGGCAAACTTAGTGAAATCAAGGATTACGTCTTGCAGCTAGCTCCCGGAGTGAGCATCCCTGGCAAAGTGTTCGGTGGACAAAGTGTCAACGCTACGGGCGCTGAGTTCTCCTTCCAGTCGCTAGCACCCGGGCAGGAGGGACTTCTTCACACGCACAAGACACACGAAGAACTTTACTTCTTCCTTTGCGGAAGCGGAGAGTTCCAGGTTGACAACGACGTATTTCCTATCAACGAAGGCAGCGTGGTTAGAGTTGCACCTTCAGCAAAGCGCACGCTTCGCAACAACTCTTCAGAACCGCTACTTATGCTGTGCGTACAATATCGCGCCAACACTTTCACTGCGGAAGACGCTGCCGATGGCGTTATCCTCTAACAACGCATAGCTATTCTATGCCTTTTATGACGCAAAGGGGCGAGACACTTGATATGTATGTCTCACCCTTTTCGTTACAATAGTGTTTCAACTATACCACTATTGCTTTTTCATCGCTTTCAGCACTTGCTGGGCAAAACTTTTCATACCTTTTACTGACGGATGCCCTTTCATCTTGTCTATATCCTTCAGCTTAACGAGCTGCACATTATAGTGACGACAAATTTCCTCTACCGACGCGTTTATCTCGTCTTTAAGTTCAGAATTCAAGATGAAATATATGTCCACATTGGGATAATGCTCTTGCATGTCGTTCAGCATTTTTGCCATTGCCGGACGAAATGAGTAGAGATCCGTCCCCGTCCAATCGGCGTATTTATAGTCGCCTATCGGTGAATTGGCCCAACTGTCGTTGGTTGCTCCGCATATCAATATTATGTCTGGGTTGCCTAGCTTCGTGGCACGTGTCAGAAAAGAACGGTCTGTATAGTCTACGCCTTTATAACCGGTGTTGCATACCGTTGCACCCGAATAAGAATTCACCATGCCCAACTTGTAGCCTCCCTCTTTCACAACCTGCCACCACCATGTTTGTTCAACCTTGGTCACGTCAGTGCGATCTAAATTGGCGGGCTTCTTGTACCAAACGGCATGTCCTTCTGGCACGAAGCCTTCGAATGTAGAATAAGAATCGCCCAAGATGGCTACAACAGGCTTCACCTGGGCTACCGCCGACAAGCATGCCATAAGAAGCATTCCGGCAATAAATGTTTTAATTTTCATCGGTTAGTTTATTTTTTAGTTACTTGTATGTTTTCTCTTGGACATACAGAATAATATTGTATGTGCGAAAGTTTTCCTTTATTCTACTGCAAAGTTAACGAATAACTGAAGAAACACAACATCACTTACCACATAAAAACAAAGAGGATAGCTGCACTTCGTATTTTGAGATATTAAGTTTATATCAGCAAAGGCACGTTTTCATAATACGGCTTACACGTCCATCATGTTACGAAAGCCGCGGGCAAAAAACAGCAACACCGCGGGTTTACAATTCAAACGCCGCGGGCCAACTAACGTAAACTGCACGCATGTGTTTCGTAACACTACTGAAATACAAATTGCACCAATTGTTAAAACCAGCGTAACACGTTTGACACATATTCGCCATACTTTTGCACAGGATTAAATACTAACGGGAATCAACATATTTCTTATAGGCGGGGTCTATAAATTGTCTTTGATGGATTTTTGGATTTTAGCCGAGCAAATTTCGCTTGCCTTCTGAAGGAGTATAGCGGGCTATGCGGCTGAGGGAGCAAGTGAAAAATACCGGATAAAAACAAAAAGACACAAAGAGCAACCTGCCTAAAAATAAATTTAACAGTGCGTGGAATTTATAGAACACGCCTATAAAAACAAATCTATTTTCAATCATGATGAGAAAGGGTAAAAAGGAAAAGAGTTTTTCAACCAAACGTACTATTATCGCTGCTTTGGCATTGACATTCATGCTCTCGCCGGGATGCGTGACAAAAGTCATGGCACAGAATAGCGTTGCCACACAGACTGTAGGTGGACTGCAAGACGGATGCAGAGTAAGGCCAGCAGGATTGGAGAAGCGTGAATATTCAAGCAGAGACAACTGGAAGCGTCTCAAGGGGACATTAACATTCTATATGGCAAACGATCTTGGGCGCAACGGATATTACGACCAGAAGCCAATAGCTGAACTGATGGGCGAAATGGCGGGGACGGCTGACCCGCAATGCGTTGTCGCCGCAGGAGACATTCACCATTTCAACGGAGTACAGTCGGTAAACGACCCTCTGTGGATGACTAACTACGAAACGGTATATTCGCATCCTGACTTGATGATAGACTGGTTTCCAATCTGCGGAAACCACGAATATAGGGGTAACACAAAGGCTGTGCTGGACTATGGTAAGGTAAGCCGCCGCTGGATGATGCCAGCACGGTATTATTCAAAGGTTTTTCAGAAGAAAGGCACTACGGTGCGCATTGTTTTTCTTGATACCACACCGCTAATAGACAAATACCGCGAGGACAGCGAGATCTATCCCGACGCTCAGACACAAGACATGCAGGCGCAACTCGACTGGCTAGACCAGACATTGAAAACGGCAAAGGAAGACTGGACAATAGTTGTTGGTCATCATCCTATATATGCATACACAGAAAAAGCGGAATCCGAACGCACTGACATGCAAAAGCGCGTTATGCCTATACTGCACAAATACGGTAATGTGGCAATCTATGCCTGCGGACACATTCACAATTTTCAGCATATACGCATGAAAGGTGACCCGATAGATTATGTCGTAAATTCGTCTGCATCACTCGCACGCCCTGTAAAAGAAATCGCAGGAACAGTTTTCTGCTCGCCTGCCGATGGTTTTTCCGTTATCTCAGCGGACAAAAAGCAGCTGCGTTTGCAGATGATTGACAATGCCGGAAACATTATTCACGAAATAGTTAAGCAAAAATAAAAGCCGGACACTCAGGAAAACAAAAACGCACACTGATGAAAAAAACAATTATCTGCGGAGCACTGCTTGCCGCCATAGCAACAGTTTCCTATGCCCATACGGTTGACGGGGTGGTAAAAGACCATAAGACGGGTGAACCGCTCATCGGCACTGTGATAAAAGTTAAGGAACTGCCTGCAATAAGCACAACAAGTGGCCTAGACGGCACGTTCTCGCTACACGAACTGCCAAAGAACGGACGCTACACACTTGTAGTGACATACCTTTCCTACAAGACTAAAGAAATTCAGATTGACGTTTCAGGCAAAGGACGCATAGAAATACCACTCGACGAGGATACGCAACAATTGGGAGAAGTGGTTGTAACGGGACACAACGAATACCACAGCGACCGCAGTGCCATTGACTTGGAGAAGAACGCCGGCAACGTGCTCAACGTTATGAGCCAGCAAAGCATACAACTTTCGCCTGATGTAAATGTGGCTAGCGTATTGCAACGCGTGTCGGGCGTAACGATGGAACGTGATGCTTCGGGCGAGGCTTCTTACGCCATCCTTAGAGGTATGGACAAACGCTACAACTATACTCTTGTAAACGGCGTGAAAATTCCTAGTCCTGACGACAAGAACCGATACATTCCGCTCAACATATTCCCGTCTGACCTAATGGACAGACTCGTTGTAACCAAGTCGCTTACAGCTGACATGGAGGGGGATGCCGCCGGAGGTGTGGTAGACATGGTGATGAAAGATGCCCCATCGCACTTCAAGCTTCAAGCAAACGGAGCTATTGGCATGAGCGACTATTTTTGGAACAGCGACCGCGACTATCTTTCGTCCGACCGCTCCAACACCACGACCAAAGCCCCTTACGAGAAATTCGGCAGCGAATACAAAGCTACGGCAGCAGACTTCAAAAACGGAGCAACCGACATAAGCCGCCACTCCATGCCTGCACCGAACTTTATCGGTGGGCTCTCTGTTGGCAACCGCTTTTGGCACGATCGGCTCGGCGTGATGCTCGCAGCAAGCGTGCAGAACATATTCCGGGGCACTGAACGCACATACAACTCGGTAAAGATGGCTTCCGGACAGCAAGCCATGTATATCTCCAACCTGCAGCACCGCTACTACAGCATACACGACCTCACGATGGGGGCACATGCAAAGTTCGACTTACAGTTGGGAAACCACAAGTTAGAATGGTATAATATGCTCGTAAGCACCGATTCACGCAGCATACGTTATAACAATTCCGTGAATACAGAATACATCGATGCGGAAACATACACTCAGGATGATGAAACACGCTCCATGGAGCAGAAACAAAGCGTATTTGCCACGGAGCTAAAAGGTACGCACAGGATGACCGATGCTTTTACCTTAGACTGGGCAGGGGTATTCTCTGAAGCGAAATCAAAAGATCCCGACCGCGTTTATCTGACGCTTACCAACACGGTTGAAGCAAAAACCGCTGAGGGCAGTTCTATGTGGACTGCAGACAAGAGCATTGTAAAGACACTGCCTAAAGACATGGAACGCAGATTCCAGCACAACGATGATAAGGACTGGGCTGGATATGTGAACATGACTTATGATATGCGGCTGACAGACAACTCGAACGTTGTGTGGAAAGCTGGAGCACAATACCGCCGCAAAGAAAGAAACAACCGTTACTACTCCTACATCTTCGGTCCGCAGAACATTTCGCAAAAGCTTAACGGCAACGGATTTGACCAGTACCAAGACATTGAATGGACATGCAAGACGCCATACAGCCAGGCTTCACAACTCAACTACAACTCTAAAGAACACATTGGAGCGGCTTATGCCATGGTAACTCTGAAAAGCGGCATCGGAGAGCTAAACGTTGGTTTTCGTGCCGAGCACACTAACCAGATATACACCATGCTACAAAAATTCCGCAACATGGGACAAGTGGGCGAACAGAGCTACTGGGACTATCTGCCGTCGGCAAGCGTGAAGTGGACTCCTACGAAAAAGATGAACGTGCGCCTCTCCTACTACCGCAGCATCAACAGACCGGGCTTCTATGAAATTGTGCCTTACCAAATTATGGGAGAGGAATACATGGAAAAAGGTAATCCGGATCTAAAGAGAGCACGCATCGACAATATTGACCTACGATTGGAATGGTTTCCGTCAAAAACGGAACAGATATTCGCAGGCGTGTTCTACAAATATCTTAAAGATCCTATTGAACAAGTTTTCGTTACATCTGACGGAAAGATTGGCAGCGGTGCGGATGCCTATTACACGCCAGACAACCTAGGAAACGCACGTAACATGGGGTTTGAAGTTGACGTAGTGAAATACGTACGCCATTTCGGAATAAAAGCAAACTATACATACACACACTCCTCCATTACGACGACCAAACGCCAATACAAGCAAGGGAGCGCAGAATATGAAGAAGGAGTAAAGCAGACCCGTCCGCTCGTGAACCAAGCTCCACACACGGCAAACCTGTCGCTCCTTTACAAAGACACAGACCACGGATGGAACGCACAATTGGCGGCATCGTTTACAGGAGTGAAGCTTGCACTTGTCTCACCGTTCAAGGATGCTGATCAATGGGACAAAGCAATGTTCGGACTTGACCTCAGCGCAGAGAAGAAATTTGCCAATGGCTTGAGCATATTCTTCAAAGCGAACAACCTGACTGACACAAAAAGGGAAAGATACCTGAAGACGGTGAATCAAAGCAATCTGCAATACGAAGGACAGAAGTCTGACCGCACCATAGTGGGAACATACAAATACGGACGAACTTTTCTGTTAGGCATCCGCTACACACTATAATGCATTTACATTTGCATTTCCACCACAACAACATTAAACCAAAAAAGAAACAACAAAGATAAAATCATGAACAAGATAAACTTTCTTGCCTGTATGCTCACCATCGGAGCAACGACAATGTTCTCAACATCTTGCGAGAACGACAATATCAACCCTTACGATTATGTCAACAAAACAGACACAACGAACCAAGGCTCCACAGATGTAATAAAGACCCAAATCGCCGAATATCCAAAAGGCTCAATTGTATGGACAAAAGATACTACTCTGACGGAGAGCGTTGAAATACCCGTTGGCACTTCCCTTTACATTGAGCAAGGAGTGACCGTTACGTGTAAATCGGAAGTAAAAGTACCGATTGAAATCGTTGTACTTGGCAACCTCTATTGTATGGGAACGGAAGAGAACCCCGTTACGATAACATCTGATACCAAGAAGCCAGCTGACTGGGGGGGCATTATCTGCGGATACAATGCGGAAGAAGTGGTTTTGAACCATGTGGATATAGCATACGCTGGTGCAACGCCAACGGAATCGTCGGCCTCATTCCAAAACAAACTCTTCAAGACGACAATTGACGGCGGCGTGCCTGCATTCCATTTCTGCAACGTAAACGGAAAATTCGTAATGGCAAACAGCTTTTTCCACGACAACTACAACGACCAAACCTACTTTACTGGAGGTAACGGAATAATAGTAAACAATGTGTTTGCCGATAGTGGAAATGCAGCTGACGGCGGCGAGGCAATCAACGTGAAGTCTGGATGCAAACTAGATATTGCCAACAATATTATCTACAACGCCTGCACCAATGCCTTAAAGCTCTCTAACGCTGGCAATAGCGAGACGGTGCCGCTGACGGAAATGACCGTTTACAACAACACTATTGTAGACTGTGGATGGCGACGTTCCAAGAACAAAAAAGGTGGTTCCATATGGGTTGAAAAAGCTGCACGTCCTGTTTTGGTGAACAATTTGGTTTACGACTGTCGCTTCGGCTTGAAACAACCAAAGGAGGATGGCGTTGACATGACGAATAGCCGTCTTACGCCCAACTATTATTACGCTTCTACCGCTACTGGTGTGAAACAGATGGAAAAGGGCGCGAGTCTCGGAATTTGGCTAGACACAGACATTCACAGCTCTGCTGCGGGTGAGAACGACCCGCTGTTTAAGAATTTTAGCCAAAACCCGAAGATGGACGTGAACTGCGAGGTTGATGACACGGAGAAGGGAGCACCGCTGCCTTACGACAAGAAATGGGATTTCTCACTCATGGGCGACAGCCCGGCACTTGCTGGCTGCGTAACCGACTTTCAGCGAATTTTCCCCAACGGACTCGCCTTCTTTGGAGTGAAAAAAGTATCGTTTATAGATCCTCTTTATGACCAGAACTATTACTTCTCCGCACCACTGCCCGCAAACCACTTCGGAGCAATACTATAAAAAAAGTGCGGTATAAATTCAAAGAAAAACAAGGCTAAAGAAAAGTCCGGGACAAACAACCGTCATGCATGGTTATTTGTTCCGGACATTCTTTTTATACTGGGCACAGAATAGTTGACTATTCTATCGTAAGCTTGTCGAAAATCATTTTATCTATACCCTCGCCTGTTACTTTAACCTTATATGAACCGGCATTAGTTTGGCTGCCTGTGGTAATACTCGTGTTGCGGCGTTTTGTTTTCTTCTCAGGGGTCTTGACAAACGTTACGTCATCTTCCTTGTAGACTACGCCGTTAAGGTCTGTTATCTTCACATGCAGCATGCGCTCCTTTCCTGGATTATAATAACGGAATCGCAGTGCATAAACCTTGGCCACACCCACATTGTACTCAAAAACAATAGAACCTTTGCCAGGAATGCCCTCAGCAGTTATGGCACTGTTCGTTTTGGGAGGCAATAAGCTATCTGGGGTTGTCGTGTATTTTTCCTTTTCGAAATCAGCCCACATCGTCTTACTATTCTTTGAAGGCTTCAGCACTACGGGTTTCATATTTGCGTCTTTTGTTGCCACAGCTATGGCAGAGATGATTGCCTGCCCTGCATTTACACGTGGGAAGCTAATACGGATTTCACTACCTGTGTTATGAACATTTACAACACGCTTGTAAGGACGACCGAAACGAGCCTGTCCCCAAAGGTCAAGATTGTGGATGTAAACAGAGTCATTTACGGCAACATCGAAAAGACGCAGTCCCTCACAATCCGTAACGGGCGAAGCACCACGCCCATACCATGGCTCAATGAAATACAACTCTACACGATAGTCACCAGGAACAGCCGGTATTGAATACGAGAGAAGGTGCCTACCGAAACGTGACGTATGGAACAATGGCGACGCAAAGAGCGTTGGGTTATATGTCTGACTGGCTTGATAAGGATTAGTCTCTTTCTTGAACTTGTCACCCCATGACTTAGACCAGTTAGTATTGTCCTGGCTCCATGTCAGCCCGAAGCTATCCGTGTAATCATCTCCTCCGCAATTGATACGGGCAACGTAATTGTATCCGTTCTCGGGCTTTAGAATCTGCTCATCCCATGCATTATAGGAAGACAAGGCAAGAGAATCAGAAGTTACCACCTTTCCACCATTAGAAGCCATAGCCTTAAGAGCGTATCCCTTGTCTAACGGAACGTTACGGAACAGGAAGAGTGTGCTATTGCCCATGGGATCCTGTTGGGTTTGCGCCCAGTCGCCACACGATAGTGTTACTTTTTCGCAATTGCTATATACGCGGATGCTGTCTGAGTGAAGACCAGGCACGATATATACCATGGGGTCTGTGGATGCATTTACGTAGTGAGACTTATACATATAGTAAGCGTCAGTTGGTTGTTCCCACGTAGTGAAAAGACCTTTATGGTTGAATGGGCCCACCTTGTCCACCATACGATACCCTTCTTCTGGCTGGCGACGACCAGGATTATCGTGGCTTTGAAGAGTCCAGAGGAATTGTCCGCAAACACTGTCATTTACGCTTTCTGCCAATTGCACCTTGCGTTCCAATATGTCACACTGCTTCTCCTCAGTATAGCGTTCACCGCTATGATTGCCAAGAGTGCGCCATGCACCATACTCCCCATTGAGAAGTTGGTCAGGACGGGAGAGTTCGCTGGCATAGTCTTCGAGTTTTCCGCCATAAGTTCCACTCCAGTTTTGAACAACATTCCAATCTGTCCCCTCTCCGCCGTTGCAAGTTGTCACAAGACGTTGGGTTCCACATGTGGGATCAAGACTACGGATTATTTCACTGCACTCCTGTGCAAATTCTGCAGGGATAGTGCTCTCATTCTGAAGCCCCCAAAGAATTATTGATGGCGAGTTACGACGCTCTTTCACCCATTGCACAAGATGACGCTTGAAGCTCTCCTTAAACTGCGGAGTGTCATACCAGATATGTGCGCTGTACTGCGGCCACCACAATAGGCCCTCTTTGTCAATAAGCTGCTTATAATAAAGATTATGCGGCTGATGTGCATCGCGGAAGGCATTGAAGCCTGCGCTGCGCACTTCTTTTATACGTGCCTCTATCTGCTGCTTGCTGAAAGCATGGCTTTGGCCAAAAAGATGTTCGTATTCACATACTCCGTTGATATACTGCGGCTTGCCGTTAATAAAAAAGCGATTGTCACCATCGTTGCGCGTGAGAGGCCATGAAATGGTGCGGAAACCGAAAGGCGTAAGCAGGTCGTCAGTAGCTTTCCCCTCGCGCTTTATCATTGTATTTAGGCTATAGAGATATGGCTTTTCTATTGACCACAACTTTGGATTGGCCACAGCTGCCTGTTGACGTATGGTCTTTGTTTCTCCGGGCTGCAGCGTCACATCGTCTGTAAGGCGAACAACTTGTTTGCCAGTTGTCTCGCTCAGTTTGTTTACGAGCGATACCGTCACCTGTTTATTATCATAATTTTTTAATTCTGTATCAACAAAAACACTGTCGGTCGCCTGGTTGCTCCACACATGCACGCCAAAAGGTTCTATTCGCACCTTGTCTGTAATTTCCAGTTCAACAGGTCTGAAAATACCAAATGGCTGGGAGCCTTCGCTAAATCCCCATTCTGAGCTACATCCACCACACACCCACGGCATGTCTGTTATGCCTTTTGGATGAGAAGCACGCACTTCAAGTCTGTTTTCCTGCCCCTTAAGAACACTGGCGGTAATGTCTATCGTTTCTGTTGTTCGGCCAATATCATACGAACCCAGTTTTTTTCCATTGAGAAGTATGTCACAATATGTGCCAACGCCTTCAAAGCGCAAGAAATACTCTTTCCCATCAATGTCGGGAGCAACAAAAGATTTTCGGAAAACAGCCTTGCCATGCAGATTGCCGTGTTCCTTCTGTAACGCACCGTAATAATCATCAAGGTTAAATGGCACATCCTTAGTAAACGTTTCTCCATTGAATGTCACTTGCCACTGCGCATCAAGGCTTTGCGTAAGGCGTTTGCCTACTGGTTCTGGAGTAGGGAAATTAACTTCACTCATACCCATAGGAACACTAGTTGCAACGGCAATTCCACGCTGACCGCTATTGTTCACAGCGCAATAGAAATGATATACTACCCCATTGTGCTTGATTACATAACTTTTGTGAGCAAACATCTCATCGTATGGCTTTGAAGGCACTATCAGATCAGCTCCTTGCCAATCACTCCAATGTATTAAATCATAGCTGGCAGCAAATGTGTTGTAGGCGTAATACTCGCGCTTTGGGTTGAAAGCTGAGAAATAAAACATGACATATACGTTGCCCATTTTTACTATCTGAGCATCTCCCGTTATCGTCCCGTCGGTGTCGTGGGCAAAAATCGGATTGCCACTGTAACGAATCCATTTTTTCATGTCGTTAGAGAAGGAGACACCGATTCTTTCGCCTTTAGGATGGGTTGCATTCTTGCCGCCAGCGTTATAGTACATCATAAATTGATAGCCGAATAGTTTTTTATCTATACGGTAAACATTGCTTTTGTACTGCGTCATTTGCTCCCACCACTGCGCGTTTTTATCTTTATATGAGAGAACAGGCTTGCTGAACGTTTCCCATGGATGCGCAGTTGTAACATCACCGCGCGTGGCAGCAAGTCCGATGCTCAAAGGAGCATTTACAGCCTCATAGCCTGTGCCTTCACCTCCTATGTATGTCATCCAATAGTGCCCCTTATACTTTTCTATATCGTAAGAGCCACCCCAGTTCCAATCTATTAGGGAAGGGAAACCTCCGCGTTGGTTTTTGTCCCAACCGTCATCGGCATATTCCAATATGCGTCCAAGTGTTGACCAGTGTAACAGGTCGTCACTCGTGGCAAGCCACGTTTCATAACCACGTCCGTCGGTGCCGCCTTTGCCATTGTAGCACACGTATGTCATAAACCACTTGCCATCTTTCGAAAAAACTGTAGGACAATCTATCTTGTGCCCATTGTCTTGGGGAGCTACGACAAGTCCGTATTTATAAGGTGTTTTGGCATTGTCATAGATTTTCTGCATTTCCACTTGACTTACGAGCTTTGGCTTAACGGAAACAGTTTTCCTACGTGCTGCAGTTGTATTTAGTGTGAATGCGGCACAAATGGCCAATAAAAAATATAGTCTTTTCATTCTATACAAAATACTTTAATACTAAAAATATTATGATATAGCGATACCGTTACATGAAGAGCCAGTCTACTTCAGTACCTGCACCATTTAACTTGGCATCGCGTATTTTTATGTCGGACTCTGTAAAGCCCGCCACCATAATTATGCCTTTCGGAAGGTTTATGACGTGGTGACCTGCACTAAAATGATAGGCATGAATATTTGCTATTGGCATATTCGTCATTATCACGGCATTACTCAAAACAGGTTCCGCCTGTCCGTATTCATTTCCTGTGGCATCAACTTCCAGCTTCGGCGGGCGTGCAAACTTTGTTTGATCGTCTACGAAGAAGCCTACAAGCATCTTTACAGGTCGTGCGGCATCAAACTCTATGGTTATCCCGTTTACTCGCGCTGTATCACGATTGAATAAAAGAGCCTTCATGCCTGCAATTTCCTGCGAAACTGTGTCTATAGCCTCATCACGCCCTTCAAAAAGGCGTGCACCTTTCACAAGGTTTATAGTTTTATAATTACCAAGAAGTTTTACACAAGCCTTCTTCCCGCTGAGTGCATCATCGGCTTTAGCGATAACTGAAACGGCAGCTCCTGTCTTGCCAGCAGTAGTCAGACTTTGTATATTCTTCTTCAAATTATCAAGTTCGTCCTGATAAACAGGCATCATTTCCTTCCAAGTCGAGAATTTTCCGCCATCACCTCCAACAGGAATGCGACGCTGGGAAGTTAGCATACTGTTTGCATAATGGTATGTATCCTTTGTCTTCTCTACAAGTTGTGCATAATATTCATTGCTTTTCTCCAGCAATGGAACTGCACGTTCAAGGTAACTTGTTTGTTTGCTCCACTTATAGTTAAGCACCTGCTCTGCGGCAAGCACTTTATATTTGAACGAATAGGCGAAGTCACGGTAGCAGCGGATATCGTTGACAAGACGTTTGAATTCATCACTGTTCTTTGTTATTTCAGAAGAAAGCCTTTCAATGGCAGCTACGGCCTTTTCACCATGCATCACACACTGGTTTACTATATCTAGAGGCAACTCGCCAATATGCTTCTCATGCTTCCACTCTTTTTCAACATACTCAATTAGTTTCTCGCCTGTCGGCCCACAACTTTCATAGAAACCTGGATAAATAGTATATTTGTATGGGTTAACTAGCTGACTTATCTTCATGCCGAGAAGCAGACATTGACGGTTTCCTTCTGTTATGCCAAAGCGTCTGATAAGTTTTGGAGCTATTTCCCCGCTCTCATCATAGGCTTCAAGAATACTTGCAGCCTTAAGAGTGTCTATGCCATAGTATTCGGCAATAGTATTCTTCCAATAGGTTTGGTCTGCCCCTCTATGACAATTCCATGCATAGCGCCCCCATGCGGAATACCACATCCAGTCGCGGTCGATCTGCAACTCACGGCTTCCGTCAGGTAATTTGTCGGCAGTATATGGCCAGTCCCAATAGTTTGCCTGCGGATAGAGGTGAAGTCCATTGGCATGATGAACATTATGCATGGCTTGCACTGTTTTTTCAATAAACGCAGGTGAGCTCCAACGCCATGGTTCAAGGTTGGCAAGGATATGCACATTGCTTATGTGTATTGGTGCTGCTGCAGCCAACTGACGATGTGTTTCCGCCCATGGTCCCTGCGGCTGATAGGTTGTAAGCGATTCCCCCGTATATTTACTCATCGTATAGATGTTTTTATAAAGAGGCAGTGCTTCATGGAGAACTCGCGGCCCGTCGGTATCATGTGAGCGCAAAATGATTGGCGGTTCATCAGTGCGCCCAGACGCACGTAACCCGTCCTTTATTCCTGGAATAATCGTTTCGTTCATCCATTTTATGTCGTTCTCAATGCCAGACATTGCCTCTCCGAGACATACGAGGAAACCGACATTTGGATAATTCTCAATGAAAGCGGCTATGCTTTTGCGGGTATAGTCGGCCACAAGCGGAGTTATAGGACGATTGCGGTCTTGTGTCTTTATGCCATAGTGGTCGGCAAAAGGCTTAGACACAATGATATTATAGAACATCTGTATAATTCTTATGCCACGCTTAGCTGCCTCAGAAGTTAGGAACGAGAACATTTCTTGATTTTTCTTCATCGTAGCATCATCGACCTCTGGAGCGAATGGATAGTCTTTGAGCTTCACCAACGAGGCAAAAGGATGACCATTCCACAAAAACACCGCATTCATATTGTCTGCAGCAAGCATATCCAAATACTTTACCCACAGTTCTTTGTCATAGAACCAAGGGAAATTTTCCGGTGTGTAAGGATATTCATATACTTTGTGGCCGGGCAGATAAACCGTTTTTTGCAATCCGACACAAGCTCCGCGAAGCTTCATCTCAGGAGCGTCTACTATAGTATAAGGTATCGCAAGCGTATTGTTCTGACGAAAATACTCCACCAATCTGTTTGCCCCATATATTACACCTGAAGCATCGTTTCCAACAACGCGTATAGCCTTACCTTTACGATATATGGAAAAGCCCTCATGAGGCTTCCCTATGGTGTCTTCTGCCAGTCCGATACTTATTTTATATCCTTTTGGCATAGAGGAAAGATTCGCAGATATAACTGATGCTGCATATTCCGTCTGCGGAAGTTGTTGTAATGTTGATACAGTCGTAACCTTGCTGCTGCCACATGCAGACAAGATAGCCACAGTACTTAAGGCAAATGTCGTTTGTCTTATATTCATGTCGTTGAGTTATGTTGTTTATCTATGGATACTAATATTCTATTTTTACCTCTTGTCCGGCAGGAATTTCATAAGTATGTTGTCCTATAACAAGTGTTCCCTTACCGCCATCGCTCTTCACGCTAATTGTTTTCCCGTTCATCCTCACCTTCACAAGTCCAAAAGGTGTAGGTACACTGCCTTCCATCCACTGCAATCCACCCAAAACAGGTTTAACTTCATATTCTTCGTATCCTGGCTTAGTGGGTTTTATACCAAGAAAATATTTGCCTAGCAGATAAATGGGGCTTGCCCCCCATGCGTGACAAAGGCTCTTTCCATATGGACGGCCATACATTGCTAGATGCTGAACGCCTTTGTCGTCTGGAACATACTTCTCCCAAAAAGATGTTGCGCCTAGCAAGCACATTCCTCCCCAATAGGAAAGGATTTCGCGCAGCATTCTTTTTTGTCCACCAAGTTCGCCTAGCGCCTCTAGTTCATAGAAGCGCATGTATGGTGTCGTTATAGGTTGAACATTAGGATTCTGCAGGACAGAATACAATATCGTCTGTTTGTCTTCATTGCTTACCATGTCATATATGACAGCAAACATGTTCGGGAACATTGTTATATCTGTATTCATCTGCCCATCTTCTATAGCGTGCATGAAAGCCTTTGCATTATCATTCCAAAAAGTAGGCTTCAGTTTTTTGTGTAGTGCATCAGCAAGGGCAGAATACTTTTTCGAATCTTCAAAATACTCCTCTACACTGAGACTACCCTGTGGAGGATTTTCCAATGGATTATGGGCAAGAGTATCAGCGCAAAGAGCCATTGTTTGCAGTGCCTTACAGAAGAGAATTTGTTCAAAGCAAAGTATGCCGCGCTTATGCATGGGAAAATCCACCCAATCAACAAAAATCCAATCGTCAGGCTTGCCTTCAGCCATTCCTTCGGCATTGGTTCGTGAGATTACGTATTGCATCATCGTTTGCATTCGTGGATAAATTTCTCGCACAAAGTCAAGGTCACCTGTATAGAGATAGAAGTCATATACTGACTTAAACCAATAGAAGGTATAGTCCATAATGGTATTCACATGAGCCGTCACAGGATCTTTTCCGCGCAATTGCCTTATGGTGCGCTTAACACAATCGGTATCAAAACGCAAGTAGTAGTTCATAAGGTATGACTGTATTGCGTCTCCAGACCAAGTCCAGCGGTCGCGCTTAATTCCATCTACAAAGAATTCACGTGTGGTGAGGTCCATTGTGTCTGCTCCTATGCGCCAAATATCATTGAGAAGTTGGTCATTGCATTTAAAGCTACCGCTATGCTTCTTGTCAAAAGAAGAAAATTCATAGAAAAAATCAAGCGTATTATATTCAACGCTTCCTGTAACTTCTACCAATATATAGCGGAAAGCCTTTGACCCCTTAACCATATAATCAACTTTTGCCGCATAGTCTATGTTAATATGGTCAAGAGTTTCGCAGAATTCTTTGTCCATTGCCTCTTCTCTGCTCTCCCCGTAATATAGACTTACCTTTCCTTTACCATGAAGTTCTGCAAGCAAGGGGTAACCAAATGTTTCACGGCCAAAATCATAAATACGGCTTCTCTTGCCTATAACCTCTACATTGGCCGCATGCGTCCTTACGCGTTTCAGTTCAAAAGTTGAAGGAGGGGTTGTTTTCTTATTGAAATTCCATGACGCTGCCGGAACATATACGCCAGAACCATGAGCTTGACCGTTTTCGTCAATCCATATTTTGTCTTCATATGTAGCCAGCCAAGAACTGTCTGTATTTATAGTCTTCCCTTTTACAAAGAGAGCTGGTGGCGTCTTTTGGTTATGGACTTTAATATTAAGCGAATGTTTACCAGGCATCAATGTAAATCGATCAGGCATACCGAATTGCAACTTTCCATCAACCATAAAATTGAAATCGCCTTCAGCGGCTATGATTAACGTTTCACGTTGCGCAAGGGTAACCGTTGTGGAGAACTCTACTGTCACATAATGGCTGTCTTGTTTCCAAAAGGGTGGAAACATGGCACCACGCTCAGTACGACGATTATTGAATTTGTTGCCTAGCCATATTTCAAAGTCGCCGGGATACCATATCCAAGTAGCCTTGCCTATATTTTTCTTTTTTTCCATTTATGCACTCAATCATGTTATAAATTAGCCATATTAATTTGCTTGTTCATACATGAAAAATCGTTAGAATTGTATCCTTATTTATCAAATTGCTGCCCAATACCAAAATATTTTTTTGTATAGGACAGCAAGTTATATATAAATTTTCAGTCAATATTTTCTCCGTATCTTTCCTTTGTAATTTGTTCTAATGATTTTCCACGCGTTTTCGGTGTCCATATTGCCCCTATAAGTAAAGAAACTATGAGCAACGCCATCATAAGATAAGCTGCAAGTGCGAAGCCTTCACCTTGCTCTCCATAAATATATACGAATACAATGCCCCATACAGCAGATAGGCCACGAACCATGAAGAACATAATGCCCTGTGCAGCTGCCCTATATTTAGCTGGGAAAAGTTCAGATGCCCACAGAGCATAAAATCCTTGTACGGAAATACCACCTTGTATTCCCCAAAGAAGCGTGAAGAAAAGAAGACCACTCATACTGCCTATACCTACTGTTACGATCATAACCCACGCCAATACTGCAGCACCGACGCCTACAATGTATAGCATACGTTGGTTAACCTTGTCAACAAGCATAGAAAAGACAAATGTCATGCCTATGATTATTACCCATTGGCCAGCAGACAACATGTTGGCTTCGCCATTTGAGAGACCACCAGCCGTTTCATATATATGTTGTTGGAAAAAGCCCATAACAGAACTTACAAGGTTCCATGTAAGGTACATACCTGCCAAGAAAAGCATTGTGCGCACATTAACTTTATTGCTGAAAAGGGTTCCAAATGAAGAAAAAACACCTTTCTTTTCACTTGACGTGCTTTCACTCTGTGACTGTGCAGCTTTCCATTCTGCCGACTCATCAAGTTGACGCTGCAGTAGCCATGCAATAAGAGCCACAACAAATAGCGATGCAAACACAATACGACTACTAAATACGTTGATTGCTGCTTCAGAAGCTCCTATTCCAAGTATTTCAGTAGCAGATCGGCTTACAAAAGGAAACAAAAAACCAGCCTCTGCACCATTTGAAGGTGGGGCCAAGAACCAGCCAAGCAATAGGATTATAAGCGGACCTATGCCCCATGCCATCTGAGAAATACCGATATTGCGACCACGATTGCCAACCTCAGAACTTTCGGAAATATATGTCCATGATGCAGGAACACCAACACCGACACTTATCCCTGTAATTAGGAATCCAGCCAAAAGCATTGGAAAATTCATTGTAAACACGATAAACAATACACCAAGCATATAAATAAGCATATTGTAAGTGTATATAGCCTTACGACCATATTTGTCAGCAAGGAAACCACCTATTATTGCTCCGATTGCCGCACCCAAGCAATTTGCACTTATTGCATTGAGAAATCCAAGATGAACCTCTGTCAAGCCCAAATATCCCTGCCATAGGGATAGTCCACTAGCACCTGCCACTATAGCGCCAGCATCAAGATAGTTCGTAAGCGACACTGCTATCGTGCTCTTTAAACTTCCTTTATTTGTTTCCATAATTTCGATTTAATTTAAATTATCAAGTTGTTGGTTTTAGCGAAAGACGCAAAAAGAAGTTGTTTCCCGCTTATATTATAACGTATTCGCAAGTAATATGTAACTTATTTCAATATAAGATAAACGTGCGAGTATTGTTCTTATAGAAGATATATACTCAAAAAAGACATTTCCCAAGAGTAACATATACATCTTTAGGAAATGTCCTTTTCAACTTTATATATACTTTGCAGAAAACGAGCTTGGCTATTTTCGTATTCCGGCGTTAGCTTTAATACTATCTGCTACTGTTGGACCATTGTTTTCCCAGTTGTTACATGGTCCATTTGCGTTTTTCAGATATTTCTCTGTTGGTGTCCAGTTATTTTTTACCGTAATGCATGAAGAACCCTCATCAGTATAAAGGTAAAACCAATGGTTGGGATCGTGTGCATAACCAGGAGAATAGATATCACGAACTACGTTACTTTCTATTAGCGAATGAGGTTGTGAACCGAGCGTATAAATTCCTGCCGTGTCATACATATGCTTTGCATAATGATGTATCAGATTACCTTGCACAAGATTATTAGACATTGAACAAACTTGCTGATTCCATCCCCAGCCCATACTGATTCCCGTATAAGAAACCTCGCTTATCTCATTATGACAGATACGTATATCTCGCACAAATCCGGCTCCAATGCCAACACATCCCCAGTCCTCATTGGTAACATCGGTTATAAGGTTGTCTTCAATAGACAGGCCTGTACATATTATACGGCTGTCTGTTGGACTATAGGGCAGATGCGCCTCATGTGCTTCCGGACCAAAGCTTCCTGCAAGGATTCCGTTACCGCCAATATCACGAAGAGTGCAATTCGTTATGCTCCCTCCCTTAGTATATTGATGAAACTCCACTCCTGTGGAGGCACAATGCTCAAAAGTACATGATTTGAAGTTAACATTCTCTGCAGAGTTAACACTTACTGCTGCAGCAGGACGACCCACCCAACCTTGGTTGTCAAGCTTGTGATCACCATTGGGACGAACCATTTTAGGGCGCAATTTATAAGCCTCAGTCATATACATTCCAGCCTGTAACGGAGCATGCCCACTTATTGACGGACGCATCCACGTGGCATAACTAAAGGTTACGCCCTTGAAAGTGACATCCCGAACTGGATTGTCAGGGGTGCCTTCAACACGTAGCAGAGTTTCAACGGCAGGGACTTCGACATCCGCATTAGCCATATTTTCGCCTTGACGCGGCATATAGTAAACTTTCCGCTGAAGAGCATCAAGATACCACTCTCCCGGAGTGTCTAGCAATTCACGAGCATTTGTCAAGTAGAATGCAGAATTGTGTCCATCAGTTGTTACCATCGGCGATGGCCATGGATGCATAAAATGAATATGACTCTCAGGCTGATGGAATGTTACGGCAGCACTATCGCCCTGTATCTTCACGGCCTTTATACGTAAGTTTGCGATACACCACATCTCATGAAGCACCATCTCGGCATGTTTTGCATTTTGTATCTTTTTGACTGCCGCTGCCGGAACATAAAGCGTTTCGTTCTTTTTGTCAACACTGCGTATGCGAAACATTTTTTCAAAATCTGCAACATCACGCGCCCGATCAGCCTTTCGCCCGTTTACCCACAATTGACGAAACTCAAGCGGGCGTCCATTGAATTCCGGAACTTCAGCAACATACATTTTGCCTTGCTTCTTCCAGCCAGTTATACGTACTCCACCACTTATCACTGCATTCCCGTCAGCAACAATACGCGTTCCGTTGTCTTCTGGACGAACAACTATTGCTTGATTCAGCCTATAAGTTCCAGCCTTAAGTCGTATGGTTACTTCTTTTACAGAGTTTAGACGACGCTCTTCACGCGCCTGCTGCAACGCTTGTTCTATGGAATAAGCTCCAGGAGTCACCACTATGTCTGAAGCGAAACTGCACGACATGGTCGCAGACATTATCAGCAATGATAAAAATCTCTTTGTATTCATCTCTATTTTTATACTTTATAAAAAAAGAAGCCCAAACCATCCTTGAGTTAAAGGCCGATTTGGGCTTTTGTTTATGTTTCAACAATAATATCGGCTACTGTCACATCGCTTACAATGCAACAGGTATCCATACAGTCATCTCACTCTTGCCACGGTTGCCCCAAGCATAATATGGGATAAGTCGCACTTTCTTTTTGCTTTTCTTTGCCGAAGCTTCACGATATAGTGTACCCTTCCATGAGGCTTCGCCACGGTTTATCACCTCACCTTCAAGAGCCATCACACGACTGCCGTCAACAGTCATCTCTACTGGTGTAAACTTAGCATCCAAAGGAATGGCAATATCATCAATTGACGTTCCATTCAAGTCATTGCTTTCAAGACAATAAACAATAGGACCGCGCTGAACTGCAACCTGTCCGCGACTCTCTTCCACGAGAGGATTAGCTTCAACAAGACGAGTACGCATAGGCATACATATGCTCACGGTATCACCTTTTTTCCATATACGATTAACTATAGCATATGTTCCCGGCTTGGCTTCAATGTCTACCTCTTGTCCATTTACATATATTTTTGCCCCCTCTGTGCACCACTCGGGCACACGCAATTTCAGATCAAACGCCTTCTTTCCTTTAAGCCTACTCACTGTTACACTTACGTTTCCATCCCAAGGATAGTCTGTCTTCTGAGAAAGAGTAATATCACCGATACCATCAATTTTTGTTTCCAAAGTATTATCACCATAAAGGTTAACATACACGGCATTCTTACCTATGGAATAAGCATAGTCCTGAGCCTCACATAACGTACGCAACGTGTTGGGCGGACAACAAAAACAACTGATATATTCAGTTCTCTCCTTTGGCCAACGCAATTTATATGGAAGATCTTTAGATATACGCAACGGGTTCGTGTAGAAATACCTTTTCCCGTCAAGACTTATTCCTGAAAGTATGCTATTGTAGAGACAATTTTCCACTATATCCGTGTATTTCGCTTCACCCGTGGCCGTAAACATGCGCCAATTGAAGAACAGATTCCCGATGTTTGCACATGTTTCGTTATGAGCTGTTGAATGTGGGAGCTGATATGGACGCCCATAACTTTGATGAACCTTCTGCACGTTGTCGGGAGTATAGTCCGTTCCATCTGGCGAAGTTCCATCATATAAAGCACCACAAGCGCCTGTTATATACATTTTACGCGTAACGATATCGTTCCAAATAGAATCAAGGTTTTTCTTTAGTTGCGCCTCCCCACTCTCAAGATACAGATCGGCAACTCCAGCATAAAGGTAGTTAGCCCTAACACTGTGTCCCATTGCGTTATACTGACTGCGGAAAGGCACGCGATCTTGGTTGTCATCTGTCCCATTCTCCACTTTTCCACGTATATCTATAAGCTTTTGGGATAATTCAAGATACTTAGGATCTTTCGTTTCACGATACATTTCTGCTATTGCCATATAGTGCGATGGACAAATGGCGTTTCGTGCCAATTCATCTGAAGCGCGCTTATAGAAATCGTAAAGGAAATCGGCTGCCTTTACCGCACATTGAAAAAGCGTAGTTTTCCCCGTGGCACGCTTATGCATAATACCTGCAGTAATAAGGTGCCCCAAGTTATATGTCTCGAAGTTCAGGCGGTTACCAAACGCTCCGTCCTTGCCTGTACCTACCTTCGTACCTATTGTAGCATTTTCCTTGGCCTCATCTTTTGCTGTTGCAGCACGATTCATCTCTGCAATTATAACAGGTGTATGCAGATAGCCGTCTGGACGTTGCGACTTTTGAATTAGTTCAACAAACCGATCCATTATCTTACCAATTTCAGGATCTTTGTTTACGGCGTAAACAGCGCATAAAGATTCGAGCCATTTATACATATCGCCATCATGAAAAGGAGGTCCATGACGTTTGCCTTGCTTCTCACCTGCTGCTATCAAGAAATTGTTCCAACCATGCCCCTTGTCTGATTTCCAAGTTTCCCACATGCTTTGCACTGAAGTTCCGCTGAACACGCCAAAACGTTCGCCCCAAAAACCTCCAGTCCATCTTACTGAACTCAGAGGCGTTGACGATACGACGGCATATTTGCTGTTTCCCGTGTCAGTTATTCCATTCTTCTGTGCCGAAGCCGGCAAAGATGCAAGAAGCATTCCACCTAGGGCAATCCCCATTGGAATATTTTTTTTATATTTCATATAGGTTATAGTTTTTATATATTCAACGATAATTATATGACCGAACATACAAGCTATAATGTTCCGCCACGCGCCTTCACTCTCTTAGCCCACTCTTCACGTTCTTTTGTAAGATTGTAACCTCGTTTCGAGAGCCAATTGTTTATTCGTCCTTTATATCTGCCAAACGTTTCGTGCTTTTTCTTTGAACTTTCGGCATCCATAGCGTATTCCCTACCCTCCTTAAGCCATGCAAGAATTTGCTTCTTTTCCTCATCTTTAAGAGTGGGTATCATGTCACACTGTGCCTCATACGTCACTTTGACAACGTTGAATGTCATAACATCTTTCACTGTTTCTATCTCTTCGTCTGTAAGATATAGAGACAATTCTGCAATGAAACC
Source organism: bacterium (assembly GCA_963661195.1). Classification (GTDB taxonomy): domain Bacteria; phylum Bacteroidota; class Bacteroidia; order Bacteroidales; family Bacteroidaceae; genus Prevotella. The sequence goes on from CAVLBD010000001.1 coordinate 78,588, forward strand.
ATAATGCGACTTGTAGAGTTTCTGGTCTTTCTGCATTTCGGCAAAATCAGCTTTCTGCTTCTTTGCATAACCTGTTAGTGCCTTTGCTGCAGTTTTTAAGCTGTCACGCTCAGCATAGATGTCATTTAGTTTAAAGTAACGGTTAGCTACTATGTGCAACACATCATTGCCCTTATCCGTGCCAGTTATGTTCAGGGCATCTGTAACCTTTGCGGAGCGAGAGAGTATCGTTTGTACGTATTTTGTATCTCTTCCTATTGAATCCAAATCAGTGGCACGGCCTTCTGTAATGCATAACGAAAGCATAGCTACCACAACTACTAATGTTTTCTTCATGTTGAATTGATTGTTATTGATGATTGTAATGTTTATGGACTATATCAATGCCCGTTTTGAAAAACTTCTTTTAGATACTTCACGTTATCGCCGTAATTACGCTTCACATTGTGTACATCACTAACATCACGACTACGCTCTACGAAAAGCCATCCTTCCCAGTTAAGTTTGTCAAGCATGGTCTTTATTTGTAGCATATTTACGGCTTGGTCATTGCGCAAAAGCGCTCCGTCCGTATTTGAAGCATGTATGGCGCAAATATTCTCTGCCCCAAGCCTCTTTATATCTTTCGGAATATCACGTTTATTCTCAACGGCCGTCTGTACTTTATAGAAAATTTTTATTCCCTTAGAGTTTATTTCCTTTAAAAGTTTTCTATTTCCTTTCGCATCTAGCGGAGTATCTATACCTATAACTTTTCCGCGTCTGGATGCCATTTCCCCCACCTCATGTAACCTTGCTACAATCTCCTTGCGTAACAGAATAGAGTCTGTCCAATTTTTTCCACAACCACCTAGTGGAAGAAAGGCAACGTTGGACTTCATAACATCCATAGTGTTAAGACAATCTTCAATCAGCCAACGCCAAGAGGCTTTATTGGCGAAGCTCTGTCCATAGAAGCCAGACATGGCAATTGCTCCTATTTTTATGCCAAGACTGTCTGCGGTAGACTTGAATTTGTGTGCCATTTCGGGATTACGCATCTTGTTGTCGAATGAATCACGCTTTCCCAATCCGCCCATGTCCATTTCCACTCCATCACATCCCAGTTCTTTAGCAAGTTTGAACTCTCCCAATTTCTGGCGTTTTAAAACCATCCAGTCGCACACTCCTATGCGGTAACGCTGTTGTCCAGCACAATCTTTATGCTGCAGAACCTTATCCATCTGTTGTGCAGTCATGCCGGCAGGAAGTATCAGTCCCACAAAGAAAATCAATAGAAATAGTCTTTTGCGCAAATTCATCATAGTAGTATAAAGACGATTAGCAAACGTATTTGTAACGCTTTGCCCTATTTATGCTACATTTTTCTTTGAAGCCAAACAGAAAAAAGGCGTAACGCTTCGCAAAGAAAGTCTCAATTTTCATTACCTTTGCGTCTAAGTAGAAAAAAAAAGCGATGAATCCAATAGCTCAAACCATCATATTATCTGCTTCAGCAATGAGAATGTTGCCCCATATAGCTCTCTATCTGCTTCACAAAAAAGAGATAGATTTCGATTTGCTTAAGGTGCAAGATTGCAAACCCACAATACTCAATTTTGTCAAGGTTTGCACAAGAGAGCGAACATTTCGCAATCTCTTCTATTACCGTATTGGCGAATATCGCTCTGCCCTCATTAGCTGGATGTTGCCCCCAGAGCGTACGATGAACATTTGGTGTCCTCATATCGGGAAAGGAGCTCATTTTGAACATAGCTATGCCACCTATCTCAATGCGGAGTCCATAGGAGACAATTTCTATTGCCTTCAGATGGTGACTCTTGGCAATGGGAAGGGAGGAAGACCGACCATCGGCAATGACGTAAAAATATTTACTGGCGCCACGCTCTTTGGAGGCATCCATATCGGAAACCATGTCACTATAGGGGCGGGAGCAGTCGTTTTTGAAGATATTCCTGACGGAAGTACCGTTGTTGCCCCCCCCGCAAGAATCATAAACAAGCAATAACTATTGATTAGAATAAAGACAACTCCTTTTATCATTTATACATACCGAATAAAAATCGCCACATTTCCGATGCAGAAATGTGGCAATTTTATTATTAGCTATACACTATTTTCAATCAGAAGGTAAACACATAATGCCCGCTTCCAATTGTTTTGCTAAAACCATTAAGAAGTTTTATCTGCGCATCACAACCAATTGGTACATCAATAGCGATTGAAGAACGCGAGCAATTAACCTCTACTTTACCATAGAGCGTAGTAGTGGAAGCCTTTACCCAGTCAAGTCCTTCTGGCAACTGTGGCGTGATGAGTAGATGACGCATGCCGAATGTACCTGGAAGGTTTTGTATTCCTGCCAAATACTTGAAGAACCATTCATCAATCTGCCCCATCATGAAATGATTCCATGAAGACCCTTGACGCGGATCCCATTGCTCTGTTAGTGTGGTTGCACCTTGTTTTATCTGGAAGCCATAGCCTGGTGTATCATCGTGGTTGAGCATTTTGAATAGCAAGTCGCCCATTCCGTTCTGTGCAAGCGTCATAAAGAGGTAACGATTACCCACGTCACCTGTTGTAAGCCTATTGCCGTGTTTCTCTATGTCGGCAATCAAAGAGCACAACACCCCATCCTTATTTTTCCCCGTTATACCGAGAAATAGCGGTATAGCATTCGACGTTTGACTGTTTGTACCATAACAGCAGGAGTCGGGCTTGTAGAATTGCTTGTTAAAAGCCTCAACAACCGACATGCAGAGCTTTCCATATTTCTCTTCATCTTCATGGTTGCCTACCATTTTAGCTGCCCTTGTCAGCAATTGCAGGTCAAAGATATAATGTGCCGTGGCTACAAGTGGTATGGGCGTATTGCGGCAGAATCCTGCCTTTCCCTCACCATAATCATACCAATCGCCAAGCCCATGGCTAACGATACCGTTTTCCGAGCGCGAAGTCAGATAGTCTACATATCGTCGCATGGCAGTATAGTTATGCGTAATCAACGTGCTGTCGCCATACTGCTCGTAATACATAAACGGCATTATTACCAAAGTGCTACCCCATTCCGGTGAATCGTCAAACAGATTTCCGAACGAAACAAACTGCGGGGCCGTTGTTGGCACCATGCCATTGGGCTTCTGCGTGTCGGTAATGTCGCGTATTACCTTCGGAGCATAGGTGGTCATGTCGTAGTTATAAAAGAGACTTGGCCCTACAAGATGGTCTTGCTCTAACCATCCAAGCTTCTCGCGGTGTGGACAGTCGGTCAGTACACTTTGCATATTGCTCCTTTCTGCACGTTCTATCAGACGATGTGTCTGCGTGAAGAGTGGGGATGAGCATTCAAAAGTTGAACCTTCTTCTGCAGAATTGTAAACAAAACTACTGTTAAGACGCGAGATAACAGGCAGATTCGCTGGATTCGATTCGCCTTCCAGAACGGCGTTTTCCACCTGTATATAGCGATATCCGTAGTATGAAAAGCGCGGATGCCAAGTTTCTACGCTATCACTACCTATCGTATATTCATAGAAATGCTGCCGGCCCGTTTGACGTTGGTCACATACACCTTGTGAATTGAGGTTCTCCGAAACGAGCATCGTAATCTTTTGACCAGGCTTTCCCTTCACGCTGATAGTGGGAAAACCGGAAAGGTTCTGCCCCATGTCGGCAATGAAAGTATGGGCAGAAACCATTCGCTTTGTCTTCTGCGAAGCTGAAGCTACAGAGTCTGCTGGAAGGTAGCTCCACGATTTTACGCCATATTCCTCCATTATCTTCACTGGTTGAGCGGTCTGCGGCTCCAATGTGGCTCCAGTGCTTTCAACGACGGCGGCTTGTTTCCATGCTGCATCGTTGAAGCCGTAAGTGTCATATCCCTTCTGCACGAGACGCGCGTCGTATGACTCACCGCCATAAATGCTGTTGAACGTTATCGGACTGAGTGCATATTTCCACGAAGAATCACTCACTATTGTCTGGCTTGTCCCATCGGTATAGTTTATTTCCATGCGCATTATCATCTGGGGGGCGCCGAAACTCGTTTGCAGTTTACTGTATCTTTCGCCTCTCTGAACATTGAAAAAGCCATTGCCCAACAACACGCTGACGGCATTACCGCCCTTGGCAATAAGTGAAGTAACATCGTATGTGTTGTAATAAATAGTCTTGCCATATTCACTCCACAATGGGGAGAACTCACTGCTGCCCACTTTCTTTCCATTGATGAGCATTTCGTAATGTCCCATACCACTCACATATACAACAGCATCGGAAATGGTTTTAGTGCCAGTTGTAAACTCTTTGCGCAGCAGAATACTTTTGGAAGAGAGCGTGTCTACGGGATTCCATTTCTCTTTGAAATAGTCTTTCTTGAATTCTGCATTGGAGAATCGGCCTTCGGGCAGGCGAGCATCCTTCTTCGTTATAGCACCTATCCACTGTGGAGAAATGCCGTTGCCGCTTAAATCAGAGGATGAATAGACCACTCGCAACAACTGTGGTTTGCTCCATGTTGAAGGTTTGCCTTTCATATCCCATACCCTAACCTTCCACATATATCCGTGACGGTTGGGATTAAGAACGGGAATCTGTACTTGTTGGCTTTCCTGAGACTTGCATTTCCCCGAGTCGTAGATTTTTTTTCCCGTAACATTCTCTGTTACGAGTATCTGATAAGCTGTCTGTTTGTCACCATTAATGTCTGATGACATTTGCCATCCGAGCCTCACATCGCCCTTGCTCACAGCAAGCTGCTGCTGATAATTACATGTCGTATGCGTTATGCTTATCTTAGCTCCTGCCGAAATAGAGGCGAAGGCAAGGAGCAACAGTGGTACGTAGTTCATTGTATATCGTTTTTATCTTTTTTATTTCTTCTAAATGGCTGCAATATCGGCATAAAAAGCCCGCGGTGATATTTTGCGTTGCGCGCATGGATAATTCTGTTTGCCCACGGCTTTTACTTTACAGTTACGCTATATGTTATATTGCCGCCTCTTATTTCGGCATTGACGGTACGGTTGCCCGTTGCCTTAAGACGGAATTTGGCATCAATGTCCTTTGGCCATGCCGGGAAAAGCAGCAGTTCACCATTTGGCTTTTCCTGCAGAAGCATCTCTTGTAAGCCTATCATCGAAGCTCCACCCTTATTGCAGTCCGGTGCCCAATCAAAGCCTGGGCTCCAAAAAGCAGGGAAACGATAAGGCCCATCGGCAAGTTTTTCTTTGTTCAGCTTCATCGCTTCATCAACAAGTCCAAGACAAGCGGCCCATATATTGTCCTGTTTCCATCCCGTAGTAGAACGCATCTTTATGGCATGCGAATCTTTGAGATACGTGTTTCGTGCGATATTGAGCTGTTCGCGCCCTATTCCGTATATCCGCCAAGGAAACACGGGATAGAGTTGAGGCGTTTCCACATTCTGAATCCTGCCCCACACAATGGCTGGAGCAATGCATGTATCACCGTCAATGGTGCACAATGGTATTTCTGGGATGCGTCTTGCCATGCTGCATTCCTCTCCTTTGTATTCCGCCCACTGCCGTGCCACAGTCTGCAGAGCTGCAATAACATTAGCTGGGTTATAGGCCATTTTGTATGTCTCGCAACCTGAAGATGGATAGAGAACAAGTTTACCGTCGCCATTAAGCGGCTTAACACCTTGTTTTTTTGCCAAATACTGATAATGCTCATCGAAAAAAAGAAGAGATTGTTCTATTAACGGTTCGTAACGGCTTATGTCCATACCGCAATATTTATTGGCTTGCAAAGCCATAGAACAGAATTCGAGTGACGTGTCCCAAAGATATTCTAACCAGGCGTTACGCTCCGTACCCATATCATCACCGCTCTTGTGCTTTCCGTATTCGGCTGGATTGGGAAGTCCGAAATTCTCTATTTGTTCCGTAAAGGATGCTCCGTCATGTCCCCAGTAGAAGCGAGTGCGCAACATGGCATTGCCCAACATTCTAAGATAGGTATCGAACTGCGATTTCATAAGATCCGTATCACCACTTTTGAGCATTGGCCAATATACAAGGCGCTGGTTTTGAGCTGTCATCGTGCCCCCTCCCCAACGACGGTAGTCTGGCGTAAAAGAACACTTGGCATCAGCATATACAGGGTCAAAGGTAAAGAGGCTGCCGTTGAACTTCGTAGGATAAGCGCCATAGGCATTGCATCCAAGCATATAGCGGAACAGTTCATAATTGCGCGCCATATTCCCAGCATCACCTGCGGCTATGATATAGCTACGTTGCCAATACGCATGCCACCACTTGGCACTACGCGTCCTTGATTGAGATGCAGAAAGTGGTTTGGAATCACCCGAACCGGTATAAAGGTCTATGCTTATAGTTGTCTGCCGCATGGCTGTAGCAGTATAATTCCATGCCATATAGTCTGTTGAAGCATAGATGCCTGTTGATGTTCCTGCGTATCTGAAGCCTGGCATACTTATCTTTCCGCCAAATACGAGACCGCCTATTGGGTTGTCAAGCTGCTGTTTGATACTGTCGAGGCCCTCGCGACTTACGGTATAGTCGAAGACTGTGTACTTCCTGTTGGCGTGTTGTAATAGCAACTCGGTTTCTAAGGGCTTTATGGAGTCGGCAAAAGTTTTACAATCCTTTGGTATAAGCCATTTATACGAGCATTGCTGGCATTCTTCCTTAGTGACCAGACGGTCTTTATAACGCCATGATTCATAACTAAGCGTAGCAACTCCTGTTTTTTTCTGAGATTTAATTTCCATAAAAACCTTTGGTTGCTGAACATCTGCCCAAAGGCGTATTTCCATTCCTGCATCTTTTATATAAACGGCACCGTCGTTAAGACAAAGACGCTGTTCGAATGAATCTCCGCCAAATGGACTGCCGTCTATATGCAAGCGAATTCTACCTGCTTTAAGCAGTGTGTTGTTCTCGTCGAACATTCCACTTTTTGAAAGATAGAAAAGCACATCGCCATCTTCAACCCATACGTTCATACCTATATCCCCTCCACCGCATGGCATTGAACCGGCAGAGTTTTTACTTGGTGTTTTCCATACGTAATCGTTTGGCACGTAGTCCGTTACTGTTCCCCTTGCCGCAATATTCATCACTATGAACATAGAGAAGAGAAGTTGGCTTAGTAACAAGGGCGTTTTTCTTGATTTTAAAAGCATATCGTCATGTTGAAAGTGAAGTGCCTCTGCCACATAATGGCTCTTTACACTATATATATTTATATAGTGACGCATTGAGATACGTTATGTAACGAACAGTATAGCCAATAAGAAAAGGTTGCGTCACAAGCGTTTAGCCTGTGATGCAACCTTTAAAAGCCTTGCGGAAATAGCATTCCGCCTATTTGTTCTCGGCATCTATTGCCTTTATTTTCTGCTTTACAAGCTCCAAGTCATCCTTTAACTTTTGGACTTTGCGATTCATTTCGTCAATAAGTCCGTTACCTTTCTTGCTGGATGCATTAAGGAAGCCGAGATTGTTTTCATAAGTCTGTATATCTTGCTTCATCTGCTCATAACGGCGCTGCAGTCTTCCGCGCTCGTTATCCAAAGCACCTTCCCCACGCTTAGCAACATTTTTAAGGTTAGTCTTGAAATTGTTCAGACGACGGCGTGCTGTACTTACATTGAGTTGCTTGAAAATTTTGTCTAGCGTTTCATGATATTCACCATAAAGTTTGTCCTTTTCCTTAAATGGCACATGTCCGATAGCATTATATTCGTCTGTCAACTTACGGACTTCCGCCTGAGCATCTTCTCCTGCATTTTCAAGTAGTGCCTTGAGCTTTTCTATGACGCTACGTTTCTTTTCAAGATTAGCCTGTTCCTCACTGCGTGTTCCTGCGTGCGCTGCATTGCGAGCCTCAAAGAAATGGTTACATGCTGCAAGAAAATCATTCCATAACTGATCGCCATACTTTTTGGATACGGCACCGATAGTTTTCCATTCCTTCTGCAAGGCAATAAGCTTATCACCAGTAGTTTTCCAGTCTGTACTGTCTTTCAATTCCTGCGCCTGAGCGACAAGAGCCTTTTTCTTCTCGGTATTAGCAGCAAGTTCCTTTTTCATCTCTACAAAATAGTTGGACTTGCGGCTAAAAAAGTCATCACACGCTGCACGGAAACGCTCGAATATCTTTACATTCATCTTTTGCGGAGCGAAACCAACGCCTTTCCACTCTGTCTGAATTTCAATAATCTGCTTTGTATGCTCTTCCCATTGTGCGGCATTCTTGTTTTCCTCCTTTGCTATTGCCTCAACCTTTTCGCAAAGCTCAGTCTTTTTTGTAAGATTCGCTTCCTCTTTTGCTCGAATGTCTTCAAAATGCTGCTGATGACGCTTGTTTACAATTGATGAAGCCTGCTTAAAGCGCATCCAAATACTCTCGCGCAATTCTTTTGCCACCGGACCACTTTCACGATACTGCTGATGAAGTTCCTGTAACTGGTGGAAAGCACTTATGACATCGCTCTCTTCGCCAAGTTTTTCTGCCGCTTCGCAGATTTTTGTCTTTATTTCGAGATTTTTCTTAAAGTCATATTCACGCGCCTCACTGTTTAATTTAAGCATATCGTAGAACTGCTCAACATAAAGCTGGTAGTTTCGCCATAGTTCGTTGGCATTTTCAGCTGGAACAGGGGTTATTTCCTTCCATTCATGCTGCAGTTGCTTAAACTCCTGATATGACTTGTTGGCCTCTTCTGGTGAGGTCACCATTGTTTTAATGCGCTCCAGTATATCAAGCTTCTTTTTCAAATTTTCCTGCTTAAGCCTTTCCTGCTCTTCAAACTGCTTTGCCCTTCTTTCCTTTACTATAGACATTTCTGCCTTGAAGGTTTCTTCATCAAGGTCTGGCTTCACCTGATATGTCGCTGGATCACCGCCCGCATCAAGGAAAGCTTTCATTTCAGCTTCTCTTTCAGCAAAGTGAAGCTTGTAGAACACGGTCTTTAGATAGTCAACTTCATCCTTCTGCGGCACAGCATCGGCACTGGCGATTTCCTTTATACGCTCAACTACCTCTGCCTTTGAAGCGTAAACCTTCTTCATTTCAGCTGCAGGCGTTGCTGCCGTTGGCATAAGCTCAGCAGTTTCCGTTGCCACATTCTCCTTCTCCGCAGCGTTCTCATTGTTTGCAGCTGCTGGAGTTACTTCTACATTCTTCTCGCTTTCAATTTGCTCGAGAGATTTTTCTTGAGAGTCCATTACTTCACGTTTTTAATTTGTGATTTGGTTCGGTTATTAAGGTGCGCCATAAAGCGACACGCATTATGGGTATTGGACTTGGAATACTTGCAATAAGCGTTTTTGCCCATCCCTAAAAATTCCGGACACAAGGCTTTACACACCTGTTTTCATTCCGGCATTATGAATTGCAAACTTACGTAAAATGTTTGTAAAATCCTAATTTATATTACCGTTTTTGATTTTTGACTATTAAATAAGGCGTTTATGACGGAATATCCACCAAGAAACTGCAGAAATGACGACAGACACTACAAGTGCTATCACGAAGCCATATTTACTTGTTTCCATTCCGTTTACAACGTTCATGCCAAGTAAACTTGATATAAGTGTCGGGAACATAAGAATAATTGACACGGAGGTAAGCGTACGCATCACCGTATTCATGTTGTTGTTAATAATACTTGAATACGTATCCATGGTAGATTCAAGAATATCGGAATAGATACTCGTTGTTTCGCGCGCCTGACTCATCTCGATATTCACGTCTTCTATCAAGTCTGCGTCAAGTTCGTCAACCTGTAATTTGAATTTCAGCTTTGCCAAAAGGTTCTCGTTGCCACGTATCGACGTAACGAAATATGTAAGCGAGTCCTGCAAACGGGAAAGACCTATTAGGGATTCATTATTAACCTCACGGTCAAGATTACGTTTTGCCTTCTCTATAAGACTGTTTATCTGCTTAAGCCTTTTTAGATACCATACAGCCGAAGAAAGGAACAAACGGAAAATCATATCTACATAATCGGTAAAGCCCTCATTACGCTTCTGTTGATAGCTCACAAAGTCTATCATCATGTTCGTCTCATAAAAGCAAACGGTGATTGTAACGTCACGCTTGTGAATAATTCCCAAAGGTACAGTTGTATACGGTGTGCGTGAACGAATTTCTTTTACATAGGGAATACGAAGAATGATTAACATCCAGCCATCGTCATATTCATAACGAGCACGTTCATCCGTATCACTTATGTCAGAAAGGAAGTAATCGGGAATATGATATTCATCGATTAGCATTTGTTGGTCTGCCTCACTCGGACACGTAACCTGTATCCAGCAGTTGGGCTCCCACGCGTTTACGGCCTTTAAGCCATCGGTATAATTCCAGTATGTTCTCATTTGATAAATCCTCCACTTGGCAAACATTCAAGCACAGGATTTCCTCGCTGAGAAAGCTTGGCGTTCCTGCGCTTACAAGTCAGTATTTTCCGCGTGATAATCGTCCATATTTTTTATATATTTAGTAAAGCATTGCCAAACAAAAGGCGATGCGAATTTGCTTTCTTAAGACAAAAGCATTGTATTTCTTATACGCTCCTTCCGCAAAAAGCGTTGCAAAGGTAGTATTTTTTTTCATAAAACAATCTACCCTTGCCGCATTTTATCCGTTTTGTAATACCTGTACAAATCTGTTGTCACAGAGTTCTAAGCAAACTTGCGCATTTCAGAATTCGTCAGCCGCATAAATGCTTGACAAACAGCTCCGCTTCCAGTCAAATATCTCTTCGTCACGAAAAAAGCGTTTCAGTTCAATAGCGGCAGTTTCAGGAGAATCACTCGTATGCACCACGTTTTCTTGAAAGCTCATACTATAGTTTCCGCGTATTGTACCCGGAGCGGCTTTACGGCCATTGGTAGAGCCTGCCATTGCATGCACCGTAGCTATGGCGTCAACACCATTCAAGCACAATGCTACGACGGGGGAAGCCATCATAGAATCCTTTAATTGTCGGAAAAAGCCTTTACCTGAAAGATGGGCATAGTGTTCATCAAGAATTTCATCGTCAAGCTGCATCATCTTCATTCCGCAAATCTGCAGTCCTTTTTTCTCAAAGATACTGATAATTTCTCCAGCTAAACCACGCTGTATGATACAAGGTTTGAGCAATACTAAAGTTTTTTCTAATGCCATAGATTTAAAGTGTTATGTTTTAGGCACGCACCAAGATGACGACCTTTCAGCGTGTAAAGTTAGTTATTTTTATTTTCAAATACATTTATACCACCGAAAAAAAATGCTTTTACTTCATAAAGAAAAAGACAGCGAAGGAATTATGCCCCTCGCTGTCTTAGATTAAATGGAAAAAGCAGCAGGCACCAGCCTGCTATATCTTCTTATTTTACTACTTTTATTGTCTTACCATCTACAGTTATCACTACATTTACACCAGAAGTAAGCTCGTTTACGTGCATTCCGCTAAGCGTATATATTGCCTGGCGTCCACTTTCAGTTGAGGGATTAGGCTTTGCTGACGATATTCCTGCGATAATAGCATCTGTATTAACTTTACACTGAGCGGCATTTAATATCTCTCCATTAGAAGAAATAACCAAAGCCACAACACGAAGGTTACGTTTGTCCTGCACAATAGGTTCCCCTACATAGTTCAGAGCTGCATCCAAATCAAAAGTAAAGGAAGTTTCGTAGTCCTGATCTTCAACGAGTATTTCAGGCAAAGGTTGTTGTTCGTTTGTGAAATATGTTGAATATGCCACTACATCTGGGAAATTGAGACCAGCAACCTCCTCATCGTTATAGAATTTGGCAAACTCTGGTTCGGGGTAGTCGCGTTCAACTCCCGCCATACCCGCATAGTAATTTGACTGTATCCAGTTTTTCCCTTCTCCATGAAGGCTGTCTGCAAGCAATACATACTCGACTTTGCACCCAATAGTCCTTTCCGGATCAACAGACGCGACAGTTGCCTTTGACTCAATTCTTCTTGCGTCGGCATTAAAAGCCGCTTCCACGCTAACACTCACTGGCGAGTATTCTTTACAAACCACTTGCCATGCTTCGTCTATGCCAAAGTGACTTGAACTATATCCGAAATAAGCATCTGTTTCGTACTTCCTATCTAAGAATGAGGCAGGGTATCCTGAAATATTAGAAGGGTAGTTTTGCGATTTCTCCGTAATGCACATTGCATCGGCATTGTGGTAAGATAATCCGATAAATCGGTCTGGATAAAGACGAGCCATAACCTCAAGTCCCACGAGTCCACGTGGACAATATCCACACCACGTTCCAGTATATTCCTCCAGCACAGCACAATGTTTCGTGTCACGCCCGTATATCTTCAAAACGGCTTCACGCATCGTACCATCACCACACGCTTTACCATTTATTCCCGTCAGCGTAAGTTTTACAGGATAAGTTCCTTTTTCGGCTATCGCAGGCAAAGAGACGTCAACATTGCGTTGCGCACGATATACGGCTGGAACAGCTTCAGGAAGTTCAAAATGGGTTGTACCTGATTGTCCTCCCAATTCATAAGAGTAATCTATGCTCTTTATGCCTTCAGAACCGTAATTCTTTAATGTTACGTTTAAGTCAGACGATTTGTTTATCATACCATAAACGACAGCATCATTGTCTGCCACGTCTCCTCCCACCGCATCTGCATTACCAAGCAACACCCGGATTGACGTTGAACCATTGGTGCTATAGTACTTCCATTTCATGTAAGTTGATGACGAATATATATAATATCCACCCTTATATGATTCTGTTGTTAGACAAACAGGGGTCTTTGCAGTTTGACATCCCTGCACATTATCAACTGTAAATGTATAGCCTACATATATTGAATCACCGCTTAAAGAATATGCTTCAGGAAGATTGTAGGTAAGTGTATCTGAATTAAAATCAACTTCAGCATTCATCACATCGGGAACAAAACATTTCTTTTTGTTTTCGTCAATCGTTATCTGCAATTTCTTGCTCAGCCAGATCTTTAAATTAGAGAGGTTTTCACGGCTTTTGAACGGCACAGTAATAGCTTTCAGCGTTTTGCCATTCAAGTCACTTCCAGACAAAAGCATAGCAACGTTATAGGTTTCTTTTTTAGACGTTCCTATTTCTACATTATTTCCTTTACCTGTATCATAACTAAAAACCACGTCATCGGCACTGGCCTTCGCAGGTATAAGTGCAAACAACACTGTCGCAATAAAACCTGCATATGTTATTTCTGATTTCTTCATATTATAATGACATTAAAATCGAGGCGCGAAAAGAAATCTGCGCTTCAATAAAAGATTTTATCTAGAATATAAACTTAAAAAATAAAACGCATGTCGTCAAACATACTATATATTAATAATATGTTCAAGTTAAAAAGGAAGGGATAGGCCACGCTATCCGTTGTGCATGCCCCATCCCTTCGAGGTATTTTCAAACCGCAATCTGCAAACTCAGAATGTGGTATTTATCGGATACAGACTACTTCACCATAACTTTCTTGGCACTGATAGTTCCATCTGCCAATGTCGTTGTCTTGATGTATAGTCCATGTGATATTTTACTTACAGCACGACCGCTCAAGTCATAGTACTTAACGCTCTTTACGTCTGCACCGTTTGTTTCGATTCCTTTCACAGCATCTTCCTCTTCTTCAACATTTTGCCATGCTATTTCAGAAAGAAGTTTAGTTGTTCCGTCGTTATAGATTTCCTGAATACCTATTTTATCGAAACCTGCCACATAGAAATAGAATATATGGTTGTCTCCATAATATTGAATTTCGCTACCATCAGTATAAAGATATGGCACTTCAGTTAGCGGTTGTTCAAGAGCTGTATATGTATCCGTATCAAATATGAATGCCTCATCATCAAGATATGCTTTATAATAGAGGTGTTTTGCCGGCAAGAACAAGCTATCAGTACTTAAACGGTTAAGATAGAATTGTATACCGCCGTAGCCATAGTCCACATCATATGCCATGAAATCAGTGATAGTAGGAGCGATAGGTGTACCAGCTTTCTCTGTCCATGGTGCAAGTGACGGTTCAAAATATTCTGCTTGAGAGTTCAGTTCTACAGTTCCCTTGCTTACTGCCATTCCTTCTTCAGTATTTTTCAGCGTCTTTGCCACGGGGTCATAATCAAAAACAAGTTGTTTTATGCTATAAACGCTATCATAGTAATAATCATATTCAGCATCATAGAGGGAATCATGTCCGCATGTCATAAAATAGACATGTGCTTCCGTTACTGTGTCAACGCCAAGATACTGATTTGTCTCAAAAGTAGCTTTATTTCCATCAATCTTTCCCTTAGCCCAGGCGTTGGGTTGATTGTCGGTAAGTGCGCCAAGATAGATATCATCGCCCTCAACTGCCACTTTAACCGTCTGATAATCCTTACCGTCTTCTGTTGAAGCAGCGTAAGTCATAAGATAATCTTTTGCTGCATCCGGTGCTGATGGTGAAACTGTTGGATACTCATATTTCTTTAGTGACACAAGATAGTCGCCATAGCCGGCCCAATCGCCACCGTCAGCCACACCGAGACCTATCATGTAGTTAATATCATCGGTTTCGGCAAAGACGAGTGAATCGCCACGGAGCACAAACTTTACAGTCTGCACGCTGTCGTCAGGAAAATACCAGTTTTCGTCCTCACTGAATTTATATCTCCAAAGACTGTAATATTCTGATTCTCCATCGCTTGCCTGTTCATAAACAGTCTGTGGCAGATTAAATACTATAGTATCGCCTTCGACCCTTTCTCCCTTCAGCCAAGCATTGCTATAATATGTTCCTATGAGATTTTTTACATACACATTTCCATCGTTGCCGTCTACCCAGTCTATCGCACCGCCATCGGTATACACCTTATATGTATAGAAGCCCCAGAACGTTGTCCATCCTTCAGAATACTGATACCAACTCTTGTGGAGTGTACCTTCCGGCTGGTCTTTTATTATCTGAGAGTCACCTTCTGCACGTAGCAAACCCATAAGAGAAGATTTTTTTTTCGATGCCAATGCTTCTTTTGGAAAGGCAAGTTTGACGTTCTTGTCCACATTCTTTGGAAGAGACCTTTCCGCGTTTTCAACATTTACCTTTTGAGCAGTTGTGTAAAGAAGAGGTTTTTTGGTTGTTTGAGCTGTAACTGTTGTTGATAATGTCAGTAATGCAGCAACTAATGTAAAGTAATACTTTCTCATAAGCTTAACATTTAATATGAAATTTTATTACTACCGGCTTAGAACATGTCGGCTCGTGTTTGTTTGTCGCTGCAAAAGTACGTATAAAAAATTACAAAACAAAAATAAAATTACATATTTTTTAATAATTCGAAAGCAAATATTACATAAACAAAAAGATACCGCAACATATGAAAGGCTTTCATATAATTTTTCCTATCATATTTGCGGTATTTATTTAAGGCGGGTTATATAAATTACCGTTGATGGATTTTTGAATTTTAGCCGAACAGATTTTACTTTCTTTCTAAAGGAGCATAGCGGGCTATGCGACTGGGAAAGAAAGGAAAAGATGCCGGATAAAAACAAAAAGACACAAAGAGTAATCTGCCTGAAAAGCAAGTTTAACAATACGTGGAATTTATAGAACACGCCTTAACCTTAAGTCTATAGAAAATCTTTTCTAAGAAGAGCAAATCAAGTCTATTTTCGAGAACACTTTGCCGGAGAGTATTTTAGTCCGTCGACAATACTATCGGCAAGACTTATGTTTGGCACCATGATGGAGCTACACCCAAGTGCTTCGGCTGCAGTTACATATATTTCCGCTGCAGGAAGTATAACATCTGCCCGATCTGGCTTAAGCCCGTATTGGGCAATACGCTCCTCTATGCTGAGGGTTTTAAGATTTTCACTTATTTGCTTTATCTCACTGACAAGGATTTCCTTCGGATCATTCTTGGAATGGGCCAGTTTAAACAACTTGTTTATGTTTCCTCCCGAGCCTATTACATGAATGTCAGGTATTTCTTTTGCATAGAGCGAGAGGTCGGTCTTCAATTCGTTTATCGCAGCTTGCGAAACTTTTCCGCTAAGCATACGCAGCGTACCTATATTATATGAACGACTGTGAACAAGCGTCCCATTATGAAGCAAGGATATTTCGGTGCTTCCTCCGCCCACATCTATATAAGCAAAGTCGCCTCGAGCGGAGTCGGTATTTTCCACGATGTTGTTGCAAAGCAGCAGGGCTTCCTCTTGTCCTTTTATCACTTCAACTTTAATACCTGTTTCCTTGCGTAGATATTTAAGAACCTTTTCACCATTTTCTGCATCGCGCATGGCAGAAGTGGCACATGCTCTATATGTAACGACATCGTTGAGCTTCATTATTTGCTTGAATGCCTTGAGCATGTATAGCATTTTCTCTTGGCGTTCCTTTGAAATTTTGCCCAAAGTAAACACATCCTTGCCCAACCGCAACGGAACACGCATATACATGACGCGAGTTATCTTTGGCTCTCCTCTACCGTCTTCACGAAAGAAATTCTTTATCAACAAGCGTGCCCCATTTGAACCAATGTCAATAGCCGCCATGTTGTATGATATGTCTGATAATTCGTAGTTCATAATCGTATCCTTTTTTATTTTTCTCCGCATGCCACAGTTACAGGTTGATAAGCCTCGTGCAAAGCTTCTTGCGAACGGAAGCGATTACAGCCCGATGAACATGGAATCATGTCGTTTCCATGCCCGTCAACCACACGGCCGTTAGTTGTATCATTTATGCCATACTCCACAGTTCGCTGTAAGTCGCGCTGCATATCCAGGTCGTAAACCGGTGTGAGCACCTCGATACGGTTAAGCAGATTGCGAGGCATCCAGTCTGCACTGCCTATAAAATATTTTGGTTGCCCGTTGTTGCAAGCTATGATTATGCGAGAATGTTCTAGATAACGGTCAATGATTCCAACCACACGGATGTTGCTGCTCACTTCTGCGATGCCTGGCATGAGAGAGCAGTTTCCGCGCAACACGATGTCAATCTTCACTCCTGTCTGTGAAGCCTGATAGAGTTTCTCAACCATGTCCGTCTCTGTGATGTGGTTAATCTTTATCTTCAGCCATGCTTCCTTGCCATTCTTTGCATTTTTTATCTCGTTGTTTATCAATTGTAGCAGCTTTGTCTTCATGGCGTTGGGAGAAACGAGTAATTCACGGAAGCGCGGTTGTGAGAACGGGCGGTCTATGAAATCGAAAACACGGTTAACTTCGCCCACAATCTCTTTTCTTGCGGTCATCATCAAGTAATCCGTATATATTTTCGCATTGCCCTCATGAAAATTGCCCGTTCCAATACATGCGATGTTTCCCTTTTTGGATTCTATATAAAGGAGTTTAGAGTGAACTTTAAGGCCTTCTACTCCGAATATCACATTTATCCCCTCCTCTTGCATCTTCTTGCTCCACTTAATATTGCTTTTCTCGTCGAAGCGGGCAAGAAGTTCAACTACTGCCGTAACCTTCTTCCCGTTACGAGCAGCACACACAAGAGCTTTTACAACCTTTGAATCACTTGCCAAACGATAAAGTGTGGTTTTGATTTCCTTTACGTCAGGATGTAAAGCAGCCTCGCGCAACAATCTGATATAAGCATCAAACGAGTGGTAGGGCACATGGATATAACGATCTTTCTCGCGAATCTGTGTCATTATGCTCTCCTCACTCATGAATTCAGGTTTCATCACGGGTTTCCACTTGGGATATTTCAGCTCGGCATGGCCGAAATCAGGAAATTTCATCAAGTCTTTATGATTTTGGTATCTGCCACTGGCCAACGCTGCATCAAGATGTTCAACATTAAGCTTCGACAAGATTTTCTTCTGCATGTCTTTCGGCATAAGATGATCATAGATAAGTCGCACTGGTTCGCCACGTTTACGACTCTTAACGCCTTTGGCTATCATCTCAAGCACACCATAATCGGAAGCGTTTTCCATTTCCATCTCCGCATCTTTGGTAAACTTGAAAGAATAAGCCTCAAATGTTGCTGGCTTGAAACCGATGAATATCAGCGGAAGGCAAAAGCGTACTACGTCATCCAAGTACATACAGTTTTGATAGCCATCGCTTGATGGCAAAACAACAAAGCGATTGAAGTCAGAGTCCGGCACTTTAACTATGGCATAGTCGGTCTTTGGCTTTTTCCCAAAGCTTTCTGTATCGTCTGTCTTTTTTACAAACAGATAAATACGGTTATCTTGCAACTGTCCAATCTCGGATATATTGTCAAACCATATGGGATTGGTTGCGCCATTAAGACGATCGTAGTAAAAATCCTTAAGATATTGTTCCTGCTCTGCGTTGAGATGGTTTTCATCAAGCAGGCGTACTTTATGATCTTCAAGCAAACGGAACACATGGTCTATTGTTTCTGTATATTCCTTGCTATAGTTCGTGTTAAGACGGTTTATAGTCTTTATTGTTTGCTTCAGATGTTCACGTTCTTTCTTTGCCGACTTGTCAAGTGATTCCACAAGTCGTGTGAGCGACGCCATACGCACGCGAAAAAATTCATCCAGATTATTTGAATAAATGCCGAGAAACGAAAGGCGCTCCAAGAGCGGGATGTCTTCCTTTTGGGCTTCTTGCAAAATACGGCGGTTGAAATACATCCAACTAATGTCTCTATCCACGTATGCCTGTCTGAATTCCTTTTCTTTCATAGAGCTTTCTATATTTATTATATCGATACACCTTTGTTTATTTATTATACATCGGAGAAATACGCTTGGGTGGAGCTGAAACAGTTCCGTCCTTTTTGTTCTTCTTGTTTTTTTTCTCTGATTTGAGACTTTTTTCAAGTTTGTATTTATTTTCCGCAGAGGCTTCCTTATCTAAAGGACGTTCCTCCACCCTGTCATCGAAATCCTTTACGAGCTTTTTGAAATTTCCTATGCTCCCTGCTGGCACAATTATGGAGTGAATATTGTCACATCCAGCCAGCATGCTACGTTTGAATTTATCCGGCACGCCCTCGAATTCTACCTCACGAAGCATTTCGCTATCACCGAAAGCGCATGCCCCTATGGTCTCAACATTTTCCGGGATAGTCACGTTCCGCAGGCTATCACAATCAAAGAAAGCCTGATCACCTATAATCTTCAGCGATTTAGGAAGAGTTATCCAACGAAGATTTTTCTTTCCAAAGAACGCTTTGTCACCGATTTCCTCTACTCCTTCCGGCACAACAAAAACACTATCGTCAGAAAGAAATGAAACAAGACATTTTCCTCCTTCGGAATAAACGGCTTTCCCATCGTAAACAATATCCTTTGAACGGCTTTCCACACAAATATTGCCCAAACCAACGAACGGATTCGCACCGATTTTTCTGATAGTTGCCGGCAACTCTAGCCTACGAAGAGAAATACAACGTCCAAAAGCCTCATGTCCGATCACTTCCAACCCTTCAGGCAACAGGATCTCTTCAAGATATGCGCATCCCCAAAAAGCATCCCCATCTATTTCTCTTGTCCCTTCGCAAACAGCGTAACGGCCACTAAGGCCTTTTGAAGCCATAACAACGTGGCGACCATTCTTCGAATAGAAAACTCCATGAAGGTCTTCTCGGCATCCAGCCGTTTTCCTTACAGCATAATCTAATACCAATTGTTCAAGTTTCTTTCCCGGTTTCAAGTTCTTTCGCAAATCGAGTACCTTTGATTTCTTTACATCATTCATAACATCATAATAAATTTATGTTGCAAAATTAGTCAGTTTAGTTCATAGCATCAGTGTATTCCATGTTACAATAATGTTAAGTGAATATTACAAAAGCCTTACTTACATTCAGAAGGGCGCACACTCTTTGACACAAGGCCACGGAGTTTCAAGTGCAAGGCCACGGGGAAACGACAAAAAATCCAGTGCAAAAGTCGCAATAAACTTTTTTCTTAGTAATTTTGCACGTTGGTTTATAACAAACGACAGCTATATGACAACAAAGAAAGCAATAATAACATTAGCCACGACTGCGCTATGCCTTGCATCATGCCAAGAAAGTCTTGAAGACCGCGCCGCGCGTGAAGCGGAAGAATACACAAAGAAAAATTGTCCTGTGAGAATATCTGACGAGATAACGACTGACAGTCTGGTTTTCAACAAACAGACACTCACCCTGCATTACTATCTTTCGCTGAGCGGACGGGCAGACACCACAGCAATTAGTGAGACGGAGATAAAAAAAGACATGGTTAGTAATCTGAAAGGCACTACATCAATACGTCCATACAAAGAGGCTGGCTACAATTTTGCCTACACGTTTCACTCTACGAAACATAAGGACAAGATACTATATGAAGTGACTATAACAAAAAATGACTATAATAACTGACAACTATGGCAAGACTTACAATTAACAACTACGACGAGTTTGCAGCCTATCTAGGCAAAAATCTCGGAACATCAGACTACGTTGAACTATCACAGGAGCGCATCAACATGTTTGCCGATGCGACACTCGACCACCAATGGATACACGTTGACACAGAAAAAGCAAAGAATGAAAGTCCATACAAGACGACTATAGCACACGGCTATCTGACTCTATCTATGCTTCCCTACCTTTGGAACCAGATAATTCAGGTAAACAACCTGAAGATGATGGTTAACTACGGTATGGACAAGATGAAATTCGGCCAGGCAGTCAAGTCGGGCGAAAGCGTAAGGCTTGTAACAGACTTGCAATCCATCGCCAATCTGCGCGGAGTAACCAAGGCCGAGATAAAATTCCGCATAGAAATAAAAGAAACTGGCAAGAAAGCTCTTGAAGGAGTGGCTACTTTCCTTTACTACTTTGAATAACTCAATCATACCGAAACATCCGCTATATAAAAATGCTTATATATTGAAAGGACTAAAATGTTCAGTCCAATTATTATATAAGCTATGAGATTATTCGGATGATGTAAAATAAGAAGGGGCATCTTAGGCTAAGTCAAAGAACTTGCGTAAGATGTCCCCTCATTATTGTTATATTAACCCCCTAATATCACTTTCGTTTAGCCACTCACGCTACCTTATCATATATATTGGCCAAGACAATAAAAGCGCATCTCTATACTAATACCATTGAACAGCATTGCTATATCCGCTGCGCTTGTCGTATTTCAACGCATCGGTAAGCGTTGAAGCGTTACAACGGAAAGAGAAATTATACGACGTATATGGAGCCAAAACAACGGAGCAGCTCATGCTAAAGCAATGAAGGTCGCGTTGCAAAGAGGCTGTGGTCATTGAAAGGTCGTGTTCT
Organism: bacterium; assembly: GCA_963661195.1. Taxonomy (GTDB): domain Bacteria; phylum Bacteroidota; class Bacteroidia; order Bacteroidales; family Bacteroidaceae; genus Prevotella. The sequence continues at coordinate 99,877 of CAVLBD010000001.1, forward strand.
TCAAAGTCATAACCCGAAGAAAAGCTTATATTCCATCCATCGCTGATGCGGATATTTCCGCTGAAATTCAGCGTTTGTGTAAATTTATAGGGGTAACGCATCGTCTTCTTGTTAAACTTTCCCCCCGTATTCTCACGCATTGTTATACCATAGCCGAAAGTAACCGACCAAGGCATGGAGAATTTCATATAACCATCGGCATCTGTTTCTGCCTTTGCCGAGGCAGAACGTTTTGCCCCATTTTGGGCTTTAACCATATCATCGTCTACATTGGTCTCTACGCCCGTATCGTCATCGTCCTTTTTCTTGTCAGCTTCATCTTCTTTGCTGCCTCCACCAAAGAGCCTCTTTATCTTTTCGGGGTTAAGAGTATAGGAAATATTTTGCGACATGCCCTGAAAACGTCCGAAACGCCCTTTGCCCCACTCTGTATGGTTGCCTACATAAGGATTGCCATTTGCGTCAAGTTCATAAGCATATGTGGCAAAGACAGCCGTCATGTTGAAAGTATAGTTCTTCCACCACTTTAAACGTATGTTCATTGTAAGGTCACTCCACTTCTTTTCCTTCGCAGCCATGTTGTAAGACATATTGGTTCCTAGTTCATCAATGATGCTTAACTTTTTGAAGCCCGTGGAATCCTTATCCGATTTCACCTTCATTTCTATGTTATTGGAGAGCGACATGGATACACTTCCTGTACGTCCACGACCAGGAACGCCAAAGAGAGCATTTTGGAACGGAGAATATGTTTCCAACGTCACATTCCCCTGGGCGTCCGTTTTCTGATAAGTTTGATAATAACCATACCGGCTTGAGCCAAAGTCAGGAGCGTAACTATATGAAACTTGCGGAGTTATTACATGGCGTATAGCCTGAATTTTGTCACCAAAGATTTTCTTATTGGGAATCCAAAAGCCGTAAAGTTTCGTCGAAGCGCTGACACTAAGCGACCAATTATATACATTGTAGAAACCATGAGTGGTGTCACGCACAACAGTCTGTGTCTGTTCGTCCCAACTCTGCAACACCTTGTTGGTATACATTCTGTCCGTGAAACTTATCTGCGGATTTACGTTTATATAGTTAAACAGCGTAAAGTTTCCATTGATAGGAATACTATGCTGCATACCATTGCGCCAATCTTTTATGAGATTAGATTTAAAGAGCTTGTCTTCCTTTGTGTCAATAGAGTTTCTAAGACTTCCCGTATAGCTCATGGATATTTTCTCATACCATCTTTCCTTGCCTACCATACGCTTGCGCTTGAACGGATAGAAACGGCTGATGGATATATTCAAGTCAGGCAAGGTGATGGCAAGCGTTGAGTCGCGCATGTTTTGGCTCAAGTTGGCCGTTCCGCTGAGAGACATGCCTATGCTTGAGAACGTTGTGCTCCAGCTAACACTAGATGTACGTGTGCTCTGCGTAAGCGACTGCGGATTATACATGCTTGTAAGATTGTTCCGCTCATAACTAGACGTAGCGAAGTTCACGCTTGCCGAAAGCGTGCTATATGGGTTGGCCTTACCGTCTTGTCGATGACTCCATTGTATTTTGAAGCTTTCCTGCTCAGTAAAATCAGGCATGCCCTTGTCACCATTTTTCGTATCCTGATAGCTAAAGAAGAAGCTTCCGCTATATTTGTAACGTTTACGGTAGTTGCTTGCAGCCGAAACTCCCCATGAACCTTTTGTGTAAATCTCACCAAGCAACTTCAAATCCCAATTGTCATTTATGGCAAAGTAGTAGCCACCATCGCGTAAATAGAATCCACGTGCGCTCTCGTCGCCGTAAGTCGGCATAATAAAACCGCTGGAATAGCTTTTTGAGAAGGGGAAAAAGCCATATGGTACGGCAAGCGGCAATGGTACATCAGCAACAACCAAATACGCTGGCCCAAACACAACGTCCTTGCCTGGACGCACTTTTGCTCTAGACAAAGCTATGTAAAAATCAGGATGTTCTGCATCACAGGTCGTATATCTGCCATGCTCAAGAAAAAGTTCTCCTTTATCGTTTCGTTTAGAATGTTGACTCGTCAAATAACCATCTTGTTGCTCAGTATAGACATTATTGATAAATCCTTTTTTCGTCTTAAAATTAAAAGCAATTGTATCACTCTCATATTGCGTCTCACCCATTTTGAACACCGGACGCCCTTGAAGCGTGCCTAACGTGTCGCGCACACCAGTAGCATGAACAAGACTACTATCCATACTCATCGTTATGTCTGCACTGGAAAGATTCATGTTTTGGTAATCAACCTTCGAGTTTCCGTAAAGAAAAGCCAGCTTATCGGAAGCACGATATACCATAGAATCGATTGCAGAGAAATTTACAGGAGCATCAACTCCTGTAGACTTAGATCTGTTTATGCTGTCAAGTCGTATTGAATCGTCAATCTGCTTATTGTGATGATATATGGCAAGCGTCAACGAATCCATAAGAGTAGTATCCGGTTCGTTGCCCTTCATATTCCGCAATAGCGTATCTGGTTCCAACGTGTCAGCCAAAACCAATGTGTCAGTTCCCTTTTTTTGTCTTTTATCCTTCCTCATCATAGGCATATCTGAACTTGCCACAATGAAAAGGAAAGAGAAAAATAATAGGAATATAGTGGATTTCTTTCTCACTTTATCGTTTTGTATGCGACATATCCTGTCAATAAAACACTTTCCATCGAATAAAATAGAATGCAAAATTACGCTTTTTCAATAGAATACAGACTACGACATAGCATTTTATGTTTTATTTAACTATTTCATCACTAAGGTTTCATGCACTCTTCTCACCAGCCTTGATTCTGTTTATTCTTCGCATTGAGATTAAGTTCATTGGTAGGAACAGGGAAAAGATAATGCTTTTTGTCATATTTCCTCGATTTGTTACATACGACCATGTATTTTTCCTGATTAACATTTACGGCTATGTCATCAACATTCGAAAGATTAGCACCTAGATTAATTGTGGGATTTTTTTCAGTATCCAATTTGTCCAACTGATGCCAGCGCACAAGATCCCAGTAGCGATACCAGTTATCGGTCATCAATTCACAACGGCGACAACGGCGTATTTCCCACAGTAAATTGTCTATATTCATATTGTTTGCTGGGTCAGCAGCTGGCTCAAGCGATATTCCCGGAAGCCCAGCCCGCTTTTGAAGCAAGTTAACCGTGTTGTTGAGGTCTGCCTGTGAGATTGTGCCTAGTTCAACCTTTGCTTCCGCATTGTTCAGCAATATCACCGCAAACCAATAAAGCGGAGCATCAGTGTAACCCGTGGTCGTATTAATACGATAGTATCTGTCAAGGCCAAGATTGTCATATTTTTTTATGGTATAGCCCGTAGATGATGTCATAGGAACGCCATCTGCAATACCTTCTTCATTGACTCGCGTCCATCCATGTCCATTAAAACAGACAATTGAATCGACCAAAACAGAAAGGCGCTTGTCTCGTACAGCAAGAATACTGCTTATTGAATAGTCACCTTGCGCATTTTTGACAGCCTTATCGCTCTTATTGAGTGAAGTCGTTGCCAAAGGCTTTCCATCTACAAAGAGAAAAGCATCAAAAGCATCCTTTGTTATTCCCCATTGCTCCGCAGAGCTGCTTGTATATGCAATAAGGCCATGCATAACCATATCCTTAGCATAATTTCTATAGAATATTGTTTCCGTACAAGAACCAAGAGATATTGAGTTATAGACCTCGCCATACGTCTTTGTCAGACTATACTCACCTGAATTTATCAGTACGTCTGAAGCGTCAGCTGCTGCCTTTAAATAACGCGACGAGCGAGCCAGATCTGCTTTTTTACCATTGTCTGCTTCTGTTCGGTATTTTGAGAAAGTTCCCTCATAGAGACACACATCGCTCTTCATTGCCAAAGCCATATGCTTGCTCCACTTCGTCTTGTCTGATACATTTCCGAGGTGTGCGATAGCATAGTCCAAGTCGTTAAGCACAGAATCCATAACAACATCCCGGTCTGTACGCTCACCATATACATGAGCATCATCGGGATTGGTAATGACTTCGCTCAACCATTCTACGTCGCCATACTCTCTCACCAACTGATAGTATTGCCAAGCTCGGTTAAGCCGTGCGACAGCTGTATAATAAGTCTTGCTGTTTTCGGCCATTGACGAAGATTTTATGTTTTGTATCACATAATTTGCGCGACGCACTTCCTTAAATCCGTCTGTCCAATAGGAAGAAGTACTGGGAACAGAAGAGAAAGTCCAATCGTCAAAACCAGAGTTTCCCTGATCGTCAGTTAGGCTTTTGAAATAGAACCATCCATAGCTTCCATTCTGACTATAGCCGACATAATTGTCATAGAATTTATTGGTATAGCTCTCAACTGTATTGATATTGCTCCAGAAAACATCGTTGTTAACAAAGGTGTCACGCGGATCCTTGTCCAACATATCATTGCAACTGCAAAAAAGACACAGCACAGTACCGATAGAAAGCAATATTATATTTTTCATTTTTCTCATCTTTATATTTTAGACACACTACAAAAGATATACGTATTCCTCTACTTATATTACATATTCCTTGGAAGATGTATGCCTTGGTTTAGAAATTAACTTGCAAGCCAATTGCCCATGAACGAGTTATCGGATAGGTTCTCCCCCAAGTACCGTAACCATATGTACCAGAAGGCCCGTCGTTCATCTCCGGATCTATAGGAACATTACGTGCTCCATTGTGCAAAAGGCATAAATTGTTTACGCTAGCATAAAAACGAACCTTTTCAAGATAAGCCTTACGCGTAAGCTTTTGCGGAATAGTATAACCTAATGTTACGCTCTTTAGGCGCAAATAAGAGAGGTCTATCAGGTATTTGCTCTGTGGATAATAGTTATGGCAACCGCCTATGGGCGCAAGTGCTGATACATTGCCGGCATATTCGTTTCCGGGATAAAGGCAAGGATAATCGTTAGCTTCTGAAATATTCACCACTCCGTTTGCTGGATCATAAACATTGTAACTTGTTTGATTAGAATATATAGCCAAATCAGGTTCACGCATTTCAGGAAAAGCGAAAGAAGACTGTGTCCACATTGAACGTTTCCCTACGCCTTGGAAAAACAAATCTAGGTCAAAGCCATTGAAAGAGCCGCCTATGCGGAAGCTATATTCATAGCGTGGCATTGTATTTCCAATAACTTTCAAGTCACCATGATTGTCCAATGTTCCGTCACCGCCGTCAATCTTTCCATCTCCGTTTAAGTCTTTGAACTTTATATCCCCAGGCCCGTATACGAAATTGTCTGTTTGTATACCTGTTTGATCTGCCACACCTTCTTTATAATTCCATGAACCATCAGCGTTTTGCCCATTGAAATCATCTTCCGTAAAATAGCGTTCTGTTTCAAATCCCCAAATATCGCCCCAAGTTTCGCCTTCGTAAGCATACATCTTTGCATTATAATCGGTTACGATTCCACCTGTATGGCCAATTATTTTAGAGTCGTTGTTCCACTTTGTTATCTTTGATTTCGAATCACCAATATTGAAAGTCGCATAAAGTCCAAAGTCTTTATTGAATTGTTTGTGCCAGTTTAAACTTAGTTCCCATCCTCGCGTACGCAGTTGCCCTGCATTTGTGTAAGGAGCAGAAGCACCGACAGTGCCAGGCAGAGCTTTGCCCGGTGCAAGCATATCGTTAGTCATACGCTGATAGCTATCGAAAGTCAACGTTAACTCATCGTTCATAAACCCTAAATCTATTCCTACATCCGTTGTGTTGATACGCTCCCATGTTAATGTAGAACCTACCCATGTAGGCATATCCATTTGATTAACACGTGTGTCGCTGCCGTCCATCCAATATGTCTTACTGGGATCGATCTGCGATATAGTTGAAAGGAACATATTGTTCCCCACTGCCTCGTTTCCAATCTCACCATATGAGAAGCGTAGTTTACCGTTGCTTATATAATCATGGAGGTTATTCCAATATTTTTCCTCAGTAAAGCGGTATCCCAAAGAGAAAGATGGGAAAAATGCCCATTTGTTGCCAGACGGGAAGCGCGAGCTGCCGTCATAGCGTCCGTTTAATTCGATTAAGTATATCCCCTTGTAATCGTAGTTTATTCTATTGAAATATCCGGCTGTAGCGCGGTCGCCTGTTGAAGAATTTATTGTTGACTGTGTTAAACTGCCATAAGCCATATTCAACTCAGGATAGCTCTCATCATAAAGTTGTGTGCGGCGCACATAGAAATAGTCAGACTTGTAACTTTCTCCGTTTACGCCTATCATTACATTCAAGTTATGTTTATTATTCCAACTATGGGAATAGTTAAGATAAGCATTTGCCGTCCAACGGTTAGCCTTATTGTTGTCGCGTGTTGCATTGGTAGTTGACGGCTGAACAATGTAAACAGGAGTTGTTCCATTCCAGTTCATTCCATATACACTGTTGCTGCTTGATTTAAGATTCGTGTTGTCTATTTGATACGTATAGTCGGCGTTTAATGTAAGATCCTTAGTTATGTGTGCTATAGCATATGCATTCAAACGTAATACATCGTGTTCTGACGTCATGCGTGCCGCCTGCTTTTGTATTGCAAGCATTCGATAGTCTTCAGATTTACCATCATCACCAACTATATACCCTGAAGGAACAAAGAATGACCCCCACCGCCATATATATTGATAAATGTTGCTGAAAGAATTTGCGCGGCTCATGTTACGACGAGTAAAGTTTGCACGCACGCCAAATGTAAGCCAGTCGGTGAGGTCTGAGCGCAAGTTTACCGTAAGATTATAGCGGTTAAGCTTTGCCGGATTTATCTTCATAACATCTTGTTTATAGTTGTAAGCCATGTCAACATAATAAGATGTCTTGCCGCTTGAGCCACTTACAGAAATATCATGACTTGACGATGGAGCAGCATTGTCATACCATATGCCTTCAATATCATAATCTGCATAATAGTATGGCTGTCCATTTATAAACCTATAGTCACCAACATTGTTATCATCCACATAGGGTGTCATCTGACTATAGCCTTTTTTCCCGCCTCCATTCTGTTCCTTCCATTTTAAAGCGTATGGCAACAACTGGTCAAAATACATTCCAAAAAGTTCCACAGAACCGCTTCCTTTCCTAGACTTGGCTTGCAACGCAGCAGTAAGCTGGGTCGGCACGTCGGGGAAGCTGGGAAGTATGGTAGCTTTGTCCCAAGCTAAATATCCGTTGTATTTCACAGAAATTTTGTCTCCCTTGGCTGCTTGCTTAGTAGTAACGAGAATAACACCAAAAGCGGCTCGACTTCCATAAATTGACGAAGAGGCAGCATCTTTCAATACAGAAATTGATGCTATATCATTGGCGTTTATCATAGACAAGTCATCGGTAGGCACACCATCTACCACTATTAGAGGGCTAGAAGCCTGACCATTGGACAGCGTTCCAAGCCCACGTATACGTATAGATGGTTGTGAATCAATGTCGCCATTGCTATTCACCACCGAAAGTCCTGGCACTGCGCCCTGCAACGCCTTTGCCACATCTTGTTCCGGGCGTGAGGAAAGTGTTTTATCTAGGTCTATACTGGCAACAGCCCCCGTAAGGTTTACTTTCTTTTGGCGTCCATAGCCAACCACAACAAGCTCATCCAACTGCGCATTGTCGTCTTCCATCTTTACATTCATACCCTGAGAGGCCACAATATTAACCGTCTTGTAACCTATATATGAAATGCGAAGAGAAGCATTTGACTCGACATCAAGTTCAAAATTGCCGTCGACATTGGTTACAGTGCCCTTTGTTGTACCTATTTCCTGTACGGTTGCCCCTATTATAGGTTCGCCAAAGGAATCGGTGACGTGCCCTTTTATCACTGTATTTTTTTGAGTAACATGTTGCGGCAAACGGTTCGCCCAAAGGTTGCCGCCATACAACACTGACGACATAAGTAGTACTCCACAAAGAGCCACTTTCTTGTTCATATAGCTTTTCTTTTTTGATGTTAAGAATTCAACGTGTATCCAATAAAGATTCAACGAAATGTTTTTAGCTCTAGACAGATGCAAATCCTTTACTTAAAAGGAAGCCAACCATCTGCCGTTTCCTTCTTTCGCTTTTTAACGCTGTGAGAAGGTTATATTTAGAATTCCTTTGCAAAATTATGTAAAAAAAGCGAAAGAAAGAAGTTGGAATAGTGATTTGACATAAAAAGAACCTATAAAGTTCCTCCTGATACGTTGTTAAAGAACAATAATCAGTAAATCGTATACAAGTTGTCTTGCAAAACAGTTGTACCTTTGCCTGCAGTAAAACTAACAAGCATTATAATAAAAAGTAAATGAAAGATATGTGGCCTATCGTATTCGGAATATTGCCTTTTGCCGGGCTTGCCTACGCCATGTGGCACGTGTGGTTAATATTACCTTTTAGCAACGTATGGAAAAGTTTGGCGATAATACTTTTCGTCATGGCTTTCTTCACTATGTTTCTTAATTTTTCAAAGGCCATAGACCACATGCCTCTCAGTCTTGCCTCTGCAGTCTATGAGGTTGGAAATACGGTCATATTTGTGCTTCTTTACCTTGTAATGTTGTTTCTCGCATTGGATCTTGGACGCTTATGCCATATTGTTCCACGGCAATGGCTCCATTCTAACCACTATTCTTCATTGTCCATTCTTATATTCATGGTAGCAATATTTACATATGGCAACATAAATTACAGGAATAAAGTGCGGCAACCACTCACGCTCAACTCCAACGGGAAATTGAAACGCGACATAAAGATTGTACTTATCAGCGACCTTCATCTTGGATACCACAACCGCCGAAGCGAGTTGCATCGTTGGGTAGACTTGATAAACTCCGAGAATCCAGATCTTATTCTTATCGGTGGCGATATAATTGACATTAGTTCACGTCCGCTTATTGAGGACAATGACGCTGAAGAGCTAAAACGTTTCAATGCTCCTGTCTACGCTTGTTTAGGAAACCATGAATACTATTGTGGCGACTCACTCGCCGAATGGTTCTATAAAGAGGCAGGAATAACTCTTCTGCGTGACAGTATGGCCGTTTCATGCGGCATAAATATAATAGGACGCGACGACCGCAGCAACCCACACAGGAGAAATCTTGCCGCTATTATAAAGAAGTCACCGCTTGAAGGACGCTTCACAATCCTCCTTGACCATCAGCCATATCATCTAGAGCAAGCCGCACGGCAGGGAATAGACTTCCAATTCAGTGGGCACACCCACCACGGACAGGTTTGGCCTATCTCATGGATTACAGAGTTGATATACGAAGATGCATTCGGTTCTCTGACGAAGGGACGCACACAATATTACGTTTCTTCGGGCATTGGCATTTGGGGCGGCAAATTCCGCATAGGGACTCGTTCGGAATATGTCGTAGCCACTATTCGGAAATAAGCTTTTAGCCTCAACAAACTTTTCGCAATCAATCTTTCATGGCAAAGCGTTGCTCTGCCAACTTCTCATATTTCGTACCTTTTTTCCCATAGTTAGCGAAAGGAAAGATACTGATTCCTCCACGTGGTTTAAACAATCCCATAACCTCTATATAACGCGGATTCATGAGTTTTATCAGGTCTTTCATTATTATATTGACACAATCCTCATGGAAATCACCATGATTGCGAAAACTGAAGAGATAGAGTTTCAGACTTTTACTCTCCACCATTTTTACATCCGGGATATACTTTATTATTATCTCGCCGAAGTCCGGTTGCCCTGTAATGGGGCAAAGTGTTGTAAATTCTGGGCAGTTGAACTGCACCCAATAGTCGTTTTCCTGATGTTTGTTCTCAAATGTTTCCAACACTTCAGGGGCATAGTCCATTCTGTATTCCGTCTTTTTTCCGAGAGCCTGCAGGCCTTCGTCTTGTCTGTTCTCGCTATTTGTCATAATTTCTTATAGTTATCCTTTTATATATTGAATATTTTCCACACTGTATAGTCGACATTATTGTCGTATTCGTCGCTTCCCTCAATTTTCTTTGTCTTGTTTACCACACGGATTGTGAGCGGTAAGACAACAATCTCATAAAGTGTCTTAAGTATCACTTGCGAAACGATAAGCGATGGTATCTCTTTCCATGGCACCACTCCGCCAAGAGCTAGTGGAAAGAAGATAATAGAGTCGGCGGTTTCTCCGAAGACAGTGCTTAAAATGGCGCGCCAAGCGAACCTCCGCCCGCCGTGCGCTATCTTCATCCTGCTCATTACGTATGCATTGATAAAACTTCCGAAAAGGAACGCCACAAATGAAGAGACGGCAATGCGCGGCGCCAATCCAAATACTGCATGGAATCCCTTATCATTATCCCAGAATGGTGCTCCGGGAATGGCATCTGCCAATGCTCCAAAGGCAACAAACAGAAAATTCATAAAGAATCCCACCCATATAAGAAGCCTCGCCTTACGGTATCCCCACACCTCACACACACAGTCATTGATGATATACGACACGGGGAAAACTAGCAATCCACCAGTTACGTTCAGCCATCCTATGGCTATCTGCTTTGTTTCAAGAACGTTTGCTGTTATCAAGCAAACGCAAAAGAGTATACTGAAAAGCATAAACAGTACGCTCACTTTATTTTCTTTGCTGTTCATAATCTTGTTTTGTTTAGGCCTCAGCCAATAAAGCCACGGCCACGGAGGTTTATCAAGCACTCGCTAATTACACATCCTAATGGGATGCTTTTCTAAATTGGACTGCAAAGTTAACAAATAAACATAATAAAACGAGAAAAACTGAAGCAAACATTTGTTGAAAGGCAATTATATACCAAATCCTGATATTCCCAAAAAAGTTACAAAGCAAAGGAAGCTGCGTCTAATATTATAATAAATAATGTAAAAAATATTATGATAATGACAAACATATTACTCATTTCAGCTTTAGCTATGCTTGCCGTTTCTTCCCAAGCCGCCGCAGTGCAGCAACAGCACGATTGGGAAAACCAGTATGTCCTTGCAAAGAACCGCATGCCTTCACGCTCTTCTTTTACTCCATACCTCAACACAAAAGGAGACAGAAGCGTTTCGCTTGATGGACAATGGAAGTTCAACTGGACAAAAACACCGCAAGAACAACCGGCAGACTTTTTTAAACCAACATTTGACGATTCTGCATGGAAAATATTCTCCGTGCCTGGCGACTGGGAAATGAACGGCTACGGGACTCCAATATATAGCAGTTCGGGCTACACGTTCAAGATTGACCCACCTTATGTAATGAAAGAACCTAAAAAAAACTATACAGCCTATACAGAACGCAACCCCACAGGATGCTACCGCCGCTCATTCACGTTACCAAAAGACTGGGAAGGTAAGGAAATATTCATACATTTCGGAGCTGTATCTAGTGCATTCTATCTCTATGTGAACGGGCATGAAGTTGGATACTCACAGGGAAGCATGGAGCCTGCCGAGTTCGACATTACCCAATACGCCCAAACTGGAGAAAACATCATTGCCCTGAAAGTGATGAAATATAGCGACGGCAGCTATCTTGAAGACCAAGACATGTGGCGCATAGCCGGCATTCACCGTAGCGTTGAACTGTATGCCACTCCAAAGATACGCATCGCTGACTTCGGATACCGCACGGAGCTTGACTCTTTGTGCCAAAACGCGCAACTTATCGTCGACCCCAAGCTTAGCGTTTTCGGTTCGGAACGCGGTACAGGCTACAGAATTGAAGCCATGCTCTATAACGCACAAGGTAAAGCTATGCTGGACTCTGTTCTATGGCATGCCGCAGAACCGATGCTGAACCTTGAGCATAAGGGAAAAATTCTAAACCAACGAAATCCGCAACGAGGCTACGCTCCATACGGATGGCTTAAAGCTACCATCAACAATCCTATGAAATGGGATGCAGAACATCCATATCTATACACACTGAAGCTGGCTTTAAAAGACAGTACTGGCGCGGTTGTGGAGCGTGCCGAAACAAAAGTCGGTTTCCGGAAGATTGAAATAAAAGACGGAATGATGCTCGTCAACGGAAAGCAAGTGCGCCTACGGGGAGTGAACCGCCACGAAATGGATCCCGAAACGGGTCATGTAATGACAGAAGAGCGCATGCTTCAAGACATACAACTGCTTAAACAATGCAACATAAACGCTGTGCGCACTTGCCATTACCCTAATACCCCCCGTTGGTATGAGTTTTGCGACGAATACGGCATATATGTCATGGACGAAGTAGACCTTGAAGAGCATGGACTGCGCGGCACTTTAGCAAGCGACGCCACATGGGCTGCCGCATTTATCGACCGCACACAACGCTGCGTAATGCGCGACCGCAACCATCCCTGCGTGGTATTTTGGTCATTGGGCAACGAGTCTGGATGGGGTCCGAACTTTGCAATGACAAGTGCATGGATTCATGAATACGACCCCACACGCCCCGTACACTATGAAGGGGCGCAAGGCGACGACAACTGCGACCCAAAGTACGTGGATGTCATCAGCCGCTTCTATCCTCGCGTGCAGGATGAATATCTTAATCCCGGCGTAAAGGACAATAACATGGAGCGCCCAGAGAATGCGCGCTGGGAACGCCTGTTGAGCATTGCACAGAAGACAACGGACAATAGGCCGGTGCTTACAAGCGAATATGCCCATGCTATGGGAAATGCCCTTGGAAATTTCAATACATACTGGGATGAGATTTACAGTCACAAGCGCATGCTTGGGGGCTTTATATGGGAATGGGCAGATGAAGGCATCTTCAAGAAGCGCAATGACGGCAAGACGATGGTTGCTTATGGCGGCGACTTCGGTGATGTGCCTAACCTTAAGGCTTTCTGCGTCAAAGGTATCGTTTCAAGCGACAGAAAGACAACACCGAAATATGAAGAAGTAAAACAAGTTTACGCTCCTATACGATTAAGCCTAGACGGGAATAAGATTTCGGTCAAAATGCTCGACAATTTTACCAGCGCAAGTGACTACCGCTTTATATACCGAATTACAGAAAATGGTAAGCTTACAAAGAAAGGCGAGATAAAGAATTTCACTCTACCCGCAGTGAAATACGACAACAATGCCGACGTGCGTCTTGACATAAGCGTGCAGCTCTGCAATGACAAGCCTTGGGCGAAAGCCGGACACGAAGTGCGACATGAGCAGTTTGTCCTCAACGACCGTCTTGCCACCGCCTTCCGTCCAGCCAAGCAAAAGGTGACAAAGCGCACCGATGTGGATAAGGCTAAGGAGTGGTTCAGCATGGTTAAACCTCATTTCTACCGCGCTCCTCTTGACAACGACAAAGGCTTCGGCAACTGGATTGCCAAAGATTGGGTAAACAACAACCTAGACAAGCCCCGAACAAACGTACTTAAGCCTTTGACTGCAGTTGAGAATGCAGACGGAACAGTAACGGTTACAACATCGCAAGAGTGCATCTACGCCAATGGGAAAATTGTATGCGACTACAAATACACGATGGACGGAAACGGAAACGTTGACTTCCATGCAAGATATACCCCAAGTGGACAATTACCACCGCTGCCGTGCATCGGAAACACCTTTGTTCTTGAAAAAAGCCTGCGCAACCTTTCGTGGTACGGCCGCGGCATACAGGATAGCTATACAGACCGTCTTGAAGCAACGTCGGTAAACCTATGGAAGAACACCGTTGACAATGAATATGTCCATTACCCTCGTCCACAGTTCTGCGGCAACCATGAACAGACTGCCACGCTCTCGATAACTGATAACAAGGGGAAAGGGTATACGGTAAGTAGTCTCACACAACCTTTCTCCTTCTCTGCCCTACCCTATTCGCAGGATCAACTTTCTACAGTTGGCCACGACTGCGACCTTAAAGTCGAAGAGAATGTTTTTCTTAACATAGACACTGCAATGATGGGACTGGGCAACAGCAGTTGCGGTCCGGGCGTGCTCACGAAATATTCCGTAGAACAGAAAGCATACTCCTTAGATTTGTTCTTCCTACGAAAATAGGAAATGCAGAAAAACCAGACGTGACATCAACGCATAACCAGCGAAACAGCCTTCTTCATCCCCTGCACCTCAGCTGAGAAACGCACTTTCCCCGCATTGTTCCCAGCGCGCAGGATGACGAGGGCTGTTCCGTTATGCAGATGAATGCGGGGAGCGGTGTTTATCTCGTGGTTCTGCATGTCACCATTGTCCACGGCCACTATCCGCGCATCTCCCTCCACTCTAAACTCTGCCTGCAAGTTGCAGCTTGCGTCGGTGCGCCCTTTGCCGTCAACGGCCCTCACTCTTATGTGCTGCAAGTCCATACCATCGGCAGACCATTCTGGGTTGTCAGGCTCTAACCGCAATGTCACAACCGAACCCGGCGTTTCAATTTTATGGCGCGCCACTATTTTGCCGCCATTACGTGCCACGGCCTCCAGCGTTCCTTTCTTATACAGAATATTATCCCAGCGGATGCGGTTTCGGCAAGCAACATCGTTTTTATTGTTTTTCTGCGTGCCCAGGCTTTTCCCGTTGAGCAACAGTTCTACTTCGTCTGCATTGGTATAAGTAAATACAGTATACTTACATCCTTGTTCCAACATCCAAACATCGGTCTGCTGCATACCGTTCATCTTTACTCCGTTCCATTCTTCACCTTCTGACGCTTGACTTACAATGCCTATATGCACCGTCGGGGCATCGGAGAACATTGACTTCAGCAGCCATGCCCGTGGTTTTGGCTGAAGCGAAATATCAAATACTCCATCAGTCCAGCCTTTTGCAGGCCATCCCCGCGACTCTCCAATATAGTCGATCATGCCCCAATAGGCAAGTCCGATAACCTTATCGAGATTCATCCCATAGAAATTAGTGCCCATCATCTGCAGGTTTGCCTCGCTTTGATAGAAATTCATATAAGGAAACCGCTTGGCATCACCAGGGAAATACATGTATCGGTAATTATACGCCTGAATGTCTGTTATCCGAGCAAGCGTACATGGGATGCTGTCTGTCTCGAAGCCACGCCCTTGCGGGTGCATTGCCACGGTTATGGGACGGGAAGTATCGTAATGGTGCAATAGTTCACGCTGAAGGCGGAATGGCGTAACACCATAGTCGCCGAAGGGAAGGTTGGCATATTTCTGCAATTCATTGCCAAGACTCCACATTATCACCGACGGATGGTTGCGGTGGGCACTTACCCATTCTGGTATGTCATTCTGCCAAAGTGTGGTCCATTCAGTCTTGCCGCCAGCATATTGTTTAAGCCACTTGTCGTAAAGCTCATCAACAATCAGCATGCCATACTTGTCGGCAAGTTTATATAGATCGTCACTATAGGGGTTATGCGATGTACGGATATGGTTAAAGCCGAATTCCTTGAGCAATAATATGCGCTTCTCTATAGCCCGTGGATAAGCTGCTGCACCCAAAGCTCCGAGAGAATGGTGATTGGCTATTCCCTTTAGCAATATTTTCTTGCCATTTAGCTTGAAGCCGTAGTCTGGCGAGTAGTCTAATGTGCGTATGCCAAAAGTTTCAGATGCTATATCGAGCACTGAACCATCTGCAGAGAGTAGGGTTACGACGGCCGTGTATAGGTAAGGACTGTCGCAACTCCACAGATGCGGTTGTTGTACGTGTAGCGTGTCGAGCTGGAAGATACGCTGACGACGTCGGTCTTTGTCGAATTTGTTTACACAAGAAGCCACTTCCTTGCCGAAAGCATCTAGAATTGACAATCCGATAAGCGCGAAAGGTTGCTTACGGTCTTTTATGTAAGCCTCAGCTTCTACGGCCACACGACCGTCAAGAGCAGTGTTTATCCGCAGCGGATGGCGCACAAAATAGTTGTCATGCGGCATTGTTATCAACCTTACACCGCGATACAACCCTCCTCCAGTGTACCATCGCGAGTTGTCCGGCTTTTGCGTGTCTGCCTTAACAAGAATAATATTTTCTTTGTCCCACAGGATTTTGTCGGTTATGTCCAAGCCAAAGCCTACATAGCCATAATCGGTGCCGCCAATACGTTGCCCGTTCAGATACACATCTCCCGTAAGCATTATACCCCCAAAGTCAAGCACAATCCGTTTGCCGCGCCATGACGACATGGGGCGCAAAGTTTTTTTATACCACCCCACTCCCATTTCCTTAAAGCCACGCGCTGACAAACGGCTTTTTGTGTATGCTGACGCATCGGAAAGATTGGGACATTCCTTTGCCGTAGGCTCTACCCATGGTTGTGATATCTGAAAGTCGTGTGGTAGGTCTACCGCCTCTGCATTGGATGAAAAGACGGAATCGCCACGCTGAAACTGCCATCCGAAATTTAATGGCACAGTATCGCGCACTGTCACGCTCTCTGAAGCAACGGCAATAGATGGCATCGCCGTAAATGAAAACATAGCCAAACAGAATGTTCGGATGCAGCTATTAACAACACTTTGCCTCATAATCGAAAATTTTTACGCATTAGTTTTTTAAATAACAAAGACTCAGCTACTTAACCTTCACCATGTTTTGTCCTGCCACGAAGCCTGTTGTCCATGCCGCTTGCAGATTGAAACCTCCCGTAACAGCATCTATGTCGAGTACCTCACCCGCAAAGAACAATCCTGGCAGTATCTTGCTTTCCATCGTGGCGAGATTGATATCAGACAAAGACACGCCGCCACAAGTAACGAATTCTTCTTTAAATGCCGCACGGCCTGTCATCTGATAAGAATCGTTTGTTAGCGTATTCACAAGCCGACTTATGCCTTTCTTGCCAAGCTCGCCCCACTTTCTGTCCGGTTGGCTTCCGGCACGTACTAGGAGATGATTCCAAAGGCGGGACGGGATGTCAAAGGGACGAATGGATGAGAGTTGCTTTTGAGTGTTGCCTGATGCCATTTCACGCACACAACGCTCCACCTCTGAAGCATCTGGTTCACCTGTCCAATTGACCGACACTACGGCCTTATAGCCACTGTCATGCAAGTAGCGGGCGGCATGCGATGATAACTTTAGTATAGCCGGACCGCTCATTCCCCAATGGGTTATGAGCAAAGGGCCGCAAGCCTTATATTTTGTTGAAGGTATAGATGTTATTGCACGCTCAACGACTGTGCCCATAAGTTTTTTCAACTGACTGTCTGCCATACAGAAAGTGAAAAGAGACGGCACGGGTGACTCTATGCTATGGCCTGTGTCTGCAAGATAACGCAACCCTTCTTTGCGCGGATGACCGCCCGTTGTGATTGCCACCCGGTGGAAGGATTTCGTTTCCCCGCCTGCTTCCGTTTCAAAAGTCAGTGAGATAAGAGAATCTTCCCGCGGGCTTATTGACGTTAGCCTACGGCCTGTTTTCAGCTTTACGCCGAGTTGCTTTGCAAGAGAGGTAAGGCACAAGATGATTGACCGAGAATCTTGCGAACGCGGAAATACACATTGGTCGTCTTGAGCCACAAGCGGCACACCATTCTGCTCAAACCATTCATATAAATCGGTGTGGCTAAAATGCTTCAACAGCCGTTTCATCACCTGATGACCACGTGGATAAACCTGTCGTAGGTCTGTGACATCCGCAAATGTATTGGTAAGATTGCACCTCCCGCCACCAGTAACGGCAACTTTTGCAAGTGGGCGTACATGCTTTTCATAAATAGTAACGTCAGCTTCCGGCATTTGGCGCTTTGCCTCTATAGCAGCAAAAAAGCCTGCCGCACCGCCACCAACCACTGCTATCTGAAGAGTTTTTTCCATCAAATTCGTTTTGTTTCTGCAAATATAGCGAAAGAAAACCAATCAAGCATCAGGTTGACACTGCACAATTAAGGGGCAGTCTGAAAAACCAGCAGGTAATTAGATTAGCTTTTTCAGTAATTGTGGTACATGGGGTTTCTGATTTATTGTATAACTTTGCACTTGAAAAAACAATACTCTCCGCCACAACAAAACATCAAAGGCGGAGCGACTAAACGACAAGCAAAACGATGCAACTTATAAAAGACAAACAATTTGGCGGAGAACGTCCGCTCTTCGCTTCACGTGACCTACATCTTGACAACGTAACCATCACGGATGGCGAATCTGCAATAAAGGAATGTAGCAACATCCGCGCCACGAACTGTCGCTTTGAGGGCAATTACCCTTTTTGGCATGTTCACGGATTTGAAATAGAAAATTGCTATTTTGCAGTGGGAGGCCGCTCTGCATTATGGTATTGCGACAATCTGAAGATGAGCGACACCGTGATTGATGCCCCAAAGATGTTCCGCGAGATGAGCACTATGAAGCTGGAAAATGTCAGAATGAACGATGCTGACGAAGTGTTCTGGCGGTGTAACGATATTCATGCGGAAAAACTGACACTACGAGGCGGCACATATCCATTTATGTTCAGCCATGACATATTCATAAACGGACTGGACAGCGACAGTAAGTACGTTTTCCAGTATGTGAAGGACGTGGAAATACACAACGCACGGATAACGACTAAGGATGCTTTCTGGGAAGTGGAAAACGTTACCGTGTACGACTCCGAACTAAACGGTGAATACATTGGATGGCATTCAAGAAATTTGCGTCTTGTCAACTGCCACATAACTGGCGAACAGCCGTTATGCTATGCACAAGACCTTGTGCTTGAAAACTGCACCTTCGGCGAAGACTGCGACAGAGCTTTTGAATATTCAACGGTTGTAGCCGACATTAAAGGAAGCATTACTAACATCAAGAATCCTGCCTCCGGGCATATTGTGGCAGACAAAATAGGGTCTGTAACTATTGACGCCAATATCAAGAAACCTGCAGACTGCGTTATTGAAGAAAGGAAGGCATAGATGAAATACGACTTCGACAAAATTATACCACGACGTGGCACTAATTCATACAAGTGGGACAGTTGCAAAAATGCTGACGTGTTGCCGATGTGGGTTGCCGACATGGACTTTGAAACGGCTCCCCCCATCATCGATGCACTGAAAAAGCGCATGGAGCACGGATGTTTCGGCTACACATACGTGCCAGATGAATATTACGAAGCTGTTATGTTTTGGTTTTACAACCGACATCATTGGGAAATACAAAAAGACTGGTTCATATATACATCAGGTGTTGTGCCTGCCATTTCTGCCATAATAAAAGCCTTGGCGAGAGAAGGCGACAGTGTTCTGACTCTTACTCCCGTATACAACTGTTTCTTCTCTTCAATACGAAACAATGGTTGCCTGCTGGAGAGCTGTCCGCTGACATACAAAGACAACACCTTCAGCATTGACTTTGATGACCTGGAACAACGCGCAGCCAAACCATCAGTAAGCATCATGTTGCTTTGTAACCCGCATAACCCGTCTGGTAGAGTGTGGACTAAGGAGGAGCTTACCCGCATCGGAGAAATATGTATTAGGAATAATGTAATTGTAGTTTCAGACGAAATACACTGCGAGTTAGTATATCCAGGCTTCAGCTACACGCCATTTGCTTCCATTTCTGAGGAGTTCCTGCATCATAGTGTCACCTGCATTTCTCCAAGCAAGGCTTTCAATATTGCCGGTCTACAGATTGCGAACATCATTGCAGAAGACAAAGACATGCTGCACCGCATTGACAAGGCGATAAACATCAACGAAGTGTGTGACGTTAACCCGTTCGGCATCCTTGCAACCATTGCGGCATACCGTGAAGGGGGTGAATGGTTGGATGAACTGGTAGAGTATATCCATGGCAACTATACGTTCTTCAGCAATTACTGCAAGGAACATTTTCCAATGTTCCCAGTGGCGCCACTAGAAGGCACTTATCTTGCATGGATGGACTGCAGACAATTGGCTAAAGCTTCTGAGCAAATCGAGAATGAACTTATTGAAGAAACTGGACTTTGGCTGAATGCTGGTTCAATGTATGGTGCTGAAGGCGAAGGTTTCATGCGGTGGAATCTGGCATGTCCACACAGCATCGTAGAAGAAGGGCTACGGCGTTTCGACAAATATCTTCAGGCAAAAGGATAAAAAACTTCCCGCAACTGTCGCTTAGACTATTGCGGGAAGTTTTTTATGATACCCTATTTTGCTTTCTATTATTCAGAAATTCTCACTGGACCAAGGAGACCTGCAGGAAGAAGTTCCTTGCTTTTTTTCCGGTACTTACCGTTCGTCCAGATTCCTCCGAACGGTGCCTTACCCTCATCGCTTCCCTGAAGAGCATTCGCCCATGTGTTTACTACCACAATACGCAGAGCATTATTACCTTTCTTCAATGCGGCAGTTATATCTACGCAGTATGGAGCATGCCAGGCTGTGGAAAGTCGTTGTCCATTCACGTAGACTGTTGCCATATTCTCCACGCGTCCAAGGTCAAGTACAACGGTTTGTCCTTTTTTCGGCAAAGACTTACAACGGAATGACGTTTCATACACGGCATGACCGGAATAGTAGCGAATATCGTTGTCGGAAGAAAACGTTGTCCAATCAGCCAGTTGCTTCATTTCAACCGTGCGATTAGTATTTTCAAAAGTAACCTTCCATGGTGCACAATCAAGCGTGCGCAGAGACTTTTCAGCTTGCAATGCTGTAAAATCGCCCTGGGACACAAGAAGTCCATCGCTCAATTTCTCGTCAGAGAACACACAGAACACAGCATCACCACTATGCAACGATATACTATCTACAGAGTTCCATGCCGTTATTTTCCCATCATAAGCATTTGCAAGGTAGGCATAAGACCGAGTATCACGGAAATGCGGCAAAAAACGCTTAGCAACTGAACTTTGGTTCGTCAGGAAATATATATCCGCATCATTGGCATAACGATGTGTAAAATCTATTCCTTCCGGAAGTTGTGCGTCTGGATGTATTCCAAGTAAAGAAAGGTTATGCTCATTCCACACCGTCTTTATTACAGGTACGCCAAGGTTAGCTAGACTGTCTATGACATTCCAGCAATCTATGGTTCTGTCAGGATTCATCGGCCGAGCTTGTGGAACGACAAGCACTTTATATTCTGTTCCATTTCTTGTAATGAGACTTGCTTTTCCTTTTTTTCCATCTGCATCATTGCGGCGTTCAACTTTGCATCCGTCCAATACATCATGATTAAAAGAATCATAACGATAGCCAGAAAGAGCATTTACCCAATCATCCGCCTTGGTCATGTTCTTTGTATGGGTCACCCCAACAGGACTAACCTCAAGAGGCTGACCTATATTCGCCTTGCGCTCGGCTTCATCTTTAAGTGTCTTAGCAGAAAATAAGCCTGGAAGCGTTGAAGTGAGACGCTCTGGTAGCACTGCTCTGCTTGGAATCTCGTCACCTGTGTATACGGCAATGTCAGAAACCGGCTTTCCGTACTGTAATAAGGCTTGGGAACGTGCTATATAATCAGTGAATGCCGGCATCTCTGGCCACCAAGTATTATCACGCTGAAAGAAGGTTCCAATACCATCAAGCGTCATACCTGGCTTCTTATCGGTAAAAGGATTGTGGGTGTTCACATGAAAAACAATGCTATTTATACCCGTGGCATAATTATGGTCAAGCAGTTGCTTAAGCATGCCGGGGTGTTCGTCCCAAGTTCCACGCACTTCGGTAAATCCCTCTGCTTGGATTATGTTCTTTCCGTATATGTGTGCACCGCTAACGGCATCAAGCATATCGTTAAGTTTATCGTGCGTAGGACTGTTGAGCCAGAATTCACCCATGGGGAAGTCGGCAAACTGATAGTGCCGAAGGCCATCGCTCACCATAGTAGGCGCAACACATTCGGTTGACAGTTGGCAATTGTATTCATCCGCCAAATTACGTACCTCTGCAAAGAATACATCGTTGATCAAGTCGGCGATTGTTTTTCTAATGTCGCGCATCACACGTTCAGAAGTTTCAGAATCTTTCAAAGGCACACCTGCATACAAAAGCAACCAAGGGCGCAAGTCGTACCCACGCCTCTTCTTGAATTCATCCAAAAAGTTACGGCTCCAATTTTGACTTCCTGCCTCCCAACTATCTACATGAAGGCGCGTAAGAACTCGTCTTGCCACATTTTCAGGTGCACTACGATATATTTCGGCAAACCAATTCTTAAATTGTTTCCTTACTGCCTCTGCTGAGAACTTGTCACATTCAAGTCCCCTTCCGCCTCCACCTGTGGCATTTGTATGTCCTGTTGACGTGTGTCCGATACGCACAATATGCCATTTCCCTTTTGGAAGAGTGATTTTTGTGTGGGAAAGTACTTTGTCAGTAACGTCAATCACGCTTTCTACAGGCACACAATCTGGTTTTGCTAAAGGAAAGGCCTTGGATACGCGCCATACGATGCCTGATTTTCCTTCGTATCCGTCGACGACAGGTTCTGAACTCAATTGCAGTTCGCTGATTTTCAGTGTTGGTTTCCATTTTGCCGCATCCATATCTTCACTACCCGGCTCACTTCCGTTTGGAGACCAGCTAAATTTAAAATAACGTGCTGTTGTTGCTGGTATAGAATATGTTGCCGCAGCATCAGTATTCTGCCACCCTTGACGCGCAGGAGTTATTTCGCGTACAAAAGAGTAGTCCTTTCCGTCTGAAGAGGCATAGACTTTAAGACGATGGGCCTGATAGTTGTTTCCGCCAGTAACTATTTTAACACTACGCAGAGTGAATGGTTCATCGTAAGTCATCACTATGTCTGATGCCCTTGTCGCCTTGAATGGGAACGTTACCGATGGTGTCGGCATGCGCCAATCTACTTTTTCTGCGGGATAGGCAAACACTGCCACGTCTTCATAATAGCCACAATTCACACCCTTCGGCTGTGGCAAACGAAGCATAGTACGTTCGGAAGAGTTGTATTTTCCTCCAGACACAATAGTGTCACTCCATACTATGCGTTGCATCGACTCCTCTGGCTTTATCCATGGGCCGCCGGCAAGTGCAAAGCCATCGCTGAAATGTATACCCATTTCCAAGCCAAGGCTATCGGCAGTACTGAACACTGTCCCCATCCGCTTCCACCATTCTTGTGAAAGTTGTTCGGAATTACCCCCTAGTCCGCTACCGTCGGCTGCGGACTTTATCGGCATAAGATAGAAACCTGTAATTCCAGCCTCTTTCATCGCATGCAAATCCAATTTTATGCCAGCATCGCTTACATTTCCGTACATCCAATACCAAAAAGTCCAAGGATAAGCATTCTTCTTTGGGTTGGAAAATTGCTCATACCAAGGCTTTACGGCCTGATGGGCAAAGGTTGCTCCCGGCATAGTCAAAGCCGCAGCGATCACTGCATGTAAAAGGTATTTCGTATTCATTATTTGTCCTAGTAAAATATTACAGGAATTTATAGCTGCTTTTATTCAAAGCGCAAAGTTACTTCCCCCATATGTTGACCATTTGCCCATACTGGCTGTGCCGAAGGTCCATTAAGGTCGGTGGTGTTTACCTTGTTTCTTACTGCTGGTATTACTTGCATCAAACTAATACCAGTTTCAGGAAGGGTATAAAGCAATTGATCACGTCCGTCACGCGGCTGGAATACTCCGACAAAGTCTTTATCTGTTCCTGGCAGTAAGGTGATATTGCCAGTCTTGGTCTGAAGTTTCATCCACTGAACCCCAGCGAAATAGCCCTTAAATTCAGGATATTCGAAACTCTCGCCTGGAACGGGATCATTATAGTCATTGCTCCATATGCCTAGTTGCGGACCATGCATACGGTTTTTCCATACGCGATAAGGACCATTGCCAAGCCATTCTTTATGAAGAACATCACCTTCAGGAAGGCTAAACTTGACACCCATAAGATCAACTATGCCATTGAACACATATTGATAAACGAGACGCGCTCCTCCATCGGGTGCGATGTGCCATTCTGCCTTCTGCAAAGAACCCAACTTATAGGTGGATGTCACGATGAGAGTGTCGGAACTGCCTTCTGTTACTGTCATTTTATCGAAAGTTCCTTGCTCGGCGTATTCCGTATATGTTGTTTTTTTCTTTTCTGCCTGTTCATCGTCATGGTTATAGAACTGATCGAAAGAGCGGTCGCTACGGCGATAAGCGAAGAACTTTGGCCCATCTGAAAATTTGTAAGCACCTTTCTTTGTCGTAACACTCTGCAGTGTACCATCTTTTTCATTGAATGTATATGTCACGTTACCTGCTTTGACTGTATTGCCAGTCATTTGTGGACGTGAACTTGCCGTCATTTTCTTAGATTGCAGTTTTGCAGCATCTTTAAGTTTGAACACCCATGTAAAGAGTTCCTCTCCATACTGATCCGTTGCTTTCAGTTTCAATGCGCTTGCCTCACTTGGTGCTGCAGGTATTGTTATCGTTCCTTTTGAATCAGCAGCAATATCGGCCCCTTTAAGAGTGCCATTCTTCAATGTGCGTTGGCTGGCATCTGATGTGTATTGAATATAGTTATAATCAAATGTCACGCCTTTTAATGAAAGGAAGTTATAACGGTTTTCAACATTTAACGTTCCGTTGAAATTAACAGGCATAGATACTTGTACTGGACACCACACCTGCTTTACTGTATAGTAGCTGCCTTCTTTTTCATGATGCGGTCCAACGATACCGTCAGCGCCATAGTTTCCAACGTTATCTATCATTCCGTTCATGTCTACGCGCTTCACCCCTTCATCAACAAGTGCCCAAATGAAGCCTCCGGCGCAACGTGGCCATTGGCGCATAAGTTCCCAATAGTCGTATAGCCCAGCTCCAGCTCCACCATCATAAAGGGCATGAAGGAATTCTGTCGGCATGAATATTTCCGGCTTACGCATATATTCTTCACTCTCTCCATAGGAACGGTAGTGCATTGTTTCGTAACCGTTAAAATTGCCCTGCGGATGCAAGACGGGACGCTTCTGCACATCCCACTTGTGGAACTCGCCGTCCAATTCCGTGTTCCAGCCTTTTTCGTTTCCGTTGCTCCACCATATTATTGAAGGATGGTTAACATCGCGTGTAACCATCTCTTTAATAAGCTTTTGGCCGTTTATTGTTTCATGATGACCGTGCCAACCGCTAAGTTCGTCCATTACATACAAGCCAAGACTATCACAGATGTCATAAAATTCCGGGTCAGCAGGATAATGAGACAAGCGCACTGAGTTCATGTTCATGCTCTTCATCAGTTTGACATCCTCCAAGTTCTTTTCATAAGACAGCGTGCGACCTGTTTCGGGTCTGAAACTATGGCGATTGACACCACGGATATTAACTTTCTTCCCATTTATATACAATCCATCACTTGCGCGTGTCTCTATTGTTCTGAAGCCAAACTTATCTTTCTCCACATGAAGCGTTTTTCCATCTTTGTCTACAAGAGTGAAATCCACCTTATAACGGTTTGGTGTTTCTGCCGTCCAAAGTTTTGGATTTGCCACATGTAACGATACATCGGCATGATCGCTGCCTGTTGCCACGGAGGTAAGATTTTCAGCTACTTTTTTACCGTTCATATCGCTTATAGTTGTCTTTACCTTAGCCCCGTCAATGGTGTGATTTAACAGGACATAAGCGTTGAAATTTCCATCTGCCGTAGCATTTATTGCGGTGCGTTCTATATTAAGTGCAGGTTTGCACACTATGAATACGGGGCGTATTATGCCACCGAAATTCCAGTAGTCAGCACGTCTCTCTGCCAAATTTACTCCAGCGTTTTCGCTCTCTTTACTAACAGTTACCTCAAGCAGATTCTTCTTATCTCCGAAAAACACACGGTCTGTTACATCGTATGTTATTCTATAGAAAGCCCCCTGATGTTTCGAGCCTGCCTTACGTTTGTTTATCTTTACCTCAGTATCCGTCATAGAGGCCTCGAAGACAAGTTCTATATGATGGTTTGCCCACTCCTTAGGAAGCGTAAACTCATATTTATACATGCCCTTCTCATCTGCTATGCCGTCGGGAAAAGCTTTGCCATAGAACTTCATACCATATTGATATGTGCCGAAGCCCTGCAATTCCCAACAGGAGGGCACACCTATCTTTGTCCACTTTCCTGAGTTATTGCCACCCGTGCAGAAGAAGTCCCACTGCACCATGTCGTCACACCCGTGTCCACTCAAATACTTGCGCTGAGTAGTCACGTCGTTGCCTGCTTGAGCTGTCAAGGTTGCAGCTAGCAGGAACAATGCTGATATCGCTGTCTTTTTCATATTTCTATTTTGCCTATAAAATTGACGGAGCTGAATAAAAATTGTAACCTACTGACTGATTATCCTTTCTGTGCCTATAAACAAAAGGAAATACCAGAGAAGATACATACATACCATTTTATTAAAAACAATGGATTTTGCCAAAACAGAAGAAAAGCGTAACTTTGTCTGCACTATCAACCACTGCGTTAGAAAGAAGAAATAACAATTATGACCGAATTTGAAAAGATGCGCAGCAAACAACTCTATTCGTTTGCTGATGAAGAATGCGTGAAAAGCAACATGAATGCCAACGCTTTATGCGCAAAGCTGCAGAATATGACATTGCAGTCGCCCGAATACAGACAAGTAATAGAGGCTCTCATTCCCGGACTGCCCGAAACATCAACCGTAAATCCACCTTTCCATTGCGACCACGGCAACGGCATCCGCATAGGCCACCACACTTTTCTAAACTACGATTGCCTTATGCTTGACGGGGCCATGATTTCTATCGGCAACCACTGCAAGATTGGACCGCGTTGCCAATTCTTTACGCCTCAACACCCCATAGACTGGCAAGAACGCATGCAGCCTGTTGAAACATGTCTGCCAATAACCATTGGCGACAACTGCTGGCTGGGCGGCGGTGTAACCGTATTGCCTGGCGTAACGATCGGGCCAAGATGCATCATTGCTGCAGGAAGTGTTGTCGTGCATGACATTCCCGCTGATTCGCTTGCCGCTGGAAATCCAGCCGTTGTAAAAAGGAAATTATAAGATACAGACGTCCACAAAAATCGAACCTCCCTATTCTTCCTTAATATTGAACCGAGCAACAAGCGGAAGATGGTCGCTGAAGCCACCTAAGTATCGGTATCCGTTATATGTACGATAAGGTTTCTTACCACCGTACTTGGTGTCTTCTTCAAGGAGAAACGGGGAATCATTAAGAATACATTCGGACAGCAACTGCAATGTGGACTTACTGACAAGAATGTGGTCGATACTTTGCCACAGACCTTGATATTTATAAGTACCCCTCGCACCATTAGAGCCTTTCGCACCTGCCGAAACGTCAGTCAGACCATGTTCTTGAAGATAAACAAGGGAAGCATCTTTAGCCTCATCGTTGAAGTCGCCAGATATAATTATCTTGGGTTCATTTCGTATCGCACGTATGGAATCAACCGAGTGCATGAGTCTTTGCATAACCTGCATCCTATATTGGCTCGTTACCTTCTTGCCTGCGAAGCGACTTGGCGCATGAAGAACAAAGACATGAAGCGTGTCGCCACTGATTATTTCCCCCTGAGCATACAATATATCACGCGTGGGACGCATGCCTTGAAGTGTTGGTACACGTAACGAATAAGATGAAATAAGCCGGAAAGTCATTGGCGAATAGAGCAGAGCCACGTCAATTCCACGAACATCCGGTGAATATGTCATTACATATTCGTAACGGGCATTGCGCAACAAAGAACGATGCGCCATGTAGTGCATTACGCTGTCGTTCTCTACCTCACAGAGAGCGACAAGATCCGGCACTGTTTCTATACCATTAGGCTGCATAGCACTACAAGAGAGTATTTCCTTTGAGATATTTCTCAGTTTCTTCCAATAACGGTTAGCGTTCCAATGCCGAATGCTTTCAGCCGTATACTCCACATCCTGTTTAAGGCTATCATGCTGACAGTCAAAGAAATTCTCACAATTCAACTGCACGAAAGTAAAAATGCCTAGCAGAAGTGAAGCAATCATATACGTTTACTTTATAGTCAAAGTATCTTTTCCATTACAATATCACAACGCTCATACATCTTGCCTTTCAGCGGAACTTCCTTGAAGCCAAGACTACGATAAAGGGCTATGGAGGCATGCAGACACGTGTTCCCCTCAAGGTATATACGCTTCACCCCGTGGCGCGCAGCATAATCTAACAGACTTTTCCCAAGCATGCTACCAATATGTTGCCCCTGATACTTGGGCGAAACAGCCATTTTAGCAAGTTCAAAAGAGTCGGACTCTGGATGATTTTTCAAGGCACAGCACCCTGCTGGCGTTCCATCATCGGCAAGAGCAATGAAAATCTGTCCTCCCTCTGCTATAATTCTGTCTACGTGTTTGAATGTTTCCGTGTCCGATTCCTCTATACGGAAATACGTTTCTATCCATTCCCTATTTAGGGAAATGAAAGAATCACGATATTTTGGAGAATATATTACTATCTTTGGCATGGCTTACAATGAAACATATTTATTGTTCACGCTATTTGCAATGGGCATAGCCGATTTATACGTTACGAAAATATCGTTGCTACGATTTTGCGTTCCCCGCCATAGTTGCGAAACTCACACAAATATATCCCTTGCCATGTGCCTAGATTTAGTCTGCCTTCAGTAATTGGTATTGTGAGGCTAACCCCAAACAAAGAGCTTTTTGCATGTGCCGGCATATCGTCAGCGCCTTCCAACGTATGGTCGTAATATGGTTCATTCTCCTTTACCATGCGGTTGAGAATCTTTTCCATATCACTTCGCACGTCAGGATCAGCGTTTTCATTAATTGAAAGCGCACAGGATGTATGCTGCACAAATAGGTTTAGCAATCCTTCATTAGGCAGCGGGGATGGCAAATGCTGCAATATTTCTTTTGTTACGAGATGGCATCCACGGTGTTTCGCCGTGAGCCGGAATATAATTTGACGTATCATTTTCTTTTATACATTTTATAATACATTCCTTATATGTATTTCCTATTTGTATCAATAACCTGTTCTCTTTTTTATAAATCGACCTTGGCTAAGGTATAAAGTATTCTTTTAACGACAAAGACTTAGCTAAAAATAAATGCACGCAAGATGCTTTAAAATATTATATTCTGTAAGACGAAAGCTACTTTTTTCTGATTTATCGTCAGAAATGTATAATTTTGCAATTTATAACGATTCATATTCAAACATTTGCTACGACAGAACTAATCTTATGCTTTCCAAAAACGATGAAAATTGGCGCAAGAAATATCTTGCCCTACGCTCTTTTGTTGCAGAGAACGGACGGTTGCCTGACAAAAGACTTATAGAGAACAGAGGACTTCTTAACTGGTGGAAATACAACAAGAAGTGCTTTAAGACTGGCTCTCTTGACGAAGAAAAGCGCATACTTATTGAAAATCTCAAGATGAGACTATCAGACCGAGCTGCCTCAAAACTATAAACGTAGTTCCTTCCCTATCTCTTTTGCAGCTATGGCTATGGCTATGCATAAAGGTAGAGCAAAGACATATTGAGGTATCTGCTCAAAACTGAAATTCAATAAGCCACGTTCCACAAACATCACTAAGTTTATCTGTATCTGTTTGGCATAAACTGGCACGTTATGCAATACGCCTGAAGAGGCCACCATTACGAGTCCTATCAAGCTACAGATTGCCGTCCATACACGCGACAATTCAGTTATGCGGCGTTCATGCCGGTCAACAAGTCTGTCGGCAACTTTACGCGAAAAATCCCCATTAGGGATTTCAAGATTTCGCGCTTCAGAGAAGAACTGCTGAAGAATTGTATCGTTATCTTTTTCCATATCCATTTTCCGTTAGATATTCGGTTAACTTTTGCTTTCCACGCGACAGGTGTGACTTTACCGTGCCTTTCGGCATACCCGTTATTGCGGCTATGGTATCAATTGGCTGCCCGTCTATTAGTTGCAACGTTATACAAGTACGTTCATCTTCCTTCAATTGAGCAAGGGCCTTCAGAATGTCAAGGCTAATAGCACAGTCGGATACTTCAGCAACGGTAAGTTTTTCACTCAGCATATCAACATCACACGTTTCATGATGCGAGCGCACATAGTCAAAATGCACGTTATAGGCAATGCGCATAATCCAAGTTTGAAAAGAGGACAAGCCACGAAATTTTCTAATATTAGTGTAAGCTTTTATAAATGCCTCCTGCGCCAAGTCGTCAGCCAGTGGCTCATCGCCCAACGTCAACGTGAGGAGAAAACGTCGCACGGGTGACTGGTATTTGCGCAACAAGGTGTCGAATGCACGCTTGTTGCCAAATACAGCCACTTGGGTAACGAGAGAAATATCATTATTCATTTTTTGCGACGTTTTTCATTATGCAAAGTTACATAATTCTCACTAGTATTGGAGGTTTACTTACAAAGGCTACTCTTGACCGGCAACGTCTGTATCGTCAATATCCTTTTCTTTCTTGCGTTTGTTTCCCCAATAGTCAATGAAGAACTGTCCACACCCGTAGAATGCGACAAGGAATCCGATACCCATTCCCAATGAGAAGTCAAGGAACATACACATGACAGCAATTCCAGCGCCAAGAAACATCTTGAGTACACCTTTTTCCCAAAGCTTCTTTTTTGACTGAGTAGTCGACTTTTTGTCTAATAGTTCATCTGGTATTGGCTGGCCTTCCTTTAGAGCAAGCTCTGCCAACTTTATTTTCTGTTGGCGCGATTTTATTATCAAATAGACTATAAGGGCAACTATTCCTACGGGAGCGAGGAAACAGGTTATCGCTATTACACATACTGGCACTAAGGCTTCTGCCAATATTTCCTTAACATCTTTAGGAGAAGTTGGGGTTATACGCATATTCATCGCCTTGGAAAGACTGTCGGCGACGTTCACGGTGTCTGTTGTGTCAGAGAATGCAACCATTGCCGCTGTATCTTTTGCATGAGCTGCGGTTTTAATAGTGTCCTTGCCTTTCGCTACACTCGTTGAGGTCTTGGCAGAATGACGTCTATGGTGAGACACTGCTGTTGCTGGCATCGAGGCGGTAAGCATAAGACCTGCCATAATTGCGATGAGAATACGTTTCATATTGATATTGTTTTTATAATTGTTATTTTATTTGTCTTTCATCTGTTAGACGTATCTACCTGCCCAAAAGGTTGCAACGGTACGCATTTTTTTCATTTTTCCAACGTTTTGCAGATACGTCCTCGCACGCATAACATCATAAGCCCACTGGCTTTTAAGCAAAACTCCGTATGCAAAAAAAAGAAAGATGGCGGGCGGAGGTTCGTTCCGCTTCACCATCTTTCCGACATTTATTATGCAATTACAATTCTGTCACGTCATTTTGAAACATTGTCTGGGTTCTGCTCCAAGGCTTTGTTGCTGTCAAGGTCACTCTTAGGTATCTTGAAAAGGTATGTCTTCTGTGGTTTGAATACTATTTCTTCATTCATATAAGTAATACCAAGAGCCTTGGTTTCGCTACATTTCTTTGTTGCGAAGTCTGCAAGTTTGTCCTTACGCAGCTCATCGAAGAATACTTTTCCTTCGCCTACGAATTCATAACGGCGCTGATTAAGTATATCATTGTCAATGTCTGCCTGCGACGTTCCGCTTGGTAGGCTTGCCAATCCGGCACGGTTTCTCACAAGATTAAGTTCATTGATGCCATCGCCTGCGCTAAGCAAGTTGGCTGCCTCTGCATAGTTGAGAAGCACTTCTGAATAGCGCAATATTGGGAAATTGGCACTTGGCATCATGAGACTATAGTCGGTTCGGTTGTCAAAATACTTGCAGTTAAACACCGCACGCATTTCGGCTGGACGGTCGTTCCAAGCCTTCGGCTCCCATGAAAGGGTATTAACATTGTATCGACATGGCTGTGACGACAGGCTCTTTGCATCTTCTCCGCACAAGCCTTCAAAGTAAGAGAGCATAGCGTTGGCACGTTTGTCTCCGTTCTGAACCATTTCTTTATAGAGAAGTCCCGATACGCCGAAACGTGCATACTGATAACATCCCATATAAGCGTTGTTTGTGCGTCCAAGACCAAAACGTATGTGCATACAGTTGCTCTGACCAGCCTGCGGTGAATACTGCAACTCGAATACCGATTCCTTGCAATTCTTTGCATTGGCATTGAACCAATAGAAGTTATCTGTGAATTCAGGCATTAGGCTATACACTTGCGACTGTATTACCTTTGAACTATATTCCTTAGAAAGTTTCAAATCTTCGGCATTGTTATTGTTCATTGTGGCCCTGTAGAGGTAAACTTCACCCAATGCAGCCTGTGCCGTGCCCTTTGAAATGCGCCATACATCATATCCTGATGTGCCTCTTGTGGGCAGACTTTCCTCTGCTAGCTTCAGATCTTCTATCACACGTTGGTAAGTTTCTTCCAACGTTGCACGTGGAATCTCCAAATTCTCCACACCATTTGTATATGTCGTTGTTACGGGCACAGCACCATAGAGCCTCAACAAGTGGAAATAAGTATATCCGCGAAGGAAATACGCTTGTCCCTTTATCCAGTTTTTGCTCTGGTCGCTCATCTTTACACCGTCTATGCGGCCAAGCACAACATTAGCTCTATTGATACATTCATATCCGTATCCCCAGATTTTCATCACTCCGCCTACGGTTTCGCTGTTGGCATAGCTCCACTGTGAGAATTCGTGCATGTTGTCTTTGTTGTATGTAGGCCATCCCTGCTCTGTCAGCATCTCTATCTCGGCAAGATACAGGGCATTGTTGCCTGAATACAAGCGGCGGAAGCGGTTATATGTTCCGATAAGTGCTGTCTGAACCTCATCTTCCGTTTTATAGTATGAGTTAGGATCAATGAATGTATATGGATTTTCGTCAAGGTCGCTGCAGCTTTCAAACGTAAGCCCCGTTGCGGCAACCGACATCATGGCTATTCCTGCCATCAAATATTTTAATGCTTTCATCTTGTTTCCTTTAATAATAGTGGTTAGAACTTGATATTTACGCCAAACATAACAGTCTTTCCATATGGATTGGAAACGTCACCGTTTTCAGGATTGTAACCCAGGTGATTGGCTGAAGTCACGAAGTTCTGCAAGTTAACGTTAAACACGAGACTTTTTATTAGGTCTGTCTTGATAAGTTTAGAGAAGTCATAACTCAATTGGATGTTCTTCAAAATGAAGTACGACCAGTCTGCATTGGTACGGTCTGACAATACTACGCCCTTAGCGCCAACAGCAGGTGCTGTTCCCGTGGGGTTGCTTTCGCTCCACATTGCATGGTATCCATCTTTTGAAGGAACACCGAGCTGATTTTTTACGTTATTGTCAACCCACATAGCGTAGTTTCCTGTATCTTGGAAACCGATTGCCCACTTTGAGCCGTTGTTGTAATAGTTTTCCGAACCAGACATGGACGCATATTTCCATGCACCTTGACCATAAACTTGCAGTTTGAATTCCTTCCACTGCACACCAACATTGAAGCCGTAGAAATATTTGGGTTCAATGCTTCCTATACATTTTGTGTCTTCGATAGAAAGTTTTCCGTCCCCATTTACATCCTCATACATCTCTGAGCCTATGCCAACTGTTCCTTTCAATGCTGGAATCTTTTCCAAATATGCATCTAGATCAGCCTGAGACTTAATGATGCCTGTTGAGTGGTAAGCATAAACTCCATTCACGGGCTGGCCTACCTCAAGCACACGTGCAAGACCTGATGACGCTGTGCCGTCATACACTGTTATGCGATCTGCACCGTCATATAGCTTTTTAATCTTGTTCGTATTGTATGTGATATTTCCTCCTATGGTCACCTTCCAGTCGCGTGTCCTATAGACATCTGCACTTGCAGAGAACTCTATACCATGATTACTAACCTTACCAACGTTGCTCAACACTGAGGAGTAGCCAGAGGTTGACGGTATGGGCACTGTATAAAGCAGGTCTTTTGTCTGACGGTTATAGTAGTCGAAGTTCAAGTAAACGCGGTCAAAGAGCGTAAGATCGAAGCCTGCATCAAACTGATTCGTGCTTTCCCACTTCAATTTTGAATTACCTACCTCCTCATAGAAACCTGTTATAGAACTTGTTCCATCGGAATAATTGGCGTTGGAAGTGGATGTAGCAAGTCTTGCCAACGACTGATAATTACCTATTTCCTGGTTACCAGTAACACCATAACTTGCACGTATCTTCAAATCAGTAATAACCTTGTTGCCCTTCAAGAAGTTTTCCTCAGAAGCTCGCCATGCAATACCTACAGACGGGAACGTTCCCCATTTGCTATCTGAGCCGAAACGTGAAGAACCATCGAAACGAATTGTTGCTGTCAGCATATAACGATCTTTGTACGCGTATGTTCCACGTGCCGTCCAAGAAATCAACTTATTGCTATATCTGTCGCTTGCCACCTTAATAGAAGCCTGATCAGCACCAGAGAAATCATAGGCTCCAAGGGCATCATTGGAGAAATTACCCGACATTTGGGAATATCTGTATTTATAGTCTTGCCAAGAGTAAACACCGGTCAGCGACATGCGATGATCACCCCACTGGTTACTATAAGTCAAGATGTTATCCATAAGTCTGGACTCCTGTCTTGCCCATTTGTGCAGACCCGAACTGGTTGTCGTGCCAGCCTGTATACCTTTAGCCGTCTGCGATGACAGGAACTGATAACGGTTGGAATTCTTTACATCGTAACCGATATTCAGACGATAATTGAAGTGTTCTGAAAAATTCACCTGCGCAAAGAAATTTCCGATGAAACGAAGATTCTTTACGTTATCGTTTGTTGCATCCATATCTGCAAACGGGTTGAACACTTCTCCGTGCTGGATTATGTTATAGCTGCCATCGTCATTCTTTGGCATATCCGTTGGCCAACCAGAACGGAATATATCGTTTGTAACAGGATTGGTCAAAATATCTTGCCTTGACGTGGTAAGTTGCATATTAGAACCAATAGAGAACCACTTGTTGAATTTATGGTCTAGATTGGAGTGGAGGCTGAATTTCTCATATCCTTGGCAGTCAAGAAGGCCGTCTTGGTTATAGTATCCGGCAGAGAACATATACTTAGTGTCGCCAGACATACCGTCAAGTGTCAGTCCATAGTCCTGAGTCAGAGCTGAACTCTTTATTACACCTTTCTGCCAATCATAGAATTGTCCCGTATAACCATTGGGGAAAGGTTTTGCACTTCCTTGTGCCTCATTTGCAGCGTTGATGTAATCAATAAATTCCTGTCCTGTGATTGTATCGATCAAACGAGAACGCATCTGCACACCAAGGTTAGCATGAACGGAAATATTATGTTTGCCTTTTGAGCCTTTCTTTGTGGTAATCATAACAACGCCATTTGCACCACGCGAACCATATATTGCAGTAGCTGAAGCATCTTTCAAGACTTCCATTGACTCAATGTCAGCAGGGTTTATGTCGTTCATATCGCCATCAGTCAAAGCGAAACCATCAACGACATACAGAGGATCTGTACCAGCATTGATTGAAGCAGAACCGCGAATTCGCAACGTTGGTGCCTCACCAGGCTGATTATTGGTAAAGACGGCAACACCTGTAGACTTTCCTTGAAGGGCTTCAATTGGATTTGCCGCCATTACGGATGTTATAGCATCGTTACGTAGCGAAGTGGTTGAACCAGTAAGGTCACTCTTCTTCATTGTTCCATAGCCGACAACCACAATCTCGTCCATCATATCATTGTCCTCAACGAGTTGAATGTTGTAGTTTCCGCCAGGTGTAACCTTTACTGTCTGTGATTTAAAGCCAACATAAGAAAATTGTAGCGTAGTTCCACCTTTAACAATAATATCAAACTGACCATCCATGTTTGTTATTACGCCCTGTTTCTGGTTGTCAGAAGGCACAACGCTTACGCCAATAAGTGGTTCGCCATTGCTATCGCGCACAACACCGCGAACATGCGTACTTTTAGATTGTTGTTGTGGAAGTGGTGAAGGCGTAGCTGATTGCTCAGCATAGGCCGTTCCAGCTAAGGAGCTCAATGTTAGGGCAACTGTCGCCAAACCCAACATTGCGCGTTCATTTAATTTATTCATAAGCTATTAGTGTTCATTAAGCACACTTATCCACAAATGTGGACATAAGTGGCTGCAGTTAAAAGTCCCTTTACTTAGTGTATTATTTCTTTCTTCCTGTTATTAGATTCACATTTATGACGATATTACCATGATATTGTAACATCCTTTGTCAAAAAATATTTCTATTGTGATTACAATTCACATTGCCTCTACGTTCAAGAATAGACCACATATAATAATTATTTCCATGAAAAGGACACTACTCACCTTTCTTTGCTTCACACTCTTGCTATTCAGAATAGGAAAAGCCTATACGCAGACTTTGCCTTCACTACAAGACTATACTGTTTCTTGGAATACACAAAGTCTCAACAGCTCTGAATCAATGCCATGTGGAGGTGGGGAAACGGGAATGAACGTATGGTGCGAGAATGGAGACATTCTTTTCTACTTCGCACGAAGCAGCGCTTTCGATGAAAACAACGCTCTGCTAAAACTAGGACGCATACGGTTACAACTTCCCGAAGCTAACTTCAACAACGTTTTTCGGCAGGAACTGACACTTTCTGATGGATGCATACGAATTTACGGAGACAACAACACCATTGTCACCATTTGGACAGATGTATTCCACCCTGTAATCCACATGGAAGTTAAAAGTGACAGAACATTGACCCCCACTCTTTACTATGAAAACTGGCGATGTAAAGACTACACCTTGGCGGGGGAAGACGCTCACCTTTGTGGGCTCAAGGGTACAAAAGATAGCATATTCATTTATCCAGACAATGTTGCATTTAACGGAAACGATATTCTATTCTATCATCGCAATCGTAACGATTTCATTTTTCAGAAGACTGTTGAATGTGAAGAGTTGCAAGATATAAAAAATCAGTTATGGAATCCTGTAAAGTACCGGACATTCGGTGGTATTGTATGCGCTCCAGGATTAGTTCCTGCAGGAACAGGAAACGGACATTATATAGACACAAATTATAAATCATGGAAACTTATAGCAGCTTCCCCACAAAATAAATTTAACATCACAATAACCACCCACATAGCCCAAACAGAAACCATTGAAGAATGGCATAGTAAGCTGAAATCTATGCAACAGAGACAGATCCTGTCAACTGACTCTGACCGCAAGGCTACACGTCTATGGTGGAAGAATTTTTGGGAGCGTAGCCATGTTTTTATGAATAGTAAAACAGACTCGATACCTCTACAACTAGGACGCAACTACCAACTTTTCAGGTATATGCTTGCATGTAATGCTTATGGTGACACCCCGACAAAATTCAACGGTTCACTATTTACATTCGACCCTAGCTTAGTTAAGCCAAAGCGCAAACTGTCACCTGATTTCCGACAATGGGGAGGTGCATCAATGACGGCACAAAACCAAAGGCTCGTTTATTGGCCAATGTTGAAATCTGGCGACTGGGATATGATGGACTCTCAGTTTTCTTACTATCTGCGCATGTTAGACAATGTAAAACTAATGACCCGTTCCTATTGGAATCATCCTGGAGCATGCTTCACCGAGCAGATTGAGAATTTCGGACTGCCAGTTGCATATAGCTACGGAATGGAAGGGCGTAATGAAAAGATACCCCGAGGAAAACAAGCCAACGCATATTGCGAATATCTGTGGGACACGGTAATGGATTTCTGTCTCATGATGATACGCACCAACACATACGAGGGGCGCGACATCAAAAAATATATTCCTTTCATTGAAGAATGCCTAACTTTTTTTGACGAGCACTACCGCATGTTTGCCTTACAACGCACGGTACAACCATTCGACCGCAAAAAACACTATGTTTTCTACCCGGGAACAGCTGGTGAAACATACAAGATGGCAACCAACTCAACGCAGACTATCGCAGCACTTACAACAGTGTTGAACGAGTTGTTAGCATTGCCACAGAAAATTTTGACAACACAACAAAGAGAAAAATTCACAGAAATGCTCTCGCACATGCCACCACTACCAATGAGACAGATGCAAGGGCACACCGTTATAGCACCGGCACAATCGTTCGAAAGACTTATGAACGTGGAAATAAATCAATTGTATCCAGTGTTTCCTTACGACATGTATGGCTTAGGACATAAGGATCTTGAATTAGCACGCGACACTTGGCGCTACGGCATAGACCAACCAAAATGGCAGAAAAATCGTCACGAATCATGGCATCAGGATGCTATCTTCTGTGCTAGGCTCGGACTACTGCCAGAAGCACGTGACCTTGTACGGAGAAAACTTCAAAACGGGAAGCATAGGTTTCCCGCTTTCTTCGGTCCTGGCCACGACTGGACTCCCGACCACAACTGGGGTGGAACAGGAATGATTGCACTTCAGGAAATGTTGATGCAAAATGTGGGTGACAGTATTCTTCTACTGCCATGCTGGCCTAAGGAATGGGATGTAAACTTCAAACTGCACGCTCCAAAACAGACAACTATTGAATGTGTATACCGCAACGGAAAGATTGAAGAACTTAAAGTAACCCCCCAAAGTAGGGCTAAAGACATAGTTTCCGCATTAGGAGAATGGCATACAGCAGATACTCTGACGGCTCAACGCTGCCAAACACTTGACGATGATTGGGAATTTTCAATTGGCGGACAACCAATAAAGCACGTAAATCTTCCACATACATGGAATGCGGAAGACTCACAAGAAAACATATCAAAAGACGAAAACGGATACACATACAAACGGGGCTGCGGAACATACTCACGATCTTTGCTCATCCCATCGGGATGGCTAGGAAAGAAACGGGTATTCGTACGCTTTAAAGCAGCATCGCAAGTTGCTAAAGTTTATCTAAACAACAAACATCTAGCTGAACACAAAGGAGCTTTCACCGCATTTTGCATTGAACTTACCGATTATCTTGAATACGGAAAAGAGAATATCTTGCGCATTGACGTTGACAATAGTTGGCGAGCTGATGTGCCTCCGCTTTCTGGAGGCTTTGCTGTAATGGGCGGATTGTATCGCGGTGCTGAACTTCTCGTCACTGATCTTCTCTGTATTTCTCCATTACACTATGCCTCAAATGGCATATACGCAGACGCATCTACAGACGGAAAGGTTAAAGTTAAGACACATGTAGACTTTGGGAAATATTGCAACGGAAAGATGACTACAACCGTGCCACAAACTTCAGCTACACTTACCACTACCATATATGCCCCAGACGGCAATGTTGTTGCATCAAAGGCGCAACAAGTAAACTGCGAAAGCGGCAGTGACAACATTTTCGAGACAATTCTTAACGTTGATAAGCCCAAATTGTGGGATGGAGTAAAGTCACCTACACTGTATACTCTAGAAGTTAGGGTTAATGCAAACGATAATAACACCGACTTCTCAAGTGAATATAAAGACAGACAAACCGTATTGTTCGGATTCCGCCATATTTCTCTAGATAAAGAACGGGGCTTTCTTCTTAACGGGGTTGAATATCCAATTCATGGTGTTGCACGGCATCAAGATGCCTACGGCAAAGGATGGGCTCTAACACACGAAGAGAACCTTAACGACATGAAAATTATGCAACGCATGGGAGTTACTGCCATTCGTATGGCACATTATCCACAAAGCGCAGACATTCACCACATAGCAGACTCTTTGGGAATACTGGTATGGGACGAAGTGCCTCTCGTAAACGAAGTAAGGAATTCTTATGGTTTCAATGAAAACACATGCCAACAGATGTTGGAAATGCTTCACCAACTATACAATAATACTTCTGTTTGTTGGTGGGGAATGTTCAATGAAATTGACTATCCGAAAACATCCTTCCCAAATACAATATTCCATCAGTTAAATGACATCGCTCACAGATATGGAGGCAATAGACTCACTGCATCGGCTAGCAACAAAGGCAAACGATATTACAACGGGATAGCTGACGCTCCAGCATGGAACAATTACCCAGGATGGTACTGGATGCTCCGCTGGCCTAAAGAAGAAGGAAATGACGGAACTATTGATGACTTCGGCAAATGGATTGACTTCCGCAGCGAAGAACTTGACGGCAGGCGTTTTGCTATAAGCGAATATGGAGCTGGCGGTAATCCAACGCAACATATGGAAGGCGAACTGCCACGACAGATGAGAGAAACTTTGAATAGTGCATACCATCCAGAGGAATGGCAAAACCATGTACACGAGGAAACATGGCGCACTATTAAGGAACACGAAAAACAACTTTGGGGATCATTCATTTGGGCTATGTTCGATTTTATCGTTCCTGGCTGGAGCGAAGGAGGAATGCGCAACCTCAACACCAAAGGGCTAGTTTCACATGACAGAAAGACGTTCAAAGATTCATACTTCTTCTACAAAGCAAATTGGAATAACGAGCCGATGACCTATATCACTTCACGCCGTATGGACAAAAGGCACAACGAACTACAGAAAATAAAGGTATACTCTAACTGCGATACTGTTACTCTATACATAAACGGGAAAAAGCACTCAACGATTAAGCCTGACTATTTTAAACGATGCATCTTTGATAACGTAAGACTAAAACTCGGAGAAAATATTATCTCTGTTGAAGGAAATGCAAAAAACAAGAAAATAAAAGATTCATGCATATGGACTTTAGAAAAATGATTTGGCACATTGTTGCCTTAATTTTTTTGATAGCAGGATATCCCGCCATCAGTATTGCTCAGTATGAAAGGACCTGTGTAAAACGTGATTTCATGGACTATTACAACAATGCCAACTACGATGAAAGTAAAGTCCCCCAATACACGTTACCCGATGTCATGCTTTGCTTAGACGGCACACATATTAATGATACAACACTATGGGAAGAAAAACGGCGTCCTGAGTTAATACAACTATTTACGGAATTCATGTATGGAAAATGTCCATCAATAGACACCACTTTCTCTGCGAAACAGCAAGGAGCTGACAAGCCATTGAAAGGTATGAATGCCATACGCCGCGACATTATGCTACATCTTACCAGCAATGGCCCTGACGTAAAGCTTACCCTTGTATGGCGAAACAACGGGAAACGCACTATAGCACAAAAGACAATACTAGGACTCTCGTTTATACCTATTGACTCTATCTTCTATACGCGTCATAATGGAGAACGTCCACAACGGGCTGAAGCATGGAATGTTGAAGCGATGTTAGAACAAGGCTTTGCTTTCGCTGTTTTCCAATATACCGAGGCAGAAAGTGACAAAGAAAAAGATGATTTCAAATCTAGTGCTTTACACCAGCACTATTACAAAGCAGGACAGAAATATCCCTTGCCTGATGAATGGGGAGCTATAGCATGTTGGGCATGGACTGCTAGCAGAGCGGTTGATGCATTGGAATTATTGGCACGTGATGTAGTTAAAGTAAATGCCATAACCATAATGGGACATTCTCGCTTAGGCAAAACTGCTCTATGGGCTGGCGCAACAGATAAACGCTTTCGCACTGTGGTATCAGTAAACTCTGGCTGCTGCGGAGCTGCATTGTCAAGAAGATGTATTGGCGAAACTATAGAATGTGTCAACGAATTTTGCAGTCATTGGTTCTGTGGAAACTTCAAACAGTTTAGCCATAGGGAGAAATATCTACCATTTGACCAGCATGAGCTCATTGCCTTACTCGCTCCGCGACAAATAATAGCAATTAGTGGAATGGAAGATCTGTGGGCTGACCCAAAGGGCGAAGAGTTAGGATGTCTAATGGCACGCCCAATTTATGAGCTCTATGGCAAGACAGACAAACTTATATACAAACTACGCAAAGGACCACACGCAGTATTGAAAGAAGACTGGAAATTTATTTTACGACATTTGGAATAATAAATAAAAAAAAAACGGTAGGAAAACACCTTAGCACTCCCCTACCGTTTTTTTTCAGGACGCAAAGTTCTTGTAATTCTAATGAAGTAATATCTTCGTACTATGATAGGTTCCTGAGCCTTCCAAATGCAGTACATATACACCAGAAGGAACTGCAGAAGCGTCAAGTGTAAGACGATTACCTGCGCATGTTGCTTTGGCGACGACTCTTCCTCCCAAGTTATATAGCTCAGCAGAAAGGGATGTTTCGCCTGCAACAAAGACCTCCATTTGCTTTCCTTGCTGTCGCAACATAAAATCCTTGTCAGCACTAATTGGTCGCAGATTTGTCACTGCTCTATTGAGAACTTCCTTCAATCCATTATAGGCATCAATCTTGCCATTCCCCCATGATATAGAATTTGCATTCGTAACATACTTGTCCTTAATCGCTGTAGATGCCATAATCTCTTTCACATCGTCTACACTCAATTGTGGATCGGCTTCCAACCAAAGGGCGATAACACCAGCTACATAGGGAGTGGCCATAGATGTTCCTGTCATTGACACTAGTTGGTCGTCAGAACCGTCGATAGGAAACTTCGTTACTCCATAAGCAAACATATCCGAAGTGCAATACTTGTTGGAACCTGCAATAATATACTGACCAGGGGCAGTTATATAGGGTACAGTGCGCCCATCAAAGAGGTGAGCATACGAAGAGTAATATGCCAAGCTATCAAGCCCGTCTGAACCGTCACTCCACATATCATTTTCAACTACACGACTGGTGTACGAACCCACTGCTATAACATTTTTGGCAAAAGCCCACCCGTCACCATTGCCATCAGCCGAAATACAATCTGTCACGGCATTGTCTATAATACCATCGGATGCTTCCGACAGAAACGCATAACCATAGCCAGAAGCTTTGACAATCTGCCCCTGCTCACCTTCAACAAGGAAAGTAAGCTTGTAATCAGACCGAACCATACTCACGCTATCGAGAGTAACGATAAACTGGTATCTACCATTTTCACTCACCTTTGAACCTATACCAAGACGGCCGCCAAACTGTTTCGTGAAAACATCGTTATGCAGATATTCGTCATTGTCTGCATCTTCAGCTCTGCCTGAGAGATAAGTGAACTTTCCTTCTGTATTTTTATCTATCACAGGCATTTGGTAAATAATGTCGTTACCCCTTACAATCATTACCGTAACCTTGAGCGGTTTATCATTCTGCGTTGTTATAAAATATGCTGCTGGTGCATCTTCAGGCAGATATTCACCAGGCTGATAAGCATCTGCAGTGAAAAGAAGTTTGTCACCGCCATTTCCGCACTCGTGGTAGACACACGTACTGAAAATGGCACTGTTACCGACAGATATGCATATAGGCATCTTTTCGCCAAGTTTGTTAAGAAGAGCCATCGTGTCGTCGTCATCATCGGTTGCTGCATTGGCATTCATGCCAAGTGAAAGGCTTACGACCTTGGGGCGTTCCGTTTCATTCTCTGCATACTTAGCCAATGCCATCAACGGTGTCTGCAAATCTGGTAACAGCCCTATACTATCTGTTTCTGTCTGAAAGAACGCCATGCTTGCACCCGGTGCAACGCCTTCATAGCTCTGTCCATTTGATGTTACCTTGCTACCCA
The DNA here is from genome assembly GCA_963661195.1 of bacterium. Lineage (GTDB taxonomy): Bacteria > Bacteroidota > Bacteroidia > Bacteroidales > Bacteroidaceae > Prevotella. Next base: position 143,288 of record CAVLBD010000001.1, read on the forward strand.
AAAGAATAGTAGACGTATGAGTAGCATGCAAATCATACGCTTCGCGAATCAGGCTAAGTTGGTCAAGTGTTGTGGAAACCGTACCGTCGTATCCCCAAAAATATTCTATCTTTGGTGTACCATCCTCACGCATCAACATAGTATGAGTAGGCTGGATGCCACAATCTTCCATCAATGCCAACACGCCTTTGCCCGTATAAGGTTGCAAGAGACCGTCACTTTCCTTAATACGCGCCACGCCTGTACGCGGATGGGCTTGATTAAGAAATAACCTACCGTTTTGAACCAACGACATATGCTTCACCCGCTTATCTGCAGCAATCTTGGAAAGTTGTTCAACTGTAGCTTTTACTGAAGCAAATCCTATTGTACTGGCTGTAACCCTTGCTCCATAAGATGCTAAAAAATCAGAGTCATAACCAGACTGTAGCCTTACGATTACTCCTATTAGTGGCTCTGATACTGTACCTGTTCTCATGGGGATAGACTTACATGTATGTGCCATGTCACTACTGTTTATTCTACCCAACAAAGAAAGCCCCATTTTGTTTCGTACCTCATTGGGTAATGAATTTCCAATAACATGTGCCTGCACAAATTGGCTAGCCACACAGAAAGCCAGCAATCCAGACAATATAATGTTCTTGTTCATTGTAACATTTATAAATTATAATATTTCAAAAATATATGGGTTAAAACTCCAAACTATCTATGAAAGACATTTTCATATTCATGAGCAATTCTCATTTCGGCGTAAAACTTACCATACTGCTTCCCATTATCCATAATGCAAAGTTATCTCTTTTCTTTATTTATAAATCGCATTTGAATGAAAATATATGTTTTTTAGTTGGACAACTAAAAACTTTTGAATGTCAACGAGGGCTTCGCCGCCTTCAAGGTGCATGCCCTACAACAAGAGGTGGCGGCTAAACTCCTTACCCCCCCCGACGGCCGCCTCAAGTCATTCTCTGAGTTCCGCCGCGATGTAGAAGGCATCACCTCCCACCAGTGCGGGGCATGGCTACAGACCGAGTAAGACACCGCCGTCATACGCGCCCACAACGCCGCCGACTAGCAGGTCTACGAGGCCAACCGCGACATCATGCCAAACCTCCAATGGCTGCCCACCACCGCTGCCGAACCCGAAGCCGGACACCGCGCCTACTGGGTCGCGCGGCTCAACCTCCCCATGGATGATCCCTTCTGGCAGCACCACCCCGGCGACCACTGGAACTGCAAGTGCTCCCTCGAACAGAACAACGCCCCCGTCGTCCGGCCTGCCGACATCCCTGCCGCCCCACCACAACCCGGACTCGACAACAACCCGGGCAAGGACGGTCACACCTTCTCCGACAACCACCCATACTTCCCCAACGGATGCTCATCATGCCCCTTCAACAAGGGTGTAAAAAACACCGTTCAAACGCTGTTCAAAAATAAAAAAAAGCACTGCTACCAGTGCGACAAAATCAACGTTGCCCTACCCAAAGACAAGAAAGGCATGAAGAAGGTCACGGCTGAGCAGAAGCATAAAATCTATTCCATGCCCATTGAGCGACAATTTGATAAGGTGGAGAAAAACGTCTTTAAGCACGTTCTGAAAACAACCGATGAGGAAGATTACACACGACTCTTGGATTTGGCTAAAGCCTATGCCGACAAGGGAATGAAAGTCTGGATTTTACCGGAAATCCCAAAAAGCGAGGTTGTCTTTAGCGGCGCTTAGGACTGCCTCCACCAACGCATACGCCCGACTTGTGGATTGATAAAAACAGTCCTTATTGATGCCAAGTCACCTCTCAATTACAAAAAAATCACGCATAATGCCAATGGAGCGTCCGAACAAGGCGGCATCGCTTGCATCACCAATCACTTCACTAATTTGGAACCGACTAAACTCGCCGCTCTTAGCAAGAGGATTTTAAGCAATGGGAAGTACGCAAAAAAAAGAAGTTCACTTCTATATTGACGGAACTGTCTATAAATACAACAGTCAAGGAATAATCCTTGACTGAGGGGACCCAGCTTCGCGGGCCGGTTGCAGTGGTCTTATCTCCCACGCCGCAAAGATACAAACAATAATTAAATCCACAAACATTATGACAAAGAAAACTACATCCTACGAGGAATTCACGAAAAAGTTCAAACCCAAAAAGACCATCTACGACAGCTACACTCCGCCACTCGTCTACAACGCCGTACTCGCATAGGCAAAGCAGCATCTCAATATTGGCGACCGTCCCGTCGTCCGCCCCTTCTGGCCGGGCGGAGACTATGAGAATTACGACTACCCCGAAGGTTATGTAGTCATCGATAACCCGCAGTTCTCCATCTTCGCCAAGATCGTCAACTTCTATGTTGCCCGGAATATTTCCTTCTTACTCTTCGCCACGTCATTGACAAGCATTCGCCCCAACTGCACCTATATAGGCTGCGGCGCGAGAATTACCTACGAGAATGGCGCCGTTGTCAATACCTCGTTTGTTACCAACATGCTCGGAAACTACGTTTGCATCTCTTCCCCCAAACTTCATCAAGCACTGAAGGAAGCCAACGACATCACGCAGAAGCAACATAAAAAATAATTGGAGCGCCTCGAATTTCCCGACAGCGTCCTCCGAGCCACCAACCTTCACACGTTTTCTCTTGCCGGCATCGACTTCAGTGTCGCCGCAAAAGATGGCGTGGTGATCTCGCGGGCATGCAGCAATTCCACAAAAGGCGAGTTCGGAAATTCTATACTTCTCTCCGATGTCGCCACCGTCCAAAAACTCGCCGCCCAAAAACTGCAATTATCACCCAAAAGCCAAGAAATAATAGCCCGTCTCAACGCTCATTTAGCTTATTATGCCTAAAAAATATAACCATGGACCAATACCGACAACTACGCGATTCCATCGCATCTCTCGTACCCCAACGTGCCACCATCCTGCAAGGCATCGTCAAAGCCATCGAAGGCATCACCTGCACCGTCACCATCGGTAACATCGACATTCCCAGTGTGCGCCTGCGTGCCTCCGAACTCGACAACAGCCAGCACCTTCTCATCACGCCCAAGGTAGGCTCGCCCGTCATCCTCGACTCCCTCTCTAGCGACCTCGCCGACCTCGTAGTCCTGCAGGTTGACCAAGCGGCCTCCATCACCATCAATGGCGGTTCCCTCGGAGGCCTTATCAACATCGCCGACCTCACCCTGCGGCTCAACGACCTCGTGCGTGCCTTCAACGCCCACACCCACAGCGTCACCGTCTCCCACCCCAAAGGCACCTTCACCACCATCACCCCTGCATCCTCTGCCGCCTCCTTCAACAAGGCCGACTATGAAGACCCTCTCATCACCCACTGACGCCCATAGCCCCACAGAAACAGATGTTTCGACGCAATCGCCCACAAGCCCCGTAGGGGCGCATAATTCAATACTGATATGGACGCAAAAAAGTGCCATTGTTGAGAACGTTGCCCAACAGGCATCGCAGATAGAGAAAAAAGCGATAAGCACATTGGACAGTATTACAGACTTGACCAATAATAGACAACAGGAAAACCAATAAAGACTATGAAACAGGAAAAGAATACAAAAGAGCGAATACTCTCATATGCTAAAGAACTCGAGATGTCGGTTTTCGAGTCTGCATTATCTGGAGGAAATCGTAAGCTCGGAATTGCCCAAGGATGCACAGACAGCACTACCGGAAATCTCGCATTCAACAGATGGGGAGAAATAATCAAGGACAAAATCCTTGTGGCGGCTATGGTGGACAGACTCACACACAAGGC
>CAVLBD010000002.1:0-132573 GCA_963661195.1 bacterium
GACCTCCAGGTTATGAGCCTGGCGAGCTACCAACTGCTCCACTCCGCGATATTTATTCAATCCCGTTTCGTAATTGCTATGCAAAGGTATACTTTATTTCTTAAACAAAAAAGAAACATGAATATTTTTATGTTTCGAAAGTCAAAAATATGGCAAAATAGAGCTTATTTCTTAATCTTTCCAAACATTAACCTTATTATATATTATAACTTCATTAAGTTTTTTCTTCGTTATTCTGTTGCTTGGAATTAAAACCGTGTGGGGTGTCTGTTTAAACGCCGCGGGGTTTGAAACAAGTCCCCGCGGTTAAAATTACGAAAGTTCAAGACTTTTTATTAACTATCCTTACATTCCTATTTCTTACCCCGTTTGACGCATTATTTTGCCGCAGTTATAGTTTAGGCTGATTTTATCGTTAAAATTTTAAAAATAGGTGACCGCTAGGTTATAAATTAGTAATTTTGCAATTCCGTATGGCTGATGGCTAATGTTGTGGCGGTTTTTCGTTATAGTTTGGCTAGGCATCTTAATTTGCATTCAGCCTTGAACGTTATCGGAACGATTAGAAAGAAAACAAACAAAACATTCATACTAATTATCTTTAACTTGATGAAAAAATTCAGATTAGTTGACAATGTCGTCGGCTGGCTTACATTCCTTATCGCAGCCTTCGTATATTGCAGCACTATCGAGCCGACAGCCAGCTTTTGGGACTGTCCGGAGTTTATTACAACAGGTTATAAACTGGAAGTAGGTCACCCGCCTGGCGCACCATTCTTTATGCTTTTGGCAAATTTGTTTACGCAATTTGCCAGTGACACGTCACAGGTAGCTAGAATGGTAAACACGATGAGCGCACTACTAAGCGCAACGTGTATTTTGTTTCTCTTCTGGACAATAACGCATCTCACACGGAAGTTACTTCTAAAAAGCTGGGATGAGTTGAGTCTTTCTAAGCTCATTGTCATTGAGGCAAGCGGTTTGGTGGGCGCATTGATATATACTTTCAGCGACACTTTTTGGTTTAGTGCTGTTGAAGGTGAGGTATATGCTTTTTCTTCAGCCTTTACTGCAGTTGTATTCTGGCTCATTCTCAAATGGGAAGACCATGCTGATGAGCCTCATAGCGACAGATGGTTAGTGCTTATAATGTATATGACGGGAGTAAGTATCGGCGTTCACTTGCTGAATCTCTTGTGTGTGCCAGCAATTGTGCTTGTGTTCTATTACCGTAAGTTCCCCAATGCCAACGCAAAGGGCTCTCTTTTGGCTCTTTTCGTGTCGTTTGTCATCGTGGCAGCCATTCTTTATGGTGTAGTCCCTGGTATAATAAAGGTGGGAGGCTGGTTTGAACTCTTTTTTGTCAATACGCTTGGCTTCTCGTTCAACACGGGAGTTATCGTATATATCCTGCTCCTTATAGCAACAGTTGTATGGGGTATTTATGAAAGTTATGCTGGAAAGAACGAACTACGTGGTAATTTGAGCTTTGTTTTGTCGGTAGGAATGCTCGGAATCCCATTCTATGGTTTCGGTTGGTCGGCATTCTTTATTGGTGTAGTGGTGCTTGTTGCTATGTTCTTCCTGCTGAAATACAAGCGAAAGGGCAAGCCCGTTGTTACAGCCCGCTTGAAAAATACCATGCTTCTCTCAATGTTGATGCTGATGATAGGTTATTCAACCTATGCAATTACCGTCATACGTTCCACTGCAAACCCGCCAATGGATCAGAACTCTCCTGAAGACATCTTTACTTTGGGCAGTTATCTTAGTCGTGACCAGTATGGCGATACACCGTTGCTGTATGGTCCGGCATATACCTCACAGGTTAAGTTTGACGTTGACGGCAGCTATTGCATCCCTGTTAGGAAGAAGGGTGCTCCTATCTATCAGAGAAAGGAGAAAGAAACCAAAGGCGAGAAGGACTCATACTTCATAGTACGCACAAACGACAAGGTGCAGTATGCACAGAATATGTTGTTCCCAAGAATGCACGATGCCGGCCATGCTTCAGCATACGAGAGCTGGATGGGAGGAGTTGACGGCTACAATGTTGACTATGATCGTTGCGGTGAGTTTGTTCAGATTAAGATGCCGACGCAGATGGAGAACCTTCGCTTCTTCCTTTCCTATCAATGCAACTTCATGTATTGGAGGTATTTCATGTGGAACTTTGCCGGTCGTCAAAACGATTTGCAGGGAAACGGTGAATTGGAGCACGGCAACTGGATAACAGGATTTACATGGTTTGACAACTTGCGCCTAGGCGACCAAAGCAAGTTGCCCGATGATCTTAAGGAAAACAAGGGGCACAATGTGTTCTACTGTCTGCCGCTCTTGCTCGGACTTATTGGTCTTTTCTGGCAAGCTCTCGCTAAGGGGCAGAATGGTATAAAGCAGTTTTGGGTTGTTTTCTTCCTCTTTTTCATGACAGGACTAGCCATTGTGATATACCTAAACCAGACACCAATGCAGCCCCGTGAGCGTGACTATGCTTATGCCGGCTCATTCTATGCTTTCGCAATATGGTGCGGTATGGGTGTAGCCGCAATCGTTGATTTGCTGAAAGAGAAGTTGAAAGTTGATAATGTAGCGGTAGCAGCAATAGTTTCTGTGATATGTCTGCTCGTACCAATACAGATGGCGAGCCAAACATGGGATGACCACGACCGTAGTGGTCGTTACACATGTCGGGATTTCGGCCAAAACTATCTGATGTCGCTTCAAGACAAGGGTAATCCTATAATTTTTACCAATGGCGACAATGATACTTTCCCGCTTTGGTACGACCAAGATACGGAAGGAATACGCACTGATGCACGTGTATGCAACTTGTCATATCTTCAGACCGATTGGTATATTGACCAGATGGTGCGCCCTGCCTACGACTCTCCGTCGTTGCCTATAACATGGCCACGCCTTGACTATTGCTCAGGAACAAACGAGTATGTAGAGGTAAACCCATCGTTGAAGAGCCAGGTTATTGATATTTACAAGCAGAACCCTGATGGTGCTAAGGCGAAATGGGGCGAAAATCCGTTTGAGCTTAAGAACATACTTAAATATTGGGTGCGCAGCAAAGGTGAAACTCATGTGATACCAACTGATACACTCTATCTTACGGTAGACAAAGATGCTGTGCGCAAGAGCGGTATGATGATGGCTAACGATTCCATTCCCGACAGAATGGTAATCTCTCTCAAAGGGAAGAGTGCTCTTTATAAGAGCGACCTCATGATGCTTGAGCTGATTGCCAATAGTAACTGGGTGCGTCCGGTATATGTGGCTTTGACTGTAGGATCAGAAAACTACATGAACCTTGGAGACAACTTCGTCCAAGAGGGTCTTGCCAACCGCATTACACCGTTTAATGTCAACATTCCGGGTACTAAGACGTTTGACACAGAGAAGGTTTACAACAATGTTATGAACCGTTTCAAGTTTGGAGGTCTTGACAAACCTGGATTATACATCGATGAGACTGTAATGCGCATGTGCTATACCCATCGCAAGCTAATGGCAACCCTCGCTCTTCACCTAATCATGGAGGGCAAGAATACAAAGGCTGCTAAGGTACTTGCTTATGCAGACAAGGTGATGCCCGAATGCAATGTGCCAGTAAACTTCCAGAGTGGCGGCGCTGATTATGCTGCTGCATACGCAATGCTTGGCAACCGTACTAAGGCTTCACAGCTGCTTAATAAGGTGGTTAAGAATGCCGAACAGTACTGTTTGTGGTATCTTTCCCTCGATGATAATCGCTTTATGCAGTCGCAGCGTGATTGTATGATTCAGTTCTATATTTTGGGTAAAGCGGCTGACGTTGCAAGAAGCTACGATGAGAAACTTTCCGAAAGCATAGAAAACAAGCTGAAGAACTACAGTAACCGTTATACGGCAAGGGGTGGAAGAATGCCCGAAGACATGTAACGGAATCTTTTTTATAACGTCTAATGGCCTGAAGCCAACTGGGGAGATAAATATAGCCCTAGGGTTGACTTCAGACCATTTCGTATAAAACTACTCAACTTTACTCTTCTGCGGCGCGAAGCCGCAATTTTAGCAATGTAAATCATTAGAATATGATAATTGAGCAACCAGCAATATGGTTGCGTTGGCTTTATCCCAGGGCAACATGGCGCATGAACAAAAAGGAGCGGGCGGTTTATATCACGTTCGACGATGGGCCTATACCCGAAGCCACGCCATTTATCCTTCAGACATTGAAGGAATTTAATGTTCACGCCACTTTCTTTATGGTGGGAGACAACGTGAGAAAGCATCCGGAACTTTACCGTATGATTGTTGAAGCAGGTCATCAGGTTGGAAACCACACATTCAACCACTGGGGAGGCTTCAAGCATACTTTCAAAGAGTATAGCGAAAATGTTGAAAAGGCCAATGCTTTGATTAAAGCCCACCTATTTCGTCCACCGCATGGCTGGATGAGATGGTCGCAATACTTCTATGTAGGAAGGAAATACCGCATCGTAATGTGGGATTTAGTTACGCGTGACTATAGTAAATGGATGACCGCCGACGGAGTTATCGCCAATGTCAAGCGTTATGCCCGCAATGGTTCGATAATAACCTTCCACGACTCACTGAAGAGTATTGACAAACTGCGGCGTGCGTTGCCGGAATCTTTGCGTTGGCTCAAGGAACAGGGATATGAATTCAAAACGTTTGATTGACAATATAGGTGGTTACATCAAAACAAATCATTTGTTATGGATAACAATTTCGAAAGCAATGCTTCTCAAACGATAGGTAAGGGCGTGGTTCTGGCTTCAGTTGTGAGGGCTTTCTTTAAGTATTTCACTCTTGGCGTTATAGAATCCAATTCTTCAGATGCATCAGACATGAGTGTCTATGAGCCTAAAAATGTTAAGAAATCTATTGTTCCACATATAGAAAGGGTTTCTGCTATTTTCAATCAAGAAGCTTTTTATGCCATTTCCCGTTTAAACTACGATGAAACTGAAATAGAAGCAGAACTGAAAGCTTTTGCTGCTGAAGGGAAAACGGAACCTTTAGATTTGATGCGCTTTGCTTGTCGTACGAAAGAATGTTATAACGCAATGGTAAATGAATATAAATGCAACTTTGAGTCTTTGCTTTGCGGTTCATTTGCTTCACTTTTACCGCATGTTGCAGGCACGGTGAATATGTCGGATCTTGGTGAAATGTCTGTTGATGAGGCAGAGAGTATAATAAATAGAATAGCCAATAGAGCTTATGAAGAAGCCAAAAAACTTCTTTAATGTTGCGGCAATGATGCATTGCTGCCGGCAATAATTTTGGAAGGCTTCATATTTTATTTTTTCAGAAGAAGTAAAAAAATGGGAGACTGACGCTTGTTTATGGCATTAGTCTCCTATTCTTTTTATGAAGATTGGCTTTGTTTTGGCTTTTATAAGCCGCAGTAAAGTATGTTTATTGCATGTCGTAGACAACTTGCATAAGCTTTTTACCTATTGCGTCAGCTTCTTCCATAGTCTTAGCCTCGCTATAAACGCGAATGATAGGCTCTGTATTACTTTTGCGCAGATGCACCCATTTGTCGGGGAAATCAAGCTTCACACCGTCAATGTCTGTAACATCCACGTCTTTTTCCTTGCCGAACATCTCTTTCACTTTGGCTAATATAGCATCTACATCGGTAGAAGGTGTAAGGTCTATGCGGTTCTTGGCAATTGAATAGTTGGGCAATGTAGAACGTAATTCGCTTGCCGTGCATCCTTTGTGTGCGAGTGACGAAAGGAAGAGGGCTATGCCTACAAGTGCATCGCGCCCGTAATGGCTTTCTGGATAGATGACTCCACCGTTGCCTTCGCCTCCAATAACTGCTCCCACCTGTTTCATCTTTGTGGTAACATTGACTTCTCCTACGGCCGCCGCTGTGTAAGTGCCGCCATAACGCTTAGTAACGTCTCTCAATGCTCGTGTGCTACTGAGATTTGACACGGTATTTCCACCTCCCGAAGTATTTGAAAGGATATAGTCGGCAACTGAGACAAGAGTGTATTCTTCACCGAACATTTTTCCGTTTTCACAGATAAAGGCCAGTCGGTCTACGTCCGGGTCAACAACGATGCCGAGAATGTATCCTCCATTGCCCATTTCATTCATTATGCCACTCAGGTTTTTCTCTAGCGGTTCTGGGTTGTGGCTGAAATCTCCATTGGGAGTTCCGTTTAATAGCTTGTATTCAACTCCAAGTTTCTCAAGCAGTTTTGGCAGTATTATTCCTCCAACACTATTTATTGTGTCCACACATACCTTGAAATGTGCATTCTTAATGGCTTCTGTGTCTACCAATTTAAGACCAAGCACAGCATCAATATGTTTGTCGTTAAATGAGTCGTCTTTGATGTATGCGCCCATGTGGTCAACGTCAGCATAGTCGAAATTTTCCTTTTTCGCAATGGCAAGCACTTCGTTGCCATCGTCTTTTGTCAGAAACTCACCTTCACAGTTTAGCAACTTCAGTGCATTCCATTGGCGTGGGTTGTGGCTTGCGGTGATGATTATTCCGCCAGCAGATGATGACATCGTTACAGCAAGTTCTGTTGTCGGTGTCGTTGCCAACCCAATGTCTATGACATCGTATCCCATCCCCATGAGCGTTCCGCAAACAATGTTGCGCACCATGTCTCCAGAGATACGGGCATCACGTCCAACTACTATGGAATTGCTTTGTGATTTACCGCTTTTACGGATGAAAGTGGCGTATGCCGTAACGAATTTCACTATGTCAAGCGGATTAAGCGTGTCGCCTGTGTGACCTCCGATTGTTCCGCGAATACCGGAAATAGATTTTATCAGTGTCATTTTTCCTTAAGTTTATTGTTCTTTTCGCTTATAACAAAAAAGGCAAGCTGTGTGCCTGCCTTTTGTATTTGGTTAATGTTTATCTTCCTTTTTCGTAAGTAATGTCGTATAGGCAGGGGTAAACGCCTTGTACGGCGTAGTCGTGTCCCTGAGTATGCGGCACGATAATTCTTACACGCGCAATCTCTTCGTCAATGTTTTCCGGGCGTCCAAGGTTAATGTAGCTTAGCGGCACTAGCCATCCGCCGGGTACAGAAGTGCTTGCGTAGAGCTGGTACATAAGACTTTCGCCCGAAACGAATGCCCCGGTGAAGGTTCCGCTCGTGTTCTTAACGTTCATTTTGTCAACAAGTGAGACGTATTGTCCTATCATGTTAGTGGATTGTAGCGAGTCTGTGAGGAGGTTGTACTCTTGATAGCGGCACAATACCGTTGCCGTTTCGCCTTTCCCTAATTTCTTGCCGCATCCTTTACGTATAATCTGCAGGTAAACGCCCGAATTGTCAAGGTAAACGAATTCGTGTTTGGTAGTGTCTGTAGTTTCGTTTTGGGCTTCAAAGTCCTCTTCGGAAATGACATTTATTCCGTGTTCCTTAATGTACGCGTTTATAGCGTTGCGTTCACGCTTCTTTTGGTCGGCATATGTTTCGCTGTCGCTGCAGCTTGTGAATACCATTATAGCTGCAATTGTTGCGAGCAGCAAGCATGCAAGTTTCTTCATCAGTTTCTTCTTTTTTCTTTTTTGTTGGCTTTTAACATAAGCTTCGCGCCTTAACCTTGCAAAAATACTAATATTAGTTTAAACACGTGTTATGTTTGCTTGTAATTACGCTTATTTAACGTCGTGACAATCTCTTTTTCCCGTTATTTTTATGGGCGGAACTCTTTTAAAGCCTTGTTTACAAGCATTTCTGCTTCGTCCATAGTGCAGTTAAGATGCCCGCCAGCAGCGTTTAGATGCCCACCACCGTTAAAATATTTCTCTGCCATTTTGTTTGCAGGAAAGTCGTCTACAGATCGCAGACTTACCCAAATTGTTTTAGGCTTTTCCGTATCTTCTCTTAGCGAAATGCTTAGTTTCATGCCTTTTATTTGCAGCGGCATGTTTACCAATCCCTCTGCATCTCCTTTCATAAAGTGGAAGTGTTTGAGGTCTTGTCGTGTGAGTGTAAAATAGGCCGCGTGATATTCTGCAAATACATTAAGCTTTGTATACATGACATAGCCCATGAGTCTTATTCTCCACACGCTGTAGTTATTGAACACATTGCGGTATATTTTGTCCTTGTTAATGTCTTTTGTAAGTAGCTGACTTATGATAAAGAATACTTCTGGACTGTTTGAATTGTATGTAAATCCCCCAGTGTCTGTCATCATTCCGCAATAGATGCATACTGCAGCCTCTTTTGATAGATTGTCAAACCCTCCTAACTGCCATATAATCCTAAAGACAAGCTCACACGTGCTGCTTGCTTCTGGATGGGAAATGCATACGTCAACGTTGATGTTCGGGTCAAGATGATGGTCAATGAGTACTTTTTTTGACTGTGACTCCAGTATAAACGTTTCAAGTGCAGCGGTGCGGCTTGCATCGTTGAAGTCAAGACATAGCATGAGGTCCGTGTTTTTGATTGCTTCCTCTGCCTCTTCTGCTCTTTTATCATAGCGAATGATGTTCATAGTCCCAGGAAGCCATTGCAGAAAGTTCGGGAACATGTCCGGTACGATAACCTTTACGTCTTCTTTCCCCCGCTGTTTCAGATAGTGAGCCAAGCCAAGTGTTGATCCAATGGCGTCGCCATCAGGATTGCGGTGACAGAAAATAGTAATGTGTTCTGCTGTTTCAATCAGCATATCCAGGCTTTTTGCCTCAGAGTCGTTCAGTAAATTTATGTTCATTGTCCTTAATTTTAATTCCTTTATACTGGTTTTTTCACCGTTGTATAAAGGAATTTATTTTGTAGTGTGCTTCCCGTCATTTAAGCTTGGAGCCAAGCAAAGAAGTCAGAATAGTATGGAATGACTAATTTTGCGAGTTCCCAGTTTTTCGTGTTAAAAAAGTTTGGCAGGATAAACACCGTCGTCAACAAGTTTTTGGATACGGTCAACCGTTCCTTGGCGGTCGGCTGCATATGTTACACCAAACCATTTGCTTGTTGTGTCCAACACTTTTACGGTAGCTGTTCCTTCGTTTATCAGTTTGTTTACCATCAGAGGAATAAAGAATTCCGCTTTCAAGTTGGTCATGTTCTCAGGTTTTGCAAGGAACTCCTTGAAGTATTCTTCGCTATAGCTGAAGTAGTCAGGTGTGAAGCCCCATACGTTCATTGAAACCGGTGTGTTGTCTTCAACAGCAACCCAGTTGCCTTCTTCGTCTTTGTAGCTTACCTTTCCTTCTATGCGCATGATTTCTGTGCGTTCCACCACGGTGGTAAGATTTCCTTCGGTATTTGTTGAGCAAATACCGCGTGCCACAGTGCCGTTTTCCGATAGGGTATTGCCAACGCGGAAGCCTACCATTGCATATTTGTTCTTGCTGTTTTCAGGCAGTTCGCTCAAGAATTTTCCTATAACCTTGAAGCAGTCGCGATTATAGAAGTCGTCGCAGTTGATAACGCAGAAGGGTTCTTTTACAACATCCTTTGCCATCAGCACAGCATGGTTGGTTCCCCAGGGCTTAACTCTGCCTTCGGGACATTTGAAGCCTTCGGGAAGTGAATCAAGGCTTTGGAAACAAAGTTCCAAAGGCACTTGCCCTTCATACTTCTTCAGAATCTTTTCTCTGAAGTCCTCTTCAAAATCTTTTCTTATTATGAATACTATTTTCCCGAAACCGGCCTGTATTGCATCGTAGATGGAATAGTCCATTATTGTTTCGCCGTTTGGACCAAGTCCGTCGAGCTGCTTCAGTCCGCCGTATCTGCTGCCCATACCTGCAGCCAAAAGTACTAATGTAGGTTTCATATTTCCTATTTTTATTTTGTTGAAATATAAGTTATAGAAATTTTTTTTCTTCTTTTGCGCCGCAAAGGATGTTGTTTTTTTATTGGAACATCTGTATTCCGAACACGATGATGGCGTAGCGTAGAAACTTTCCTGTTGTCATGCTGACAATAGTAACGGGCAGATTTGCTCTCATCAGTCCGAGTGCAACAGTTATAGCACTGCCTATTATAGGAAGGAATGCAAAGAAAGCCATCAAAGCTCCTCGTCCATTCATGAAACGTTGTGCGCGTTCTATCTTTTCTTCCTTTATGCGCAGATATTTCTCAATCCAGTCAAGTCTGCCGAATGTGCCTATCCAATAGTTGAAAAGCCCCCCTGCCACGTTTCCTGCCGTTCCAGCCAAGAGCAACAACCATGGGTCTAGTCCTGCAACTTTAAGCGCGCCTATCACAACTTCGCTGTTGAAAGGCAATACGCTCCCTGCCAACAATGCAGAAACAAACATCCCCCAGTAGCCAAAGTCAACCAGTATCTCCGTCATATTTCTTGTTTTTTCTCTTTATCAGTTAAAGTTCCAGACATTTTCTTGCTTTGGAATTTTACGATTCTTTGTCGTCAGATAACCATAACGCCTACAGAATACCTTTTGTTGTGGACAATATCAGGTTCTATTCCATTGATATCAGGTTGAACACTGTCAGGGTTATCATTCCGATGCATATGGCGATGAATGCTATGTTAGTAATCTTTGTTTTCGTAAGTGCCACGTAATGGGCGATAAGGCAACTGGTATTTACGATAGTGATGGGTAGCAATTTGTCGATGTGCTGCGGCTGAAGTATGATAAATATTGCTGTAAGCGAGTTTATTGTGATAAACATTTCATAAATCATTCTTGTGCGTATCTTGTCGAGATAACTGGTTCTCAGAAAATGTACCGTTCCGATTATAGCAAGCAAAGCCACCGTTCCGATTGTTGCTATGCGGCTAGTGCTGAGCGAACCGTATTCGAATAACGGTTTAAATTCTGCGAACTTTCCAAAATGCTGCATGATATAGTCCAGTTCCCCCGTCCAAAGCCAATATCCTCCTGCAAACCAATAAGGCACAAGTATGCCTAGAAGTGCTGCACAAAACATCTTTTTCGAGATAGCCATCATGTTGGTCGCCATAAGAATCCACAGGAATGGCACGAAATATAATATCTGTAAGAACACAAGGCTAGCGATACCGATGCAGACGAAAGCGTAGAATACTATTCCCGGTGCATGTTTGTCTTGATAACTCCTCAACAATAGTAGGTAGAACAAGATGAAGCATGTTCCAACTATGCTTGCTTCCAAATTATGAAAGAGGAATGTTGCTGCTGTTGACATGGCAATGAACGAGCATGACACCATCCTAGAGTATATTCTGATAAGGGAATTGCTGTTGTTAAGCGCAATCATCATTCCCGTAGACAAAGCGAAAAGAGTCAATTCCGCCCAACCGATACCGTTTTTCGTACCTTCTGCGAGCCATATGGCTAGGCCGTAGATAGCCATTACCGGAAAGGCAAAACGGCTTTCCGCCATTCTGTTTTGAAGTCTTTTACGCATTTCGTGGTGTAGAGGATATTCTTCTTATATTAATTATATAAGGTATAGCTTAGAGATCTTTGCCGATATCACGTCTGAAGTATTTGTCGGTGAATTCAATTTTTTCGGCCTCAGTGAAGGATTTTGCCAAGGCTTCATCTTTATCCTTGCCGTAAGAGCTTACGGCAATTACGCGGCCACCGTTTGTAACGGTCTTTCCTTCTTTCGTTGCCGTGCCGGAATGGAACACAATGCTTCCCTGTACATTTTCAATTCCATTGATAGTGTATCCTTTAGTGTATTTTTCAGGGTATCCACCGCTTACGAGCATAACGCAGACCGCAGCGCGTTCATCGAAAACAATTTCCTTTTCGTTTAGCGTACCCTCGGCAACCCCCTCAAGCAAGTCCACGAGATCACTCTTTATCCTTAGCATTACACTTTCTGTTTCAGGGTCTCCCATGCGGCAATTGTATTCAATAACCATCGGTTCTCCGTCAACGTTGATAAGTCCGAAGAAGATAAATCCTTTATAGTCTATGCCTTCCTCTGCCAATCCGTCAACAGTAGGCTTGATGATGCGTTCCTCCACTTTAGCCATCCATTCTTTTGTTGCGAATGGCACGGGGGTAACACTACCCATACCACCAGTGTTCAGGCCAGTGTCGTGCTCGCCAATGCGTTTGTAGTCTTTCGCCTCAGGTAATATCTTGTAGTTTTTCCCGTCAGTAAGCACAAACACTGAACATTCAATGCCGCTGAGGAACTCCTCAATAACCACTTGTGCCGATGCGTTGCCAAACATTCCGCCTAGCATTTCTTTCAGCTCCTTCTTTGCTTCATCAAGTGTTGGCAATATCAAAACACCTTTTCCGGCGCACAATCCATCAGCTTTCAACACATATGGAGGCTGAAGTGTTTCCAAGAATTTGAGCCCTTCTTCAAGAGAAGTACCGTCGAATGTCTTGTATTTAGCCGTAGGTATGTTGTGTCTCTGCATAAATCCCTTGGCAAAATCTTTTGATCCTTCAAGCACAGCTCCTTGTTTTGATGGACCGATAACAGGAATATCCTTTGTGCGTGCGTCTGCTTTGAAATCATCGTAGATACCTTTTACCAACGGGTCTTCGGGGCCGACAACCACCATGTCAACGTTATTGTCAAGACAGAACTGCTTTAGTGCTTCAAAGTCGTCTGCTTTAATGTCGATGTTCTCTCCCGTCAGTGCTGTTCCTGCGTTTCCAGGTGCGATAAACAGTTTTTCCACTTTCTTGCTTTGCGCAATTTTCCAAGCTAGAGCGTGTTCACGTCCTCCGCTGCCCAAAAGAAGTATTCTCATAATCTTATGCTGATAAATATATTTGCGTGCAAATTTACAATAATATGCCGTGAAAGCAAAATAAAAGCTAGCCGAATATAGGTAAAACGAAATAAGGTAAGACAGTTGTAAGGATATTGTTATAAAAGCGTTACCTTTGCATTTACTTATGTATCCAAACGGTTGCTATTGTGCATCACGTTGTAGCCGTTTCGCAAACACGTTATAATATCTTTATATGTCAATAAAATATCTGAAATTTACCCCCCCCCACCGGACTTCAGTCCTTAGGTTTATAATCCTTTTCCTTTACTCTCTATTTCTTTTGATGTGGCTTTCGCCCGATTCCTTTCTTATGCATGAGTGGGGATCGCGTGGTGATTCCTCCTGGTTCTTTACTTGTGGCAAGGCCTGGATGGAGGGGCTGACACCATATGTAGACTTTACCGACAGTAAAGGGCCGCTGCTTTGGCTTGTCTATGGCATCGCTTATCTTTTCTCTCCCACGTCATATACGGGTGTATTCTGGTTCAGTGTTGTTGCTCTAGCCGTAACGTTGGACTTTCAATGGCTCACAGCTCGCTTGTTTTCAGGTTGGCGCACGGCGATAGTGTCCGTAGTAGCCGTATCTATGCTCATACTTCTTCGCCCTGTTCACAACGAGACAAAAGCAGAAGACTTCTGCCTTCCATGGATATCCATGTCGTTATATTATGTTTGCAGCGTAATGTTGAATTCCTCTCGCCGGCATGTGCGCAAGGCATCTTTTTGGATAGGTGTCAGTATGGCGTGCTGTCTGCTGATAAAGTGGAACGTATTTTTCATGATGGGCGGCATGGCGCTTGTCGTTATGGGCGTTTCTTTTGCCAAAAAACATGCTGACGGACTATTGTATGGCATATTGGGCATTCTAGTCGTGTGTGTTCCGTTCGCTGTCTATTTTGTTTTTAAAGGTAACTTCGCCGCCTTTGTTCAAGAATATTTTGTAAATACGTTTATTATCACAGACAATGGAAACGGTATGTCTACGTGGCGCGAGGCGTTGATGGGGCAGTTTGCCGACGTATATGTGCTCTTCCGTTCAGCTTTGCTCTATACTTTCATGATTGGAGTTTGCCTTTTCTGTCGTCGTTTCCGCTTCTCATGGTGGTTGGCATTTACTTGTTTGCCGTTCTTCTTGTTCCTGTTGTTCAAGGCAAATGCGTTGCACTATTGTCTTACGGTTATGCCTTTCTTCGTGTTTTTCGTGCTATTCTTGTCTCGCTGCCGCCCACATTCAATAGCTAAACTGCCTGATTGGGCTTTGTTTTCGGTGCTCGGAATAATGGTGCTTGTAAATATGGCAGTTGATGTCCACAGGGAGAATCTTAAATTTGTGTATAACGATTACTCTATTGAGTGGAATGCCATGCAGAAAATTCTAACTTCTAAACAGAAGCCGCTCATAATGTTTAATGTTGCCGACAATGGAGCCGGACTGAAGTCGCGCGCTCTTCCTTCGTGTAAGTACTATGCTAAACAGAAGGCCGCCACTGCTGATATGGTAGCGCAGCGTATTGAGGTGTTACGTCGCCGTAAGCCAGACTTCTTCGCTTTTATAATGGAGCCCGATGCCCAAACACAAGCTTTGCTACGCTCTTGCGGCTATCATCGTTGTTATGCTACGGTGCATTCTTTAGGTCAAGACAAGAGGATTGCTTTGCCGCTATATGCAAAGTAGCTTCCCTACGTGCCTGTGTTGACGGGTGCAGTGTTTTTTACTTTTTTTGTTAACTTTGATAAGGAAACGTTAAGCTTTTGCATGTTGAAGCGCAGTTCGTTGCATTCAGAGTGCATAACGTTACTCCCAAATTGCAGAATAATCCCAATATGGTGTAAAGGCAATAAACGTTTAAAGCCTGAAACTTTTGCCGAGATTATGACGCTTTTTAAGGGATAAACGTGCCGCTTGTGGTTCTCAATCAATGGGAATTGATATGTTTATGATAAATTAACAGTTATAAAAGTGAAACATTAGCACTATGAGAAAGAAGTTACTTATGAGAAAGTTCCGGCCTAAAGACTTGACTGTAGGCTTGCGGAACATTTTGATGTTGTTGGTAATGATGTTAGTCACCGCGTCATGCGACATCAAATCCTTGCTGAATAATGACGATGACGATGACGACGATATAGTAACGCCGTCGGAAGAGACCATAGGAACCGCTATCGGTAAATTCACACTTGGCGGAAAAACATTTACAGATATTGCGAATGTTGGCAATATGTCTTACAAAGGCAAGATGGATGGCAACTCCTTCAGCTTGCAGATAATGAACGGAAGCGATCCTGAGGTTGTGATAGGTAGTGGCTCAGACGGCAGTATTCTGTTTCTCTATCGCGGCACTCTCTCCCCCGACGGGTCGTTTGAGATGAATGAGACTACCACTGCCGCTACGCTTCTCTCGCTTTTACCATCGCTTTGGGTGCTTGACCCAGCTGAATATCCTCAGTTTGAAACCAAGGTAAAGGCGCTTGATAGTTTCCCAAAGCTTGTTGAAGCAGTGAGAAATTCAATAAGTAAGCGCCACTCCGTGTTCAATACCGAAGACGAGACTCTCTACTCTGCCGTAAAGGCCTGCTATGCAGAGCTGCTTGCCCAATATTCTTCGCAGACGTCAAACGCCCCCGCTGCTAAAACCATAGGCAAAAGTGATGCCATTGCTGACAGTGAGGACACGCGTCCGATAGAGTTCAGCCCGGAAGCCAACACCGTTAGTGTTCGCACGCAAGGGTGGGGACCAGTCTATGAATGTACGGTTGACCATGAAGGGCAGCAAACAAGCCAACTTATCTTTCCACATTCCAGCTATGGAATTAACGATTTGGCAGCAATACTCCTTGCTCCCTTAAATAATGAGCTCTACGGCGAATCTTTGTCAGACAAGTATAAATCTGTTTGGGACTATGCCTCGCACGGTGATTGGGTGCAGTTTGATTTGTCTGATCCGGGTGACTACCAGTTTATGCTTGAGAAAGATACACCTAATGCTGCAGCTGCTATGGGACTTGCTGCGGGCTCTGATTTATACTCCACGCTTACAGGAAAATACCTCGGTAAGTTGTCTGAAGGAACAAGTGTGTTGGGTGGAGATAAAGAGTTGATAGAGTTTCTTGGCGACCAGCTTGGCGTGTTGGCAGCCTATATTGTTGATCCGGCAAACAGAACAGATAAGGAAACGTTCGTGCAAGGACTTGATGATGTCAGTACTACAATTGTGCAAAATATGATGATGAAAGATGCTGAGTTAGCTTTAGATGGCAAAGCAGTTGGTGAACTTTTTAAACAAGTGAACGAGTTTGTAAATGCTTTATCGTTCGGCGTAAACGTATGGGCAAGGAATGTTATGTGGTTTAATTGCCCTTCCAAGATAGACAAGTGCTTCTCGCAACATCATATGTCAATAAGTGACTGTAGCGGAGTAGGAATCTACCTTAAAAGTGGAGGCGGTCAGAATGGTGAGCCCGGCAAACAACTATCACAACCGCTGAAGTTCGGCGTTAGATGCCACGTGGGGCAGGGCATACACCTTGAGGTTGTAAGCGGAGGCGGCACGCTCGACCGCTATAGCAAAACAATATATCAGCCCAATGGCGATGAGGAAGAGGTAGAGATAAACTGGACTTTGGGTGATAAGGACGGTGAGCAGATTGTGAGAGCCTGGATAGAAGATGTAGACACCCACGAGAAACAGGGGCTTGCCGTTACCGCTACGGCTTTCGTTTCCAAAGGAACGTTGCTCTCAAGCATCGGCGGATATGTAAATATGACGTACGATAGTCAAAACCGTCTTTCTAAATTTGTTGACCGTACCTGCATGCTGGTTGAACCAGACGCGTCTGAAATAAATACTACGCGTTTCGTTTATGAGAAAGACAAGACCAAGAAGCTGAGCAAAATGGTAAACACCAGTCAGGAAGGGACCACCGAATTATATAATTTCGTGTACAATGAAGCAGGAAACGTAACATCATTGAAGTGGAAAAGCACAAGCTATGGTGAGACAGAGTACGGCTATGGAACGATGACCTACGACGATGATGGTCACCTGACCCGCTTAGTTTCTGGCGGAGACGGCGAAGAAACAACGACTAACTTTACGTGGAAAAAGGGAAACCTTGTGAAAATACAATACGTAGACCCTTATGCTTGTGAAGACGGAACGTATGTGGTTAACTGTTATATAGAGTATGGTGATCAAAAGAACGAGCGTAAGCAGTTTACTATGGGGCTTATGCCTATTACGGACCTTCAAGTTTATTGCCTTGCAGGGCAATTTGGATGTGCTTCTGACTATCTTCCGACGTCTTTCATTATTAAAGATAGCGACAGTGATATGTCAGCAAAAATAAATTTAGATTATTCCGTGAGACCAGACGGCTATATTGCGCGTGAAAGCATATTCTATTCTACGGCAGGTCAAGGGAGAATTAATCTTGACTATAGCTACACAGAGGCATCAAGCGGAGCAAAAGTGGCGGCAAGCCCAAGTGTGGCGCAACGGAACAGTGCGGCGCTGAAAAAGTTAAAGAAGCTGCGCCTATTCGGAGGCCATTGAAAAGCATGAGCTTAAATTGGTTTTACGTTTGTTACGAACTAGTTTGACACGGCGCTTCCTTCCGCTTTTGTGGAGGAAGCGCCGTTTTTTTTATTGTAAGAAAGCCTTGTTCGCTGCTTTAGCTGTTTGGTTACGCAGAATATCCCTATGGTTTTCTAGTTTAAGCCCGCGGGGAAACTAATGTAAGCTCGTGGGATAATTATGCTAAACCATAGGCTTATAAATGGTAAGCTGCTTCCTTGATATTGTTTACGATGTAAAAAACTATTTTCAAATGCCGTTTGTAGCCTGCTAAATTACTAACTTTGCAATTGAAATCAAATTTATTAAATTGGGAAAGCAGACGGAATGCTGTTTTATATGGCAAGCAAGCAGACTGTATGTTTTGCTATAAAAAATAGAAAAAACAGGACTATGAAAAGACAAACAGTGACTATGCTCCTCGCAGCGATGGCAATAGCAATGAGTTGCCAGGCGAAGACGAAACAAGACACGTGGCCAGATGGCACAAAAATGGACAACTGGTTTAAGAATGCCGCAAAAATAGACGAGGCGCAACTGGGCAAACGATATATTGTAACCCAATTTGGAGTGAAAGACGACAGTACACTTGTGCAGACCGAGGCACTTCAGGCCGTTATAGACAAGGTTGCTGCCGATGGCGGCGGCGCGGTGGTAATACCACGCGGAACGTTTTTGAGCGGTTCTCTCTTTTTCCGCCAGGGAACAAACCTGTTGTTGGAAGAAGGGGCAAAGCTAAAGGGCAGCGACCGCATACGTGATTTCAAAATAGCAATGACACGTATAGAAGGGCAGACGTGCAAATATTTCACTGCCTTGGTCAATGCCGACAGTCTCGACGGCTTTACCATTGCCGGGAAGGGGACCATTGACGGCAATGGCGCAAAATATTGGGAAGAATTCTGGATAAGAAGGAAGTGGAACCCTAAGTGCACAAATAAGGACGAGCAGAGACCGCGTCTGGTTTATATCTCTAATTCGCGTAACGTAACCGTTCAGGATGTGCATCTGCAGAACAGTCCGTTCTGGACCAACCATATTTACCGCTCTTCCCGCGTGCGCTTTCTCGATTGCCACATCTTTGCGCCCACATCAGGGCTTAAAGCTCCGAGCAGCGATGCGATAGATATCGACGCATGTAGTGACGTTTTGGTCAGAGGCTGCTACATGAGCGTCAACGATGACGCCATTGCCATAAAGGGAGGCAAGGGAACATGGGCTGACAAACAGCCGGAAAATGGTCCGAACACCAACATATTGATAGAGAAATGTCGCTATGGAGTGGTGCATGGCTGCCTTACGCTGGGCAGTGAGAGCGTGAACGACAGAAATATTGTTCTGCGTGACATTGATGTAGACCGCGCCAACCGCGTTTTATGGCTAAAGATGCGCCCAGACACACCGCAACACTACGAATATGTAACAGTGGAGAATATTAGCGGATCTACGGGCAGTTTCCTAGTAGTGCGCCCTTGGACACAGTTCTTCCAAAAGGAGGAACGGGCAGACATGCCGCTCAGCCAGTGTAACAACATCGTGATTCGCAACATCAATATGGACTGCAAAAACTTTTTTGATGTGGGCGAAAGCAAGGATTACCAGCTGAAAGACTTTACTTTCAGCAACGTCACAGTCACAGATCAGAAAGAAGCGTTCTCCAAGTCTCTCATAGAGAACACCAAGGTTGAGAATCTCCGCATTAACGGCAAGGAGATAAAATAAAGAGGCTGCGCGAGGCAAAATAAAGTTAAAGGTATAAAGATATAAAGATGGGAATAATAGAAATTTTCAGGAAGTGGACGCTTCTTTGCGCCATGGCTACTGGGGCAGTGATATATCTGCTTTTTAGAGAAGTTCCCTTGTTGCAACCATTTGCGTCAGAGGGCGGAAAGTTTTGCGTTGATATAGTGCCGTATATCATATTCGCGTTGCTTTACGCAACCTTCTGCAAGATTGACATCAGCAACATGCGACCAAGGGCATGGCATTTCTGGCTTCAGTTCATACGCACGGCGTTGTCGGCGACAATGGTGCTTGTGATTTCGTTCTTCTCAGACTTTGATGTGCGTATGGTATTAGAGGGCTGCTTCATCTGTTTTATCTGTCCTACGGCAGCATCGGCGGCAGTTGTTACAGAGAAACTTGGGGGTAGCATCGCAACACTGACGGTATATACGCTGATAGCCAACATCGTGACGAGCATAATCATACCGCTCTTCTTCCCGATGGTGGAGAAAAGCTCCGACATAACCTTTCTCTTTGCCTTTGCTATGATACTGCGCAGGGTAGTAACCGTGCTATTGTTGCCGTTATGTCTGGCATTGCTCACAAGAAAGTATCTGCCTAAAGTGGCGTTGGCTGTAAAAAAGCGCAAGAACCTCGCCTTTTATCTGTGGTCTTTCAACTTGGCTATTGTTACAGGTATGACAATTCATAACATTGAGGTCGCGAATATTGGTGGGTTTACGTTGGCTTTACTCATAGTCATGCCACTATTTGTCTGTCTTCTTCAGTTTACTATCGGCAAGGCCGTGGGCAAATGCTATGGCGACAGTGTGAGCGCGGGGCAAGCCCTTGGGCAGAAAAACACAATCGTGGGGATTTGGCTTACTGTAACGTTTCTCAATCCTGTGGCTGCCGTGGCACCAGGTGCGTATGTGCTTTGGCAGAATCTTGTAAACTCGTGGCAACTGTGGTATAAAGAGAAATATGGCTATCTCGTATGGTAGCTTTTGGGGGAGATTAGCCCGAAGATTTATAAGCCAATATAGGTTTCTAACAATTATAGAATGGCAAAAACAATTTAATTTCTTTGTTCGTTTACTGCGATATTCCTAAATTTGTAAAGTGGAACCAATACCCATCCGCATCATGAAAAAGAAGATCATCATTAGAATACTGACTTTTTTATTTCTTTTACCTATGGATATATGTGCTGACAACTATTCCCGCTTGTGGAAAGACTATGCGGTAGCAAAGGAAAAAGACTTGCCAAACGACCAAATTCGTATATTAAACGAGATATCTGTTGCAGCGCAAGCCGGCAAAAGCTATGGTGACATGCTGATGGCAGAGACTAATCTGTTCTCGTTGAAGGCGCGGATAAGCGAAGATTCCATAAAGCCGAGTCTCTGCAATCTTGAGAAACGGGCATATGAAACGGAAACTATAGACCAAACAGTTGCCGCAGTGTACAACTGTATTCTAGGAGATGCCTATGCACAACTCTCGGGAAAAAATGATTTCCCTGATGCCAAATCAAAAAGTGCTGCATATTTCAAAAGGGCTTTGCAAAACCCCGAGATGCTGGCTCATACGGGCGTGGAAAACTACGGGCGCTTCATTTCAAAAGGAATCGACAGTAAAATATTCAACAACGACCTGCTTAGCATAATAGGTTTCAAGGCAAAGGAATACCAAATGCTCAGCAACTACTATAGCAAAGTGGGCAATCGTACGGCAGCTCTTGTAGCGACACTTTATGATGTGGTTGAAAACAAGCAGGAAGAGTATGGATATAACCGGAAGATGGAAGGCGGCTCTTATGTGGCACGCCTTGATTCGTTGATAGAAAAATACGGTGATCTGCCTGAATGTGGCTTGGTTGCACTTAAGAAATATGAATATATCAAAAATTGCAGCGATGCCACAACAGCGAAAAAGGCGGAGTTTCTCAATCAAGCGTTGGCGAGGTGGGGAAAATTCAGAAACGCTTCCAGTTTTTCTGACTACTACCGAGACCTGACAAATCCTAAGTTTGAGATTAACTTGCCCACTAACATGCTTCCCAACCGCAACGGTAGAGCAACGGTTACGGCGCGTAATCTTAAAAGAGTGAGCATTGCTGTTACTCGCTTGGCCATGGAAGGTGATGTAAACTATAGCTTAAATAGCGATGATGACTGGAAAAAGGTGGAAAAGAAACTTGTAAGATCCTCGCGTATTGCCGTTAACTCACTATTTCATCAGAAGCATGACTATGATTATGAGACGCAGACATTGGATCTTCCAGCCCTGAAACCTGGGCTTTATGCCGTTGAGGCTTATTCTGACGATGCCTCGGTTGTAGATAAACGCCAGTTGCTCGTTGTCAGTGATGTTTACGTTGCGAGTATTTCTCTGCCTAAAAGAAAAGTGCGTCTCGTGGCGGTAAGTGCTACAACAGGCCAGCCTCTTGCAGGAGCTAGCGTTGAAGTGTGGTCAGGTGCCGATGCAAAGAAAAAAGAACTAGTGGTGACAGATAGTGAAGGCGAGGCAACGGTTACCATATCTTCAGAGATTAACCGCTATTATATGCGTGCTTATACGGCAGACGACAACTATATGCAGCGTGTTAGCGTGTGGAGTAATTTCTCGTTCAGTGCCAACAACAACAAAAGCACATGCTTGAAGACTTTTACAGACAGGGCGGTTTACCGTCCGTCGCAGACGGTGCATGTAGCGACAATAGCCTATAGTGTTGACGGAACTCACAATACAAACGTAGTTGCAGGAAAGGAATTGACCTTTATACTGCGCGATGCCAACTACAAGGATGTTGAGAAAAAAACTGCAAAGACCGATGAATTCGGTACGGCATCCGTTGATTTCGTACTTCCTTCAAGCACGATGCTTAATGGGAGATATAGTGTTTTTGTATCAGGAACAGGCTGCAATGATTGGCATAATTTCCGTGTTGAGGAATACAAACGACCAACTTATGAGGTGACAATAGACCAGCCCGCAGTGGAATATCACAATGGTGACACCGTGAAAATGCAAGGACATGCACGGACATATAGCGGATTGCCTGTGTGCAATGCGAGTGTTTCTTATAGGGTGGTCCGAGTTCGTAACCATTGGCTATGGCGTTTCTACGGAGAGGAAACCTCCTCATCAGACGTATTGCTCAACGATACAGTGGAGACTGATGCCAATGGCAACTTTACGCTGAACGTTCCTGTGAAGATGCCCGACGGATATAATGAGGAAACGGAAAAGGATAACGAAAAAGAGCGTTGGTTCTTTTGGCCTAAATACTATACCTTCAATGTTTATGCACAGGTTACCGATGGAGCAGGAGAGAGTCATGATGCAGAAGCTAGTCTGACGCTTGGTACACGCCCCACGGCACTTGTGTTCAGCCTGCCAGATAGGACGCTAGTCGACAGCGTTTCGACCGTTACATTCCGGAGACTTAACGCAGGAGGCAAGGAAATAGACGGAGAAGTAACTTATTGGTTCGACGATAACGTAGCCCAAAGCCGCACAGTAAAGGCAAATACTGCAGTAGAGATAGACTGGTGCAAAGCAATTGCTATGCCCATAGGAAAACATACCTTGCATGCCGTATGCGGAACCGACATTGTGGAACAAGAGACTGTGCTGTTCCGTATTCAAGAGGAAAGGCTTCCCATTGATACAGCCGACTGGTCTTATCTCTCAGCCGAAACGTTTCCTGCTGACGGTTCGCCTGTATATCTTCAGTTAGGCGCAAATGCCAATGTGCATGTCTACTATAATATTATTGCAGGAACAAAGGTTCTTGAGAGCAGTTCCTTTGAAATAGACAATGAAGTGAAAACATTCCGCCTTAACTATAAGGAGGAATATGGTGAAGGCGTGCGCTTGGCTTACCTTTGGGTGAAGGATGGAAAGGCATATACCCACGACTTTGTGATACGCCGCCCGTTGGAAGACAAAAAGATGAAGCTTGTTTGGAAAACCTTCCGCGACAAGCTTACACCAGGACAGAAGGAAACATGGACGCTGAATATAAGCCGACCGGATTTTTCCGCCGACAAGATAAATGACCGTTCAAGGGAATCAGATTGTTCCGTGCAGCTATTGGCTTTGATGTACGACAAGTCGCTTGAACAGATTGCCAGAAATGATTTCAGCTTTAACCTCAGTCTTAATCTGCATCTGCCATGGACAACGTGGTTTGCCAAAGAATATGGCAATGGAAGACTGGCGAGTGCTGCAGCATGGGAATGGACTTCCAGCAAGGATTTTTGCTTTAATAGGTTCAATTACGATTTCAGCGAATTGCGATATCCAGGGTATTACCGTAGTGAAGTATTGCTTATGCGTGCTCCAACCTCTGTAAACATAGCGGGATATGGCACGGCACGCAAGGCGAAAGTGAAAATGTCTATTTCAAATGAGGCAATGACTGATGAGGCTGCTTCAGACAATTATGATATAACAGGAGCGGCAAACAATGCAGCCGGCAGCAAGGAAGAAAATGCGACTACGGACTATTCAACGCAAATACGCGAGAACTTACAAGAAACGGCTTTCTTTTATCCCTCTCTCTTTGCAGAAAAAAATGGTGATGTAAGCATACAATTCACACTTCCAGAGAGCGTGACGACATGGAACTTCTGTGGTTTTGCGCATGACAAGTACATGAACAATGGCATCATTTGCTCTGAAGCAGTTGCAAGCAAACAGGTAATGGTAGTTCCTAACATGCCACGTTTCTTACGTAGTGGCGACAACGCAACAATTTCAACGCGCGTTGCTAACATGACGGAAAAGGAAATAAAAACGACTGTACGTATGGAACTTCTAGAACCAGCAACGGAGAAGGTCGTTTTCTGGACTTATACGAAAATATCTATTGCGGCGAATGCAACAGAAACGGTTATGTTCCCATTCGTTCCCGACGGCAAATATACCATGTTGGTTTGTAGAATCTCTGCTGTTGGCAACGGCTATAGCGACGGTGAGCAACACTATCTCCCCATTCTCCCCGATAGGGAAAGCGTGATGAACACAGCGCCTTTTACCTTTACAGGCAGTGGCGAGAAAACGATCTCATTGGAGGGATTGTTCCCAGCCACATCATCAGACAGAAAACTCACAATTGAATACACGTCTAAACCGGTGTGGCTTATGATACAGACGCTGCCATATATGTCGCAGCCCGAGCTAAAAAATGCTTTGTCGCTAGTTGCTGCTTATTATGCCAATGCTTTAGGCAGGCATATCTTGAAGCAGTCTCCTGTGATAAAGAGGGTAGTGACGCTTTGGAAACAGGAGAAGGAAAGCAAAGATAACAGTATTGCCAGCGCACTTGAAAAAGATCAAGAACTTAAGGCCCTCGTACTTTCAGAAACCCCGTGGGTAATGGATGCAGATAATGAGGCGAAGCAAAAGAAAATGCTTTCAACTTTCTTTGACGAAGCGGCGATGGATTACCGTCTCAACGCCCAACTGTCTGCGCTGAAAGCTTTGCAGAATGCCGATGGCTCGTTCAGTTGGTGGAAAGGCATGGGCGGTTCGCCCAGTATGACGGCAGAAGTGCTTGAAACGCTGGCACGTTTAAACACGCTTGTAGGGGAACAGGCAGAAACATCGGCAGTGATAGAACGCGCCATGACTTATTTAGGCACCGTTGTCGTTTCTGAATACCATGATATTCAGAAGAAACGGATAAGAGGTAAAAACGTGAATATATGGGATTCTCATGCGATACAATATCTTTATATCAACGCTTTGCTGCAACGTAAGCTTCCTTTAAGAGAAAAGCCTGTTTACACTTATCTGCTTTCCTATCTCCGCAGCAATCGTGAGCGCAACATCTATGCAAAAGCTCTTATGGCTATTGTTCTTAATGCAAACGGAAATAAACAGGAAGCAAAAGAGTATGTTGAAAGCATAAAGCAATATACGGTTATGAAGCCAGGTATAGGCAGATATTTCGACACATCGCGTGCCCTCTATTCTTGGTTCGACTATCGCATACCGACGCAGACTGCTGCAATAGAAGCCATAAAAAACGTTACGCCGGAAGACAAGACAACGCTTGACGAAATGCGCTTATGGCTTTTGCAATCTAAGCATACGCAAGCTTGGGACACGCCAGTAAATAGTGTCAATGCGGTATATGCATTCCTTGATGGCAATTTAAATCAGCTTGAGGCTACGGCAGACAATTCTCTGCACGTAACAGTTGCAGGGAAAGAGTGCACCATGCCAACTCCTTCTGTAGGACTTGGCTGTTCAAAGACTACGATTGATGCCGCTGTGCCGGCAAAAGGCAATGTAGTGATAAGGAAAAATGACACGGGAACCTCATGGGGAGCTATTTATGCCCGTTACGCAGATAACGTTGAGAACCTCACTTCTGCTACTTCTGGACTGGAGGTTGTTCGGGAGATTGTGGCAAATGAACCGGCTGCAGTGGGCGACCGTATAAAAATGCGTCTGACAATAAAGGCAGACCGCGATTACGACTTCGTTCAGCTCATAGACAAACGTGCTGCATGTATGGAACCCGTTGAGCAAACGAGCGGTTATCGCAATGGATATTACCGCATGCCGAAGGATAATGTTACAAATTACTATTTTGACATGCTGACAAAGGGAACGCATGTTATAGAAACAGAATATTATATTGATAGAAAAGGAACTTATACTACAGGGACGTGCACTGTTCAGTGCGCTTATGCTCCTGAATTCGCCGGGAGAACAGTAGGAAAGAAGATAAATGTTAAGTAAGAAAAAAGAGACTATGTATAATAAAACAATGATAATTTCGCTGCTTGCCTTAGCATCTCTCAACGCATCGGCACAGCGTATAACAGCAAAGAACGAGATTATAGATTGCGGAAACGTGAACTATGAACAGCCCGTTACTGTGAAGTTCGAACTGACAAACAAGGGAAGCGAGCTGACAATTAACCAAGTGCGTGTAAGTTGTGGCTGCACTTCTGTTGACTATCCGCATGCAGCGATACAAAAGGGCGACAATTTCACTGTTTCTGCCACGTATGACGCCCGTCAACTGGGACATTTCGAAAAGGAGATTGCTCTGTTCTGCAATTCAGAGAAGCAACCTTATTATCTGAAAATGCGAGGTGTGGTAGTTGATGGCTCTTGTGATTTTACGGGAACACTCGACTATAAAATCGATGGCATGTTGCTAGACAGAAATGACCTTGAATTTGACGATGTGAACCGCGGCGACTTTCCTGTGCAACGCATAAACTTGAAAAATAATACAGGCGAGACAATAAGTCCCGTTGTCATGCATCTGCCAGCTTACCTTTCGGCAACCGTCTCTCCAACGGACATTGCGCCGGGAAAGATGGGCGTAGTGGCAATAAAACTCAACTCAAAAAAACTGCGTGACTTCGGTTTGACACAGACATCCGTCTATCTTGCAAAGAAACCTGGCGAGAAAGTGAGCCATGACAAGGAGATTAGTGTATCGGCAGTGCTGCTCCCTGATTTTGATAATATGTCAGAAACACAACTGTACAACGCTCCACAGATAAAACTCTCTGCCAGTGAATTGGACTTGAGCGGAAAGAATGGTAAGCAACTAAACGCTGGAACAATTATAATAGAGAACGTTGGTCGTTCGGAACTTGACATACGGTCAATGCAAATGTTTACAACAGGAATGAATATCAGACTGAATAAATCGAAAATCAAGCCTGGAGAACAGGCAAAGATGAAGATTTCTGTGAACAGAAAGCAAATTCGTAATGCAAGAAGCAAGCCCCGTGTGCTTATGATAACCAACGATCCGAATAATTCTAAAGTCGTTATAAGCGTGAAAACAGAATAACAGAACAACCTTCTAAAAGGAATTTATCAATGGAACATCCAGAAAACAGCAAAGAATATACGGGATTACAGGTAAACGAAGGCGTTGTGCAGCCATCAAACATAAACCCATATCTCAAACGGGGGCGTTATCGCAGACGTGAGCTTTCCGTTGCTGAAATTGTTGAAGGCATTGTTAAAGGAGACGTAACGGTGCTTTCCCAAGCAGTAACGCTTGTAGAGAGCGTTAACCCCGAGCATCAAGCAAAGGCTCAAGAAGTTATCGACAAATGTTTGCCTTATAGCGGCAAATCCATGCGTATAGGAATAAGCGGAGTGCCGGGGGCAGGAAAAAGTACGTCAATAGACGAATTTGGTGTCCACGTGCTCGACCGCACAGGCGGCAAGCTTGCAGTCTTAGCCATTGACCCAAGCTCCGAACGCTCTAAGGGAAGTATTCTTGGAGATAAGACTCGCATGGAGAAACTCGCCGTAAGAAAAGAGTCTTTCATAAGGCCTAGCCCAACAGCCGGCTCGTTGGGCGGTGTGGCTCGCAAGACACGTGAGTCTATAATCCTGTGCGAAGCTGCTGGTTTCGACAAGATATTCGTTGAAACCGTTGGGGTAGGACAAAGCGAAACCGCATGTCATTCAATGGTTGACTTCTTCTTGTTGATACAACTGGCAGGAACTGGCGACGAGTTGCAAGGCATTAAGCGTGGCATTATGGAGATTGCCGACGGCATAGTAATAAACAAATGCGACGGAAACAATGTGGACAAATGCCACATGGCTGCAACCAATTTTCGCAATGCCCTCCACTTTTTCCCGCCAACCGACAGTGGATGGATGCCAAAGGTATTGTGTTATAGTGGTTTCTATGGCACAGGTATTAAAGAAGTCTGGGATATGGTGTTCGAATACTTCAAGTATGTGAAGGATAACGGCTATTTTGAATACCGCCGTAACGAGCAGAACAAATATTGGATGTATGAAACGATAAACGAGAAACTGCGCAATAGCTTCTATCAGAACGCTGAGATACATGTTCACCTTGCGGAATATGAGAAGCAAGTGCTGTTAGGAGAGAAAACAAGCTTCTCGGCAGCACGAGATTTGCTCGGCATGTACTTTTCTACAAAGGGAAAGACAGAGTAATAGAATGGATAGTATAACAAGGTAAATACAGGCCTTTGCCCCTTGATGTAGCCGGCCTGTGTATCCTTTTACGTAAACAATATGCTTAAATGGAAACAGACAAATCGCAACGTACTGTAGAGATAGACAGTGGCAGTGGCTTCTGCTTTGGAGTGACTACGGCCATAAGCAAGGCAGAGGAAGAGCTGGCCAAAGGTAATACCTTGTATTGTCTTGGTGACATCGTCCACAACTCTATGGAATGTGAGCGTTTGAAGAAGTTGGGCCTTATTACGATAAATCATGAGCAGATGGCTTCACTGCATGATGTGAAAGTCTTGCTGCGTGCTCATGGCGAGCCACCAGAAACATACGCATTGGCAGAGCGTAACAACATTGAGATTATTGACGCCACATGCCCCGTCGTGCTGCAACTTCAGCGGCGCATAAAAAGACAGTATGTCGGCAATACAGATGCGCAAATAGTAATTTTTGGCAAGCCCGGGCACGCCGAAGTTCTCGGACTTGTAGGGCAGACGCAGGGCAATGCGCGGGTTATAGCCCATTTCGATGATGTTAAGGACTTGGACTTCTCTAAAGATATATATTTATATTCCCAAACAACAAAATCTCTCGATGAGTTCCATCGTATAATTGAGTACATTCAAAAGCATATCTCACCGGAATGCACGTTTAAAAGTTTTGATACGATATGTAGACAAGTGGCAAATCGGATGCCAAACGTGAGCAGTTTTGCATCGCGCCATGAGCTGGTGCTTTTTGTTTGTGGAAAGAAAAGTAGCAACGGAAAGGTTCTCTTCAACGAATGTTGCCGAGTAAATTCCAATACTCACATGATTGAGGGGCCTGACGATATAGATGCCACATGGCTTGAGGGAGTAAAAACGATAGGTATTTGCGGAGCTACAAGTACACCGAAGTGGCTGATGGAAAAATGTTATGAAGCTGTTGTTAATGCTTAAGGCATTTGCAATAGCTTTTCCTATAAGCAAAAACGGCTTCCGTACTTGATAGCGGAAGCCGTTTTTATGCTTTTTATAGAGCGTTGGCCTTGGATTCAAACTCTTTCATCAGCCAAACTTTCTGTTCGGCAATGGTCATATTGCTATTATCCAACTCTATCGCATCGTCAGCCTTGCGCAGAGGCGATACTTCGCGGTGGGTGTCAATATAGTCACGCTCCTGCACGTTCTTCAGAATTTCGTTATAGTCGGCCTCCATTCCTTTCGCTTTCAGTTCGTCATAGCGGCGTTGGGCACGCACTTCAGCTGATGCCGTAACGAAAATCTTAAGCTCAGCATTTGGGAAGACCACAGTGCCAATGTCGCGTCCGTCCATAACAATACCCTTTTCCTTGCCCATTCTCTGTTGTTGTTCAACGAGGGCCTCACGCACAAACCCCAATGCAGCGATAGGACTAACGCGTGTGGACACTTCCATCGTGCGTATTTCCTTTTCAACAAGTTCCCCGTTTAAGTATGTGTCTGGCTTCTGTGTGTCCGGGTTGAAGCGGAAAGAGATGTTTATCTCCGTCATCGCATTCTTCAACGCTTCCGTATTTATGTTATTATCAGCGTCAAACATACCGTTTCGTAGCGCATAAAGTGTTACGGAGCGATACATAGCTCCCGTGTCTACGTATATGTAGCCCACCTCTTTTGCCAGGTCTTTAGCCATTGTGCTTTTGCCGCATGATGAAAATCCGTCAATAGCTATCGTAATCTTTTTCATTTTTTCGTTGCTTGTATATTTATTTGTAAGGTAATGCAAGTGCGATAATTTTGCTCTTTCACTGCCAGCTATAAACAATAGCTTAGGTTTACGAGTATGGAACTTGATGAAACGTGGTATTTTGCGTAAGCCACATTAAGCTTAAAGCGCTCTAGCTGCATGCCAGCACCGAACGAAAGCCCCGCTCCATGAGAACTTTCGTCACTTTCCGTTGTGCCTCCGTTGCTTATTTTCATATCCTTAGCACGTCTGAAGTTGTATCCTCCTGCAATATAGAACTGGTCTCCAAGCATAATCTCTGCCCCACAGACAAGATGCTGCAGCAGGCCGTAATCCCAATTGTTTAGGCCAACAAATGTGGCCGAGAGGCGGAAGGGCAGGTTGGCAAAGCGTTTGCTTGCTCCGACTTGCAGATCAAATGGCATTTTCCCGTATTCGTCGGCATAAGCCTTGAACTGTCCGCCAAGATTCTTTGCTACGGCAGAGACAGACCACTCCGTATCTGGGTCATAGTAGTTCAGTCCTAGGTCGATGCCGGCAGCCATCGACGAATATCCTCCCATGTATGACGAAACCCACCGTGCGGTTATTCCGCCAACAAGGTTTTTTGCAAGCAGATAGCTGAAAGTTCCTGATAAGGCAATCTCCTGTGCCGAGAAAGTTCCCGTTTCAATGTTATTCTCGTTAGTCTCTTTCATTGAGCCATAATTGATATATTGCCCTTGTATGCCCCAAGAAGCCTTGTCGTTAACAACCCTGTTGAATGACGCACTGCCCGTAATTGATCCTGCCATATAAGTCATAAAGTTAAGGTTCAGCGTTTTGTCGCTTACGGAAGAGAGAAGGGCGGGGTTGCTAAACACCAGTGATGCATCGTCTTCTATAATGCTAACGTTGTCGCCTCCCACGGCTGCAGCGTGCGCACTCACAGGAATGCGTAGAAAATTGTATTCTGTCTGGCTCTCCTGCGCCATAGCCGTTAATCCTAACATGGCCAGCGCGGGAAGTGTTGTCAAGCTTCTTTTCATTATTGCAAAGGTACTTACTTTTTAGTCTAATAACGAAGAAACGCCATCATTATTGTATCGTCGGTTTTTTGTCGCTGCCGAATCGGTTGTAAAAGCATGCGGCATCGCGATTGCAAGCCCGTGGGGTTATTCTTGCAAACGGCAGACTATTGTTTGCAAGCCCGTGGGCTTGCAAAGAGCCATAGCACAGCGCGAAAATACAAACTGCTATTGTTTCTGAAAAAAAGGTCATAAGTTTGTGCTTTTTTGAAAAAATAGTTATATTTGCAAGCGTATTCATTAAAACATATTTTAATATGACACGTTTGGCGATTGCGTGCGCATTTTTCTTTCTTTCTTTTCATGCAACCGCTCAAAACTATTTCTCGTGCGACTTCGAGAACGGCATACCTGCCGATTTTACTCTTATTGATTATGATGGCAATACACCTTCCGCCTCAATGAAAAAGGCTGGATTTGATGTGGGAATCCCTTGGGTTGCAACAACCGTGACAAGCAATGGGATAAACAAGGTTGCTTCCAGCACATCATGGTATTCCCCTGCAGGAACATCAGATGACTGGATGATTACTCCGGAAATAACACTTTCGGGAACAAACCCGGAACTTTCGTTGCGTGCCATGGCTTCCGACAAGAAACATTCCGATGGCTTTGCCGTTTATATCTCTGAAGGTGGTGAACCCCAAAAAACATCATTTGACGTGGAAAGTCCGTTGCTTTTGGTTGCGAATGAAGCTTCTGAGTGGACGGAACATGTCGTTTCGCTGGCTAAATATGCAGGCAAGACAATTCGTTTGGCTTTTGTAAACAATTCGACTGACTGTAGCCGTTTGTACTTGGATGATATAGATATTTCAGAAAAACATAAGGCTCGTATATCTCTTTCAACACCTATTTATGTTAATTATGCTGGCGATGTGGAAGTTACCGGTACGGTGTCAACACGCGAAAAAGAAGCAATTAAGGGCTTTGATGTTGAACTTCAAGTGCAAAGCGAAAGTTTTAAACAGCATTTTGACGATGAGGTAACGCAGTCAGCTCCTGTTAACTTCACTCTAAGCCAAAAGATTAACGTTGGAAAGCTTGAGAATAAAGCTTATAAAGTAACGGTGACTGCTGACGGAGACAGTGATTCAGCACTTTCGTCCGTGACGAGTTATCCTCGCAAAATAGTCTGCGAAGAAGGAACAGCGACGTGGTGCGCATGGTGTGTTCGCGGACTTGTTGCTCTAGATTCAATTAAAAATTTTTATTCAGACAGAATTATCGGCATTGCGGCACATTCTGGTGATGTGATGTCTAGCAATTATTACTCTTACGTTAGCCAATATTTTGGAAGTGGCTTGCCCACAGGAACTGTAAACCGCATGATAACATCGGATCCCCGTGACTTTATACGCTATAGTCAGCTACTCCTAAAAAATGACGAAGCTTTTTGCACTCTAAACCTTTCTGTTCTCTTCGGCAAAGCCTCTCGAACAGTGACGGCAAGGACTGCAACAACATTTGCCGAAGCACAGGTAGACCACAAATATGCCTTGGCTTATGGCATATTGGAGAATAACATTCATCAGCCAAATGATGAGAGTTATCGTCAACATAATGCCTACGCAAATGGAGACTATGGTGTTATGGGGGGATATGAACTGTATGGTGAATATATCCCGCAGGAGAAGATGTGGTTTCAAGATGTTGCAAGAGGATATGTCGACGATTTGTCGGGTATAGACGGTTCTATTCCAGAAGCAATTCCGGCGCAGGAAACTGTTTTTGACGAGAGGACATTCTCGCTTCCCGACAATATTCTTGTTGATGACAACGTGGAATTTGTTGTGATGCTGATAGATAAGGCTGACGGTCATATAGTAAACGCTGAGTCAATCTCTGTTTTTGGTGAAACAAGTGCAATACAAAGTGTTGATTCCTCACAGTCCACAACAGAACACCGCCAGTTCTACCGCCTTGATGGTACACTTATGAATTCTCCGTCAAATGGAATAAACCTCATTCGTCAGAGTAATGGTAAGTTTGTAAAAGTTTTTGTGAAATAAAGTCTATTGAGTAAATTGTTTTCTGAATAATTTAACAAAGTGCAACTTAAATTTTGTCATAACATCCACATTCGTTACTTTTGTAGATGTTATGGCAAAATTCTTTCTATTCGTTATTGTTGCGTTGGCAATAGTATTGCCTTCGTATTCTGCCCGTGAAGGGGTGTCGGATGAATTTCGCAAACTTGAGGGCATAAGCAGCAAGACACTTATTGACAAAGGGTATACTTATGTTGAAAAGTGCCAATATGATAGTGCGCTTATATATTATTCCGTTGTCGCAAACCGCTATTATGACAACAAGGATGACAAAGAAAACCTTAAATATATTATAAATGCTTTTCAAAATATAGGTATTATATATATGGTCAATGACTATGACTATAAGAAATCCTATGAGTATTTATTGCAAGCCAAGGAACTGGCGGAATCAAGCGGCGTGAATGAAAAACTTCCCAATATATATAATTGTATTGCAAGTGTTTTGCAGGCAACGCGTCTTGGGGATGATGCAAAGGAAAAGGGCGAAGTTATGACTATGTTGAAAAAATCATTCTATTCTTCATTGCAGCTTCGCAATTATGAAAGTGCCAATCTTGCAATGTCTAACATGGTTACATTTTTAGTTGGCTCAGAAAATCGTTATGATATCCGCAAGGAAATTAAAGTATATAGAAGTCTTACGGCAAAAAACACAAATAATCGTCAGTATACTTTGCTTTATTGCCGAGGCTACGAAGAATACATGGCTAAGCATTATGGCACGGCAGTGGAGATTTTTCGCCAGTCTTTTTCGAAAATAGATAATTCTCCTCTGTTTTATCGCGCCGTGATGTCAACGAATAACTGCATCAACGATATATATGTGCGGGCTGGTCAATATGAAAAGGCTATCGAAAATATAAACAAGTCAATAGAAATAGCACGTAAATACAATGCGGTAGATTATATTCCGTCGTTATATAGTACGCTGACATCTGTGTATGAACTGTTGGGTGACTCTGCCAATATGCACAAATATGAATACTTGTATCTTAGGGAAAAGGAAGAATTGTTCAGTCAGGCAAAGGTGGCATCGGTAAAAAGCGTTAAGTTTATCCGGGAGCTGAACAAAGCAAACGAACAGGTGCGTAGCCTTTCAGAAAGGCGACGCATACAGACTTATCTGTTGTTGGCTGCAGCAGTTGTCGTTTGTGTCATAGCCTTTCTTCTCTATCGGCTGTTGCGTGCCTATAGAAGACTTCGTCTGGCTAATATGCATCTATACAAGAAAAATGTAGAATTGCTCGCAAGTGATGCTGCTGCCAGTAGACAACGTGAAAAAAATGTGCTTTCTGCTGAAAGGCAAGTGCCACCATTGCATTCAATAAAAAACGCAGAAGCGGATGGGGAGGAATTGCAGCAAAAAGCTAAATATAAGGGAAGTCGCATGTCGGAAAACGAGACAAAGGAATTATATGAAAGGGTTCTACATGCTATGGAAACGTCTGAAGAAATATATCAAATGGGCTTCAACATTGATAAGCTTAGCGAACTTGTGCATAGTCGGTCGCGATATGTTTCGCAGGCTATCAATCAGGAATATGGTGCAAACTTCAACCAACTACTGAATGAATACCGTATAAAGGAGGCATGCCGGCGTCTTAACGGGAAAGAAGGCTATCGCAATATGACAATTGAAGGTATAGCCGAGAGTGTAGGCTTCAAGTCAAGGACAAGTTTCGGGGCATTGTTTAAGAATTCCACAGGACTTTCGCCCTCTGCCTACCAGCATATGGCCAGAGAAACGGAGAAAAACGCTTTGTAGGTTTGTTGAGTGTTATCCTTTCAATACGTAGTCTTGAATGTATCGAAATAAGCAATAAGTCATTGGAATGTTAAATTTAATACATTTCCAATGACTTTTTTCATGAATTAAGACATGAATAGAAAGTTAAACTACTGTTTTGTCTTTCAGTTCGTTTAATTTTGCAAGCGAAAAGAAAGAAACTGAAAAGCTACGGCAGGGTTCAACGTATGCTCTATTCGGTATTTAATAAAGGGAACTCAACATTTACAAAAGGACACATGCACATGAGAAAACTTACTCCTATTATCTCGGCGGCAGCAATAGCCTTGGCTTTGGCAGGAACGGCATTTGCCGACAATGTCATAACAAAACGTTTTGAGGTGAAAACTGCGGAACATCGCCAAAACTTTAAAAGGTCTATAAGTGATAAGGCATTTAAAGCAGAAGCTCTGAAAGCAACACCGGAAAAGGCTTCTAGCAAGACTGAAGTGATACTCGTTGACGAGGACTTTTCAAACATGACTAAAGGAACAGTAGACAAGCCTGACACAACTCAAATGTTGGCGTGCTCTTACTCCGGTTATTCTCCCAACGGTATTTATATAGACAATTCTTTGACGAAAGACGGCACTTGGTTCGGTAATTTCGTATATTCTGCAGGAGGTGCGGTAGCGATAAAGACATACAATCCTCAGGATTACGCATATATCTGCACACCATTGGGCGATTACTCAGGTGACATCACCGTTACATGTAAGGTAAAAGCATTGCCGGCAATAATAAGAACAGAATCAGGATATGCCAAGTTAACAGGTTCTTCTCTCAGCATAATGGCATGCGTTGGCGGTTATGAGAGTACAGAATACTCAGAAACTGATGACGAAAACATGCAGTATGATGAGCGTATTTATGAGAACCAAGGTTGGCAGAAGGTGACATATACCTTTAAAAACTTCTCAGCTGACAATGGTGGCTACATCTGTTTCGCAACAGAAGGTGCGCTTGCTTTGGATGATATCGAGGTAACAACTTCAGCATCTTTTATAGCAAGCCCAGCAATAAACGGCATTACCGATTTCAAGAAGGATGAGTTTACTATTGAATGGCAGCCAGTGCGCAAGGCGTTCAATTATTATATTGATTTATATACGAAGAATTATACTTCAGACAAAGACACTACATTTGCTGCAGACTTTGAAAATGCAACGATACCTGAAGGCTTTTCTTCCACAAGTACGGAATTTTCTGATAACGAGGGCAACAATTCATCAAAAGGTCTT
This sequence comes from bacterium, assembly GCA_963661195.1. Taxonomy (GTDB): domain Bacteria; phylum Bacteroidota; class Bacteroidia; order Bacteroidales; family Bacteroidaceae; genus Prevotella. Next base: position 35,872 of record CAVLBD010000002.1, read on the forward strand.
AAACTCAAAGAAGGAGAAAGCATTACTTTCCCGACAAACGGCAATGTTTACAAGCAGCTTAATTTCTATCTTCGTACGATAGACGAGAGTGTTGACAAAACAGACCCGTATGCACAATATTATGTTGATGGTGGATTGTATATCGATTACAAAACGGATAATGGTTGGAAAGAGCTTGGTGAATTCTATGCTTCAGGTTTTTGGAAAAAAGGTGATACAATCAAATTGGCTGAAGAATACTCCAAATTTGCAAAACTTGAGGCTACTCAATGGAGAATAAGGGCAGTTGGTCTCAATGATGGTGCTTATTTCGTTGTTGATGATATAGACATCACAGCAGCTCCCACTTTTGAATGGAAACTTGTTGAAGGCGCGAACTCTATGGAATACGGTGACAACTACACCTTTTATGACACGACCAAAAAGACATATTATACATTTACAAGGCTTGATCCTAACACAGAATATTATTACGGAGTGCGTTCTCATTTCGTAAGTATTTTCTCCGACAGAAAATACATTCATGCACTTGGTGTTGCCGCTCCTGAAGCTCTTGACGCAACTGACATTGACAGCAGAGGCTCGTTTACTGCAAACTGGGAAAAGGCTCCAAAGGCTACAAGTTATACGGTTACTTGCTATGGTGTAAACACGGCAGATAGGGATTATGAGGACTATCCAGTTCTTGATGAAGACTTCTCAAAGATTGACGCTTCCGTTACAACAGGCACAAGCGCCGATGATGCAATGCCACTTGGCAACTCTTCAACAACGTCACTTGATGCTTATACACAATATCCTGGTTGGACTGGTGACAACAATACTGCTTCTGTTGGAATGCTTGGTGCTGAAGGCGACTATTACAGTGGTGGTGAGATAAAGACTCCGGAACTTGACTTGAGGCACGACGCTACATTCAAACTAGAATTGGCAGGAAAGGCTACAACAGATGACAACCTTGTTGTTCGTGTCGGTAGTAAGTCATATTATCTTACCGTGCCAAATGACGGAATAATTGATGGCGTATATTATCTGCCCGAAGGAGGAAAGCGTGCAAATATTAGGTTCTACTCTTATTCTGCAGCTCCTTTCATCTTAGACAAGATTAAGGTAACGCAGAAAGTGGCAAAGGGTGATCAGATACTGACATGGCTTGATCAAGTAGAGACAGATTCTGCAACCACAAGCTATACATTTACAGACCTGTATGACTACGGATTTGAAGACTATGCTTACAATGTTGTTTCAAACTTCATGTTCAGTTCTGTTGAATCAACTTCATCACTGACACCTTCCGCTACAGTATTCGTGAATTTGGCCGATGGCTCTAGTACAACAGGTATTAGCGAACTTGCAGGAGTAGACGAACTGAAAGTCATAGCCCGCTACACTGCTGACGGCCGCCTTGTTGCAGCTCCAGTAAAGGGCTTGAACATTGTGAAATACTCAAATGGTAAGACTGTAAAAGTTGTTGTGAAATAACTATTTTATATATGTTTTTTCAACGCTGCGGCTATATTGTAGTCGAATATCAGGAAAGACACTAATTAAAAAATCCGCAGCCAACAGAAAGTTTTTCTCTTTGCTCCGCTTTCCCGATAATGGGAAGGCGGGGCTTTTTCTTTGCAAATATCTCTTTGTTTTGTCCTTAATGCATTACCTTTGCAAAATTGTTTGCCCACGCGGGGCAAGCAGAAACAAAGTTTAATAAATTTATATGTACAAGACAAGTTCTTTCAGGCAGGAGACTATGTGTTTCAAGCATTTCTCGAACCGCCCTTATGCTCTCTTTGCCTGCATGGGAAAGGTTGTCATTGTGGGAACGTTAAGTGTGGCTACACTGCAGAATGCTAAAGCCAACAGTATCAGCACCCGCATTGAACTGGCCGACACCACAGCCTTTACGAGCGAAAGGATTACAACGCTCGATGGGGTGGATGTTACCGGCTCCCGTGCTCCCCTGACAAACGGTCAGGCAGCGAGAATTGTTAACGTACTGGATCGCAAGGAGATTGCCGCTGCGCCAGTACAGAGTGTCAATGATTTGCTAAAGTATGTAGCCGGGGTTGATGTCCGACAGAAAGGTCCGGCAGGTGCGCTGACTGATGTTTCGGTGCGCGGAGGAACACAGGAGCAAATCACAGTACTGCTGAACGGAATAAACATTTGCGACCCACAGACTGGTCACAACACTTTCGATTTTCCTGTTGAGCTTAGCGACATAGAGCGTATTGAGGTTCTTGAGGGGGCGGCAGGGCGTGTATATGGTGCATCTTCCATGATGGGAGCGATAAACATCGTTACACGCAAGTCATCCAAAACAAGTCTTGACGCACGTCTTGAAGCCGGCTCGTATGGCTATCTTTCCGCAGGAGTGCGTGGAAACTGGGCATCTGGTCATTGGAACAATCAAGTTAGCGGTAGCTATACCCGTAGCGATGGATATCTGCGTAACAAAGCAGGACACCTTAATACAGACCTTGAAGGTGGAAAGGCTCTCTATCAAGGATGGTACTCCGACAAAAGCGTGGATGTTTCGTGGCATGCTGGCGTCACAACCAAAGGTTTTGGTTCAAACACTTTCTATAGTGTAAAGAGTGACGACCAGTTTGAGAAGACAACCAAGTGGATGACGGCAATACAAGCTGAGACAAAAGGTGGAAAGTTCCATTTTAGACCATCTGTTTACTGGAACAGGAATCAAGACCGCTTTGAGTTTTATCGTGGAAACGAGGAAAGCGTGAAGTTCAATTACCATCGTACCGATGTTGTTGGCATAAACTTAAACAACTATTTTGATTGGGTCCTCGGTAGAACGGCATTCGGAGCAGAGTTTCGTAATGAGGATATTGTAAGTACAACATTGGGAGAACCTCTCAATAAACCAAGAGATATACACGGAACAGACAGGCAATATACTGTAGGACTGAACCGCAGTAACATAAGTTTCTATCTTGAACATAATGTACTTTTGCGTAATTTTACTCTTTCTGCCGGTCTTGTTACAGTAAAGAATACGTGGAACGAAATGCCGTTCAAGGTTTATCCTGGAATTGACGCCAGCTACCGTATAGGTGCAAACTGGAAGGTTTATGCCTCGTTTAACACCTCATTGCGCATGCCATCGTTCACGGAACTTTATTATAGCGTAGGTGGGCATAAAGCTGACAAGTATCTCAAACCAGAAGAAATGAGTAGTCTTGAGGCCGGTGTGAAGTATGCTTCATCAGGTATAACAGGGGCATTTTCCGCCTATCACCATCATGGTAAGAATATGATAGACTGGATTATGGATACATCAGCAGGAGAAGATGCAGTATGGCAGTCGGTTAATCATACAAAGCTTAATGCTAATGGTATTGAAGCTAGTGTTAACCTTGATTTTCTTACGTTGTTGCCACATCAACGCTTTTTGCAGACGCTGAAAGTATCCTATAACTACGTCTATCAAGATAAGGAACTTGAAAGCAATCTAATATCGCAGTATGCTCTAGAGTATCTGCGTCACAAAGTTGTTGCTGGCTTGATGTTGCAGCCTGTGGAAAATTTGCACGTAGGAATAAACTATCGTTTCCAACAACGTACAGGAACATATAAAGATTTGGATGGGGTATTGCAGAAATATTCTCCCTATTCCATTTTTGATGCTCGTGTGTCATGGGACAAACCCGTTTATAGTGTTTATGTAGAAGCAAACAATATCTTCGACAAGACTTATGTTGACTACGGCAATGTTCCCCAGCCGGGAACTTGGGTAATAGCTGGCGTTAGGCTCACATTATAATGGCACGATAGATTTTATGGTATAGTACTTTCTAAAAAAGAAAGAAAAGTAAAATGAAAAACCCCAGAGGCAGTCATCTCGACGCCTTCGGGGTTTATCTAATCTACAATAAAAAAATTAACTTATTTAAGATGCGTATGTATAACTTATGAGTAATATTCCGATGAATTTCTTTAGTGTGGTTTTGTCAAGACAAGGCTTCTTGCCCAGTATGAATGACATTAAGTTTCCACACAATTCTACGATGTGGATAGTAAGCCGATGCTTAATATGACCAATGCAACGTAAGGCCATGTCGTGTGCAGTATGCGTATAGCAAACTTCCACTCGTTGATTACCATTTTTGTTCTTCTAGTTTCGTTCATAATATTAAATTTGTTGTTCAAATATCTCTATATCACTACAGATGAACAAAGAGTCATAGTTTATTGTTGGATGTTTTTCTATGTTCGCAAAGTTATGAAAAAAAAGTATTTGTGCAAATATAAATCCATGTAATATTTGTTGTTTTTGAGATAAAAACTATGTTTTTTGATAGAAAAATCGTGGTCTGTATATTGTTTGCCAAGTAAACATGCCAAAAAACGTGTTATTTACGGCTGCAAACATATTGGCGTTGTCGATGAATACTGAATAGCTATAGAATTGTATTTTGCAAGATATGAGATATTGCAGAAAAGTTAAAGAAATGAATTTTGCGAGGCTATGGATGTGTAAAAGAGAAAAATGCATTAACTTTGCGAGTTGTATATGAAAAAGTAAAGAAGTCAGTGGCAAGAAAAAGGATTACCATAGATATTACCCCTAATCGCGGTACGGGTTTTCTATTGGGGCTTGTAGTAGCTCTTGCTGCATTCTATTGTGCGATGGAATACCGTACAGGTGGTAAGGTGTCTAGTGACTATGATGTGAATAGTGATGATCTTGTGCAGGATGAGGAGTTGTTGCCTTTGGAAAGGAAGAAAGACGATATGATAGCCTATCTTAAGCCAGGTAAGACTTCAAAAGCTATTACAGAAAAGATAAAGGTTGTGGAGAAATTACCAGATACGGATGTTTCAACAAAACTAGAACAAAAGAGTGGTGAGGCAGATAATGGCTTGGGACAGAGTGATAACGGACTTTCTACGGAAGACGAAAACAATAAAACTACGGCACAAGCACCTGTTGCAACCGACATGAACGACAATCCTCTCAATTTACGCGTAATAGAGCGACTGCCTGAATTTCCTGGCGGTATGGTTGAATTTATGAAATGGATAACCCGTCAGTTGAGATATCCTAAAGCGGCAATAGCGCAAAAGATTCAAGGAATAGTTACTGTTGGCTTTATAATTGGGAAAGACGGTACTGTGTCTGAAGTGAAAATAGTAAAAGGCGTAGATCCGTTACTTGATAATGAAGCACTTCGCGTGGTTAAACTTATGCCTAAATGGAAGCCAGGCGAAGAAAAAGGCAAGCCATGTCTCACGTATTTCTGCATACCTGTTAATTTCAATCTGTAAATATATTAAGATTATAAAATGCTAAGATTTTTATCAAAAAAGATTGTCGTACTCATTGCTTTGCTGTCTGTTTCGGTTGTCCAAATATCGGCAGTAGCTGAGAAAGACACAGTTCAGGCTATAGCTAATGTAGTTGCACTGGATACAGCTTCCGCAACATCTGCAACAGGTGAAGATATTACCGACAGTGTCGCACTTGACAATCAGTTGGATGCTTTGGATGATGAAGAACCTGAGAGCTTCCACCAATTGTTGAAAACAAAGTTTATAGAAGGTTCGGCTGGTTTTATGTCGCTTGTTGCTATGGCTCTTGTCCTTGGCTTGGCGTTTTGTATAGAGCGTATAATATATCTTACGCTTAGTGAGACAAATGCAAAAAAGATGATGCATGACTTGGACGACAAACTTTCAACTGGAGATGTAGACGGAGCAAAGGCATTGAGTCGTGAAACCCGTGGTCCTGTTGCAGCATTAGCTTTGCGTGCACTTGATCATATAGATGATTCATTAGATAATATTGAACGTACGTTGTCAAGCTATGGTGCTGTTGAGGCCGCGAAGCTTGAACGTGGATGCTCTTGGATAACGCTTTTTATAGCTGCAGCCCCATCACTGGGTTTTCTTGGTACTGTTATAGGTATGGTGATGGCATTTGAACAGATACAACAAGCGGGAGACATTAGTCCTACAATTGTGGCATCAGGAATGAAGGTGGCCCTAATTACTACCATATTTGGAATCATTGCCGCACTGATACTTCAGCTTTTCTATAACTATATCCTTTCGAAGATTGACCATATAACAAGTCAGATGGAAGAGTCGGCAATCTCTTTGTTGGAATCTATAATGAAATATAAGAACGCTAGTAAGCATCAAGATGTTTAGGAGGAAGCTGATGAAGAAATTTGATTTTAGTAGTCAGAAGACAGAGGCTATAACGCATCGCATATTGTTAGGTATAGTTGCTATTACGTTTATAGTCTTTTGCTTATTCTATTTTGTTGGCTATAATATGCCTTATATATTTGAGCCAGAATACAATGCGCCGCTTCTTACAGATGTTCTTCTGATTTTTCTCTATTTCATATTGGCATTTGCATTGGCTACACTTGTTGTTTCTATAGTTCGTGGTTATAAGAAGCGTGATAGGCAAACGTTCGAGAATGGAATTCCGGTTGTTGGGATTTGTTTGGGTACTGCAATCTTGGTGATTTTGTGTCTTGTTGTTACTTTTTGTTTCGGCTCTTCAGAACCGTTGAAGGTTAACGGACATATATTTTCCGATAGGTTATGGTTGCATCTCACGGATATGTTTATCAATACGATGCTTTTACTTATTGCAGTAAGTGTAATATCTGTAACATTATCCTTCAGAAGGAGAAAATGATTCTCTATTATATATAATAAGGTAAGGCTAGATATATAAAGTCAAAACACAAATTATATGATTATAAAAAAGCGTAGAAAGCGGAATGTTCCAGGCTTGAATACGACATCTACTGCAGACATCTCGTTCATTTTGCTTGTCTTCTTTTTGGTAATTTCATCAATGGATTCAAACAAAGGTATCCAACGTCAATTGTCCCCTGTCGACAATAAGCACGAGATACAGATAACAGAAATGGATAGTCGTAATGTGCTTGAAATAACTATAAGTGAAAGCGGACGTATAACTTCTGACGGTAAAGTCATAGCAGTAGAAGAACTTACTAAGAATGTTGAAAAATTCGTAGAGAATAGTAAGAGTCGTGCAACACATATAGTTAATATAACAATGCGCTCGTCAACGTGTTACAATGACTACTACGGTGTAATAGATGCAGTGGGTAGCGCTTATGCGTCGTTACGTCGGAAATGTGCAATCAAACTTTATCACAAGCCTTATGCGCAGTGCTCGCAATATGAACGTTTAAATATAGACAAACTCTATCCGCAAAGAGTAATGGAGAATGTTGAATAGGAAAAACATAAGATAATGATAATAAAGCGTCGTAATCGTCAGGTGCCAGGATTAAACACTGCCTCTTTACCGGACCTCATCTTCTCAGTGTTGTTTTTCTTTATTATAGTAACTCACATGAGACAGGAGGAAGTTAAAGTGAAGTATCGCGTACCAGAAGGGCATGAGCTTTCTAAACTTGCGAAAAAATCATCTGTGATACATATTTATATAGGCCAGCTTTCAATGAATTCTTCTGATAGCTGTAGAATACAAGTAGATGGCCAACTCGTCAGTGTAGACCAATTGATAGACTATCTGGCAGAAAGGCGTAATCGGTTCTCGCCAGAAGATGCACAGCAGATGACTGTGGCTATTGCTGCAGACCGCAATGCGGATATGAAAACAGTTATGGAGGTAAAACAAGCTTTGCGTCGTGCGGGAACTCTTAAAGTGTTGTTTATCGGGACAAATAAAGCGAACCAACATAGTATTGTTGCAGGCAAGAATACTTCTAGATAAGTCTTGTTCTGTGAAAAATTTAGAATAATTTAATTTAAATAGTGCTTTCTTCGTATGAATACAGTGATGTTGTTTATTAAAATATGAAAGCGAAAGTCTTTTTGTTCATAAGTAGGAGTATATTAGAACGTTATGTGTCTAGTATAATATACAAATTACCCTTTGGCAGATAAGCACAAGCTAAAAGCCAAAGGGTAATTTAATTTTGTTAATCCTATATTTTTGTTGAGTTAAGTTGCCTTACTCCTTGTTTTCTTCTTCGTCGTCTTCTTCATCTTCGTCTGTTGTGTCTATGATAGGAAGTTGACGGTTAAATGCAGAGTTGAAGGAGATTATTGTTTCACTTCGTGCAAGTCCGAGCGGTTGTAACCGGTCGTGTATAATATTGAGCAGGTGGTGATTGTTCTGCGCATATATTTTTATGAACATGTCATAATCTCCCGTTGTATAATGGCATTCTACAACTTCTGGAATACGTGCCAAGGCTTCAACAGCATTGTCAAAATTCTCAGGATGTTTAAGATTTAGTCCAACGTATGCGCAAGTTTCGTACCCAATTTTTTCTGGGTCAATAATAAATTTAGAACCTTTAATAACTCCAAGGTTTGTGAGCTTTTGGATACGTTGGTGTATCGCTGCTCCGCTAACGTTGCATGCCCTTGCTACTTCTAGAAAGGGTATTCTTGCATCTTCTGCTATAAGCTTAAGGATTTTCTTGTCTAATGAATCTAAACTATGATGTGCCATTGCTTGTTTATTAGTTGCTTTTCTTCTTTTTGAAATGTGCTAGTCAATATAGTAAAGTGGCTTGTCAAATTACTCTTTCTAACATGTTTGCAAAGTTACTTGTTTTGCTTGGAATATGCAATATTGTGTAAGTAAAAATCGCTTTTTTTCTTATGAATTAAAACATTGACTTTTGTTTTAAACTTCATGGCAATTGAAGTCGTATTTATAGTAATGCTGATTTTAAATTTATCGTTGTCGGTATTACTTTTTCTCGTTTATTATGAGTATTTTTGCATTTTGAAAAACAAAGGAGAATAAAAAAATATGAAAAAAATAAACCCCAAACAACTCTCTGATAATTTCTTTGAGGCGATAGGTAAGGAATGGATGCTTGTTTCTGCAGGAACAATTGATAAGTTAAATATGATGACCGCTTCGTGGGGTTGTATTGGATGGTTATGGAATAAGCCTGTAGCTGTAGTATTTGTCCGTCCCGAACGTTATACACACGATTTTATAGAAAATTGCGAGAATTTGACGCTTTCTTTTCTCGGTAATGATCCGGAGATGCGCAATGTTTACAACTTCTGTGGCTCTAAGTCTGGTAGGGATTTCAATAAAGTCCAAGAAACAGGGCTTACGCCTGTGGAAACCGAAGACGGAAGTGTTGTCCTTAAGGAGGCACGCCTTACACTTGAATGTCGAAAACTATACAAAGATGCAATAAAGCCAAATGCTTTTATTGATGCTGATCTGTCACAGTGGTATGGTGAAGGTAAAGGTGGATATCACGATTTTTATGTGGTAGAGATAATGAATGTGTATGAAAAGTAGTAGTGTGCTTTTTTGAAAAAAATACAAGATAAGCTTTGATAGTTTGCATAGCCGAAAAGCCCAGCGTGGCTAAGGACATAGCCCGTATTATAGGGGCGAATAGTTCGCATGACGGGTATATGGAAGGGAATGGTTATCAAGTGACATGGACCTTCGGTCATTTGTGTACCCTTAAAGAACCGGATGACTATACCCCAATGTGGAAAAGGTGGAGTCTTTCCTCTTTGCCGATGATCCCATCCCGTTTCGGAATAAAGCTCATTGACGACAAGGGGATAGAGAAACAATTTTCTATTATAGAGCGTTTGATGCAGCATGCTGATAGTATAATAAATTGTGGCGATGCTGGGCAAGAGGGTGAACTTATACAACGTTGGGTAATGCAAAAGGCGGGTGCTAAATGTCCTGTAAGTCGTCTTTGGATATCTTCTATGACAGACGAGGCCATACGTGAGGGATTTAGAAGTCTTAAGCCGCAAGAAAATTATCAATCTCTTTACATGGCTGGACTTAGTCGTGCCATTGGCGACTGGATTCTCGGTATGAATGCTACACGTCTCTACACGCTTAAGTATGGTCAGAATCGCCAAGTATTGTCGATAGGACGCGTTCAGACTCCAACTCTTGCGTTAATAGTCAATCGTCAGAAGGAAATAGACAAATTCGTGGCAGAACCATATTGGGTGCTTGCGACGGTATATCGTAAAACCACTTTTACAGCAACCAAAGGTCGGTTTATGAGCAAGGAGGAAGGTGAGGAAGCATTTAAGACAATTGAAGATAAACAGTTCAATGTAGCAGATGTCCAAAAGAAAAACGGAACAGAAGCTCCACCTAAGCTTTATGATCTTACTTCACTGCAGGTTGATTGTAATCGAAAATTTTCAATGAGTGCCGATATGACTTTGAAGATTATACAAGGACTATACGAGCGCAAATTGACAACCTATCCACGTGTTGATACACAATATCTGAGTGATGACATTTATCCAAAATGTGCAGGAATACTTAATGGCATCAAAGGTTATGAACACCTAACGCAAGAACTTAGGGGAAAACCGCTTAAGAAATCAAAAAAAGTGTTTGACACGTCAAAGGTTACAGATCATCATGCCATAATTCCAACGGGAGTTCCTGAACAAGGGCTGAGTGATATGGAACGCCATGTTTATGATCTAGTTACACGCCGCTTTATTAGTGTGTTCTATTCTGATTGTAAGTTTGCTACAACAACTGTTGTAGGACGTGTTGGCGAAGTTGAATTTAAGGTATCAGGGAAACAGATACTAGAGCCAGGATGGAGAAATGTATATGCAAAAGACAATGATTCGAATGCATTGAACGAACAAGAGGCTAAAGCCATTGAAGAAGAGCGCACTTTGCCAACGTTTGTTGTTGGAGAGAGTGGACAGCATACTCCAACGTTAAGTGAAAAATATACCACTCCTCCAAAATTCTATACTGAAGCAACACTATTGCGTGCAATGGAAACGGCAGGTAAATTCGTAGAAAACGATGAGCTGCGTGCTGCGCTTAAAGAAAACGGCATAGGTCGCCCTTCTTCACGAGCAGGAATAATTGAGACCCTATTCAAACGGCGTTATATAAGACGGGAACGTAAGAACCTTGTGGCTACAGCGACAGGTATTGAACTTATAGACCTTATAAAGGAAGAATTGCTAAAAAGTTGTGAATTGACAGGAATATGGGAGAAAAAACTTCGTGACATCGAGCATAATAAATATAATCCTGTGCAGTTCGTTAATGAATTGAAAGTGCAAATAAACACAATCGTACACGATGTGCTGACAGATAACCAAAATCGTCATGTAACAATCCTTACGGATGAGGAACTTAAGAAAAAGCCCAAAAGGACGTCACGAAAGGCGGAACCCAAAACGGAAACGCTAAAGATTAGGGAGGGTCAAGTCTGTCCTATCTGCGGAAAAGGAACGGTAATACGTGGAAAAAGCTCTTTCGGATGTAGCAGATGGCGTGAAGGTTGTCAGTTTAGAAAGCCGTTTGCACAATAAAACACGGGAAAATTCGTTAGATAAATATTATGACGAAAAACAAAGGCGTACATATAAAGTCTAATGCTAACTCGGGGCTGTATGCTTCGTTTGTATGCATTGTATTCATGCTAGGTATGCTTACCTTTTTTGTTTCGTGTGGAGCAGACCGTAATTTTAAGAAAGGGGAAAAGTACCTTGCGCTTGGCGAGTATTATGATGCAGCGGCTCAATATAAACAAGCATATACAAAAACGAAAGCAAATGAAAAAGCGCTGCGTGGAAAATATTCCTCACGAATGGCTTACTGCTACGATCGTATTAATGCGAATGGTAAGGCTATTGCTGCCTACAAAAATGCGATACGTTACAAGGCTGATAGTCTATTGATGCATGTTGACTATGCCCGTGCTCTCCTAAAGAATGGTAGCTATAAGGAAGCAGAAGTGGAATTCAGAAACGTGTTGGACTCTATGCCAAACAATCAGTTGGCAATAGCTGGTCTGCAGTCGGCTCTTACAGCAAAAGACATTAAGGATAGTGGTTCGCGTTACATTGTGAAAAAGATGGACATCTTTAATTCACGCCGTGCTGATTATTCACCAATGTTTTGTGGCGATCAGTACGACCAACTCTTTTTTTCTTCAACACGCAATGAAGCTGAAGGTGGTGAAATTAGTGGTATTACGGGGACCAAAAACGCGGATATTTTCTATTCACAGAAAGATGAGAAAGGGCATTGGGGGCGTCCGCAGAAAATTACATCTGGACTGAATACTGATGATGACGAGGGGGCTTGTTGCTTCTCTCCAGATCAACGAGTGATGTATCTTACTCAATGTCAAAGCGATGCTTCATATCCTCGTTTTGCTACGATTGTGACAAGCAACCGCTCAGATGCCGCATGGGGTAAGTCAACAAAACTAGAGATAACACGCGACACATTGTCTAGCTTTGCTCATCCAGCAGTTTCTCCTGATGGGGAATGGTTATATTTTACGTCAGATATGCCGGGAGGAAAAGGTGGTCTAGATATATGGCGCGCTAGAATTACTGCAAACGGATTGGGAGGAGTAGAGAATTTGGGCGAACCTATAAACACTTCTGGTGATGAGGAATTTCCTACTTTTCGTCCAAATGGAGACCTTTATTTCTCGAGTAATGGTCATCCTGGCTTAGGTGGGCTGGACATATTCATAGCAAGATTGGACAAAACTGGTAAGAAAGTAGAACTGGAGCATCCAGGTTATCCGCTGAATTCGCAAGCTGATGATTTCGGAATGACTTTTGAAGGACCTCACAATCGTGGCTTTTTCTCTTCAAACCGTGGTGATGCACGTGGTTGGGATCATATTTACAGTTTTGAAAATCCTGAAATAGTACATACTATAACAGGTTGGGTTTATGAAATGGAAGGTTATGAGCTTCCTGCAGCACAGGTTTATATTGTCGGTAATGACGGAACAAACAAGAAGGTTAGCGTTAAAGGTGACGGTTCTTTTACAGAAGTAGTGAGTCCAGATGTAGATTATTTATTGCTTGCCTCCAGCAAAGGATATCTCAATCATAAAGAAGAAGTGCGAATACAAGATACTGGCGAGTCTGATGATAAAGTGCTTCAATTCCCACTGGCTTCTATACGCGTCCCAGTGCTTATAGACAATATATTTTATGATTTTGATAAGTATACTCTACGTAGCGAGTCAGCAACAGCTCTTGATGAACTTGTGAAACTTTTGGATGAGAATCCGAATGTAACAATAGAACTTAGTGCTCATTGCGACTATAAGGGAAGTGAAAAATATAACAAGCAACTATCGCAGAAACGAGCTGAGGCAGTTGTCAGATATTTGATAGGGAAAGGTATCGCTTCCGATAGACTTACTCCAATGGGGTATGGCAAGCAGAAGCCTAAGACTATACGAAAGAAACTCACTGAGAAATATCCTTGGTTAAAGGAAAATGATGTATTGACTGAGGATTTCATTAAAAAACTCGACAAAGAAAAACAAAAAATATGCAATCAGCTTAATAGGCGCACGGAATTTATAGTGTTGCGAACTACCTATGGAATGTTTGATGAAAAAGGGCAGTTGAAAAATCCTCCGAAGGTAAAAGCTGAAGAAAAAGAAAATCTTGATGAAAGCAATAACAACGTGTTCAATTTTGATTAATCTGCATTTCGCATGATACAAAGTAAATGGAAATGAACAATAAAGCAACATTAGAATTAGGAACAAAACCTGTAGGACGGCTGCTTGTACAGTATTCTCTGCCAGCTATAATAGCGATGACTGCTTCTTCGCTTTATAATATGGTTGACAGTATATTTATTGGCCAAGGAGTAGGTCCTTTGGCTATTAGCGGATTAGCCTTGACCTTTCCTTTCATGAACCTTGCTGCGGCTTTCGGTGCAGGCGTGGGGGTAGGTGCTTCAACATGTATATCAGTAAAACTAGGGCAGAAAGACTATGCTACAGCGCAAAAAGTGTTTGGTAATACAGTGACGCTTAATCTCATTATCGGTATAGCCTTCAGTGTTATTGCTTTGTTGTTCTTAGATCCGATTCTTTACTTCTTTGGTGCTAGTGAACAAACGATACCTTATGCACGAAACTATATGGTCATTGTATTGCTTGGTAATGTTTTCTCCCATATGTATTTCGGTATGAATGCAGTCTTACGTGCAGCAGGAAAACCTAGGCAGGCAATGTATGCAACAATATTTACTGTTGTTATGAACACCATTCTTGATCCCATCTTCATTTATCCGTTGAATTTGGGAATACGCGGAGCCGCTTATGCTACAATTATTTCGCAGATACTTGCACTTGTTTGGCAAATGTGGATTTTCAGCCGCAAGAGTGAACTCTTGCATTTGAGGCATGGAATATATCGGCTGAAAAAAGATATTGTAAGCCATATTATTGGTATCGGATTATCACCCTTTTCTATGAATGTGTGTGCATGTATTGTTGTTATATTCATAAACAAGGGATTGCTTCACTATTCTGGTGACTTGGCAGTTGGTGCTTATGGCATAGCCAATAAAGTATGCTTTATATTTGTTATGGTCAACATGGGATTAAATCAAGGCATGCAACCAATAGCAGGCTACAACTATGGGGCATTAAAGTTAGATCGTCTGATGAAGGTTGTTAAACTTGCCATAATTGTAGGGACGTGTATAACTTCAGTTGGCTTTATTGTTGCAGAACTTATGCCTGAGCCGTGTGCTCGGCTTTTTACATCAGATCGTGAGCTTATAGACCTTTCGGTAAATGGAATGCGGATTATGATGGCTGCATTCTTTCTTGTTGGCTCACAAATGGTTATAACAAACTTTTTTCAGAGTATAGGCAAGGCTAAAGTTAGCATGTTTCTCTCATTGTCAAGGCAGATGCTTTTTCTTTTCCCCATGCTGCTTATTTTACCTCCTTTCTTAGGGGTAGATGGTGTTTGGTGGTCGATGCCTATATCTGATATTGTTGCAGAAGTGGTTACTGTGGTAATGATGATTGCATATACGAAGAAATTTAAAAAACAACATAAAATGACGGCAAATGGAGAACAATAAGAAGATAATAATCAACCTCGGTCGCCAAATAGGTAGTGGAGGAAGAATTATAGCAAAAATGTTGGCCGATGATTTCAAATGTGGCTTTTATGATCGCGAACTGCTCACCATTGCTGCAAAGGAAAGCGGATTTTGCGAAAAGTTCTTTGAGCAGAATGACGAGCAGAAGGGATTTTTCCATTCGCTTTTCCATCTGCATACACCATTCGTTGGGGATGGTAGCTTTTACGACAACGATTTCTCGCAGGAAGGCTTGTTCAAGTTTCAAAGTGACACCATTCGTCGTTTAGCTAACGAAGGGTCATGTCTCTTTGTTGGGCGTTGCGCAGACTATGTTCTTAGGGACTATGAAAATGTTGTTAATATCTTTATTACGGCAAACCTTTCTGACCGAGTTTCTGAGATATGCAAACGTAAAGAATGTAACGAAGACGCAGCGTTGAAAATAATTGAAAACGGAGAGAAAGAACGTTCAACATATTATAATTATTATACAGGAAAGAAGTGGGGAGACAGCTCAAGCTATGATTTGTGTATTAACACATCATTGCTTGGACTAGAAGCAACAGAAGCGTATATAAAGAAGTTCATACAAAAAGTATTGAACATCGACTAATCTTAGGAATGAAGAAGATAGGAATAATCAGTGATACTCACTCTTTTTGGGACGATAAATACATTCATTACTTCGAGCCATGTGACGAAATATGGCACGCTGGTGACATAGGTTCGATGGAAATTGCAGAAAGACTAAGTGATTTCAGACCTTTTCGTGCTGTTTGTGGCAATTGTGATGGTGGTGATCTACGTCTAATGTATCGTGAGACACTGCGCTTTAAATGCGAAGACATTGATGTGTTAATGAAGCATATTGGTGGTTACCCTGGTAATTATGACCCAAGTATAAGGTCACAGATATATACTATGCCTCCCCAACTCTTCATAAGCGGTCATAGCCATATACTCAAGGTTAAGTACGACAAGACGCTGAATTTACTGCATATAAACCCTGGAGCCGCCGGTATACAAGGATGGCATAAGGAACGCACTATTGTGCGCCTCACTATCGAAGGAAACAAATTTACTGATTGCGAGGTCATAACCCTCAAATGAGCGGTAAGCAATATAGAGATTTTATTAATAGTAAAAACAATAGGCGCGAATTTTTAATGAAACGCCAAAAAACATGACAATATGAAGACTTATCTCGTTACTGGAGCTGCCGGTTTTATCGGCGCCAACTTCATCAAGTATCTCCTCAACCGTAAATACAAAGAGGAAGATATAAAGGTAATTGTGCTTGATTTGTTGACCTATGCAGGAAATCTAGGCACAATAAAGGATGATATAGACAACGAACGTTGCGTGTTTGTGCGTGGTGATATACGTGACCGTGAGTTGGCCGACCGTCTCTTTCAAAAAAACGATATTGACTATGTGGTAAATTTTGCTGCAGAAAGTCATGTAGACCGTTCAATTGAAAATCCGCAACTTTTTCTTGAGACAAACATTCTTGGAACGCAGAACCTTCTTGATGCCGCACGTCGTGCCTGGGTAATAGGAAAAGATGAAACAGGCTATCCTGTATGGAAGAAAGGTAAGCGATACCATCAGGTGAGTACAGACGAGGTCTATGGTGCTCTTGGCGAGGAAGGTTTCTTCCATGAGTATACACCGCTTTGTCCCCATAGTCCATATAGCTCTTCCAAGGCCAGTGCTGATTTTATCGTGATGGCTTATCATGACACATATCACATGCCGGTATCTATTACAAGATGTTCAAACAACTACGGTCCGTATCATTTCCCTGAAAAGCTCATACCGTTGATCATCAATAATATATTAGAAGGAAAGAAACTCCCCGTTTATGGTAAGGGCGACAATGTGCGCGATTGGCTTTATGTTGAAGACCACTGTAAGGCTATAGACCTTGTTGTACGTGAGGGACGAGAAGGTGAAGTATACAATGTCGGGGGCCATAATGAGATGAAAAATATCGATATTGTTAAACTTACAATAAAGACAATTCATGACATGATGGCAACGGATAAGAATCTGCGTCGTGTTCTTAAGAAACAACAGAAGGATGCTGATGGTGATATTGACATCAGTTGGATAAATGATGAACTAATAACCTTCGTCGCCGATCGTCTCGGGCATGATCAGCGCTATGCGATTGATCCTAGTAAGATAAAGGAAGAACTTGGATGGTATCCAGAAACGAAGTTTGCTGATGGTATCGTGAAGACGATAAAATGGAATTTAGAGAATCAAGATTGGATTGCTGATGTTACCAGCGGAGACTACCAAAAATATTACGATCAAATGTACGGAAATAGATAATTACTATGAAGAAGATACTATTACTTGGTTCTGGCGAACTTGGCAAGGAGTTCGTCATTGCAGCAAAACGTGCAGGCCAATATGTTATAGCTTGCGATAGATATCCAAAAGCTCCTGCTATGCAGGTGGCTGATGCTTGTGAGGTTTTCGATATGCTTGACGGAGATGCACTGGATGCCGTCGTAGAGAAACACTTCCCTGATATAATTGTGCCAGAAATAGAGGCAATAAGAACAGAACGACTGTTTCAGTATGAAAAGGACGGTATACAAGTAGTTCCTAGTGCGAGGGCGGTCAATTACACAATGAATCGTAAGGCTATACGTGATCTTGCTGCAAAGGAACTCGGTCTTAGAACCGCAAGATATTTCTATGCCAAGACGCTTGAGGAACTGAAAGAATATTCAAAGCAGATAGGCTTCCCTTGTGTTATAAAACCCCTTATGTCTTCGTCAGGACATGGGCAAAGTACAGTGAATAATGCATATGAACTGGAAATGGCTTTCAATGCAGCGATGGAAGGTAGCCGCGGGGATGTAAAGGAGATAATAATAGAGGAGTTCATTCACTTTGACAGTGAGTTTACATTGCTTACAGTTACACAGAAAGATGGTCCGACATTGTTTTGCCCACCCATTGGGCACGTACAAAAAGGTGGCGACTATCGCGAAAGCTGGCAGCCGTTTCAGATTCCTATTGATGAACTGAAAAAGGCACAGTATATGGCTGATAAAGTTACATCTGCCCTTACAGGTGCCGGTATATGGGGCGTTGAGTTCTTCCTTACAAAGGAAGGTGAGGTGATCTTCTCCGAACTCTCTCCACGTCCGCATGATACGGGAATGGTAACGTTGGGCCATACTCTTAATCTGAACGAGTTTGAATTGCATTTTCGTGCAGTTATGGGATTGCCAATTCCTGCTATTCATTTGGAACACGCTGGAGCAAGTGCTGTTGTCCTTGCAAAAGAAGAAGGAGAGCATGATCCTAACTATAACATGCAGAATGTCTTGTCTGAAGACTATACACGCTTGCGTATTTTCGGCAAGCATGTTCAACACATAGGGCGCCGCATGGGTGTGGTGTTGTGTTATGGTGACAAGGATGCAGATACAACTTTGTTACGTGACAAGGCAAAGCGTTTGGCAGAAACTGTTATAAATTAACGTATGGAAGGCTTGTTTTAAATCGTAATTGTCAAAATACTGATTGGAGAAAGCTAAATGAAAGTATCGGAAGCAAGGATTATAGAAATCCCTAAGATAGAAGATCGTCGCGGCAATCTCTCTGTTGTTGAGGAATACAATCAGGTGCCGTTCAAAATTTCCCGTGCCTATTGGGTTTACGATGTTCCTGGAGGTGAAAGCCGTGGCGGTCATGCACATAAACGTTTGAAGCAGTTGCTGATAGCTCTTAGTGGTAGCTTCACCGTAACGCTTGATGATGGAGAAGATAGACGTACTTTTTTGCTTAATCATCCTTATCAAGGTTTGATAATTGAAACTGGTATATGGCGCACTCTTGACGATTTCTCCTCCGGTGCCGTATGTTTAGTTCTTGCCTCTGAGGTATATGAGCCAGAGGACTATATTTATGATTATGATGAATTTCTGAAATATAAGAAGGAAAATGCATATAAGCGAGTTGACCCATCTTGAGTATGCTGCCTTATATCCGGCTCAACATGTCTACAATAGTGTGGATTTTGTACAACTTAATGCTTATAAGGTTGATAGAGTGCTTTATCTTTCGCTAGCAGATACGAAGCCTCGCTTTGGCATTATACTCGGAGAACAAGGTAACACGTTAAAGTCTCCATTTTCAGCCCCTTTTGGCTCATTTACCATGCGAGGGCGTCAGAGGTTAGAATACATGGAAGAGGCTGCAGAACTCATTGTTCTATATGCAAAAAAACGAGGAAAACGCCTATTGCTTACGTTGCCTTCCATGATCTATGGGGAAGCGGAAGTCTCTGAATGGATAAATATCTTTTCGCGCAAAATGAATGTTGTATCACTCGAGCTCAATTATCATTTTGAATTGTCGCAGTATGACAACTATGTCAATAATATAGAGCGCAATGCCCGCAAGAACTTGAAACATGCGCTGCGTCAGAATTTTGATTTTCAGCAGTTGGACATAACGCATCGTGAAGATATGGAACGTATGTATGCGGTGATAAGCCGAAATCGCAGAGAACGTGGATTTCCTTTGCGCATGACATTTGAACAAGTGTGGACTACAGTAAATAATGTCGTAAAGGCTGATATCTTTGTTCTTTCTCATAATGGTGAAGATACAGCAGCCGCACTTGTATATCATGTGACCGATGACATTGCTCAAGTAGTTTATTGGGGAGATATACGTGAATACTCGCAACTGCGTCCGATGAATATGCTTACATATTCCTTGTTCCAGCATTACCATAAGGCTGGAGTTCGAATTCTTGACATAGGAATATCTACTGAAAATAGTATACCGAATTTTGGACTTTGCGAGTTTAAGGAAAGTATCGGTTGCTCTGTATCATTGAAATACAGCTTTGAACTAGAATAATTTGCCATGATAAAATATCTTGATTTGAAGGATATTACTGCTCTCCATGCAAAGGAGATACAAAATGCTGTGATTGAAACGATTGACAGTGGGTGGTATCTTCATGGTAGTCAGACGGATAATTTTGAAAGAGAGTATGCCTCATATATAGGAACACGTCATTGTATTGGTTGCGGTAATGGGCTAGATGCTCTTACACTTATATTCCGTGCCTATATTGAAATGGGCATTATGAAAACTGGTGATGAAGTCATTGTTCCTGCTAATACTTTTGTGGCTTCCATCCTTGCTATAACAGAAAACAACCTAAGAGCTGTGCTTGTTGAGCCAGATCCATGTACGCTACAGATCGATGTTGCAAAGATTGAACAAGCTATTACATCGCATACAAAAGCTATAATGATTGTGCATCTTTATGGGCGATGTGCATATACTAAAGATATTGCTGATATTTGCAAAAAATACAGACTGAAACTAGTGGAAGACAATGCCCAAGCCCATGGCTGCGCTATTAACGATAAACATACAGGCTGTCTTGGGGATGCAGCTGGCCATAGTTTCTATCCTGGTAAAAATCTCGGGGCTTTGGGCGATGCTGGAGCAGTGACGTGTAACGATGATGATTTGGCAGATATGGTACGTTCATTGGGAAACTATGGCTCATCTCGAAAATATGTTTTTAATCATTGTGGTTTTAATACGCGCATTGATGAGATTCAAGCCGCTGTGCTTCGAGTAAAATTGAAGTATCTTGATGCAGACAATGAACGTCGGCGTACTATAGCTCGTAAGATTATAGAAGACGTTAACAACCAACTTATAAAACTTCCGTCGCTTTGTTTTTGGCAAAATAGCGTGTTTCACATTTTTCCAGTATTCTGCAAATATCGTGATGAGCTGCAAGATTTCCTTGCTGCCAACGGAGTGCAGACAATGATACACTATCCCATTCCTCCTCACATGCAGCTCTGTTACCAAGGGGAGGAAAGATACAAACTTGTAATTCCAACAGAAGACTTGCCCATAACCGAGCGTTTACATAGCGAAGAACTTAGTTTGCCGTGCAATCAGACGATGGATGACCATGAAGTCGAAAAAATAATCTCTTTGCTTAACGACTTCCGTAAATGAAAGAACTTATAACCATGACAAACTGCATGAAATATGAAAATGCGGTAGATGGCAATCTTCATAGACCATTACCCGATGTGTATAGACAGATTAAAAGGCTCGCATGTATGCCTTTTGTTATCTATCTATTGTTCGCAGCTGTTTATCTTGGTATACAGATGTTTCAGGGTTTTTCTTTCCTAGACATAGGAATGTATATGATGGGCTACAAAAATTTTGTTTCCGACCCATATGCCTCCTATTATCTCGGTCAATGGATTATGACCTACGATGTAACATACTGGATTTGTCGCATTTTCGGTTTGCATAGCTTCATGTCACTTAGGGCGTTGCATTTGGGACTGATTCTCATTACCCAGACTATAATATACTTTTATCTTCGTCGTTATATCAACAGGCAATATATTATCCTTGGTCTCCTTATGGCTACACTAGCTCATTTTGGCAGCTATACCGAAATTACCTATAACGACTATTCTGCATTCTTGTTGATGATCTCTTTGATGGCTTTTCATCGTGGAGTTGAGAAAGAAGTATGCTGGCTTGTTTTGGTTGCTGGAGTAGTAGCAGGCGTAGCTATATTCTTTCGATTAGTTAACATAACGTATATAGGAATCCCTGTTGTTTCGTGCCTTGTCGGTTGTATAGCAAAATTTGGCATGGCAAAGCGTCGCAGACTATTGTATTTCTATTTAGGAATGTTGGTTGGTATGGCTCTTATTGTTGCCTTATTGTATGCACAAGGTTTATTGCCAGTGTTACGAATGACCATTTCAGACATAGCTATCATAGGAACAGACAATGCTGATAGCCATGGTCTGATGACAATTCTGCGCAAGGTTTACGAACTATATACGGTCGTGCTTGGTAATATGTCTGCTTTAGTATTATTTGCCATCGTGTTATACGTTATTATCGCATGTCGTAGCATGTCGGTAAAGATTACAATTTACTGTATTTCAGCTCTTCTTGTGTTATTCGTTATGAACTTCAGCTATTATTCAGCTCATGTGGCAATGGCTATTTGCTGGGCAGGGGTAATAATTGCGGCGATTGTAAGAAAACAAGATATAACTCCACAGTTTTTTCATCTCTTTGTTATGAGTATGTATATGCCGTTGGTTATGCCTGTTGGTAGCAATGCCGAACCGTCGTTTTATGGAAAGGAACTATGTTTCCTACCCATGTCAATGGCAATGTATGTACTTCTTTGCTTGTTGCCTTCAGTGAAAGGACAGAATTTCCATACTTTCAGACTCCGTCTTTGTCATGCAATATCTTTTTTGCTTATTGTTATCGCTGCAGGCTTTGTCCTCTTCAATATAGTCCATAAGCAGATGGAAGACGGAAATCGCATCAATTGCCGCTATGCCATTAATAGTTCTCTGACGAGGGGCATACTGACAACGCGTGAAAACGCAGATATGTATAATTATCTTCTGCAGGAAGTGAAACCACTCGTGCCAAGTGGAAGCTATATGATATGCAATTTCTCGTTACCTGCTGTGTCCTTGCTGGATTGCAAACCTTGGGCTGTATATTCAACGGTGTATTCTACTGACCGTATGAACGATCGTTATATTGGAGTTGCCTGGCATTATACAAGGAAACTTCCTTATGTACTTCTTGATGATGAATGTACCATTCCTGGTTATGGGCATATCCTGGCAAAACTCAATAGTATAAAACCCTATCGCAGAATATGGAAAGACGGTCGCTTCTCATTATATTATGTAGACAGTACGGCGGGCAGCTTAAATGGTATACAAAATGGAAATATTTAATTGTGGCTTCTGAATGTTGCCGCAAGAAAAAACGCTTGATATATGGAACAGAACATTATGACTCCAAAGGAGTTGCGCAATGAATTGCTAGGGCATCGGCTAGTGAAGCAATTTACGCAACGTCATTACAATGCTTTCTACTATTCAACCGCAAAGGAAGCTATTGAGAAAATAACAGAAATGATTCCCGAGGGAAGTAGTGTCACTTGGGGTGGTTCGATGACAATACGTGACATGGGGCTGACTGCAGCTCTCGCAAAACGCAATCTCGAAATATGGCATCGCGATAAAGCTCCAAACCGCAATGCAGCCCAAGAGATATACCGTAAGGCGTTTGATGCAGACTATTACATTACTAGTGCTAATGCAGTGAGCGAAGATGGTCTTATTGTTAACATTGACGGAAATGGAAACCGTGTAGCTGCAATAACGTTCGGACCTAAAAACGTAATTTTTGTTATTGGCTTAAATAAAGTAGCACAGAATATCGATGCAGCATTGGCAAGAGCGCGTAGTTTGGCAGCTCCCATAAATATGGCACGTTTTGACGCACTCGATACACCATGCAAGCATGATGGCGTTTGCCATAACTGTAAATCTGTTGATAGTATATGTAATTACATCCACATAATGAGAAATTCACATCCTGCAGGACGCCATACTGTCGTGCTTGTTGGGGAAGATTTAGGATACTAAAATAAGGAACCATGTATAAATCAAACGAAATCCTTGAGATTGTAAATGCCCATATTGACAATCTCCCTTATGGTCGCAAACCGGCATCGCTTTACGACCCCGTGAAGTATGTATTGTCGGCAGGGGGTAAGCGTATCCGACCATGTCTTGTACTCATGGCTTACAATTTGTTCCGTGACGATGTAAAAGAGGCATTGCCAATAGCTGCGGCACTTGAAACGTATCATAATTTTACGCTTCTCCACGATGATTTGATGGATAATGCCGATGTAAGACATGGTCGTCCTACTGTTCACCGTAAATGGAACGCAAATACTGCTATTCTTAGTGGCGACACTATGCTCTGCTTGGCCTATGAACATCTGTCACATTGTGCAGCGCAAAAATTCCTTCCTCTGCAGAAACTCTTCACAGAAACAGCTCTTCAGATAAGTGAAGGGCAACAGTATGACATGGAGTTTGAAACTCGCACTGATGTAACGGAAGACGAATACATAGAAATGATACGTCTGAAAACGAGTGTGCTTCTGGCATGCGCACTAAAGTGTGGTGCAATAGCTGCTGATGCTTCCAGTGATGATGCAGAGTTGCTCTATCGTTTCGGAGAGAAGATTGGACTTGCTTTCCAGTTGCAGGATGATTTACTTGATGTTTATGGGAATCCAGAAATATTTGGTAAGGCAATAGGTGGTGACATCGTGTCAAACAAAAAAACGTACATGCTCATAAACGCACAACGGCTAGCTACAGGGGATGATGAAACTGAGCTGAACTATTGGTTAACGGCAGAAGAATTCAGTCATGACGAGAAGATAAACGCCGTTACGGGAATATATAATAGACTCGGAATCCGCCAAATGGCGCAGGAAAAGATTAATCAGTATTTTGCAGAAAGCCAGCAGTATCTTGACTGCCTTTCGGTTGATGTCTCAAAAACAACCGAGCTCCGCGAGTATACTGATAGAATGATGAAAAGAAACAAGTGATAAGATGCCATACAGACGACTTCCAAATACTGACAGTTCGCGACTGAAAGCTATGGAGACGTTGCTTGAAAACAACGACATATATATAGCTCGCGAACGTTTTCTTGAATGGAAAGACATTAACGAGGCACGCACACTATACGACAAACTGCTTACAGCAACAAAACAGTATGACATGGACCGCCAGGCGCAGCGGCGTTCCGCAGCCCGTATTGAACCTTTGCAACGCAAGGCATATTTATATCTTAGCCATTTTATACAAGTGTTGTTAATGGGCATAATGCGTGGCGAGATAAAGCGTACAGCATTGAAATTGTATGGCATGGATGAAGAGGCAACTCAGTCGCCCCTTGTTCCTACAGTCTCGTCTATTATGGATTGGGCGCCTAAGGTGGTCAATGGTGAGAAGACACGCATAAAACGTGGAGGCCGCCCAATATATAATCCATCTATAGGAATGGTACAGACGCATTTTGATATTTTCAGCGAAACATTTGTAAAACAGAAGCAGTTGCAACAACGTACTCATGCGATGGAACAGAAGCTGAAAGAAATGCGCCCAGCCGTGGATGCCGTGATATTAAGAATTTGGGATCAGATTGAGGCACATTTTTCCGAAGATGGAAAACTTGTGGCAGACAGAGTAGAGGATTGTAAGAAATTTGGTGTAAGGTATTATCTGCGACGTAAGGAACGACGCGCCCTAGAGATTGAAAACGGAGAGAAAAATCAAGAAACAAAGGATTATGATTGACACACATACTCATATTGATGGAGAGGAGTTTAACGAAGATCGTGCTCAAGTAATGCTTCGGGCAAAGGAAGCGGGTGTGGAAAAGGTTTTTATTCCAGCTATAGACATGACGTCTATAGAAGCGATTTTACATATTTGCAACGAGTTTCCTGGTTATGCTTATCCTATGATAGGGCTACATCCGGAAGAAGTGAAGGCAGATTGGAGAGAACAGCTTGCAAAAATGAAAGATATGCTCGTAGAAGAAAATCATCCGTTCATGGCCATTGGCGAAATAGGTCTTGATTTTTACTGGAGTCGTGAATTTGAGAAAGAGCAGATTCAAGCTTTTGAGATGCAAGTGCAATGGGCTATTGAATATAACCTTCCGCTTATGATACATTGCCGTAAGGCGCAAAACGAATTGGTTGCCATATTGAAACGGTACGAACCTCAGTTGTTGCGTGGTGGAGTGTTTCATTGTTTTACGGGCAACGCTATTGAGGCAGAACAACTGTTGTCATTTAAGCGTTTTGTTCTTGGCATTGGTGGTGTGCTTACGTTTAAGAAATCTCATCTTCCCGAAGTATTGCCGAGTGTGGTGCCGCTTGATCGCCTTGTCTTGGAGACAGATTCGCCATATATGGCTCCAGTTCCTATGCGTGGCAAGCGTAACGAGAGTGCGTTTGTTCCATATGTGTTAAAGAAACTTGCCGAGTGTTATGGCGTTACGGAAGAAGAGGCCGATCGTATAACTACCATGACAGCGATGCGCTTGTTTGGAATGAAATGAAAAAAAGATGTAAAGTAATATCGAATTAGAAAAAAAATAGTACCTTTGCATCCGCTATTAAGGAAAGGTGCTCGAGTGGCTGAAGAGGCACGCCTGGAAAGCGTGTATACGTCAAAAGCGTATCGGGGGTTCGAATCCCCCTCTTTCCGCAACCCTAAAAAAGGCATACACGTTTAATGTGTATGCCTGTTTCTTTTTTAAACGTCGCTATATTGCCTCGTATTCGCGTGAGGCATTGAATGCCGGACATAACTTCTTCCATTTTGCTGGGTTGTTCTCGCCCCATATATCGCGATGTCCCATTATGCGCGCTTGGGGATAACGTTTCCTTAGCATGAGGAGAAGATGTACAATAGCAGCTTTCTGTTCTATTGTGCGTGTGTCGTAAATTTTTCCGTTCGGACCAATTCCTCCAATATAGGCAATGTTTATAGCGGTAGCATTATAGCCTTTTACACCATTGCTTATTTCTTGTTCGTTAAGAATTTGTGTAACAATGCCATTTGCGGAGATGAGATAATGATATCCTGGCTTGTTCCATCCACGATGCTTAAATTCGTTCATTATAGTCTCCAATGTTGTTTTGTTGCTACTCGCTGTGCAATGGATAAAGATTCTTTCAATGTTTCTCATGGTTGTTCCTGTTTTAAATTGTTATTTCCTTTACGATATTTCTTCATGTCATAGTTTTCATTCATTCCTTCTTCTATAGCTTCTCCCAAGTCGTGGTGTTTCTTTTTTAACAGTTTCAGTGCAATGTGCAGTAATGGCACACGGGCACATCCGTGTATTGTGAGTATATGGTTTATGATACTGTCGATTTCCCATACGCAGGCCAGTGATAGTCCTGCAGCGGCAGTCGTAGTGTGTGATGCCAAATTGAGCGGTTCGAAAATAGCTCTTCCAAGTATCGCTCCAAGGATAAGATAGGTTATGTAGTCAACCAGTTTATTGCATGTCCTTCTTCCTGCTCTTGACAGTCTGAACGCTTGCTTTTTCATTCTTGCCTCAGAAATTCCGAACCAAAAGTCTGAGGCGATAAGCACAAAGATGAATACTATCATCCATCTTAAATCATAGAGTGTTGACACTGCTTCTCCCGCCATAGTCATGGTGATGATGATGTTTGTTGGTGTTTTCATGTTGCTAGTGTATTATATTAAGGTTAGTGTAAATGTGCTTATTTGAAGTCAAAATTATTCAAAAGCAAGATTTCGCGTTGAGTTCTATACGGTTGTGCCCCGTTAGTGGCGGAAAAAACATGGCAGAAGTCATAAATCTGTATTTTTTTTCTTAACTTTGCATGATGCACTTTGTGCAGTTCTGCATAATAACGCGCGAAATAAAAAGTAGATGACACGAATAATGACAATGAGTCTTTATGGTATAAAGATTGTGAGATTGCTTTTTGTATTGATATTATTTACGTTCGGGAGCATTTTTGCTCATACGTCTCCATTGGTATCTCCCAAGAAAGTGTATCCTGGTGGGAAGACATATATGCTTAGAGTTTCTCTTGAAGGGAAACCGCAAACCTTATATTCGCTTTCTGAGCCATTAGCTTACTTGTCACAGAAAGCATTGGAACGAAGAGCTCGTCAGGGGATTGCCGTTGATTCTACCGATCTTCCTGTTTCGCCGCAGTATGTCAAGGTTATAGAAATGCAAGAAGATATGTCTGTCGTGTCTCGCAGTCGCTGGAATAATACTGTGGTTGTTAGGACTCATCGTCACGATGCTGCAAATGCTCTCCTTACATTACCTTTTGTTGGCGCTGTGCGAACTGTATGGGAATCGCCAGACTCCATTGAATTGCCGCGCCCACGTCCAAAATACCATAAGGAGCTTGTGCTTCGTGACACAACGATACATTCCATCTATGGTTCAGCCAATGAACAGATAAGTATGCTCGGAGGAGATCGCTTGCATGCTGCAGGTTATCGTGGCAGTGGTATGACAATAGCTATACTGGATGCTGGTTTTATGAATGTCGACCTTATCCCCGCATTCCGTTCCATTGATATTGTCGGTTATACAGATATGGTAGTACCGAAGTCAAAGAGCATTTTCTCGGAAATGGAACATGGAACACAAGTGTTATCTGTGATGGCAGTAAACAAACCCGGTGTATATGTTGGTACAGCACCAAATGCACGATATTGGCTTATTCGTTGCGAAGACGAGGATACTGAGCAACTTGTAGAAGAAGACTATTGGGCTGCAGCCGTTGAATTTGCCGATTCTGCAGGTGTAGATGTGATAAATAGCTCACTTGGTTTCAGTAGATATGACAATGCTGCCGACACCTATAGTTATTGGCAACAGGATGGTAAAACTGCACTCATATCCCGCACTGCTTCAATGTTGGCAGACAAAGGCATCGTTCTAGTGAACAGTGCCGGAAATGACGGTATGGGTGCATGGAAACGCATAAATTTTCCTGCCGATGCCAAAGGCATAATAAGTGTTGGGGCAGTGACCCCAGAGGGGGTAAATGCAGGTTTCAGTAGTGTAGGCCCAACTTCCGATGGTAGGATAAAACCAGACGTGATGGCGCAAGGTAGTCCTGCCTCTGTTGTTACTGAGCGCGGTACAATAGCCAGCGATATGGGAACATCGTTTGCCGCACCGCTCATAACAGGTCTCGTAGCTTGCTTGTGGCAGGCAAACCCTACCAAAAATGCAAAGGAGATAATTCAGATGGTTGTGGAAAGTGGAAACAATGTTTTGCATCCAGACAATATTTATGGCTACGGAGTCCCCAACTTTTCGCCCAGACATAATAATATAAATAAAAAAGAGGGTTGCAAATAATGGAGAATCATTTAACGCTTTTAGAACTAAACTCCATTGTTCGATCAACGATAGAGAGCCGTTTGTCGCAAGAATACTGGGTTGAAACAGAGATAAGCGAATGTCGTGAACACAATGGCCATTGCTATATGGAACTGGTAGAGAAAGATCCTCTACGCAACACCCCGATAGCCAAGGCATCAGCAAAGTGTTGGCGTTCGTCATGGGGAGCAATTAAACCACGTTTTATCCATGTTACAGGTTCTATGCCGCAGCCAGGCATGAAATTGTTAATACGTGTAATGGCACAATTTCATGAAGCTTATGGTTTTTCGTGGATAGTTACAGATATTGACCCCACCTATACCCTAGGCGACATGGCGCGCCGAAGGCAAGAAATATTGCGCCAGCTTGCTGAAGAAGGAGTGTTAGAACTCAACAGGCAGTTGCCACTCTCTCCGTTTGCGCAGCGTATAGCTGTAGTATCTAGCAAAACTGCCGCTGGTTTTGGTGATTTCCAAGACCAACTCCTTGGCAATCGTTACGGATACAATTTCAGCATAACCCTTTTTCAAGCGGTTCTCCAAGGTGAGGCTGTGGAGAAAAGTGTGATACAAAGCCTTGACACCATTTTTGCTAGTCAGGAAGAGTATGATGCAGTAGTAATAATAAGAGGTGGTGGAGCGACAAGCGATTTAAGTGGCTTTGATTCCCTACCGCTTGCCGAAAATATAGCCAATTTCCCATTGCCTGTAATAACAGGTATCGGGCACGATCGTGATAAGACAGTGGCTGACATTGTTGCACATACCAGTGTGAAGACCCCAACAGCTGCCGCAGCATTGCTTATCGAAAACCTGCTCTTGACAGACAATCAAATAAACAACTTGGCACAACGGTTGCATGTTTGCACCACTTCTGTATTGGAAACCCAAAAACAACGTCTACATCGCACCGTAAAATTACTACCTCTGCAAGTCACAACAGTGACGTCACGCCAAGTCGCCCGTCTTCAGAAATTCTCAGCTAGTTTGGATAACGCATT
This sequence comes from bacterium, assembly GCA_963661195.1. Classification (GTDB taxonomy): domain Bacteria; phylum Bacteroidota; class Bacteroidia; order Bacteroidales; family Bacteroidaceae; genus Prevotella. Next base: position 65,634 of record CAVLBD010000002.1, read on the forward strand.
ACGCAACACGCTTGAAAGACAACACCACCGCATAGAGATGATATTCCAACGCACGGAAGCTCTTGACCCGGAAAAGCTTCTGCGCAGAGGTTATTCGATAACGACAGTAAATGGAAAAGCTGTAACCGATAGCTCACAGCTCAACCTTGGCGACACTCTGTTTACTCGTTTCACCAACGGAGCAGCCGTATCAATGGTAGAAGAAATACAAACGCGGGAAAACGGCATTACAGACCAACAGAAGACCGCAGACAAGAAAAAACTTAAAACAAGAAAATAATGTCAAAACAGAATACACAGACTTACGAGAAGGCTATGTCTGAATTAGAAGCCATCGTCAATAAGATGGAGCGTGACGAACTTGACATAGATTCACTTTGCGAACAGTTGAAGCGTGCCAAGCAACTTATTGTTTTTTGTCGTGAGAGACTGACAAAGACTGATGAAGAGATTAAAAAACTGCTGGAAGAAGAATGACCATCCCGTAGTAGCTAGGCAAAATAGCCGAAAATATGATGCAGAATAATTTTTGCTATTCTACAAGATTATTCTTACTTTTGCAAAAATATCAATTAAAAAACAAGAATATTATGAAAGATTTGGATTGGTCAAATATCGGGTTCGGCTACAACCGCACAGACTATAACGTGCGTTGTTGCTATCGCGACGGCAAGTGGGGCGAAATCGAGGTATGCTCCGACGAGTATCTAAAGTTGCATATGGCAGCCACTTGTTTACATTATGGTCAGGAAGCTTTCGAAGGACTAAAGGCTTTCCGTTGTCCTGACGGCAAGGTACGTGTTTTTCGCATGGACGAAAATGCCGCTCGCCTGCAGTCAACATGTCGCGGAATAATGATGCCAGAGGTCTCAACCGAGCTCTTTGAGGAGATGGTTACAAAGGTTGTTCGTCTGAATCAGGAATATATTCCGACATACGAGAGCGGTGCATCGTTGTATATCAGACCATTGCTAATCGGAACAAGTGCCCAAGTAGGTGTGCATCCAGCATCTGAATATATGTTCCTTATATTTGTTACGCCTGTAGGACCATATTTTAAGGGCGGTTTCTCAACCAATCCTTACGTTATCATCCGCGAGTACGACCGTTCTGCACCGCTTGGAACAGGTAAATATAAGGTAGGCGGAAACTATGCCGCTTCTATGCTAGCCAACCACATTGCCCATGAAAAGGGATATGCATGCGAATTCTATCTTGATGCAAAGGAAAAGAAATACATGGACGAGTGTGGCGCGGCAAATTTCTTCGGAATAAAGAACAATACATACGTAACTCCGAAGTCAACTTCCATTCTTCCAAGTATAACCAACAAGAGCCTTATGCAGTTGGCTGAAGACTATGGTATGAAGGTTGAGCGTCGTCAGATTCCTGAAGAAGAACTAGAAACTTTTGAGGAAGCTGGAGCATGCGGAACAGCCGCAGTTATTAGCCCGATTTCTTACATTGATGACCTTGACACCGGCAAACGCTACACTTTCAGCAAGGATGGTGAGCCAGGTCCCGTTTCACGTCGTCTTTACGAGCACCTTCGTGCTATTCAGTATGGCATAGAGGTAGATAAGCACGGATGGACAAAGGTTCTTATAGGATAAGATGAGCAAAGGAAAACTACAGAAATTCGCCGAAATGGAGACATTCAGCAATGTCTTCCAGTATCCGTATTCCGTAGTGGAGAACGTACCTTTTGATATGAAAGGCCGTTGGCGTGAGGATTATTTCCACAATGACAACCCCATTGTCCTTGAGCTTGGATGTGGAAAAGGAGAATATACAGTTGGGCTAGCCCGTATGTTTCCTGAGATGAACTTTATTGGAGTGGATATAAAGGGTGCGCGAATGCATACTGGTGCCAAACAAGCCTTGGAGGAAAAGTTGGGCAATGTGGCCTTTCTGCGCACCAATATAGAGATTATCGACCGGTTCTTCTCCGCAGGCGAGGTGCAGGAGCTATGGCTCACATTCAGCGATCCGCAAATGAAAAATCCGCGTAAACGCCTTACAAGCACCTTCTTTATGGAACGTTATCGCCGTTTTTTGCAAGATGACGGAACGGTGCATTTGAAGACAGACTCCAACTTTCTCTTCACATATACTAAGTATATGGTTGAGAAAAATGCCTTGCCGCTTCTGCTTTCCACAGAGGATCTCTATCACGACGACAAGCTTGATAGCGAAACACGTGCTATTCTCGATATTCATACCTACTACGAGAATCAGTGGATCGAGCGCGGCTTGAACATAAAGTACATGAAGTTTCTGTTGCCTTCAGTCGGTCACTTGACTGAGCCGGATGTGGAAATACCGCTCGACGAATACCGTAGTTATAAGCGCACAAAGCGCAGCTCAAAAGAAACGGCCAAATAAGAAAACAAAATATCAAAAAGATGTCCCGTTACTCCGCCATATTCAACGCCCTCTTTCTATCGCTACTCATAGTGGCAATAGGGGGAGGCGTTACGCTTGTTCACTGCAATAGAATGCAGCAAACTACCATTGCCCAGTTGTCTATGGCGGCAATCGAAGGTGATATAGGTGATAATATGGTTCAGGCTCCCTGTTGTCGGGCAAGCGCTGCAGAGGTAATCGACAATTGTATAGCGGCTTACATCACATCACGTTCTTGCATGGACTATGTGCAGATACGTGTTTCGCCGCAGACATACAGTCCTGCGCCACATTTTTCATTCATTGCACCATTATTAGCCCTGCCGGCATACATGCTTTGGAAAGAATGTCGTGAAGCAACGCTTTGTTGCGAGCAGGCAATTCTTGCAGATATGCCCTCACACGGCCCGCCGCGTTCTTATTTGCGGCGGCTTCGTTTATTGCAGATTTGATAAATGTTTATCTCCTACCTTTACTATAAATGCCATGACAGCATATAAAACATTGTATAAATAGGTAAGGAGCTGTGATGCGGATTCATTGCAACAAGGTTGCAGTGCATCCTGCTTAACTTTGCATGCAGCAAAGGTATAGGTGATAAGCTAACCAAAATCAAATCAGCAAGATGAACAATAAATATCATATATCGGCGACACTTGTCGCTTTGGCCACATCATCGGCAGTTGTGGCTCAGAATTCAACGCAAGATACTCTACATTACTACAATAAGCTTGAGGGCGTTACTGTTAAGTCCGCAAGCACGCATCGCATAGGCGGAGCGTTAAACGGCATGCAGATAGGCCGCGACGAACTTTTCAAAGCCGCATGTTGCAACCTTGGCGAAAGTTTCACAACAAACCCATCGGTCGACGTAAGTTATTCAGATGCCGCAACGGGCGCAAGACAGATAAAACTGCTTGGTTTGTCGGGCACATATGTGCAGATGCTAACAGAGACGATGCCCAACTATCGTACAACATCATTGCCTTATGCTCTTGGCTACGTCCCTGGTCCGTGGATGAAAGCCATACAAGTATCGAAGGGATGTGCTTCGGTAAAGAACGGATACGAGTCAATAACCGGTCAGATAAACATCGACTACCTAAAGCCTGAAGACGAGAAGGCAACCGAGATAAACATCTACGGCGATACAAAAAGTCGCATCGAGGCAAATGTGACCTCGAATTTCCATATAAACAAGCGTCTTTCCACTGAGATATTGGCACATTACGAAGACTCTTGGAAAAAGCACGATGACAATGGTGACGGATTCATCGACAAGCCAACCGTAAGACAAGGCAATCTGCAGAGCCGTTGGGCGTATCTTGGCGACAAGAATATCTTTCATGGAGGCCTGTCGATAGTGAAAGAGAAACGCGACGGCGGGCAGACCTCCCATAGTCATGGCACTTTATTGGAACAACCCTCTGCCGAACTCTTCAAAATAGGCATAGAAACAAACCGTTACGAGGCATATCTGAAACATGCTTTCGTGCTCAACAAGGTAAAAGGCACGAATATCGCAATCATGGCCTCCGCCACAATGCACGAACAAAAGGCAACGTATGGTCAAAAACTCTTCAATGCGAACGACAAGAACGTCTATGCATCGCTCATGTATGAGACAAACATCACAAAGAGGCATAACATCTCTGCCGGACTGAGCTTGAACCATGATTATATAAGTCAGCATTATCGTTTGACGCACGATGTTTCAATGCCAATTTTAAAGAGTCGTGACAAGGAAACCGTGCCCGGTGGATACGTGCAGTACACATACGACTGGAATCATCGCCTCACAGCAATGGCAGGACTGCGCATAGACAATAGTTCTCTCTATGGAACATTCGTTACGCCCCGTTTCAACGTGAAATACATGCCAGCCGATTTTGTTACCGTGCGGCTTTCTGCGGGGAAAGGTTATCGCACTCCACATCCATTGGCTGAAAACAATTATCTGCTTTCAAGTGGGCGCACATTGACAATAGGTGACATGAAGATGGAGGAGGCATGGAACTACGGTGCCACAGCAGCCTTCACAATACCGTTGCTAGGAAAAGACTTAAAGCTGAATCTGGAGTATTTCTATACCCACTTTATCAATCAGGCGGTGATAGACTATGACTCAGACCCGCATGTCATAACTGTTGGCAATCTTGACGGGCGCTCCTATTCACATACTTTTCAAGCTGACGCTACTTATTCGCCAGTGGAAGGATTGTCTGTCACGGCAGCATATCGTCTGAACGATGTACGTTCAACTTATGGCGGCAGACTTCTTGAAAAGCCACTAACGAGCAAATATAAGGCACTTCTCTCGTTGTCTTACAAGACACCGCTTGAGCTTTGGCAGTTTGACTGTACGTTGCAGCTTAACGGTGGCGGTCGCATGCCGCAAAGCTATATGCTTGCCGATGGAACCCCGTCATGGAATAGCCGTTTCTCCTCATACGAGCAACTGTCAGCGCAGGTGACGCGTTGGTTCCGCCATTTCTCGGTGTATGTGGGAGGCGAAAACCTAACCAATTTCAAACAAAAGACTCTGATAATGCACGCCGACCATCCGTGGAGCTCCAACTTTGAGCCAACACTCGTGTGGGGACCCGTTCATGGACGCATGTTCTATGCTGGTGTGAGAGTTACATTGAAATAAAAGATACACGCAGACATAAACAAATATGAAAAGAACAATTCCCGTAACCGGCATGGCATGTGCTGTATGCGCTGTGAATGTGGAGCGCAAATTGCAGTCATTGCCTGGAATAACTTCTGTTTCGGTATCGCTTGCCGGGCGCACGGCACTCATAGACTACGACCCACGACAGATAACACTGGAGCAGATGAAAAGCGAAATGTCTGCCATTGGTTACGATATGGTTATAGAAGCCGACCGTAGCGCAGAGGAAATAAATCGTCGTCAGTACAGACTCCTGTTGCGCCGCACGCTGCTTTCGTGGATGTTTTCCATACTGATAATGGCTATTTCTATGGGATGGCTATGTCTAAGTAGCGGCAATACAGATGCAATGACGATAGATCCGGATATGACAATGGGGCAAACAAACTTGTCAAACCAGGTCTGTTTTATACTTGCACTGCTAAATATTGTGATATGTGGGCGGCAGTTCTATTTGTCAGCTATCAGACAGATGCGCTTTCTTACTGCAAACATGGACACACTTGTGGCATTGAGCACACTTACCGCCTTCCTGTTCAGTGCATTCAACACATTCTTCGGTGACACAACGTGGGGCGCTTTGGGTATGGAATGGCACACATACTTCGATGCATCTGCAATGATAATAAGTTTCGTGCTTACCGGTCGATGTCTTGAGGAGCGTGCCAAGGACTCTACTGCAGCCAGTCTTCGCCAGCTGATAGGCATGCAGCCCAAGACGGCGCGCGTGGTGGAAGGTAACGAGCTGCGCGACGTTCCCGTGTCGGCCATTGTCAAGGGTGACATAGTGGAAGTAAGGGCAGGGGAGAAGATACCCGTTGACGGTACGGTAACGCACGCCGAAAGTTTTATGACCGCAGATACAGCATACGTTGACGAGGCAATGATAACAGGCGAACCGCAACCAGCGCCCAAGTGTTCTGGCGATGCTGTTCTCGCCGGCACAATACCATCGCAAGGTAAACTGAGACTGCGTGCTTCGGCCACGGGCGAACAAACCGCACTCTCGCAAATTATACATCGAGTGCAAGAGGCGCAGGCATCAAAAGCTCCAGTGGAACGCATCGTTGACCGCGCTGCAAGGGTATTCGTTCCAACGGTGGCAGCAATAGCACTGATAACATTCCTGGCATGGTGGCTTATAGGTGGAACAGAAGCCCTGCCGAGGGCAATCATTTCGGCAATATCCGTTATGGTGATAGCCTGTCCGTGTGCTATGGGACTAGCCACCCCAACGGCTCTTATGGTGGGCATTGGCAAGGCAGCACATCAGCAGATTCTGATAAAAGATGCCGCTGCTTTGGAAGCATTGCGGCGCATTGATGCTCTAGTGTTAGACAAAACAGGAACACTCACCATTGCCAATCCCGCCATAGACTTCACCCAGACAGATAACCAACCGCCAGAAAGCCGTGAAAAGCTAAAGCCACACGCGGCAGAGGCTGTGGCACAACTGCACAAGGATGGTGTGGAGATATACCTTATGAGCGGTGACAATGAAGAAGCCGTGTCATATTGGGCACAGAAAGCCGGAATAGACAAATGGCGCAGCCGTGTGAAACCAGACGATAAGGAAGAACTTGTGGCTAAACTGCAACGCGAAGGACGTTGTGTGGCGATGGCTGGCGATGGAATAAACGACACACAGGCTTTGGCTCTTGCCAACGTAAGCATGGCGATAGGGCGGGGAACGGATGTTGCAATGGATGTTGCACAGATAACACTCATGGGCGACGACTTGCTGAGCATACCGAAGGCCGTGGAACTGAGCCGGTGCACAGTGCATATGATATGGCAGAACCTGTTTTTCGCCTTCGTATACAATCTTGTATGTATCCCGCTTGCAGCAGGAGTGCTCCGCATTTTTGGCATAGATTTCCAAATAACGCCAATGTGGGCAAGCGCACTGATGGCATGCTCTAGCTTGAGCGTTATATGCAACTCACTCAGACTGAAACGCTGACGGTGCATATATGCACATAAATAAATGAGGGCAAAGACACTAATGCTCATAATCAAAAATGAAAAAACTAAAAGAAAACGATAAATTATGAAGAAGCAAATTATCTTTATGGCCATGCTGCTTGTTTCTGCATGCGCCATGGCAAAGGACATCAAAACGCTGCGTGTCACTACACAACCGAAGATGCACTGTGAAAACTGCGAAAAGAAGATCAAAGGAAACCTGCGTTTTGAACGCGGTGTGAAGCGCATAGAAACCAGTATACCAGAGCAGACGGTGACTATAACCTATGATGCAGATAAGACAACTCCGGAGAAGCTCATTCAAGCCTTCGGCAAATTTGACTATGAAGCAAAGGAGATAAACACGGCAAAGGAAACAAAAGAAAACAAATAGAATATGGAACTTTATCCAAAACTAATAACCGATGCGTTGGCAACCGTCACGTATCCAGGAACAAAGAAAAACATCATTGAGAGCGAAATGCTTGCCGATGATGTGCGCATCAACGGTATGCAGGTGAGCTTTACGCTCGTTTTTCCTCGCGACACCGACCCCTTCTTGAAATCAACCGTCAAGGCTGCAGAAGCCGCCATACACTATCATGTGTCTAAAGACGTGCAGGTGCAGATAAAGCTGGAGTATAAGTCGAAACCTCGCCCAGAGGTAGGCAAGTTGTTGCCCGATGTTAAGAACATAATCGCCGTAAGCTCCGGCAAAGGCGGGGTGGGCAAGAGCACCGTGTCGGCAAACCTTGCCATCTCGCTCGCACGACTTGGATACCGTGTGGGATTGCTTGATGCCGACATCTTCGGACCGTCAATGCCAAAGATGTTTGACGTTGAGGATGAGCGTCCGTATGCTGTGGAAGTGGACGGACGGAAACTCATTGAGCCCATAGAAAAATATGGTGTGAAACTGCTGAGCATCGGATTTTTTGTAAATCCCGAAACAGCGACACTCTGGCGTGGTGGCATGGCATCGAATGCACTGAAACAACTCATTGCCGATGCCAACTGGGGTGAACTCGACTATTTCATACTTGACACTCCGCCCGGCACCAGCGACATACACCTCACTCTGCTGCAGACGCTCGCCATAACTGGAGCTGTCGTGGTGAGCACTCCACAGAGTGTGGCACTGGCAGATGCGCGCAAGGGCATAGACATGTATCAGAACGAGAAGGTTAATGTGCCTATCCTTGGCATGGTGGAGAATATGGCTTGGTTTACTCCAGCAGAACTGCCAGGAAACAAATATTATATCTTCGGGAAAGAAGGTTGCAAGCAGCTGGCCGAAGAACTAAACATACCTCTTTTGGCACAGATACCGCTCGTGCAGAGTATATGCGAAAGCGGTGACGAAGGTGAGCCAGCGGCATGTCATCCAGAAACCATGACTGGACAGGCTTTCTTGAATCTTGCACAAGCTGTTGTCACCATGACAAACCGTCGTAATAGAGAGAAACCGAAAACAAACATTGTGGCGGTGAAATAACACGGCGTAAACTTCAAGCATAAAAAGCATAGGTTTATACTTAGAAACGCGCGGGCTTAATATTCTAAGCCCGCGCACTTTTTTTAGTAACACCATGGGGTAAATTAAAAGTCCCATGCGGCAGTCTTTTGCCTTGCCAGGCGATAAGGAAAATATATTGGTAAAAACGCTTTATTCTTCTTCCGATTTGCATTATCTTTGCATGAAGCAAACCAAGTGTTGGTAGAGGGCCAGATCCTTTTGCCGCAGCGAGATGTGGCATGTAAATGTCAGCAAATCTAATGGTAATTCTTAAAATCAGGTAAATATAAAACATTATGGCAACAACCGAATTCAAGTATGCACCCATGTTCCAAATGGGAAAGGATACGACAGAATATTATCTCTTGACAAAAGAGGGCGTGTCCGTAGGCGAATTTGAAGGAAAGAAAATTCTGAAAGTCTCTCCAGAGGCTCTAACAACCCTTGCACAACAGGCATTCCACGACGTGGAATTCATGTTGCGCCGCGAGCACAACGAGCAAGTGGCAAAGATTCTGACCGATCCTGAGGCTTCAGAAAACGACAAATACGTGGCACTTCAGTTTCTTCGCAATGCAGAAACAGCGGCAAAGGGGGTATTGCCTTTCTGTCAGGACACAGGTACGGCAATTATCCATGGTGAGAAAGGACAACGCGTGTGGACAGACTTCGAAGACGAGGAAGCTCTCTCGCGCGGTGTGTTCAACACTTTCACGCAAGACAATCTGCGTTACTCGCAGAACGCTCCGCTAAACATGTATGACGAGGTGAACACTCGTTGCAACCTTCCCGCACAGATAGACATAGAGGCGGTTGAGGGAGACGAATACCGTTTCGTTATGGTTGCCAAGGGCGGTGGCTCGGCTAACAAGACTTATTTCTATCCGATGACAAAGGCTACGATACAGAACGAAGGCACTCTGTTGCCATTCCTCGTAGAGAAGATGAAGACCCTCGGCACGGCGGCTTGTCCTCCATATCATATCGCTTTTGTTATTGGCGGCACTAGCGCAGAAAAGAATCTGCTTACGGTGAAGTTGGCTTCCATAAAGTACTATGACTCTCTGCCCACTACGGGTGACGAGACTGGGCGTGCTTTCCGCGATGTTGACCTAGAGAAGAAACTTCTTGAAGAGGCACATAGAATAGGTCTCGGAGCTCAGTTTGGCGGAAAGTATCTTGCTCATGATATCCGCGTTGTGCGTTTGCCGCGCCATGGCGCAAGTTGCCCAATCGGTATGGGTGTGAGCTGTTCGGCAGACCGCAATATAAAGGCGAAAATCAACGCTGACGGTATATGGATTGAGAAGATGGACAGCAACCCAACGGAGCTTATCCCTGAGGAACTCCGCAAGCCAGGCGAAGGCGCAAAGGGAATTGAGATTGATTTGGACAAGGGTATTGACGCCGTGCGTCAAGAACTGACAAAATATCCTGTGAGCACTCGTGTGAACCTAAAGGGCACTATTATTGTGGCACGTGATATTGCGCACGCAAAGCTTAAGGCGCGTCTTGATGCAGGCGAGGAAATGCCGGAATACTTTAAGAATCATCCTATTCTCTATGCAGGACCAGCAAAGACTCCAGAGGGTTATCCTTGTGGCTCTATGGGACCGACAACAGCGAACCGCATGGATCCGTATGTAGACGAGTTCCAGGATCATGGGGCATCGCTTGTTATGATTGCTAAGGGCAATCGTGGACAGGTTGTTACGGATGCTTGCCACAAGCATGGCGGCTTTTATCTTGGTACGATTGGCGGTGTTGCCGCCGTTCTCTCGCAGAGTAGCATCAAGAGCATAGAGTGTGTTGAATATCCAGAACTGGGAATGGAGGCAATATGGAAGATTACTGTTGAGGACTTCCCTGCATTTATCCTTGTTGACGATAAGGGCAACGACTTCTTCAAACAATTGAAACCGTGGTGCCCTAACTGCAAGTAATATTTGCTAGTGGTATGGAAAAATCGTGGTGTCTTCATATTTCTTTGTAAGCACTGCGGAATATAATAAAGGATGCCGGTTTTCTTGATAATCAAGATCAGCTGGCATCCTTTTCTTTTTATGTTTATCCTTATTGGATATCGTGCTGCAGACTATGCCTTTTCATAGTCAACAAAGGCATACCGGAAGGCGTGACGCTCGTCTGTGGCATGTTCTTCGCGTGTCGTTTCCTGCCATTCCCCTTTGTATTCTGGGAAGAATGCGTCGGCTTCGCCCGTTTCGTCATCAATTTCCGTCAGGCAGAGTCTGTCGGCAAGAGGCAGAGTCTGTCGGTAGATGCTTTCACCGCCAATAACATAAATGTCCTCTTCATCACCACAGTGGTTGAGGGCTTCGTTGATAGAAGGATAGACATCACATCCTGGCAACTCCGTTACAGTTCGGCTTATCACCACATTTCTTCTATTTGGCAGTGCGCCTTTGGGCAGTGAGTCGAACGTGCGTCGTCCCATAAGTATTGTGTGTCCTGTGGTGAGAGCTTTGAAACGTTTCAGATCATTGGGCAGCCAATACACCAGTTTGTTGTTATTGCCGATGGCACGGTTGCGCGATACGGCTGCTATTATGTTTATTCTCATGTTTGTATTTGATGGTGTGTAAATGAAAAACGGGGAGACTGCAAGTTGTTTTTGCATGCAGTCTCCCCATCAATGCTGTTGTTTAGTATCCGTAGATCTCTTCTGTTGTAAGTTTCTTTACCGGGGCAATCTTCTCAAGGGCGTTCATGTCGAGTTCTTTCTCGTCGCCGAGGATAAGATAGCGGAACGGCTTGTGTGAAATGTTGTCGTTCACGAACTTCACGAGGTCGCTGAGCGTAACTGAAGGAAGTGCCTTATATATGCGCTCATTTATGTCGTAGTCCTGTCCCATTTTCTTTGCCGCAAGATATTTGTATATGATAGAAAGCTTTGTTGTGCGGCTTGCTTCCAAACGCTTGGTTACTGCCTGCTTAGCAATGTTAAATGCTTTCTGCGACTGTGGCACGGTGTCCATTATGTTGTTGAACACGCGGATGCAGTCCATCATTTTGTCGTTTTGCGATATGATGTTTGTGCAGAAGAATTCAGGATTCTGTTTCTTTGCCGGTGTATAGTAGGCAGCCCATGCGCTGTAGGCCAGTCCGCGGCTTTCGCGCAGTTCCTGGAATACAACAGTGTTCATGCCGCCACCGAAATATTCGTCGAAGAGTGATATTACAGGTTGGTTGGCTTCATCATACTTTTTGCCTTCGTTGTGGTATTGCATCATATAGATGTTCTTAGCCTTGTATGGCGCCATGAGAATCTCGTTCTTTGGTGTCTGCTCGTAAATGTAGGGCTTACTCTCAGGAGCTTCGGAAAGAGTTTTTGAAGTCTTGTGGTATTTGTCTACGGCAGCCACAATCTGCTTTACGGACAACGGACCATAATATAGAACCTTGTGCTTGAATGTTGGCATCTGGCGTATAAGAGTTACAAGTTCTTCCGGATTACCGTTAACAAGTTCTGTGCTGTCAGGGACGTTGCGCGTAGTATTGTATTTGCCGTACATGCCATATTGTTTCAGGGCCGCAAAGTTGCTGCTCTGATTCTTCTTCCTGTCAGCACGGTCCTTTAGGGTTGATTCAACCCAGCGGTTGTATGCCGCTTTGTCAACCTTAGCGTTAGCCAAGAATTCCTCTGCCAGTTGCATAGCCTTCGTCATGTTTTCGCTGAGACCGCTGATGCGTATTATGGAGTAATCCTTGGATGTGAAGACCGTGAAGTTGCATGCAAGCTTATAGAACTGCTGCTTGAGTTGTTCTGCTGTATACTTGTTTGTGCCTAGATAGTCGAAGTATGATGTTGCAAAGGGGTACATCTTGTTTGCTTCTTCACCGAAATCGAAGTGATAGTCAATGACGAAAGTTTGGTTTGTATTGTTTGCAACATAGAGAACGGGCAGACCTTTCTTAGTCTTGCTGCGTGTAATGTCTTTATTGAAGTCTACAAACTTAGGTGTTATTGGAGCGACATTGGAATTAATCACTTCGTTGACAAACTGGCTCTGCAGGTCGCGGTTTGAAGGTATGGCGGTAATCTGTGGTTTGTCGATTTTCTTCTGTGTAGAGTCAACGCCAGTTTCCTTGTAAACTATGGCATAGTTGTCGCCAAAGTATTTGTTTGCGAAGTCAACAATTTGCTTTTTGGTAATTCCCGATATGCGCTTTTCGTATCCAACCCAGTTGTTCCAGCTTCTGCCGCTTATGAATGCGTCAACAAACTCATTGGCACGCCAGCTGTTGCTTTCCAGAGAATTGTTGAGATAAAGCTTTATGTTATTCTTTACCGAAGGGATGAGGTCGTCGTCAAACTCTCCTTTTTTCAGTTTTGCTATTTCTTCTAGCAATATGTCGCGCACATCTTTCAAAGTCTGGCCAGGCATAGGTTGTCCGGAGAGGATAAGTTGTGAGTATTCCTTCATTCCATCTTTGAAAGCTCCGGCATATTGACATTTCATCGGCTGGTTTACGTCAAGGTCGAGCAAGCCAGCCTTACCATTTGAGAGGATATTGGAAATGACGTCGAGCGTGTCGCTCTGTAGCGATGCTTCTCCGTCAAAGTTCCAGCCCATCATTATGTAAGCTGCTTCCTGACCTATAACCGTAGTGTCGCGCGGCGAGGTCAGTTCTTTTACGGGAGCGTATGTGGGGAAAGACAATGTCTCGCTCTTTTTCCACGAGCCGAAGTATTTGTCGATGCTGGCAATAACTTTGTCGGGGTCAAAGTCGCCAGCCATACAAATGGCGATATTGTTTGGAACGTAGTAGCGGTTAAAATAATTCTTTATGTTTGTGATAGAAGGATTCTTAAGATGCTCCTGTGTTCCTATTGTTGTCTGTGTTCCGTAGGGATGGTTAGGATAGAGCAAGCTGTAGAAAGAGTTCCAAACCTTTCGGTTGTCTTGTGCAAGGCCGATGTTGTATTCCTCGTATACTGCTTCAAGTTCCGTGTGGAAACCGCGAATCACCATATTCTGAAAGCGGTCGCCTTCAACTTTCAGCCAGTTGTCAATCTCATTCGCAGGGATGTTTTCCGTATAGCAGGTAACATCGTTGCTGGTGTAGGCATTTGTGCCTGTTGCTCCTATGGAAGACATTAGCTTGTCGTATTCGTTGGGGATGAAATACTTTGCGGCAATCTGCGAAACACTGTCTATCTCATGGTATGCCCGCTTGCGCTCTGCAGCATCTGTCAACTTACGATATGCCTCGTAGCGGCGTTCTATGTCGTCGAGGTAGGGCTGTTCTGCAGCGGCATCGGTTGTTCCGAACTTTTTCGTTCCTTTGAACATGAGATGCTCAAGGTAATGTGCAAGACCTGTCGTTTCGGCAGGGTCATTGCGGCTACCTGTGCGAACAGCGATGTAGGTTTGCACGCGAGGTTTTTCGGTGTTTACCGAAAGATACACTTTGAGACCGTTGTCGAGCGTGTAGATACGAGCGTGCATCGGATCGCCTGCCACGCTTTCATACGTGTACTCCTTAGCCTGAAGCCCCGTTGACAGAGCAGCAAGGCACAGAACAAGCATTGATTTTAATTTCATGTGCGATATATTTAATTGATAAATGTATTCGTTTTACTGTTGTTATTGTTGTGTACTTCTGAGAAATTCATCCAAGGTGTGCTTGTCTACATCCCCCATAGCGTATTCTTTTTCAGCGTCTTGCCTTATGAGATTTAGCCATTGCCGCTTGGCAGCACCACAATTTTCAATGATTTTGTGCCGTTCCGCTATGGGCAGCCTGCTTATGCCGTAGCACTTTTCGGCAATGAAGACGGCAAGGATATATTCACTAGGGATAGTATCGGCAGTGCTAAACGCTTTTCCTGCAAGCAAGTCGCTAATGTATTCAAATGTAACATCGCTACCGTCAAGTGCTTTTTCAAGACTTTTGATGACCTCTTCTGAAACGGTATCTCCGGCAAGATCGTGGAATATATATATGTTTGGCTTCTCTTTATAGCTTTTCAGTGCAAGTGAGATATTTGTATCGGAAAGCAATACATCGTTATCTTGCGCCTGTATGTTTTCTGATACATACATCTGCAGGTAGAGGTCATAGAGTGCGATGCCTTTTTCAAGAGCGGTATGCTTTATGTGGCAACCATATTCTGTAGAGTAGCTGTTTGCGCCTTTCTGTTTTTCTGCAATATTTTCTAAAGTTAGCTTTCCTTCCAATACTTGCACAGCAATGCCTGGATGCAGCCAATTGGTGCAAGCATGCGAGAACTTATGCCTGTCGGGACGGAGGTCGCGCTTAGGCCATTTGTTGATGTCGCGGAATGTGCCAACAGTAGCAATGTTGCGTGCCGGAACGAGCCATGTTGTCATTCCTTCTCCAATGATATAAGAGAAAGGGAAGCGTGTTGTGTCGGGATGTGTGGTAACTTTTCCCATACACATGCTGAAATATCCAGTGTGTGCCGGCCATAGTATGTGGGCAGAACTTGCTGTCTTTGATCCGCGTTCCATTATTCCCCAGTGAAGAGGCCCCATTTTGTAGGCGTGGTTGCTGAAGTTTGTGGCAGACCCAGCATTGTAGAACGAGTATAAGCCTCCAATGAGTAATGTGCTCTTGTGGTGACTTACGGTAAATGGTCCGCAGAATGCAGCGCAGGCTTCACCATTAGCCATGAATGTGTTTGCGAAGAATACGCTATCGGTAGCAGAGAAACCGTCTGTCAGCGTGGAGTATTCTCCAACAAAGCTGTTCTGTGCAATTACATTGTCTGTTATTGTTGAGCCGAATGTTACAGTACATCCGTTGAGTATTGTTCCGCTTCCAATGAAAACGGGAGCGTCGGGTGTGGCAAAGAACGCACATTCGCTTATGCGGCGCGCTCCGTTGATTGTTGTGCCTGTGGAAATGTATGAATTTGTTATCTCTTGAGTATCACATATTATGACATTGTCGCATATGGTAGTCTGTGGTTCGCCTGAGAACCAGCTAGAGCTTTTTTCTGAGGCAAAATATTCTTCTATATCTTTGCTTGCCAATGCGTATATACTGTTCTTTGCCTTCTTGCTTATTATATCTGGTACTGCCATTAACGCAGCGGCCTGTGCTGTGAGATGTGGACAGAACATGACGTTTCCTTCACCGGCTTCGTTAAGTACGGCAATCCTTTTGAATAGTCCGTAGCGCGTTAAGCCCGTTGTTCTTATAGAACAAACATTGCTAATAGTGCATCCGTTACCGACAGAGGCATTGACGATGAAACCAGAAATGTTCTCGATTATGCAGTTGTTGCCTATAGATGAATTTGCTATTCTGGCGTTGCTGATTCCTGCAGGCTGTAGAAATCCTGCGTTGTTTTTCACTATCCCACCCGTTTCTCCTATTTCGCATTTGCCAAAGAAACGAGTGTCGCTTACATACTCGGCTTTGAACTTGTCGGAAACGCTGATTTGCTTCCAGTCTTCAGCAGAGCATCGGTTATGTTCCAGTATCTTTATCTCTTCAAGAGTAAGTGTGCGCATTGGAAAAGTTATGATTGTGTTGCACAGGCGTGCTTATTCTTCGTTATATTCTTCGTAGTTTTCATACAGAAAATCGTTGTACGGATATTTTTGCACATGGAGTTGGCGCACACGTTTGTAGAGAATGTCGCGCATCTCGTTTATATTCTGCTTTTCGCGTGCGGAGATGAAGATACAGTCTTCGTCCAACTTTGCCATCCATGTATGCTTTAGCTCATCAAGCGTCACGTTTTCCTTGGTTGCGGGTGTGAGGTCGTCCGGCTCTTTCTCAATCCAAGAATAGGCATCTATCTTGTTGAAAATTATCATCTGTGGTTTCTCGGAGCATCCAAGGTCGGCAAGGGTCTTTTCTACCACTTTTATCTGGTCTTCAAAGTCAGGGAGGCTGATGTCAACCACGTGCAGAAGAAGGTCTGCTTCGCGCACTTCATCGAGCGTGCTTTTGAATGAGTCAACCAAATCTGTGGGTAATTTGCGTATGAACCCAACTGTATCGGCAAGAAGAAATGGAAGATTGTCAACAACGACCTTTCTGACAGTAGTGTCAAGTGTGGCGAACAACTTGTTTTCTGCAAAGACTTCGCTTTTAGCTAGTAAGTTCATGAGAGTAGACTTTCCCACGTTGGTATAACCCACGAGGGCAACGCGAATCATTCTCCCACGGTTTTTCCTTTGGGTGTTCTTCTGCTTGTCTATTTCCACAAGTCTTTGCTTAAGAAGTGTTATGCGCTGAAGAATGATACGGCGGTCCATTTCCAACTGGGTCTCACCTGGGCCACGCAATCCCACGCTGCCTTTTCCGCCGCCCGAGCCAGATCCTCCGCCTTGGCGCTCGAGGTGTGTCCACAATCGTTGGAGTCGAGGCAACATGTAGCGGTATTGTGCAAGCTCAACCTGAGTTTTTGCATTTGCTGTTTGGGCGCGCATGGCAAAAATGTCAAGGATAAGAGATGTACGGTCAAGGATCTTAACCTTTAGCTCGTTCTCTATATTGCGAATCTGCTTTGCAGAGAGTTCGTCGTCGAAGATTACCATACCGATTTCGCGTTCGGCATCTTCCTCGTCAAGTATGTATTGTTTAATTTCTTCCAGTTTTCCCTTGCCGACATAAGTCGTTTGGTTTGGTGACACTACTTTTTGTGTGAAGCGTTTCACGCATATGGCACCTGCTGTGTCAGCAAGAAATTCAAGTTCGTCAAGATACTCTTTTGTTTTCGCCTCGTCTTGGTCTTTTGTTACAAGGCCAACGAGAATAGCTGTCTCGGCCTTGACTTCGGATATTACAAATTCTTTCATCAAACAGTTTCTGTTATGCTGGCGAGCAAAGTCTTGTGCTGGGCATATGCAACCGATGACAGTTTTCCATTGCATGTATATTCACGATGCTTAGCTAGTTGGAAATTATGCACAAACAATGCTCCGTATTTAATAATGTTGCAAAAATAGGCTATTTATTTCAGACAGCAAAATAAACCCCCATTTGATTGTTTCTTTGAAGCTTTGTGAAATGAAATAAAAAACGTACTTTTGCGGTGTCTAAAAACGGATATTATAGTGACACTGCCTGAAGAATTTATTGCATATACCCGCCAGCTCATGGGTGAAGACGTGTTCCGGAAATTTATGGCTGGCATGGAAGAACAGCCTCCTGTGAGCGTGAGGATAAACCCTTTTAAGTATGACTCCAAAGTAATGTCTTTGCCTGCTGAAGAAGAATCCGTAGTGGAATGGTGTGAAGAAGGGCGTTATCTGCAGAGCCGTCCCTTGTTTACGCTTGATCCCCTGCTGCATGCTGGAGCTTATTACGTGCAAGAGGCTGCTTCAATGTATGTCACCGAAATCGTGCGTCGCTTTGCTCCGTCTGACCGCCCGCTAATGGTGCTTGATCTTTGTGCTGCACCAGGAGGAAAGACAACGGCATTACGGAGTGTACTTCCTAAGGGGAGCTTGCTGATGGCAAACGAACCAATGCGTCAACGTGCGAATATATTGGTGGAAAACATTCAGAAATTCGGTCATCCTGACGTAGTCGTGACCAATAACTACGCTATAGATTATCAACGTTCAGGCCTTAAATTTGATATTATTCTTGCTGATGTTCCATGCTCTGGAGAAGGAATGTTTCGCAAGGATGAAGGGGCTGTATCCGAATGGTCTGTGGCTAATGTGAAAAAATGCGCCGAGTTGCAACGTTTAATTATAGACGACATTATGCCATGTCTTGCCGAAGGGGCATTGTTAATCTATTCAACATGTACTTTCAATGCGCACGAAGACGAAGACAATACTGCGTATATTGTTGCGGAGTATGGCATGGAAAAACTATGTGAACGCCATTTTATTCCTGGAGTTACTCCAACGGAAGGATTATATATGTGTGCTTTGCGAAAAGGAGATTTGCAGTCAAGCGTTTGGGATAGCGAACGTTCTAAGGTCGTGAAGAATGGCAAGCGACGCGAAAAGGGAAAAGTTTCGCTTGCAGTTCAAGGAGCTAAGGAAGCTAGCCGTTGGTTGAACGATAGCGATGGCTTCGATATTGTGATGCTTGGAGGGCGGATTGCAGCAGTAAAGAAGGAATGGCGCGATAAATATGACGTCGCACAGAAGAAGCTCCGCGTTATGCATGCGGGAATTGAAGTAGGCATATCCAAAGGACGTGATTTGGTTCCATCACAGTCGCTGGCTCTTTCAACGGCTCTTGCTCCGGGAGCTTTTCCACGTATTGATGTTGACAAAAATGCGGCTCTGCGTTACCTTCGTCGCGAAGCAATAGAACTTCCGTTGGAAATGGAGCGCGGATATGTAATAGTAAGCTATATGGGACTTCCGCTTGGCTTCCTCAAGAACTTGGGAACCAGGGCAAATAATCTTTATCCGCAGGAATGGAAAATTAAAATCAATAATAATTTCAACAAAGAATAATAGCAATGCAACAATATCTAACTCTTCTTGATCGTATACTTAACGAAGGAACAAAGAAGACCGACCGTACTGGTACGGGGACGCTTAGTGTGTTTGGCAATCAAATGCGGTTTGATCTTAGCAAAGGTTTTCCTTTGCTTACAACAAAAAAGCTTCATTTGAAATCAATAATATATGAGCTTCTGTGGTTCTTGCGTGGGGACACCAACGTTAAATACTTGCAAGAACATGGTGTTCGGATATGGAACGAATGGGCTGATGCTAATGGAGAACTTGGTCCCGTCTACGGTCATCAATGGCGTTCGTGGCCTGACAGAAACGGAGAGTCTATAGATCAAATCAAGAATGTGATAGAACAAATCCGTAATACGCCAAACTCACGCCGTATGATTGTCAGCGCATGGAATGTGGCTGACATTGATAGCATGAAGCTTCCGCCTTGTCATTGCTTGTTTCAGTTTTATGTTGCAGACGGAAAACTCTCGTTGCAACTTTACCAACGCAGTGCCGACACTTTTCTTGGCGTGCCGTTCAATATTGCAAGCTATGCCCTTCTGCTACAGATGATGGCGCAGGTAACCGGACTGAAATCAGGTGAGTTTATTCATACAACGGGCGATACACATCTTTACCTAAACCATTTGGAACAGGCACGCCTTCAGTTGCAGCGCACTCCCAGGCCGTTGCCGCATATGGTGCTTAATCCAGAGATAAAGGATATCTTTGACTTTACTTATGATGATTTTAAACTTGAGGGATATGATCCTTGGCCGCACATACCGGCAGTAGTAAGCGTTTAGTGCTTTTCATTGCATCTTTCGCATCTTCTCCCATTTCATCCATCCCATTACGGCGATAAAAACATACAGACTATAAAGCAGGGCCTTGAATGGAATTCCTTTGACAATATAAAGATAACAGCAGACTGCGTCAACAACAATCCAGAATAACCATTGCTCAATGTATTTTTTTGCCAAAGCCCACAAGCCCACAAAGCTCATGGCGTTGGTGAAGGAGTCAAGCAAAGGCACGGTGCTGTTTGTATATGTCACAAGAACCCAATATGTTGCGCCCCATGCCACAACCAGGAATACAAGTGTTGGCAGGTATTTGTTTATTGGCATCCTACTTATTTGCAGTTCTTCTTGAGAAGTTGTTTTGCGTCTTAACATTCGTGAGAGGCTTATTCCGAATCGCCAAGCCAACAGACCGTAGATGGCAGCTACGGTGTAGTAAACAGCCATTGCTGCATCACCATAAAGACCATGAGAATAATAAAGGTAAATGTCTAGGGCTGGCATAACGATGCCTACAGCCCATAGCCATATGTTTGCGCGGTATTCAAGCCAAATGTAAAGTAGTCCTAGTAGGGTTGTGAAGATATCTAGCCAGTGTTCGGCAATGAATAGTTCCATAAAGCAGTTCTCTGTAATAAATAAGTTTTCTTTTTTAGTTTATAACACAAGGGAGTCGGTAAGAACATCCGACTCCCTTTCGTGTTTGTGTCTTTATATATTAGTAGGCATATTAAGGTTGTGTTATGACTTGTTCCTGCAGAATTGTCTGCAAGGAATTTAGAATCTCAGTGTAAGATGTGCCATTACGTTGAATCCAGCCATAGGCACGTATGCCATTGCCTGATAGCGTTTTCCTCCAGTGTACCATCCGTACCATGTGTAACCATTGGCAGCGTAGTGACGGCTGAACACGTTGTTGAAGTCAATGCCAAGTTTTACGTTCTTTATACCTCCGGCATTCTTAACGTCACTTTGGTAGTTGAGGCTCAAGTTAGACTGTGAGTAGCAGGGGAGTGAGCGTGCTTCGCTTTCAGAGTTGTCAACATACTGTTTGCTTACAAAGTTCGTGTGCCATGTAGCGTTGAAACCTTTGTAGTGGAAGTTAACGAAACCGTTGAGTATCGCACTTGGAGAGTATGCCAACGTTGAGTTTGAATAATGGTTCTTCACGAGGTAGTTGTCTGAAGCATCCCAGCTTTCAACGTATTCGTCGAAGTCTTTTATTTTGTTTTCGCTCAATGCTGCGTTACCCTCAATGCTTAACCATGACAGAGGTGACCATCCAGCTGTAAGCTCAACGCCCATACGGTATGATTTCTTTACGTTTGTTGTCAGAGCTTCACCTATATCGCTTAACTCACCTGTCTGTACAAGCTGGTTGTGATAGTTCATATAATAGAAATTCGCTCCGGCAAACCAATTGGTTCCATTGAATTGGTATCCAAATTCAACGTCGTAAACGGTTTCTTTCTTCGGGAACGGATAGTTACCGTTGTCGGTATAATTGTTGCGCTCAGGTTCTCGGTTGCTCATAGCAGCGCTTGCATAAGCTTTATGCCCACCGTTGGTGTAGCTGAAGCCCACTTTTGGGTTGAAGAAATTGAATTCCTCGTTTATGTCAAGCACTTGGTTTTTGTATGCATTTCCTTCGCTTACAAACTTGTCATTGACACCATCTGTTTTGAACTTTACAAAACGATATTGTAAGTCTGCAAACACGTTCCAGTTTTCTGCAAATGTATAGGCAGTCTTTACAAAGGCACTGTAGTCGTCTTTGCGGGCGTCGGAATCATAATACTTGTATTTCCCGTCACCAAGGATCTGCTTTTCAGCTCTTTCATCGGCAATATATGTAAGATAGCCCCGGTGGCTGGCACGGAATTGCTGCAGGTTTACTCCGCCAATAATGTCGAGATTGTCGTTCTTGTAGTTGAAGTTATATACAGCGCCGTATGTGTTTTGTGTCAGTCCCTTTTTTCTTATAAAATCAGACCGTTTGACATTGTTGCCGTCAGCATCGGTATATACAAGTCCGAACTTGGCAAATTTGTAGTTATTCTTGAACTCTTTGTAATATCCCTGCCCGTAAGTATAGTGGAGAGCAAGGTTATGACTCCAGTGTTCAGATGGTTGCCAAGTAGCAGAGAGGATGTTGTGGTTTTGGTAAAAGTTGTCTGTAGTGCGGTCCCAATAGCTTCCGTCGCGCATCTTGTAGCGTGAAGTGGTGAATTTGCCTCCTTGCCATGCTGCTTTGTCGTAGACAAGGTCTTCTACAAGCACATTGTAACGTCCAAGTCCGGCATTCCAAAGATCCTTGTAGGATGTGTAGCCGTAATCATAAAGACTTTTAGACGTATTGTAATCAGAGCCTAATACTCCATTCCATGCTTGGCCTGTTTTCTCAAAGTTTCCGATGTTCTTGTAGCGTATTTGGAAATTGTTTCCAAGCCATGTCAGTCCACCGTAGTAAGAACCAGAGCGGCCGCGTGTGCCGTTGATGTATCCATCGGTTTTTGTCTCATGGTATGCTCCGTCAAAGACAAGGTGGTTAAAGAGCAGTCCTGTGGAGAATGACGCGCCAACATTGTATGTGTTATAAGAGCCGTAGCTTCCAGTAATCTCTAGGAAAGGCTTTGTAGATGGTGCTGCTGTGGCGAGAGAAATCGAACCTCCGAAAGCTCCGTCACCGTTTGTCGAGGAACCTACACCGCGTTGTATTTGAACACTGCCTAAAATTGATGCGTATGAGTTCATGTTTGCCCAAAAAACTGTTTGGTCTTCAGGAGAGTTGAGTGATACTCCGTCAAGGGTCACGTTGATACGGCTTCCTGCAGAACCGCGCATGCGCATGTATGTCGTTCCTATTCCTGTGCCGTTCTCGCTCCATGCCAATACTCCTGGTGTGCGTGAAAAGAGGAATGGCAATTCTTTTCCGCTTGTAGAAAAGTTCTGTAGCTCGTTCTTCTTGATGTTTGCCACTGCAAACGGCGCATTCTTCTGTGCGCGTACTGCCTTCACAACAACCTCGTTGAGTTGATGTATGCTCACCGAGTCTGCATTCTGTTCAGCCAAAGCCTGTTGTGCACAAAGTGTGCATATAACGGCCATAGCCACACCATTGATTTTCTTCATCGTTGGTTTTTTTTCTTGTTTTGTTCCTTTTCCGTTTATGCCCGTTTCAGCAGACTGAAAACTTATCTTTTACTATTATTATAGAAACCTTCTATCGACCTTTTCACAAAGGTGCAAACATTGGATGTTTCTTTTACTTGCAGTCAATATTCCGTTTGTCGGACATTTGGAAGAATATAAATAAGGGGAATGTTTTTGAAAATGTTCTCTGCCTACGCCGGCATTATCCGGATCAGGTCATGGGTCTAATCTCAGCATCCGCAATTACGGTAGCACCCCTTAGTTGGCACTTTGCCAACCGTTTGCAAAGTTACGCCTTTGTGGCGAAGTGGCAAAATTTTCTCCGTTTTATTTGTTCTACCTGCTTTTTGAAGCCTTTTTACGTTAATAGTGTAAATTGTTCGTTTTTTCCTTAAAAGACTATAATTTAATGTTACTTAAATATTAAGTCTGAACCATTGTTTGCATGTTAATATAAAAGAATTTAATTTTGCAAACCGATAAAAAAGATAGTAGAAAGTTGTTTACACCTTATTTATTTATATAAGGGAAGCAATACTGAAACTCGCCCCAAAACATTAAAAGCTACAAGAAAATAAACGCGTTTTAAGAGATATGAACAAGAAAGCTTTGACAGTTGTCATCATTGCCTCGATACTCCTTTTGGGTGGAATCGCATGGTTGGCCTTTAGTCTCAATAGGGAGAAACAGGCAAACAAGGAGATGCAGGAACTTGCGGAAATGGACAAAAGGGAAATGGAAAACGAGTATAAGCAGTTCGCTGACCAATATTCCGAAATGAAGACTCGCATAAACAATGATTCCATTATTGCCCAACTTTCAAGGGAGCAGCTTCGTACGCAGAATTTGTTGCAGGAACTGAAAAATGTTAAGAGCACTGATGCCCGCGAGATAGCACGCTTGAAAAAGGAACTCGCTACTTGTCGTGCAGTAATTCGCAGTTATGTTCTTGAAATAGACTCCCTCAACAGACTAAATCAAAACCTTACGGCTGAAAATACACGTGTAAAAGGGCAATATGAAGAGGCTACACGTCAGATTGAGGGGCTTAACTCCGATAAGGCATCCCTTTCTGAGAAAGTAGCTATCGCTGCCCAACTTGATGCAACAGCAATACAAATGGTGCCGCAGAAGAAAGATTCTTCGAAGAAGGCCGTGAAGAAAATAAAGGACGCCAAGCTGGTTGTCGTAAGTTTTAACATTGCCAAGAATGTAACAGCGCAGAATGGTCAGCGCCATCTTTATGTGCGTGTTACGACACCCGCAGGTGGAGTTATGGGAGCCACAGGGTCTTTCTCTTATGAGAACCGCCAGCTTCAATACACAATGACAAAGACAATAGAATATTCGGGACAGGAAACGCCGATAAAGATGTATTGGAACGTTAACGAGGCATTGAATCCTGGAACATACAACGTCAGTGTGTTTGCCGAAGGGAATATGATTGGGCAGAAAAACTTTACTTTCAAATAAGTCAAGTATCAGTTTTATAACTTGTCTATATGCGTGTACATATATTTATATGTACTTTTTCGGTTGTAGAAAAAAGGTAAAGCTCCAAATGAAAATTAAAGGAAACGAAAAATAATTTTCGATGAAAAAAACATTGATGATGATAGCCTTGGCCAGTGTGGCAACGGCAGCGGCAGCGCAACGCTCGCTCTCGCTGGACAGTTGTCGCGCGATGGCGCTTGACAACAACAAGACGTTGACGGCATCGCGTACGCAGCGGGTTATGGCTGAACAGGTGCGCAAAGCGGCACGCACGAAATATCTGCCGCATCTTGACGTTCTCGGCGGTGCAGTGTTCTCAAGCCGTGAAATATCATTGCTTGCCAACACCCAGAAGGACGCTCTCTCTGGTATTGGAACTACGGTGGGAGCATTGGTCGGTGTGCAGGACCAAAGGGTAATTGGTGCTCTGAATAAGATAGGCACCGACGTGAAAGATGCATTCCGAACAGACACGAGACAGATGTATATGGTGTCGGCTATGGTAACGCAACCCGTTTATATGGGTGGAGCCATTACTGCGGCTAACCGGATAGCTGATCTTGGAGAGAAACTCGCGGCAAACAATGAAGAGGCAATGCGGCAGACAACCTTGCAAAACATAGACCAAACTTATTGGACTGTTGTCTCTTTGCGACACAAGCAGAAGCTTGCCGATAGTTTTCTGCAGCTAGTAAAAAAGTTGGACGCCGACGTTCAGAAAATGATTAAGGAAGGTGTGGCAACTCGCGCCGACGGACTGAAAGTTGGGGTAAAGGTAAATGAAGCAGAAATGGCAGTAACTCAGGTTGAGGATGGCTTGTCGCTTGCCAAGATGCTACTTTGCCAAACATGTGGAATGCCAACAGAGACGGACATAACTCTAACCGATGAGATGACAGACGGCATAGACATTTCTGCTGACGTGCCGACAAAAGCAAGTAACGATACGGCAGATATGTCAAGACCAGAGATAAGAATGTTGGAAAATGCCGTGGACATAAGCAGACAGAACACAAAACTAGTGCGCTCTGCGTTTCTACCCCAAATAGCTCTTGCGGGAGGATACTTAATGACCAACCCTAATGTTTATGACGGCTACAACCGTAAGTTTGCCGGTGTATGGAATATAGGTGTGATGGTGCGCATCCCCGTGTGGAACTGGTTTGAAGGCGTCTATAAAGTGCGTGCAGCAAAAGCGGCAACCACAATAGCCAGTTTGGAACTCCAAGAGGCAGAAGAGAAAGTCTCACTGCAGGTAAGCCAAAGCCGCTTCAAACTTCAAGAAGCGTGGAAGAAATACGATATGGCACGCAAGAATGTTGAAAAGGCGGAGGAGAATCTTCGTTGCGCTAATGTAGGTTTCAAGGAGGGTGTTCTGCAGACAACGGATGTCATGGAGGCACAGACAGCATGGATGCAGGCACAATCACAGAAAATAGATGCCCAAGTTGATGTAAAAATATCTCAGGTTAATTTGAGAAAGGCTTTAGGGCAGTTGGATTAGTAGTAGCTCTCAAGCATTGGCATTGACCACTTCCAAAATACAAATCACACAGAAGAGGAACAAACAATTATGGACAATAAATCACAACAGAAAAGCATATTGCTTGCAATAGCAGGATTCGCCACAGTAGTAGTAGTGGCCGGACTAATAGGATATTTCACACTTGGCAATCAGCCAGACATTATTCAGGGAGAAATTGAAGTGTCTGAATATAGAGTTTCAAGTAAGGTCCCTGGTCGTATACTTGAACTTCGTGTAAAGGAAGGCGACTATGTTCATGTAGGCGATACGCTTGCCATTCTTGATGCACCTGAGGTGGAGGCAAAGAAAACACAGGCACAGAGTGCGGAGGATGCGGCATCAGCAATGAAACAGATGGCAGACAACGGTGCACGCCAGCAGCAGATACATGGGGCTTTTGAACTTTGGCAGCAGGCTAAGGCGGGTCTTGAAATCTCGCAGAAAACCTACGAACGTGTGCAGCGCCTGTTCAACGAGGGCGTTATGAGCGCACAGAAGCGCGATGAGGCGTTGGCAGCATATAAGGCTTATGAAGCACAGGAAAAAGCAGCCAAGAGCCAGTATGATATGGCTCGTGAAGGAGCGCGAAAGGAAGAGAAAATGGCAGCAGCGGCTCAAGTTAACAGAGCAAAAGGTGCTGTGCAGGAGGTTAGCTCTTATATAAGCGAAACCGTGCAGGTGGCACAGGTGGAAGGCGAAGTGAGCAGCATCTATCCCAAAGTGGGCGAACTTGTGGGAACAGGTTCACCGATAATGAGCATCTCAATTATGGACGACATGTGGGGAACTTTCAATATACGTGAAGATCAGCTGCAGGGTATGAAAGTTGGAACAGAGTTCACCGCTTTCTCGCCGGCTTTCAAAAAGGATATAACAATGAAGGTCTTTTATATAAAGGATCAAGGAAGTTATGCCGTATGGAAGGCAACAAAGTCAAATGGCCAGTATGACCTCAAGACATTTGAGGTGAAAGCACGTCCCGTTACCAAGATAGACGGTCTGAGACCAGGCATGAGTCTAATTAAAAAATAGAGTATTTTCAAAACGGTTCTTCAAGAACATGATTTGCAAATGATAAAGAATACGATATCCACGGCCTTGCGCGAATGTGGCAATCTGAAGAGTAACCCTATATACCTTATATGTATGGTTGTGTTACCCGTTGTTGCCATATTGTTCTTTACTTCACTAATGGAGCAAGGACAGCCTTCGCGTATGCCGCTCGGAGTGGTAGACCTTGACAATACGGCCACCACACGCTCAATGGTGAGGCGGCTAAACACCTTCCAAAACTCCCACGTTGTGGCTTATTACAACAGTGTGGAGGAGGCGCGGCACGCCATTCAAGAAAACAAAATTTACGGTTTCCTTTATATTCCCAAGGAAACAACCGACAAACTTCTCTCTTCGCGGCAGCCAAAGATTTCACTTTACTATAGTTATGCCTCGCTGACAGCCGGTTCTTTGCTTTTCAAAGACCTGAAAACCATAGCGTCGTTGGGCTCGGCAGGCGTAGGGCAGGCAACGATGCGTGCAAAAGGATATACCGACAGGCAGATACTTGCATTCTTGCAGCCAGTGGCTCTTGATCTGCACACCACGACAAACCCTTGGACAAACTACAATATCTATCTCAGCACGATGCTTGTGCCGGGAACGTTGTTGCTATTTATCTTCCTCGTTACCGCATACTCCTTCGGAACGGAAATGAAGTTCGGTCGTGCAAAAGAGTGGCTTCACACGGCAGGTGACAATATCTTCGTGGCAATGCTTGGAAAACTGCTGCCACAGACAATTGTTTTCCTCACGATAATGTATTTGTATTCGTTCTACGTCTATGGAATGCTAGATTTTCCGCACAATGGTGGAATTTGGAATATCTTGCTTTTAGGTTTCCTTGCAGTTGTGGCGGCACAAGGGTTCGGAGCTTTCATGTTCGGACTTATGCCGCAGTTGCGCATGTCGATGAGCATTTGTTCTCTTTGGGGCGTTCTCAGCTTTTCAATGGTGGGCACTGCATTTCCTGTCTTTGCCATGGATGCGCCACTAGAGGCTATGGCCCAGCTCTTTCCGTTGCGTCACTATTGGCGCATATACCAAACGTGCGTGTTCAACGATTTCCCACTTTCATACGTGTGGATAAACCTTCTTGTTCTCGTAGTTTTCGCTTTGCTTCCTGTCCTTGTGGCGGGAAACCTGCGTAAGGCTGTCTTGAACTATAAATATATGGAGTGAGCGTTTGCAACGCCCTTCTTCTGCAATGTAGGATTGGTAGAAAATATATTATGAAACATATTTTTCGCGATACGATATGTGTAGCTCTGAGCGAACTGAAGGCCGTCTTCCGTGATCAAGGCGTGCTGATGTTCCTCATACTTGTGCCTTTGGCATATCCTCTTCTTTATTCTTGGATTTACAACAATGAGGTTGTCAGGGAAGTCCCCGTGGCGGTTGTCGACATGTCGCATAGTCAGCTGAGTCGGCAGTTCACCCGTATGCTTGATGCATCGCCCGACGTAAATGCCAGCGTCAAGGCGAAAAGCCTTGCTGAGGCAAAGGAAATGGTTGGTCGTCAGCAAGTTTACGGCATTGTCTATTTTCCGGAAGATTTTCAGTCGCGTTTGAACCGCATGGAGCAGACGCACGTTGGTGTTTATTGCGACATGAGTCTAATGTTGGCTTATAAGGCAATATATCAGACGTGTACCGCATTGCAGGGAAAAATAAATTCACAGATACAGATTCAGCTGAGTGGAAACTACACCGATAGGGAGAATGAGATAACCACTAAGCCACTGGATTTTGAGGAAGTGCCCGTGTTCAACAATACGTCGGGTTACGGCAACTTTATCCTTCCTGGAGTGCTCATTCTCATCATTCAGCAGACATTGTTGCTAGGCGTGGGAATGGCAGCAGGAACAGCGCGCGAAAAGAATAACTATGGATTTTTGGTACCTGTTTCGCAAAGCCGCCATAGTGTTATGCGCATAGTTTGGGGTAAGGCTTTGTGTTACTTCTCAATTTATATCTTACTCACGGCTTATCTGCTTGCATTTATACCATATCTGTTCAATTTCATAAGCCTTGTTGATGGTGCGAAACTCATAAAGTTCGCTTTGCCATATCTTTTTGCATGTATATTCTTCAGTATGACATTGGCTAGCTTTGTGAGATACCGCGAGAACGTGATTCTTCTTGTTGTGTTCAGCTCCGTAATGCTTCTCTTTATGTCGGGTGTATCGTGGCCACAAAGCAATATTCCTGCCTTTTGGCAAGGTGTTTCTGTTGTGTTCCCCTCGACGTATGGCATCCGCGGCTTTGTGCGCTTGAACACGATGGGGGCAACGATGGAAGATGTTGCGGTTGAATATCGTGCACTTTGGATTCAGGCGATAATTTATTTCCTTACAACATGTGCCGCATACCGTTATCAAATAGGACGGTCGCGTCGTCAAATACACCGCCGATTGCTTAAAATTAAAGCAGAAAGGCAAGGTGAACAATAATTTGTTGCGCATAGATTTTCATTTTGATATAAAGGGAGAGGCCAATGTCCTCTCCCTTTTTTGTTGCCGTGTTAAACGGAAAGTCATTTTGTTGTTTGGAACTTTCTTTATAAGTGTATAATTTCAATTCTCTTGCCTGCGGCTTCTTTTCGCTATACCTGTGGACAAGTGAATACATCCCCACATGCAAACGAGGAAAAAACTGTTTTCTTTTTGCATATTATGCGTATGTTCCTCATGCAGAGGCATAGCTTTCATCGCTAGATGTTGAATGGCATAAGTGGAATTTCTGTTGGAAAAAGGTATAAATTCTTTTGACAACGTTATATTTGTTGAGGCTTGTCGGTCAGTATTGCTTCTCTTTTTATAACTTTGCCTTTGTTAACGTTGAATTTATTAAACTATTTTACTAACTTAAACAATTTATGAAAAAACAAATCCTAAGGAATGTCCTTATGTTTTTGTGCCTGTTGGGTGTATTGCCCGCAGCCGCGGCATTCAAGGACATCAAGATTGACCTTACAAACGGCAATCTTCTGACCGCCGATGAGATTTCAAATAAGACGGCAGTCAAGTTTGGAGTGGCAATAGCTGACGACGGGACGGCTACGCGTGTGGCATCAGATGACGCAACTGCCGCAATCGTGTTGAGCGGGAAGTATCACAGCAACGAACACGGTTGGGGAAATTTTTCTGCAACCGTGGCAGTTGAGGGTCCTGTAAGAGTAAGTATGGGAACATGTGCCTGGGGAGGCGACGTTACCGTAAAGGATGCTGCCGGAAACTCGCAGACATTCAACACAAACACCGGAGCTTGTTATCACAACAACAAGACCGACAACATTGCTTCCACTATATATAAAGGGACATCAAGCACAACGCTCACTATATCTGGCGGGTCTTACACTCCGTATATAGCAGTTGAAGCTGTAGACCCTTCAATACTGACTTCTGAATATACCGTGACTTTCACCATGGGCAATGTAGAAGCAGAAGGAGTTGCTCCAGAATCATTCAAAGTAGAAGATGGTAAGACCTTCACGATGCCAGCCAACAAAACGCTGTACATCGCAGGGAAGACTTTAAAGTCATGGACTGACGGAACTGCTACCTATGCCGTTGGTTCAGAAGTAACCTGCAATGCAGACATGACCCTTACTCCTATATTTGAAGACAATGCTGTTTCTCTTTCTGCGCGAACAGAACCTGTAACGCTACTTTGGGATTTCCAGCGCAAAAATGGTGCGCCTACGATGGCATATCAGGGAAACAAAGGTATATTCGTTACGCAAGCTACTGTAGCCGGACAGGTTATCGATGTAAAGATGGACATGGACGCAACCAGTGGCAAGGTAAACAATGGTGCTTGGACGGACTGGTGTCAGTGGAACAATGGCACAAAATTTACCATCCCTTCTTGTAAGGGGGCAGAAGTGACGCTTACCGCTATGAGTAACTTTGGCCAGTCAGGAAAAACTGCCACTACAATTGACGGGCAGAGCGACTACACGCCAGCAAACCCGCTGACTTATACCATTGGCTCTACGTCAGAAACGATAGATATCGTCATTGGTAATGATGGAGGCTACTATCGTTCAGTTCAGACGGTGTTGCCAGTCGTTAAGAGCGACAAGCAGTCATTTGACAATGCCGACGCTTCAGCTATATTCCCTATGGCAGGTACTGTTGATGACGCGGCTCAGACAACTCCTGACGGAGCATTCACGCTTACATCCGTAGCCTATGGCTCAAACCTCACCTCGGTGACCTCAGGCACAGCCTTTGGCTATACATATACACGTTTCCAGCCCACGGCTAAGGGTGGCGCAGAAAATGACGAGAACGCTGTTGAATTTAAAGTGGTTCCTTCTAAAGGCTTAACATTCACCCCGACAAAGGTAAGCGCAAACATAGCACGCTTCGGCACAGATGGTGGGCAGATGAGCGTTAGGGTGAAGAATGTGGAAGGTAAGGAGCAGACTCTTGCTACAGGTATCAAGCCTCGCCGCAACAACAAAACGGAGGGAGATGTGGTTTCCTTTGAATATGATGTGCCTTCAGGCTTCAACACAACAGACGGCTTCTCGCTCCTGATAAATATATATGACAATGCCGGTAAGCAATACGGACTTAACAACGTCTGTATCTATGGAGCAGTGAATGGAGAGAAAGAGGAAGTTGCAAAATATACTGTCTCTGCAACATGCAATCCCGAAGAAGCCGGTACGATAACGGTTTATCCTAACGGAACAGAGTTCGACGAAGGAACGGAACTAAAGCTGACTGCTACAAGAAACTTCGGCTACAAGTTTGTAAACTGGACTGATTCGACAGGTACAGAGGTGGCAACAGAAAATGTATTCAATGTTACTCTCGATGGAAACAAAAAGTTTACAGCCAATTTCCAAAAACTTAATACTTATTCCCTTGACCTCACGGTGCAGTCTCCTGGCAATAGCTACATGGTTGCCATAGATCCAGCTCCTACACAGGTTGACAATAAGAATATGTATGAAGAGGGAACAAAGGTTACTCTTACTGCATCGTCAAACAAAATAGTGACATTCAGCTCATGGAGCAACGGTGAGACTTCTACAGAACTGCAACTTGACATGACTGAAAACAAGAGTCTGACAGCAAACTATGATGCAGCGCTTGATTTCATCGCCGGATGGGACTTTGTTCTCTCAGGAAGCAACGGACGAAAGGCAGATTTCTCGGCAGAAGACAATGACGCTGACGCTCTCGTGTTGCGAGATGAAGATGGTAATACTTCAGGATGGCTTGACAAATGCCAGGCTTCCGGTGGCTATGAGGGAAAAAATGCTGCCGTTAACTGGAGAACAACAGGACTGGGCAAATACTATTGGCAGACACAGGTCAACGCAAGCGCATTCAAAGACTTGAAAGTGTCTTCAGCAATGGCTTACAACTACAACGCATACACAAAATATGACGTTGAATACTCTCTAGATGGAACAGAATGGAGCAAGGTTGGAACAATAGTCCTTGAGGGTGCTAAAAACTGGAAGACGGAAGAGTTTGCTTTGCCTTCGGCTGCCGACAACCAGCCCGCGGTATATATACGTTGGAAGGCTGACACAACATCGCCTATTGACGGAACAACATCAAATAACGACGGTATTGCAATCTCTGAAATATTCATTTACGGAACAGCAAAGGTTATTGACGATGGTAAAGCTCCCGTATTGCTCACCACAGTACCTGAAAACGGGGCACAGAACGCTTCGGCAAACGGAAGCATTGTGCTGACTTTCGATGAGAAAGTGAAACTCGTAAACGATAATGTTGTGGCAACGCTTGGCGAACAGACGCTTGCTCCTTCAGTTTCTGGAAAGACTGTGATGTTCTCCTACAAGGGTCTTGACTATAACACGGAATATACATTCTCTTTGCCGGCAAACAGCATTGCAGACCTTACAGACAACGCTTTGGCAGAGGCGGTGAATATAACATTCACAACGAAGACTCGCCCTGTAATTACTAAGGCACTCTACGATTTCGTGGTTCCCGATAACGGAACTCTCAAGGAAGCGTTAACGGCAGCGGCTAAACGTGCCGACACTTCTGTGCGTTATCGTATATTCGTGAAGAAGGGCGACTATAAACTGCCTGCCGATGAGAAACTTACAAAGACAGGCTCTGACGGTGTTTCTTATCCTGATCCGACAACTTACCTCAATACACCTAACGTTTCTATAATAGGTGAAGATTATGAAGGCGTATCCGTTACGAACACTTTGCCTAATGTTTATACTTCTAGTGGCGGTCATGTTCTTGAAGGCATTGGAAAGGGTGACGTTCTCAGCCTCCAGAGCGGTGCATCTAACACGTACTTCCAGGATATTACCTTTAAGAGTTCTATGGGCGACGCAAAGGGTCGTGACATCGTGCTAAACGACGGTTCAAACAAGACTGTATGCAAGAACGTATGTCTTTGGGGATATCAAGACACGTATGTTTCCAATAGCAACAAGAGCAAGTTCTATTTTGAAGGCGGTCTGTTGCGCGGACGTACTGACTTCCTCTGTGGTAAGGGCGACGTGTTCTACAATGGTGTGACACTGCAGATGTGTGCAGCCGGTTATCTAGCAGTACCTTCCGTTCCTACAAAGTATGGTTACATATTTAGAGATTGTACGATACAGGCAGAAAACGAGTCTGAGAAAAATGTTATCGGCGGAAAATATACCCTTGGCCGTCCTTGGGGATCTGGCACACCTATAGCTCTCTACATCAACACCACGATGAAAGTTATCCCTTCTGCTGAAGGATGGGCAGAGATGAGCGGTGGATGGCCAAAGCAATTTGCTGAATACAACTCTGTAACGGATAAGGGTACGTCAATTTCTCTTGAAAGCCGCAAGACAGTATTCGGCGATGGCACGCATACTGCGAATAAGCCAATACTAACAAAGGAGGAAGCTGATTTCTATACCGTGGAGAACGTGCTGGGAGGCTCTGAAAACTGGGATCCTACTTCCTTCACAGAGCAGGCTTCCGCTCCTAAGGATGTTTTGATAAGTGAGGGCAAACTGAAATGGATAGACAGTCCTTACGTGCTTCTCTATGCAATTTGCAAGAACGGCAACGTGGTTGACTTCACAACCGATAACTATTATGACAAGGCTGACGCAACAAACACATGGTCTGTGCGGGCAGCAAACGAAATGGGCGGTCTTGGCGAAGCTGCAGTAGCAGGAACAGCAACGGCAGTGAAGGAACTTGACAACAGTGTCAGTGAGATTGGTGCTAAATACTACAGTCTTGACGGCATACAAGTAGACAAGAATTATAAAGCCCCAGTGATAAAGGTTGTCATGATGAGCGACGGTAGCGTGAAAACCATCAAGATCAACCGCAAATAAAGTAGATTAAGTTTAGTTAGGTTGTTTATAAAATCAATCCCCACAGTGGCGTTAGCAATGCCGTCTGTGGGGATTTTGTTCTATTGTTATTTCAAGTAATCTTCGAAGTATTGGGTTATGCGTTCGTGCAGATGCACGCTCTTGTGTCCCATCATATTGTGACCTTCGCCTGGATATGCGAAAAAGTCTGGCTGTGTTCCTGCTTCTGAACATGCATTTAAGAACATAAGTGCGTTTTGAGGCACAACCGTTGGGTCGTTCATGCCTATTATTATCTGCAACTTGCCTTTCAAGTTCTTCGCTTTTTCAAGGAGTGAAGTTTTAGCGTAACCCTCTGGGTTGTCTTGAGGCGTGTCCATATATCGCTCGCCGTACATTACTTCATACCATTTCCAGTCTATTACTGGTCCGCCGGCAACGCCAACCTTGAATACGTCAGGATAGTTTGTCATAAGAGAAATGGTCATAAAGCCTCCGAAGCTCCATCCATGTACTCCGAGTCTCTCGCTGTCTACAAAAGGCAGCGTCTTTAGATACTCAACGCCCTTCATCTGGTCTTTCATCTCCTCTTGTCCCAACTGGCGGAATGTGGCCTGTTCAAATTCAAGTCCGCGGTTTTCGCTTCCTCTGTTGTCCAAAATAAATAGGATATATCCTTTCTGTGCCATGTATGTCTCCCATGAGCGGCTGCACCAGTGCCAACGTGCATCAACGTTGTGTGCATGTGGACCGCCATAGACATAGACTACCGTGGGGTATTTCTTTGCAGGATCGAAGTCCGCCGGCTTCACCATTCGCCAGTAAAGGTCAGTCTTGTTGTCGGCAGCCTTCAGTGTGCCCATTGAATATTGTGGAACAGTATATCCTTTCTCTTTCCAAGGGTCTTTTGAGTTGAGTAAGAGAGTGCGTTTCAAGCTTGTTGTGTTTGTACAAACCATTCGACGCGGAATGTTTGGCTCTTGATAAGAGTCAAGAAGATACAGCCCGCTAGAGCTAAGTGTTGAGGCCGCGTGCCATCCCTTTCCGCCTTCGTCTATGAGTGTGCGCTTAAGGTCATTGATTCCAACTTTATATACATTGCACTGTATGGACATAGCTTCGTTAGACGTATATATAACAGTCTTCTCCTTAGGGTTGAAACCGAGAATGTCCATAACAACCCATGCTCCGCTTGTGATTTGCTTCAGCATCGTGCCGTCTGTTGAGTAGAGATAGAGGTGATTGTAGCCGTCGCGCTGGCTTTGCATGATGAATTTGCTTGAGTCCCATGGCAAGAATGTAATAGGATTCTGTGGCTCCACATATTTTGTTGATGTCTCGCAGCATAGCTCCTTTAGCTTTGCTCCAGTGGAGGCATCGTAGCTGACAAGGCGACAGTCGTTTTGGTCGCGGTTAAGCTCAAACATATATACCGTTTTTCCGTCGGGTGCCCAAGCGATGTTGGTGAAATAGCGGTCGGTGGGGTCTCCTGCTTGCAGGTAAACGGTTTTTCCTGTCGTTGTATCATATATGCCAACGGTTACTTTATGGCTCGTCATTCCTGCCATTGGATATTTGTCCGGCTCGTATGTCGCTTCACGTTGAAAGGTATTTACTTGAGGATAGTCGGCCACCATTGATTGGTCCATACGGTAGAATGCCAGTTTCGTTCCGTCTGTGTTCCAGAATGTGCCTTTCCGTATTCCGAATTCGTTGCGGTGAACGGCTTCGCCATAAACGATGGAGCGGCTGCCATCGGTAGTCAGTTGTTTAGTATTGCCTTGGGCATCTGTAACGTAAAGGTTGAAGTCTTTAGTGAAGGCAAGGGCACGTGAAACGGAATTCCAGTCGGCATTTTGCTCATTGTCTTCCCTTTTCTGTCTCCAGACAGTCTTTTTGGCCTTGAAGTCTATAAGCATTCGTTCGTTTTTGTTCTTGAGCATCACGATTGTCTTGCCAGCATAAGGAAATGTGGCATAGCCCATGTTGCGCAGTCTTGTTGCGCTGTCGGTGTGGGCAATGCCGTTTACATCTTCTTCGCTGAACAGTTTTTTTGTCTTACCTGTGGTATTGTCAACCAATAGACAGTCTTCTGCCCTACGTTCAACAAGTTTGTCTCCCCACCATGCAAGGTTGCGGTATTCCGGTGTCATGTTGTGATAGTTCGTACCGCCGAAGTTCAGGTCTTCCAAGGTGAACTGCTTGCCTTGCGCCATGCCATTTAGCGTTGACATCAGGCAAGCTGCGGCAACAGCCAAATGCTTTGCTGCCGAGTTGATTGTACTTTTCTCCATAGTTGCTGTTTGTTAAACAGGCGGAACGATTTGGTTTTCCCATTTATCGCCCCGCCTGCATTTATGATTTTTCTTTTATTTTTTTTCAGTCGTCGTTAAACTTCCTGCCGTAAGGCTTGCCTCCATTCTTGCCATGAGGCTTGTCGCTGTTTCTGCCGTAGGGCTTTCCGCCACCTTTCGTGAATGGCTTTCTGTCGCCTTTTCCAAACGATTTCCTGCCACGGTCATCTCCTCTG
Source organism: bacterium (assembly GCA_963661195.1). Classification (GTDB taxonomy): domain Bacteria; phylum Bacteroidota; class Bacteroidia; order Bacteroidales; family Bacteroidaceae; genus Prevotella. The sequence continues at coordinate 102,498 of CAVLBD010000002.1, forward strand.
CCATACGATTTCCGGTCTTGTATGTCGTCGTGCTCGTTGTCGTTGAACTTTGTTCTTCGGTGTGAAGCTGTTTCGCGTTCGCGCATCAGAGAGGCATAAGGACTAGTTTTGAACTTAAATGAGCGTATGTCATCTTCTTCCATGTCGTCCTCGTCGGAGCCGTCAAGTCTTTTCTTAAATTCTCGATGCTCTTTGAAACGGTGTTTCTGCGCCATCATCTTTTTCTCATCATCGGTCTTGAGAATGTTGCCTTCACTTCTGAATTCACGGAAGCCGCCTTCGAACATTATGTATTTGCGGAATTCACATTCTAGCGAACCATTGTAAAGAGGAATCTTTTGTGAAGGCTTAAGTCCTATCTCGTCGAAACACTCTTTGCGGTAGCTGAGCACCCAAGCCTCACCGTTTTTGAATTGCTTTTTCAGTGTTTCCCCAATCATTTTGTACGTTCCCAAAAGATTTGGCGTAGATATACGTTCTCCATAAGGTGGGTTAGTAATCATGAATGCCTTGCCTTCAGGTTGCTTGAAATCCTTGAAATCAGCACATTCCACGGTGATGTCTTTGCTCAATCCTGCAGCTTTCACATTCATTCGAGCCGTATTTACAGCTTTCATGTCAATGTCTGAAGCATAAATATGGTGGTTGAATTCACGTTCTTGCGAGTCGTCATTATAAATAGTGTCAAACAGATCGGCATCAAAGTCTTTCCATTTTTCGAAAGCGAACTCTTTGCGGAAAAGTCCTGGAGCCATGTTGCGTGCAATGAGGGCGGCTTCAACGGCAATGGTGCCAGATCCGCACATTGGGTCGTAGAAATCTGTGTCGCCTTTCCATCCAGACATGAGTATCATCCCGGCCGCAAGCACTTCGTTAAGCGGCGCTTCAACGGATTCCTGACGGTATCCGCGTCGGTGCAGGCTTTCGCCACTGGAGTCTAGCGAGAGGGTACATTTGTCTTCGGCAATGTGCATGTTGAGCCTTATGTCAGGATTTGCCACAGATATGTTAGGTCTGTTTCCTGTTTTCTCGCGGAACTGGTCAACAATGGCATCCTTAACCTTGTAAGACACGAACTTTGAGTGACGGAACTCTTCTGAGAACACCACCGAATCAACGGCGAAGCTACTCTTTAGGTCAAGATACTGTGTCCAGTCTATCTTCTTAACCTCGTTGTAAACGTCATCGGCACTTTCGGCCTTGAAGTGTTTTATTGGTTTGAGAACGCGTATTGCTGTGTGAAGCTGGAAGTTTGCACGGTACATCAGTTCCTTGTTACCCGTAAATGAAACCATTCTTCGTCCGATCTCCACGTTGTTCGCTCCCAACTGTGTCAGCTCTTGTGCTAACACTGGTTCTAGGCCCATAAAAGTCTTTGCTATGAGCTCAAATTCCTGTTCCATTGTTGAATTCAAAATCTAATATGCTTGTTTTTTCCTGTTTATACTTTCTTGTTTTGGGTTTCATGTCTTTTGTAACCCATACGTTGGCACCGACAACGCACCCTCGCCCTATTGTAATGCGCCCAAGTATCGTGGCGTTGGCATAGATAATCACGTCGTCTTCAATGATGGGGTGGCGCGGTATGCCCTTTATTGGATTCCCGTCTTTATCAAGAGGAAAACTTTTTGCCCCCAGTGTCACACCTTGATAGAGCTTTACGTTGTTGCCGATGATGCAGGTTGCACCGATGACAACGCCTGTTCCGTGGTCTATGGTGAAATGTTTGCCTATTTTTGCTCCGGGATGTATGTCTATCCCTGTTTCTGAGTGAGCCATTTCTGTCAGTATCCTTGGGATGAGTGGCACACCTAGTAACACGAGCTCGTGTGCTATGCGATAGTTCGTCAAGGCTTTTATAACGGGGTAGCATGAGATTATCTCGCCAGCATTCTCGGCTGCAGGGTCTCCGTTGTAGGCGGCAGCCACATCAGTGGCAAGAATTGCACGTATATCGGGCAATCTTTCAATCAGTTTTGCCGACAGCTCTTTTGAGAAACTTTTCCGTTCGCAGTCTTGTTGGCGTGAATCTTCGTCCGTATCGGCAAAACACAATCCTGCCATAATTTGTTCGCTAAGCAGCTTGTGTAGCCTTTCCACATTGACGCCAATTTGGTATTTTATTGTTCTTGTATTGACAGTGGAGTTTCCGTAGTATCCCGGAAACAGAAGCGAGCGTGAAAGCGATATTATCTCTTCAAGCGCAATGGCAGAAGGCAAAGGATCGCCGTCGCAATGTTGGTGGAAAATACCTTTCAGCGATTCGCATTCCGAAAGCTTTTCCACGGTGTGTGTCAAAATGTTTGTCTGCTTGTCAAACTCCATGGTTGGGGTAAAATGTCAATACTCTTTGCAAAGTTAATCATAATAGTTGGAATATTGTCCAAATGAAGTGAAAAACATGTTTGATAAGCGATAGCTTGGCTCTATGGTCAGAAGTTATACTCTTCTTATTTGGTATTTGGGAATTTTTATTGAGTAATGGTTTAAAAAGAGAAAAGGTCAAGTTTTCAATAATTTTCCATATATTTGCATTTTCAAAAATGTATAGTATTAGTGGAAATAAAATAAGATTATGAGATTCTTTTACCTTATCGTAGCATTGATGTTCTCAAGTTTTTGCTTTTCGCAGTCCGTTGCGTCTGCGTCTAAAAAGGCAGACAAGAATAAAAATCCTCTTGATAAATACACCGAGGTCTATTCCTTTCAAAATGGTTTGGCACAGGCTCTGATGAATAAACAGGAAGATTATGCTCCAAAGTATGGGGTGGTTGATGAGGAAGGCAACGAACTTATTCCTGTAGTATATGACGTGTTGGAACTGGTGAAGCAAGGTGAAAACTTCAAGGACAATGTCTACAGATGTAAAATGAACGGTAAGCTGGGCTTGGTAAGCTCGCTGAATGATGTGTTGTTGCCATGCGACTATGATGAACTTAGCTGTATTGACGGAAATATTTGGCGTATTTCACGGGAGGGGAAATACGGTTATGTCGTTTTGAACGGCACGAGTGGAATATCAGCTAAGATTCGTTGCATCTACAATTCTATTGGAGAATATTCAGCAGAGGGGCCTATTCATGCCAATTACCACGGGAAAGAAGGACTTATTGACAATGCAAACAATATCGTCATACCTTTTGAATTTTCAAAGATAGGGGATTTCAATGCAAATGGCTTGGCGTGGGTTGAAAAAGACGGTAAATATGGCATCTATAGTAAGAGCGGCAGACAGATGCAGCCTTGCAACATAGAGGAGGCTTACTGCTTGTCGGCCACGGGTAATAAAAAGTCAATATCTTTTGACCTGGTTCCGAATCATAATGAGCAGGAGTTTATGTATCTCTCTAGCAACGGAAAGAAAGGACTTATGGACCTTTCTGACGGGAAACCGCTCGTTCCGTGCATCTATGAATATCTGTCGCCAGTGATAAACGGCAAGTTGTTTTATAAAATTGGCGGTAAATGGGGGATAATAGACAAAGACAACCATACCATTCAGCAAGCGGTATATGAAAAAGTGCTAGTGAATAAGAAAGAACTTACAGAACAGAATATTCCCGACAGTATCTTGCGTTCAAACATGTACGTGAGTCAGAATAAACAGTGGGGGATGCTTGATAAAGACGGCAATGTGTTGATACCAGCGCAATATGAGTTGCTGGGCAAATTCTTCGACGGCATGGTTCTCGCCAAGAAAGAAGGTTCGCAATATGGATATATCAATGACAAGGGCCAAGAGGCCGTACCGTTTATCTATTCTTACGTGGCAAATTTCTCTGATGGACTTGCCGCAGTAAAAGACGAGAAGGGAAAATATCTTTTTATAGACAAGACGGGAGAAGTTGTCATCAAGCCTCACGCATACGATTCGGTTGAGAAATTCGTTGACGGCAAGTGCCGGGTGGTCAAGAACGGCAAGGCGTGGGAGATTGACAAGGAAGGAAAGAAGGTAAAAGACTAGCAAAAAGACATTTGAATTGTCAGGGCTATGCCAATCGTAGCGTTGGCATATAAAGAATAAAAAATGGATTTACTGGTTGCAGACACCTTAGTCTGCCAGTAAATCCCTTTTCTTCTTATATGCGGCTCTCCGCTTTATTCCCACTCAATTGTTGCGGGTGGTTTTGAGGAGATGTCATAGCAAACGCGGTTAACTCCGCGCACTTTGTTTATAATCTCGTTGGATACTTTTGCCATGAAGTCGTAAGGCAGATGAGCCCAATCGGCGGTCATTGCATCAGTGCTGGTAACGGCACGCAGTGCAACCGGGTGCTCGTAAGTACGCTCGTCGCCCATCACGCCAACAGAGCGCACGGTTGAGAGCAGCACAGTGCCGGCCTGCCAAATCTGGTCGTAGAGCGACACCTCAATTTCGCCGTTCTGCATATCAGCAGGAACACCGGCAGCCAATACCCGGCGTGCCTCTTCGCCTGAAAGCTTCACCATGTATTCTCGCAGACCGCGTATATAAATGTCGTCGGCATCCTGAAGTATGCGCACTTTCTCCGGTGTTATGTCTCCAAGTATGCGCACAGCCAATCCTGGACCAGGGAACGGATGGCGTGTTATCAAGTGTTCCGGCATTCCCATTGAGCGTCCTACACGGCGAACCTCATCTTTGAACAACCATTTCAGTGGTTCACAGAGCTGAAGGTTCATCTCTTTGGGCAGTCCGCCCACGTTGTGATGACTTTTTATTACCTTTCCCGTGATGTTTAGGCTCTCAATGCGGTCAGGATATATCGTGCCTTGTGCAAGCCATTTTGCACCAGTTTGTTTTTTCGCCTCGGCGTTAAACACCTCAACGAAGTCGCGTCCGATAATCTTGCGCTTCTGTTCGGGGTCGTCCACTCCGGCAAGATCGGCAAAGAACTTGGCAGATGCATCTACGCCAATGACGTTAAGTCCAAGACACTTGTAGTCTTCCATTACATCGCGGAATTCGTTTTTGCGCAGCATGCCGTGGTCAACGAATATACATGTAAGGTTTTTGCCTATCGCCTTGTTTAGCAACACAGCAGCAACGCTGGAGTCTACGCCGCCAGAGAGACCGAGTATCACCTTGTCGTCGCCCAGTTGAGCCTTTAGCTCTGCAACTGTCGTTTCAACAAAGGAGTCAGCACTCCAGTCCTGTCGGCTTCCGCAGATGTCTACCACGAAGTTCTTCAGCAGCAGTGTGCCTTGCAGCGAGTGGAACACCTCGGGGTGGAACTGCACGGCCCAAACCGGTTCCTTTTCTGAGGCATAGGCAGCGAACTTTACGTTTGCCGTCGAAGCAATGCATTTGTAGCCTTCCGGAATAGCCGTAATGGTATCTCCGTGGCTCATCCACACCTGCGAATTGTCTGCAAAGCCTTTAAACAGAGGGTTCTCCTTGTTGAAGGTTTCTAGATTGGCACGCCCGTATTCCCTAGAGTCGGCAGCTTCCACACGTCCACCGTTGGCATAGGAGATATACTGGGCGCCATAGCATATTCCGAGCACGGGTATGCGTCCCACGAACTGACTGAGGTCAACTTTGAAAGCCTCCTCGTCGTGAACAGAGTATGGGCTGCCGCTCAGTATCACGCCTATCACCGAAGGGTCGTCTTTCGGGAACTTGTTGTAAGGCATGATTTCGCAGAAGGTGTCAAGCTCGCGCACACGCCGTCCTATGAGCTGCGTGGTTTGCGAACCGAAATCCAAAATAATAATCTTCTGTTGCATTTTTTGTTTATTGGGTTTTATGGTCTTCTCACAATTTGTCAAGGAATTTTTCCGCTTCGGCCAGCGTTTCCTGCTTGCCAACATCCATCAGTTGTAGGTCATCCTTAAGATATCCTTCTATGCGCACGCGTCGGCAGTTTCTCAGATAGAAGTCAATGATAGGGAATTTGTCCGGTTCACCGTCCATTATGGGGAAAAGCGATGGCCATACTGTATGAATTCCTGAAAAGGCATACATCCTACATGATTTGGGGGCGAGGTCAGGGTAGGGGCTTTTCACCTCTCCCGTCTCCGTGTTTGTCCATCCCACTAGGCGCATAGTGTCATCGAAGAGAAGGTAACGCTTTGTCTTACGGCTGCTCACGAGCAGCCTTGCCGCCGGTTCACCCTCCGACTCGTAGAATTTTTTCAGGTCAACGTTGCTAAGAATGTCAACGTTGTGTATCAGTACGGGAATTTCTGGGTGGAACAATTGCCGGGCCTTTCTTATGCCTCCGCCTGTTTCTAGCAGACAACGGCTCTCGTCGCTAATGAGTATGTCTGTATTGAAATTGTTATTCTCTTTAAGATAGCTGATAATCTGTTCGGAAAAGTGATGCACATTAACCACAATGCGTGTTGCTCCAGCATCTTTCAGCTTCAGTATGACACGTTTCAGAAGCGGTTCTCCCCCCACGCTCACCAAAGCTTTCGGCATTGTGTCGGTGAGCGGCTTTAGGCGTGTGCCGAGACCCGCCGCAAAAATCATTGCTTGCATCATATCTTACTCTTGGAGAGCGGCAGAAAATGCCGCACAATTTATAGATAAAAACGTATGCGTGCAAAATTACTCATTTTATTCTTAACTTCAAAGAATTTGTATAACTTTGCATTTGAATAGACAAGGGCGTGTGGCGCATTGCTTTTTGCGGCGTTGTTCGCTAATTCTAATAGGTATTATTAAAGAATATGGCTATGAACATTCTTTTATGCGGTGGTGCTGGCTTTATAGGCACACACACTATTATTGAACTTGACAAGGCTGGCCACAGCGTTGTCGTTGTTGACAATTTCTCCAATTCAAAGCCAGAGGCTTTGCGTCGCGTGAGCGATTTGATTGGCAAGGAAGTGAAGTGGTATGAGGCCGACGTGCGCGACCGTGAAGCAATGAACCGCATCTTCGAAGAAAACTCTTTTGATGCCGTTATCCACTATGCTGGGTTAAAGTCAGTGGGCGAGTCGGTGGCTAAGCCTTTGGAATATTACGAAAACAACATGAACGCAACTTTCGTACTCGTCGACGTAATGCGCAACCACGGCTGCAAGAACATCATATTCTCCAGCTCTGCCACTGTATACGGTGAACCTGCAGTGATTCCCATTACGGAAGAATGTCCAAAAGGCTTCTGCACCAATCCGTATGGCCAAACGAAATGGATGCTTGAAGAGGTGCTGAAAGACGTAAGACGTGCCGACCCTGAATGGAACGTTGTGCTGCTGCGCTATTTCAACCCCATCGGGGCGCATCCCAGTGGTCGCATCGGGGAAGACCCAAACGGCATTCCTAACAACTTGATGCCATATATTACGCAGGTGGCCGTGGGTAAGCGTGAAGAGCTTGGAGTGTTCGGAAACGATTATGATACGCCCGACGGTACTGGCGTGCGCGATTATATCCATGTTTGTGACCTTGCTGCCGGACATGTTTGCGCGCTGAAGGCGATAGAGCGCAATCAAGGACTTGCTATCTATAACCTAGGCACAGGTCACGGATACTCCGTGCTTGACGTTGTGAAGGCTTTCGAGAAGGCTAATAACCTGAAAATTAAATATAGCATTAAGCCGCGCCGTCCGGGTGACATTGCTACATGTTATTGCAATCCTGCCAAGGCAAAGGCTGAACTTGGCTGGGTAGCAAAATATGGCATTGAGGAAATGTGTCGCGATAGCTGGAATTGGCAGAAGAACAATCCCGATGGATATGCTTGTTAGTCCGGCTATATTGTTCGCTTTCCGCTAGGCGGCAAAGTGATTATCATATTACGGCAAAAGGATGAAGCTACTAAGAACTTCATCCTTTTGTCGTATTTTGCTGAATAACCTTGTTGAGTGCCTTTACGCAATGCCGCGGCATCATGTTTAAAAGCCCGCGGGCAAAAGGTGCATAAATCTGCCGTTTGCAATGAAAAGCCCGCGGCTATTGCTCCGGACGGTAGAAGCATTGCTTTTCTTTCGTGTATTCAATCAACCGTCTGAACGTGTCGTCTTCCTCTAGAACGGAAGAATTGCCCACCATGACAAGGCGCTTGCGAGCTCTAGTCATGGCCACATTTAGTTTGCGGTCTATGAGAGTCTGTTCCGCTTCGTCGTAGTATTCGCTGTCGGTGAGGAAGTCAAGCTGGTAGATTCTCTTCACTGTGAATCCGTAGATTATAAGGTCGCGTTGTGAACCTTGATAACGTTCCACCGTGTCGATGGTTATGTTGCGCAATTCCTGTGGTAGAGCCATTTGCTCTATGCGGCGTCCGATGGCATTGCGCACGGCAGAAATCTGATTGCGGTATGGCACTATCACTCCTATTGCTTTCTGAATGTTGCCCCCGTCAGCGCTGCTGTTTTTCTGCTCAAGTCTGTATTGTGCCGCTACGATGTCGGCAATAAGCTCTGCTTCAGCAGTATTCATCTTGTCTGGCTCGGCAAATCCGCCTTTGGGCTTGCAGTCTACGAAAGCCACTCGGCGCGTTGTGAGCATGTCGTCTATCCATCCCGTTCCGGGACCTGTTTCTGGAGTAGCCTCCTTCTGATGTTTCAGTGGCACAACACGCAGTTTGCTCTGATAGAAAGCCATGTTTGGAAAATCCGCCACATCGGGATGCATGCGCCCCTGGCGGCTCAGTACATGGCAGAATCGTTTGTCGTCCTTTCCGTATAGCCGCAGCAGACGTTCAAAGAGCGATAGTCTGCAGTTTGTTAAGGCTATGGCATTCAGTTCTGCTTCCGTCACGGCAGATTCTTCAGCATCCTGTTGTACTACTGCGGGGAGCTGTTTCTCGTCGCCGATGAGCACAAACTTTTCTATGGCGTTCTCGTCGTTGTGGTTTGCAGACAGCAGCCCTATAATATATGGTTCGAGTATTTGTGACGCTTCGTCAACGATGGCAAGTTGGAATTTCTTGAGTTTGAAGATAGCCGTCTTTGAGTTGAATGCTGTTGTTGTGCCACAGATGACGCGCGCCCCAGTGATCATGCTTCTCACGTCGTCGAGTTTTGCACATTGTCCGGCACGCTTGCCTATGAGGTTGTCGTGGTATTCTGGATCGCAGCCGAACTCATTGCCAAGGCGCAGAAAGTCTATGCCCTCTTCCTTCAGTTTGCTGCATATCTCATCAACCGCCCGGTTGGTGTACGCCATCAGCAATACCGACGAGTCTTTGTGCGTCAGCTCTTCCTTCAATACGTTGAGCATTCCGTAGGAAGTCTTGCCTGTTCCCGGTGGTCCAACGATGAGGAAGATGTCTTTTGCCTGCATCGCGTGGGCAACAAGTTCGTTAAACTCGTTGTTATCCCCCGAGGCGTAGTTGCCGTTGATTTCCACGTGTGGGTCAGTTTCGGGCATGCGTTGTCCGAGAATCAAATTGCGGCGGCCTTGTTCAGCCGAGAGAAAGCTGTGCATGCTTTTGTATAGTGCGTTGAACGAGGCTTCTATGCAGTCGTGTTCAATAGCCCAAAGGCATTTTTGGCGGTTGAAGTAGCTGAAAACAGATGTGTGTTGTGGGTAGCGCATGCAGAGCGTTATGCTATCGTTGCATATCTGCTTGATATTAGCTCTGAACAGGATTTGTTGTGTGGCGTCGGGTTTTTCACCTGCTATGTAGGGATAGAAAATCACGATGTCGCCCTCGCGGAAGTTTACAATGTCTGTGTCAACACATTCAGTAAAGCAGAACACGATGTTGCTGACCGTTTCTTTTTCTTCCGGTTGCTGCATCTGTAGTTTAACGTATATGTTGCCAGCCTGCAACTTCTCTTCGGTCGAGGAGTTCCATATATCGGCAAAACCTGAGTTTTCTTTCGTCCTGTTGCCCACCTTTGCCAGGACATGTTCTGCTGACAGAAAGCGGAGGAAGCGGAAATAATAGGCTCTTTCCAAAGATGTTGCCTGATGTATAGGCGCAAGTAGACTTTTAAGCTGCGGAAGCTGGTATCTGTTCCACAGAATGTTGTCGGTTGCTGTAGGAAACAGCTTTTCCGGTTTTATGTTCTTCAGGGCTTCCATGCCAACTTCTGCCGAATGTAGTTCCAACCAGGCAATTTGGTTTCTTATGCGTATGGCATCGAAGAGGAGTTTTGGCGCACTACCCAGTTCAAGCAGACCATTCTCGTATTTTGAATAGAGCAAATAAGACGCAATCTCGCCATATGGTTTATGTGAATAAGCGTAATGGAAAGCAGCGCGGTAGAGGAGTAGCTGCACATAGTGTTTCTGTTGCTGGCGAACGTTGGTGGTATCGCGTGAAAACGCGCCTTTTCCGCTTTTCTGTTCAATTATTGTGTCTTGGTTAAGGTGTATGAAGTCCATACGTCCTTGCAGGCCGAGCGTTTCGCAGAAGAATGATGGCTCAAGGATTAAGTCTGAAGCAGCAAGCGTTTCATTGTTCTTTTGGTGTATGTTGCCCGACTTCATGATAGCATTGATGTTACGTTGCTGCTGCATGGCCTCCTTGTGAAACTCGTTGTCTATGCCATCGCAACATGCCAGGTCGATGGCATTGTCGTGGAAGAAGCGTTTAAGGCTCTCGATGTATGTGGTTTGCTTTCCGTAAGATGCTTCGTCAAGAAGTTGTCCAGCAAAGTTTCCTAGCAATATAGGTTTTGTTACAACGTTTGGCTTTATTCTGGATATGAGGTTCAGTGTGGCGCTATTCCCGTATTCCTCAAAACAGGAAGCTACGGCAGTTACATTTACAAGATAGTCGGGATTGAATATTATCAGTTCTGGCAAAATGTTTCCGTTGTCGGCCATGCGTGGATTGACGATATTGAGTTGCTCGCCTTTTACTAGGAGCGGCTTAATGTACGACCAGTCGTTGTCTGTTTCCGTATCGCTTGTTTCTTTGTAGACCACTGTTGCCAACATTCCGTTGTCACCCCTAATCACTTTTATAGTGTTTTCATCCCAGTCCTCTATCGTGCAGCGTTGAGCAGATAGGTTTTCCCCCTTTCCGCTTTTCAGCCGTTCGGGAAGTTTGTTTTCTGTTTCCTTTGGAAAGAGTGCGGTGAGTTGTTGCGGAATATCGCAATCTCCATAGATATGGCTTATGAAGCGGCATACCGCTTTCAAGTCATTTGCGAATGCCGTGTTAAGTTCTTCGTCTGAAAGGGTCTCAAGGTGCAGTAGCCTAACGCGCACGGCATTGATTGCCACAGCAAGTGAGTCGTATTTAGCATTCTCACGGATGTTGTATTCTCTGATAAGATACTGGATCTTTGGCAGTAGTCCTGCGAATTTCACTCTAACCCCCTCCAGCCGTTTGTCAACGGCCTGCAGAAGTGTTCTGCGCAATACTCCGTATTTTGTGCGTATGTCACTTAGGCTCGTTGCCTCTTCAAGGGTTTCAAAATAATAGAATTTCTCTGTTTGCATGTCTCTTTCTGCCTGTCGTGATAATGTTTACGCAAAGCCCCGCGAGTGTATTGCTACGCTTGCGGGGCTTTGTATGTTGTCCCAAAGTGTTTGTTCGCTAGTTTACGTGTGCGGACATTAGGGAAAAATGTTATTTTACTGGGATTTTTTCAACTCTTCTCTCGTGTCTACCACCTTCAAAAGGTGTCTTGAAGAATACGTCTAGAATGCCTTCCGCTGTCTTGTTGTCAATAAAGCGGCCTGGAAGCACAATCACGTTGGCGTTGTTGTGCTGGCGGATAAGTCCTGCTATGTCTTTGTTCCAGGCTAGTCCGGCGCGTACACCCTGATGCTTGTTTAGCGTTATGGCCATACCTTCACCGCTGCCGCAAACGGCAATGCCTGGATAACATTCGCCACCTTCGATAGCTTCAGCAAGAGGGTGGGCGAAATCTGGATAGTCGCAGCTCGTGTCGCTGTATGTTCCGAAGTCCTTATACTGGTAGCCCTTTGATTCGAGATACTGAATGATAAATTGCTTCAGTGGGAAACCTGCGTGGTCGCAAGCCAATCCGATTGTCTTTACTTCCATAGTGCTTAAAGTTTAAAATTAAAAAGGTTTGAAAGCTGAAAAGCCGGAAGCTACATCAATGTTTCTTTCGTGTCGTTCTGGCTTTTCAGCGATTCTTGGATTGTTAGTGTATTCTTGTGTTTGTTATGCAAGAAGTTCCTTTACTTGTTTGTATACGTTCTCTGCTGTGTAGCCCAATTTCTCGTCGAGCACTTTGTATGGAGCGGAGAAACCGAAGCTTGGCATACCGAACACTTTGCCGTTAGCTCCTACAAGACCTTCAAGAGTAACGGGCAGTCCTGCTGTCATTCCAAAGATTTTGCTTCCTGTAGGAAGGATGCTTTCTTGATATTCCTTGCTCTGTGAGCGGAATAGTCCTTCACTCGGTACGCTGACGATACGTATCTTAATGCCGTCCTTGCGGAGCAGTTCTGCACCGGCAACAAGAGTAGACACTTCAGAGCCGTCGGCAAGAAGGATAACGTCGAAATCTTCTTCTGAACCTGCTACAATGTATGCACCCTTGCGTGCCTGTTCATAGTCAGTGCCTTCTGGTAGCTTTGCTATGTTCTGGCGTGAGAATATCAGAGCCGTAGGAGTTTCTGTGTTTTCCATGGCCATAGCCCAGCATACTGTTGTCTCGTCTGCATCAGCAGGGCGGAATACTCGTACGCTATCCTTGCCATGGTGATTCTTCAGTTTCTCCATTAAGCGGATCTGTGCCTCCTGTTCAACAGGCTCGTGGGTCGGCCCGTCTTCACCAACGCGGAAAGCATCGTGGGTCCATATGAATTTGATGGGCACTTCCATGAGAGCAGCCATACGTACGGCAGGTTTCATATAGTCGGAGAACACGAAGAATGTTCCGCATGCTGGGATAACACCTCCGTGGAGATACATACCGATGCACATGCACGCCATTGTCAATTCGCTTACGCCCGCCTGGAAGAATGCACCGCCGAAATCATCTTTTACGATAGAGCGTGTTTTCTTCAGGAAACCGTCTGTTTTGTCGCTGTTAGACAAATCTGCAGAAGAGCATATCATGTTGGGAACTTGCTCTGCCAAAACGCCAAGACATGCAGCTGAAGCGGCACGTGTGGCAGAACCTTCCTTCTGTTGAACTGCAGTCCAGTCAACCTTTGGTGCGTTTCCACTGAACCATTCCTTCATCTGTGCTGCTTTTTTAGGGTTGGCTTTAGCCCAAGCATCTTCCTCGGCGTGGCGCTCTGCAACAATCTTGCGCAATTCCTCTTTGCGGTCGGCATAAAGCTTTTCTACTTCAGGGAATATAATAAATGGATTCTCTGCATCACCGCCAAGATTGGCTATTGTTTTCTTGTAAGCCTCGCCTCCAAGAGGAGCACCGTGCGTTTTGATGTTGTGTTCGTAGCTTGTTCCGTCTTCTTTAAGCGCGCCCTTGCCCATGATAGTCTTGCCGATGATGAGTGTTGGCCGTTTTTCCTCTTTCTGTGCGTCCTTGAGAGCTTGGCGGATTTCGTCGGGATCGTTACCGTTGATGGTGACAACGTTCCATCCCCATGAAGCATATTTCGCAGCAGTGTCCTCGTTCATTACCACACCGCACTCGGTTGAGAGCTGGATGTCGTTAGAGTCGTAGAACATGATGAGGTTGTTCAATCCAAGGTTGCCGGCAATTCGTCCTGTGCCCTGTGAGATTTCTTCCTCAACGCCACCATCTGAGATATAAGCGTAAATCTTATGTTTGATAACTTCCGTGCCAAGTTTTGCTTGGAGGAACTTTTCTGCAACGGCAGCTCCGGCAGCGAAAGTATGTCCCTGTCCGAGAGGACCTGATGTATTCTCTATTCCGCGCTTAACGTCGCGTTCTGGGTGACCGGGGGTGGGGGAGTCCCACTGGCGGAATTGCTTTAGTTCCTCAAGTGTGAACTTGCCCTGAAGTGCAAGTGCGCTATAGAGCATTGGCGACATGTGGCCAGGGTCAAGGAAGAAACGGTCTCTGCCTTCCCATTCCAAGTTGTCTGGATCCCAAACCAGGAATTCTGAGAAAAGAACATTTATGAAATCAGCACCGCCCATAGCACCGCCTGGATGTCCAGAGTTAGCTTTCTCTACCATTGATGCAGCCAAAATGCGGATGTTGTCGGCTGCTTTGTTCATAAGAGTTTTGTCGTTCATGAGTTTTGATTTAGTCTTTCGAATTCTGAGTAACTTAAACTTTTTTCAGTAAAAAGTTGTTGTTTATGAGCAAAGTTATTAAAAGTTTCCCGTTTTTCAAAAGCTTTTGTAATAATACTTTGTTATTTCTTTACTTTTGCAGCCTCTTTCTCTATGGGTAAGCATGCCTGATATTCCTTTATGTAGATGTTGAAACCTTCTACGTCTTCTGCTGTTGGCTTGATTTCTGTCCCTGTGTTGCCAGCGAAGACCTTGGTGTCGAGATAGTCGGCAAGGCTTTCATTATCTGTATTGTTGACAAGATATCCGGCAAGAAGTGCTATGCCCCATGCTCCGCCTTCGCCTGCTGTTTCCATTACAGAGATGGGCGAGTTGATAGCGGCTGCGAGTATACGCTGGCCCACGCCTTTTGTCTTGAACAGTCCACCGTGACCCGTTATGCGGTCAACTTCAACTTTCTCATCATTGAAAAGGATGTCGTTACCAATTTTCAGCACTCCTACTGAGGCATAGAGGTTAGCGCGCATAAAATTGGCAAGGTTGAACTTGTTGTTTGCTGAGCGTACGAATAGAGGCCTTCCTTCTTCAAGTCCTGTTACTGGTTCGCCTGATATGTAGTTGTAGGAAATCAGTCCACCACAGTCTGCGTCACCTTCAAGGGCGTGGTTGTAAAGCTTTCCGAACACTTCGTTCATGTCAACGGGAATGCCAAGTAACTGCTGGTATTCCTTGAATAGTCCAACCCATGCGTTGAGGTCAGATGTGCAGTTGTTGCAGTGTACCATTGCTACGGGGCTGCCATCGGGTGTCGTTACCATGTCGATCATTTCGTAAGGTTTCGACAAAGCCTTTTCAAGTACAATCATTGAGAATGATGAAGTTCCGGCGGAAACATTTCCCGTGCGCTTTCTTACAGCGTTTGTTGCCATCATGCCTGTGCCTGCATCGCCCTCGGGAGGACATATCGGCGTTCCGGCCTGTAGATTGCCTGAGGGATCGAGCTTCTTTGCACCCTCTTCAGTAAGTGTTCCGGCATCTTCGCCTGCAACTAGAACTTGTGGTAGAATATCGGTGAGTTTCCAATTGAAGTTGTAGGGTGCAATGAGGTTGTCAAATTTCTCCACCATGTCTTTGCAGAAGTCATTGGTTTCTGAATCTATTGGCAACATTCCTGAAGCATCGCCGATGCCTAGTACTTTGCGTCCCGTTATCTGCCAGTGTATATAGCCGGCAAGAGTGGTAAGGAATGTTATGTCTTTCACATGCTCTTCCCTGTTGAGGATTGCTTGGTAAAGGTGAGAAATGCTCCAGCGTAATGGGATGTTGAAATTGAATAGACAGGATAGTTCTGCTGCAGCCTTACTTGTGTTGGTGTTTCGCCATGTGCGGAATGGAGCGAGAATTTCCTCTTTGTCGTTGAAAGCCATGTAGCCGTGCATCATTGCGCTTATGCCGATGGCTGCAAGTTGTTTGATTTCTGTTCCGTAAGTTTGACGCACGTTGTTGCGAAGGTCGGCATAGCAGTCTTGCACACCGATCCATATGTCCTTGATGCTATATGTCCACAAGCCATCCACTAGTTGGTTTTCCCATTCGTGGCAACCCTGTGCTATTGGTGTGTTGGCTTCGTCAATCAACACAGCCTTTATTCTTGTAGATCCAAACTCGATGCCGAGAATAGCTTTTCCTGTTTCTATCGTATGTTTAGCGTTGCTCATGTTTTCTGTATATTTAAAAATAAAGCCCCATCCCAAGCAGGGTGGGGCATGAAAGTTTGCAGTTATCTCAGTGCTTTGTTTAGCATATAGTATACCTCATTTATGCGGAGGTCTCTCTTTACGCTCTCGAATGTTGAACTCTTGTCTATATGTAGATATTCAATGTCGAGCATTTCAGCATAGTCTTCCCAGTATTCTGGTGTGATATCGTAGGAGAAGCAGCTGTGATGTGTTCCGCCAGCCAATATCCATGAGCCTGCCCCTATCTCAAAGTTAGGCTGTGGTATCCAAAGTGCATTGGCAACAGGTAGTTTTGGCAGTGGCTTTGGTTTAATGCAGTGCACGTCGTTTACGATGAGACGGAAGCGGTTACCCATATCCACTACAGTGGTTGTTACGCCGTCGCCAACTTTTGAGTTGAATACGAGGCGCGCTGTCTGTTGTTTGCGCACGCCAATTCCCAAATGGTGCACTTCAAGGCGTACTGGCTCATCGGCAACAGCAATAAGAGGGCATACTTCAAGCATGTGACTCTGTAGCAGAGCGGAGTTTTCACCGTCGAAATTCAGTGTGTAGTCTTCAAGGAACGAGCATCCTTTGGGCAGTCCCTGTGTCATATACCAAAGAGTTCGGTATAGTGCGGCTGATTTCCAGTCACCTTCAGCACCGAAGCCATACCCTTCGGCCATGAGCCTTTGTGAGGCAAGGCCAGGAATCTGATCGAAGCCAACGAAACTTTCAGCATCAGGATCGTCCCAGGAGCCAAGATCATCGAAATTTGTTGTGAAGCCTTTGGCACCTTTGTCTTTCAAGCAGGCACGAAGAGTCAGTTCTGCACGTGCGGCATTCCATATTTTCTTCTTTCCCGTTTCTTCACCAGCTTCGCAGGGAACAATTTTATATAGCTTGTGGTATTCCTCAACCAGTGCGTCAACATCAGATGGCTTCACCTTTTTCCAGTAGTCCATAAGCTCAGACACGCAGCAGTAGTCCACGTGGTATCCCAGTACTTGCTCTGCGCTTACTTTGTCGCCATCCGTAACTGCCACGTTATTCATTTGGTCGCCGAAACGTATTATGAGCATGTCTTTTGCGTCAGCCACAGCAGCAGCCACACGTGCCCAAACGGCAATATGCTCTTGAGTCTTTTTCTCTTTCCAGTAGCCAACAACTACTTTTCGTGGTTTTCTCAGGCGGGAGCAGATGTGTCCGAACTCGCGGTCGCCGTGTGCGCTTTGATTCAGATTCATGAAATCCATGTCCATAGTCTCCCATGGTATTTCCTGATTGTACTGTGTGTGCAGGTGCAGCAGAGGCTTGTGGAGCATCTGTAGACCGTGTATCCACATTTTGGCAGGCGAGAAGGTATGCATCCAGGTAATTACCCCCACGCATTTCTCTTCGTTGTTGGCTGCCATCATTATTGCAGCAACCTCTTTGTCTGAGTTTGCCGTACCCTTATATACTACTTTTATGGGGATGATGCCAGATTCGTTTAAGCCGTCAACCATCTCTTGAGAGTGTCCGTCAACGATTTTCACTGTCTCGCCTCCATAAAGAAGTTGTGCTCCGGTTATCCACCAAAGTTCAAGATTTTCAAATGCCTTTATCATTGTTGTTTTTATTGTCTGTAAGTAAGTTTTTCTTTATTGTTTTTATCTTAGCGGAATCATTTTTCTGCCGAAGTTTTTACTTCTTCTTCTGTCCATAATAAGCGTTAGGCCCGTGTTTACGACTGAAATGTTTTTCAATCAGCAGAGGATTCATTATTGTTGCCGGATTTACTGCAAATGAGACGAAAGCCATTTTTGCAACTTGCTCCATTACGACAGCGTTGTAAACCGCCTGGTCAGGGTCCTTTCCCCAAGAGAATGGCCCGTGGTTCTTTACGAGAACACCTGGAGTGTGAACATAGTTCATGCCCTTGAAACGCTCCACGATAACAGTGCCCGTTTCTTTCTCATATTCTGCCATTTGGTCTTCGGTCATATCTTCGGTGCATGGGATGCAGTCGTGGAAATAGTCGGCATGAGTAGTACCAATGTTCGGAATATCTTTACCCGCTTGTGCCCATGCAGTGGCGTAGGTAGAGTGGGTGTGAACTATACCGCCTATTTCAGGAAATGCGCGATAGAGCACCAAGTGTGTAGGTGTGTCTGAAGATGGGTTAAGGTCTCCTTCCACCACTTCGCCCGTTTTAACGTTAACAACGACCATGTCTGATGCCTTCATCACGTCGTACGAGACACCAGAGGGCTTGATTACCATGAGATTCTTTTCGCTGTCTATGCCCGAAACATTGCCCCATGTGAATATAACCAAATTGTGCTTTACCAAATCGAGGTTTGCACGGAATACTTTTTCTTTCAGTTCTTCTAACATAATGCTTGTGCTATAGTTTGAAATACGGAGCGTCTTCGTATGCTTTCCTGTTGAAGCAATAGAGGGCGGCACCGCGTTTTGACGTCAATTTGTCTATTTTGTCTGTCTTTACGATAAAGTCTATTGTCTTTATTTTCTTGCGGAAGTTTCGTTTGTCTATTTCCGCTCCAAGTATTGCTTCATATACATGCTGCAGCTGTGTGAGAGTGAACAATTCTGGCAGGAGGTTGAAGCTAAGAGGCTCTGTAGATATGCGGCGACGCAGTAGCAGTATGGCATTTTTCACCATGTCGTTGTGGTCGGAATACAGGGTTGGCAGATTGTCAACATCAAACCATTCTAGTCCGTGTTCCTGCTGCAGCGATATATCGTAGTCCTTCACGTTTATAAGTGCGCAATAAGCTACTGATATCACTCTTTCGCCTGGGTCGCGATTAACGGCGCCAAAAGCACCAACTTGTCTCATATAAAGATGGTCAAGTCCGGTGAGTGTTTTTATTGTTCGGTTTGCTGCTTCGTCTAGGCTTTCTTTCTCTTCAACGAATCCTCCATAGAGCGACAATTCGTCACGTCCTGGATCCATCTTCCTTTTACCGAGAAGAATTTTCAGTCTGTTGGCCTCAAATCCGAATATGATGCAGTCTACAGATACGAATACTTTTGTATGTTCTTGATAATATTCTGTCATGTTTTTCTTTGTTTAATGGTATTGTTGGCATTTATGCCATATTATTTTTTAAGGTTGCGGATGTTTTGTTCCGTTTGTCGGAAGTCCCCTACCGGTAGATTGTTTCTATCGGCAGGGGTACTTATTATGCGATAATCTATTTATTCGTTACCAAAAATAAATGTAGAATGCAACTGTTATGCCTAGGATTATTATTGAATGTATAACATCCCATTTGTTCCAGCTTGCTTTTGTTACTGCTCTCTGCTCTGGTGTTGATGTGCCGAAAACAAGACCTTGTATCTTTTCCTTTGAAGGTGCTTCAGTGCAGAGGCTGACAATAATTACAACGAGGCAGCAGATGAAGAGCATAACGCCGCAGAAATACAACCAGTTGAAGTCGTAGAAAATAGCTTTGAACCAGTTGTCGGCAGCATCAGTAGCGTTGCTGTAGTAAACCTTTGCACCAAGGCGTGTAAGTCCGATTACTATACCTGCCAGCAGACCCCACATGCCGCCTTTTGCCGAGGCACGCTTCCAACATATACCGATAAGGAATGCTGCTGCTATGCCAGGTGCAAGAACACTCTGCACGTCCTGTAGATAATTGTATAGTACGTTGCCAACGCTTCGCATGATAGGAATCCACAATATGCCGAGTATCACGATAACAACGGTAGCTATCTGTCCGATGTGCACAAGGGCTTTCTCTGATGTCTGTGGGCGTAGACGTTTGTAGAAGTCTATTGTGAAGAGCATTGCTGAGGAGTTAAATAGGGATGCTAATGAACTCATGAGCGCTGCAAGTATACCGCACACAACAAGTCCCTTGAATCCTGCTGGAAGGAGCTTGGCAACGAGGGTTGGAAAGGCAGCATCGCTTATGGCATTGCCTGCAGCGTCAACAGGAAGGAATGTTCCGCCTGCTTTTACGTTGAGGGCGTATGCAATCATTCCAGGGATAAGGAAGATGAATACTGGTAGAAGCTTTAGATAAGCTCCGAATATTGTTCCTCTGCGTGCCTCTTTTTCGTTCTTACCAGAGAGTACTCGTTGTACGATAAACTGGTCTGTACACCAATACCAGAAGCCAATTACTGCAGAGCCTACCAATGCTCCGAGCCAAGGATATTGTGGGTCGCGCAAGTCGCGTATGAGGTCTGTCATGTGGTCGCCATATTTGTTGACGGGTTCTGCAGCGCAAATCTGCATAACCTCGTCCCAACCGCCAACGGCCTTAAGTCCGAGAACAAGTATTATTATGGATCCGAGCAAGAGAATTGGAGTTTGCAGCACGGAAGTATAGAGAACGCTCTTCATACCTCCGAATATAGTATAAAGGGCTGTGATTAAAACAAGTCCGATGGCGGCAATCCAGAAGAAATCAATGCCCCATAGTTCCTTTATTCCGAACACCTGTTGGAATACAAGACCTCCAGCGTATACTGTTACTGCCACCTTTGTAAGTACATAGCTTATGAGTGATATTACCGAAAGTATAGTGCGGCTCTGCTTGTTGTAGCGTCTTTCCAAAAACTCCGGCATGGTGTATACCATTGAACGTGAATAGAATGGTACGAATACCCATCCTAGTATAAGTATCATCCATCCTTGAATCTCCCAATGGGCCATTGCCATACCTGATGAAGCACCCGCTCCAGCAAGACCTATTAGGTGTTCGCTTCCTATGTTCGAGGCAAATATCGATGCACCGATGGCAATCCATGTTGCGTCACGTCCGCCAAGGAAATAGTCTGCGGAGTTGTTGTTTTTCTGTAGTACTACCCACACTACGATTCCCACGAGTGCAGCGCAGAAAAGGCCTATAACAAGCCAGTCGTATAGTTCCATATAATTCTGTTTTAATTAGGTTATGTATTATAGATCGTCAGTTGTAATTGTTTTTCTTGAAATATGTTATGTCAGAGAAGCCCGTTATTATATTTTTCCAGTGCAGTTATTTTCTGCAACTGAATTTGTATGCTACGTGGCTATAGTATTTTTCTCCTGGTTTGAGATATGGCGAAGGCCATTCTTTCTTGTTGGGAGAGTCGGGATATTTCTGGCTTTCCAAACAAACAGACACATGTTTCGGATATTTTACTCCGTGTTTGCAACTGATGCCCGTACCTTGGAAATTGCCTGTGTATACTTGGACGCCAGGCTCGTTGGTGAACATTTCAAGCATAATGCCCGTCTTTGGTGAGAAGAGCGAAGCGCAAACCTTTGTGTCGTCGCCTTTTCCGTCTTTGTATGTGTTTAGACACCAGTTGTGGTCGTAGCCCATAGCATTCTTTATTTGCTCGTATGTGCTGTCGTTAATATGCTCTGAAAGGGCATGAGGCTTACGGAAGTCCATCGGATTGCCTTCGACTGACTTTATTTCTCCAGTTGTCATATAAGTCTCGTCGGCAGGTGTAAAATTGTCTGCATTTACATATAGAACCATGTCTGACCCTTCTTTGGACATATCGCCATTTAGATTAAAATAGCTATGGTTTGTCATGTTGACAACAGTCTCTTTGTCTGTTGTGGCTTCAAAGGTTATGTCGAGGGTGTTGTTGCTTAACACTCTGTATGTTGTTGTGGCAGTAACCGTTCCGGGGAAGTTGTTGTCTCCGTCTGGCGATACAAGTGTCAGTACCAATGTTGTGTCATTTGGTTGCTTGGCGTCGTAAACTTGATATTGCCATCCCGAAGGTCCTCCGTGCAGGCAGTGCCCGAAGTTGTTTTGCGGCAACTGATATTCTTTTCCACCAACTGTGAGCTTGCCTTTGTTTATGCGGTTGGCATAACGTCCAATTGCTGAACCATAATCACTCGGACTGTTTACTGAGTCTACGTATTGTCTGATATTATCATAACCTAGAACCACGTCTGTCGGCTTGCCGTCCTTGTCTGGCACACATAGTGATACAACTCTTCCTCCGAAGTTTGTGATGCAGGCCTCCATGCCGTTGCTGTTTTTCAGCGTATAGAGCTTTACGGGCTTCTTGTTTATTATTGTGTCGAAATCAGAAACATCAAGTCCCGAAACTGTCTTTTGGCTTCCGTTTCCTGTTGAGCAGGACACAAGGGCAGCCATAGCCGCACCTATTCCTAAAATGGCGTGTTTAAAGTTTTTCATATTTTGTGTTATTAGATTTAATCATTGCAGAAGCAGCGTGTAAACTCTGCCGCTGAAGGCTTTTCATGTTGTATAACTATATTGAAAATGCCTCTTGTTCTGCCTTTTCTTAAAACGGGGTAAAATTACAATTTATTTTTCAAAACGCCTCAAATATCCTTGCGTTTTTTATGGCTTACGATATAAAAAAATCCGTGAAGGTTCTGACATGTTGTTTTTTTCTTTCTTTCCTGCCAGTTTCTCCTTCGCGGACTATTTCTTACTTTTTCTTTTTTTCAAAGTCGGTGCTTTATGCATTTCTGCTTAAGTACAATGCACTCTGTGTTTGTATATCAACAGATTTTTCTTGAACCGTCTTTGATTACAACATCGTATATCTTCGGCTCTTTGCCGTATTTTGCTTTATATTTTGCCTTAGCCTCGGCTACGAATTTGTCATAAAGCTCGTCCTTCACAAGGTTGATGGTGCATCCTCCGAAGCCTCCGCCCATGATTCGGCATCCCGTAACCCCGTTTTCTTTGGCAATGTCGTTAAGGAAGTCTAGCTCTTCGCACGAAACTTCGTAGTCTTTGCTCAAGCCGTTGTGGGTTTCATACATCTTCTGTCCGACGGTTTCGTAATCGCCCTTGTTCAACGCATCACATACGGCAAGCACTCTGTCCTTTTCGCCCAATACGTAAACCGCACGCTTCATATCCTCTTCTTTTACGTCAGCCTTTACACTTTCCAACATATCCCAGTCGGCATCGCGCAAAGTTTCAATTTTCTTTTCCGGGTATTTTTTCTGCAATGCTTCAACTACGTTTTCGCAGCTTCTGCGGCGGTCGTTGTATGCGGAGGAGGCTAGCTCGTGTTTTACTACGGAGTCTACAAGCACCAGTCTGTATCCTTGTGGGTTGAACGGGAAATATTCGAATTCTCGGCTACGGCAATCCAGTCTCATGAGTTTGCCTTCCTGTCCGAAGACGCTGGCGAACTGGTCCATGATACCGCAGTTCACTCCGCAGTAGTTGTGTTCCGTGGCTTGCCCCGCAAGTACCATATCCCATTTCGACACTTTGTTTTCCCCGAAGAGATCGTTTAGTGCGAAGGCATAGCTACTCTCTAGTGCTGCTGATGAAGATAAGCCTGCACCTAGTGGCACATCTCCGGCAAAAGCTGTGTTGAAGCCTTTTACGTCGACACCGAGTTTCTGCATCTCTTTAACGATACCATAGATATATCGTGCCCAGCTTGCCTTGGGACCTTTCTCATCGTCAATCTCGAATTCCACGCGGTCTTTCAAGTCTATTGCATACGCCATGACTTTTGACGTTCCGTTAGGTCGTATCTCGCACATTATCCCTTTGTCTATAGCTCCGGGGAACACAAAGCCGCCGTTATAGTCGGTGTGTTCGCCGATAAGGTTTATTCGTCCTGGCGAAGCGTAGATATTTCCTGTTTTTCCGTCGAAATGCTTTATGAAGCGTGTTCTTACATATTCAATTTCCATAGTCTTCTGATTTTTGGTTCTTAATGGTTGCAAATTGTTTTTCTTAGATAACGGCATATAGCGCAAAGGCACATTCCAACAACTATGTGCCGTTCAGAATGTGCCTTGTGTATTTGTTATGTTATTTTCTTACGCCGAATTTGTATATAGTCTTCTGCTTGTATTGTTCTCCTGGGCGGAGTACTACAGATGGGAAATATGGGCGGTTGGGCGAATCAGGGAAGTGTTGTGCCTCCAGGCAAACAGCACTTCTCTTGGGAAATGTTGCTCCATGTTGTCCGCTTATTCCGCTTTCGAAGTTGCCGGTGTAAAGTTGCAGTCCTGGTTCCGTTGTGTAAACCTCCATTGTTCTTCCGCTTTCTGGCTCATAGAGGCGTGCAGCAAAGCTGAGTTCTCCTTCTTCGTTCTTGTTCAGTACGTAGTTGTGGTCGTATCCGCTTCCGTTTTTCAACTGTTCGTTGTCTATGTCGATGCGTTCGCCAATGGCTTTTGGTGTACGGAAGTCAAAAGGTGTGCCTTCTACCAGGCGTATTTCTCCTGTAGGTATGCTTTGGTTATCAATAGGCAGATAGAAATCTGCATTTATTTCACATTCCACATTGTATACGTCTGGCGTTGGGTTGGCAATGCCTGCCAGACTGAAGAAACCATGGTTGGTAAGGCAGATGATAGTTTTCTTGTTTGTTGTAGCAAGATAATCTATAATCAGTTCGTTGTCATCGTTGAATGTATAAGATACGGTTACTTTTACTTCACCAGTGAACCCTTCTTCTCCGTAGCTTGAAACATAGTTCAGCACAACAGTTTCGTCGTTCATACGCAGCGCGTTCCATACCTTTTTGTTGAAGCCGTCCTTACCGCCGTGCAGTGAGTTCTCGCCGTCGTTTATTGGCAGTTGGTATTCTTTTCCGCCTAACTGGAATTTTCCTTTGCAGATACGGTTTCCGTAGCGTCCGATTAGTGTGGAGAGATATGGTTCAGGGCTGTTCACTACATCCTGTATGTTGTCGTGGCCTTGTATAACGTTAGCGTAGTTGCCGTTTCTGTCTGGCACCATAATTGCAACGAGGGCACCACCATAGTTTGTTATCGCTACTTCGTTTCCCTGTTTGTTCTTAAGGATATAGAGGTCTGTTTTCTTGCCGTTCACCGTGGTCTGAAAGTCTTCGCATTTCAGACCACACAGGTTTTGTGCTTCGCTTGTGCTCATAATATTGTGTTTTATAAAGACGGTCGTGTTTTAATCCGTCTTGGGTTAGTATTCTTACATGCAAAGTAACAGAAAATAAACGAGAATGACAAAACTATATGACGAAAAAGGTTTTTGCTTATTGTTAAAAACAACTAATGGCCAAAATCTTTAAGGTTTGTAAGTAAATCTGCCACTACGTAGCTGCTGCCTCCCACAAAGATGAAGTCGTCGGCTGAGGCATCTGATAATGCCTTCGCGTAGGCCGCATCAACGGTAGTAAATGTTTCTCCTTTCAATCCATGGTGTTCCGCTTCTTCCTTTACGCGCTCAGCGGGTATGGCGCGTTTTGTTGAGGCTTGTGTAAAATAGTATGTTGCGTCTTTGGGGAGCATGGCGCAAACGTTTTTTATGTCCTTGTCGTCCACCATACCGAAAACTATTCTCTTTGTTTCGCATTTCTGCGCTTTTATCTGCTTCTCCAAATATTGCCATCCTCCAGTGTTGTGCCCTGTGTCGCATACGACCTTTGGCCTTTCTTGCAGAGTTTCCCATCTGCCGTGCAACCCTGTCATTGATGCAGCAGCCGACATGCCTTTCCTTATGCTATTATCATTTTTTACAATTCCTTGCCGTTTCATCTCACGCATGGCGGCAAGCACGGTGTTTGTGTTCTTTTGTTGGTATATTCCTGCCAGTTCTCCGTGCATTTGTCCATAGCTTCGAGTATAATACTCCATTCCGTTGCCATCAGCCGAAAGTGTTGCCGATAGCACTTCCGGCTCGTCTTCGGCAAAAATGATTGAAGCTTTTTCCTCTTCCGCTTTCTTTATAAAGACGGGTCTTGTTTCTTCGTTGCATTCTCCTACAATAACAGGAGTATCAACTTTTATGATTCCAGCTTTTTCCGCAGCTATCTTAGCCTGTGTGTTGCCGAGATACTGCGTGTGGTCGAAACTGATGTTAGTTATTACCGACAATACTGGTAATATTATGTTCGTGCAGTCTAGTCTTCCACCAAGTCCTACTTCAATCACGGCATAATCAACTTTCTGTTCAGCGAAGTATTTGAATGCCATTGCTGTTGTGAGTTCGAAAAAGCTTGGATGTAGTGGTTCGAAGAATGCCCGTTTCTTTTCCACGAAATTTGTTATGTATTTACGGCTTATTGTCTCTCCGTTCACCTTTATCCTCTCGCGGAAGTCAATAAGGTGCGGCGATGTGTAGAGCCCCACTTTGTAACCCTCTGCTTGCAGTATTGCGGCTATTGTATGTGAGCAGGAGCCTTTTCCGTTTGTCCCAGCTACGTGTATTGTTTTGTATTGGCGGTGCGGATGGCCGAAGTGACGATCAAGTTCGATAGTGTTATAGAGTCCCTCCTTATATGCCGTTGCTCCCACCTTCTGAAACATCGGAACACTGTTGTATAGATATTCTATTGTGTCTTCGTATGTCATTTTTTTTCGAATGTTGTTTGTTTTGAACTTCATAAAAATACAAGCGCGTTTATGAAACGTTTCACGCACGCTTATATAACGTTTCAGGCGCGTTCTGTTGCCAGAACCCGCCTGAAGTATGGTTGCTGTATGTTTCTTGCCTTTAGCTGAAGTAGCTTCTGAACTTTTGGAAGATGGTGTGCTTTGTTTGTGCATCGCCTTTGAAATTGTCACTTTCTTTCAGCTCTTCCAGTGTATTCTTCTCTTCCTTGCTCAGTGTTTTTGGTACATATACACTGATGTGCACCACGAGGTCTCCTGTTCCATGGCCATAACCTTGCACTGCAGGCAGGCCCTTGCCTCTCAGTCTTAGAGTCTTTCCAGGTTGGGTGCCCGGCTCTATCTTTATCTTCACCTTGCTGCCACTGATGGTGGGTATCTCCACCTGTCCACCCAACGCTGCCGTGGGGAAGTCAAGCAGAAGATTGTAGATCAAGTCGTTCTCATCGCGTACGAAAGTGTCGTTTGGCTCTTCCTCTATGTATACTTGAATGTTGCCAGACACGCCATTTCTCATTCCGGCGTTTCCTTTTCCCTGCACGTTGACAACCATTCCTTCGGCAACACCTGCGGGGATCTTTATCTCTACAACTTCTTCGCCCTTTGTAACACCAGTGCCTTGACAAGCCTTACACTTGTTCTTTATCACCATTCCTTCGCCTTGGCATGTGGGGCAGACGCTTTGTGTCTGCATCATGCCGAAGAGACTTTGTGTGGTGCGTGTCACGACTCCTGCTCCGTGGCATGTGGGGCATGTTTCCTTGCCGCTACCGTTCTCAGCTCCGCTACCGTTGCAGCAAGTGCATGCAACGTCTTTTTTTACCTTGAACTTCTTTGTTACGCCGTTGGATATCTCTGCCAACGAGAGTCTTACCTTTAGTCTAAGGTCTGACCCGCGATGTTGAGCTGGCCTGCCGCTTCCTTGTGAACCGAAGCCGCCGAATCCTCCTCCGCGTCCACCGAACACATCACCGAACATGGAGAAGATGTCGTCCATGCTGAAACCGCCACCAGCACCGAATCCTCCGAATCCTCCAGCTCCGCCGCCCATTGGTCCGTCGAAACCGAATTGATCATATTGCTGCTTCTTCTGTGGATCGTGTAGAACGTCGTATGCCTCTGCCGCTTCCTTGAATTTCTCTTCTGCCACTTTGTCACCCGGGTTACGGTCGGGGTGGTATTTGATGGCTATCTTGCGGTATGCCTTCTTTATCTCGTCTTCTGAGGCGTCTTTGCTTACGCCAAGCACCTCATAGTAGTCTCTTTTGTTTGCCATAACTTCCGTTTACTGTCCGACTGCCACCTTGGCGTGTCTAATAACTTTGTCGTTGAGCTTATATCCCGTCTGCACGCAGTCGAGCACTTTGCCTTTCTTATCGTCACCCATTCCCGGCACCATAGCCACGGCTTCGTGGTAGTCGGTGTCAAAGTCAGCATCTTTCGTTTCTATACGGCTCACTCCAAGGTTGGCAAGTGTCTTTTCGAATTTTTGGAATATAAGCTTCATGCCTTCTTTCAATACTTCGGGATCGTCTGTCTTCTCTGCATTCTGCAATGCTCTCTCCATGTCGTCCATTATGGGAAGTATCGCTGTTACAGATTTTTCTGCTCCGTTCAGTATGAGTTCTGTCTTTTCCTTGAGTGTGCGTTTGCGGTAGTTGTCGAATTCAGCTACGCTGCGCAGGTATTTGTCTTTCAGCTCGGCAATCTTGGCGTTGGCAGCCTCTAGAGGATCTTTTTCTTCGGTATCTTCTTCAGTCTGCTCTTCTTCAGCCTGTGCATTATCTGCTGTCTGTTGTTCCGTTTCCTTTGCTTCTGCTGTGTTTTCACCATTGTCAACCGAAGCCTTTGTCTCCTCGCTTTCGATGTTTATGTCTTTTTCTTTGCTCATTGTAGTATTTCGTTTATTCTTCAGTAAGCAAAAACCTTGCCAACAATTCTGCTAGTTGTTTTTTTGCTTTTGCTTATTCATACATCTTGGCGCGTTGTTCTTTCAGTTGCTCGTCGTAGATGTAGTCGTCATACTGTGTCAGTTTGTCTATTGTACCTTTCGGTGTCAGCTCGATGATGCGGTCAGCCACCGTCTGTATGAACTCATGGTCGTGGCTGCTGAAGAGTATGTTTCCCTTGAAGCCTACGAGGTTGTTGTTGAATGCCTGTATGCTCTCAAGGTCTAGGTGGTTAGTTGGTGTGTCGAGAATGAGACAGTTAGCGTTTTTGAGCTGCATTCTAGCTATCATACAGCGCATCTTTTCTCCTCCGCTCAACACGTTAACCTTCTTCATTACTTCTTCACCGCTGAAGAGCATTCTTCCCAAATAGCCTTTCATTGCCACTTCGTTGCCAGTGCCGTATTGACTGAGCCAGTCCACAAGGTTCATGTCGCTCTGGAAGAACTCCGTGTTGTCTAGCGGCAGATATGCCGTGGTTATCGTTACTCCCCATTTGTATGTTCCGGCTTCGGCTTCGCGGTTGCCGTTTATTATCTCGAAGAGTGCTGTCATGGCCTTGGGATTATGGCTGAGGAACACCACTTTCTGTCCCTTTTCTATGTTGAAGTTGACATTATCGAAGAGTACTGTTCCATCGGCATCAACGGCTTTCAGTCCTTCAACCTCAAGTATCTGGTTGCCTGGTTCACGTTCCATTTGGAATATAATTCCAGGGTATTTACGTGACGACGGACGTATCTCCTCAACGTTTAGCTTTTCAAGCATCTTCTTGCGGCTTGTCGTTTGCTTGCTCTTTGCTACGTTGGCTGAGAAGCGGCGGATGAATTCTTCCAACTCTTTGCGTTTCTCTTCTGCTTTCTGTCGTTGGTTTTGCTGTTGTCTTAGTGCAAGTTGTGAACTCTCATACCAGAATGAGTAGTTTCCAGAGAATACGGTAACCTTTCCAAAGTCAATGTCCACTGTCTGTGTGCTTACAGCGTCAAGGAAGTGACGGTCGTGGCTAACCACAAGCACCGTTTGTTCTACATTGCTAAGGTATTCCTCCAGCCACTGCACGGTATCGAGGTCGAGGTCATTGGTCGGCTCGTCGAGGAGCAGGTTGTCGGGATGGCCAAATAGAGCCTTTGCTAACATAACGCGCACTTTCTCGTTGTTCGACAATTCGCTCATCATTTTTTGGTGCATATTCTCTTTTATGCCCAAGTTGGAGAGCATCTGTGCCGCGTCGCTTTCAGCATTCCATCCGTCCATTTCGGCGAACTTCATTTCGAGTTCTGCTGCTAGATTACCGTCTTCTTCAGTCATTTCTTGCTTGGCGTAAATTGCTTCGCGCTGTTTCATGTTTTCCCATAGTGGCTGATGTCCCATCAGTACTGTGTCCATAACGCTGAAAGCATCATACTTGAAATGGTCCTGGGCGAGCACCGAGAGACGTTCCCCGGAGCCCAGTTCTACGGAGCCTTTGTTTGGTTCTAGCTCTCCGCTGATGGCACGTAGCAGGGTTGACTTACCAGCTCCGTTGGCACCGATAACACCATAGATGTTGCCGTTAGTGAACTTTATGTTTACGTCTTTGTAGAGAACTCTCTTTCCGAACTGGATTGCGAGGTTGGTTACTGTAATCATTTTCTTTTTACCTTATTATTATATATATAATATACACGTTTTGTGGTTTCTTATCCATTACTTGTCCTCTAACGAAAAGCGGTCTTTTGGATAAAATCTTTGCAAAGTTACTTTAAATTATTGATATACTGAAATTATGCCCAGTGTTTTCCGTTTTTTTACAAAACCATTGTCGTTATGTTATAGCATGGATTGTTTAATAAAAAATACCATCGCTGCATGATACATGTGCTTTTTACGCATCATTGCGAGCGATGGCATATTTTGTTGTTGATGTCCTGACTTCATCACTTTCTTACGCCATTACATAGCGCACATTGAAAATCAGTGAGTTAGATGTTTAAATTGGGTGACTCAGGGTGACGCAAACATAAAAATGCCTAC
>CAVLBD010000003.1:0-128488 GCA_963661195.1 bacterium
AGGAATACAATTCCGCTTCCAAGTCATCGTGCGAAGTGTTGTCCCTTTTACCGAACACTTTACATATCAAATTCAATGTGTCAGAAGTTCTTGTTTCAGGAAATAGTATGTCATGGGTGTCCAACCCATCAGAAAGGGATATGATGCGAATGTCCATCTTTGAACAGTACTTGATGAAGAACATCATGTCATGGAAATTGTTGAAAACATTGTCAAACGAGGCAAACACCGCACTGTCCCCATTTGGAAAAGCCACGTCCATTTGACCTAGGGGTCAAATGGACGTGGCTTTTCCAAATGGGATATCATTATACATGATGCGTGTAGCAATCAAGTTAATTAGTTGACTTTCATCAGAAAGTGAAATTACAGAGTCAAAACAGGTGCAGATGTATGGATATAAATCTGCGAACCCGGTATGCAGAACATAGTGGCTGAGCAGCCAACGCTCATATGCTGTTGCAGAAGGATTTGTCCATTCCCTAATTACATCTGCAGCGTCAAATTTTACTTTGTTGAAAGAAGTACGAACAAATGCCTCGAAAGAAAAATTGTTGAGTTTATTCTTATCAAGACACTTTAATAATTTCTCCCAATATGTCTTCTCGTCCTCCTTGTATTCGAAGGGGAAACGAAGCTCGAGAAATTGCGTCATGAACTCATAAGCGTTAGCAATAGGAGCAGAAGTGCACACTATTCTTTCTTGTGGTGCCTGCTTTTTCCAGAACATAAGCCAGTCTCTGAGTGAATCAAGTTGGCATTGGACAGACTCGTTAGGCAACAAAAAATCCTTATACTTAGCAAAGAATACTTCTACAGATTGGGGTTCTGCTTCATAACGCCATATAGGAGCGCTTTCCTCTATACGAGCAAAATGATTTAAGAAATCTGTAAATCTATTCTGTAATCCAATCAGAGGAACATAAATACGCTTGGCTGGATTATGAATATCCTCAAGAAGCATAATTTCATTGAAGAATCCTCTGAAGTCATCATCGTTATAAAAACGTACAACTTCAGAGAATGGGGTCACAAAGGTTGATGTCTTGCATGCTTTAATAGCGTCTTTTAACGTGTCCTTTGTAATCCACATATCGTCTTCACCATCTTCAATCAGACTCTCAAGATCAAGCATGTCCACGCCAATATTTGTCATGAACTTTGCAAGTTCCTTGAACTTATTGAAATTATTGAGCATGATAAATCGAATAGCATAGCGTTGAGCTAGCATATCACGTGTATCTTTGTCTTGAATGATTTCTTGAGTCAGCTCGCCAAATGAACTGAATATCTTAATTTTTTCCGACGTATCCATTCTCTATGAATTGATATTAACTACCGAGGTAATCGGTTCTGAATTTTGAAATCTCTGGATGTTCGTCAATTATCTCGAGTACAAACATCTTCCACATAGAAGTTGGCATATTTGATTCCTTAACAAGATTCTTAGCTTCCTTGATATCATCTTGGGCTGGAACAGGTTGTGGTTGTGGGTCTGGACCTGGTACAGGGTCAGAAACTGGTTGAGGAGTTGGAGGTGGTGTCGGCTTCTTTATTTTGTTAATATAGAAAGACATCACACATGACTTCACATCCTCTTCTCTGCGGAATGCAATTTCCGACTGAAGGTGTGAAAGTTCCTCTTCAAGTTCACTCCACCATTCTGGCTTCAATTCGACTTCTTTAATGTTGTTTATGAAGTTTATAAAGCCTTCGCGATAATTTGATGCTTTAGCTAAAAGTTTATACAGGTCAATCTGGTCATTCTTGATTTCATGAAGCAGTTCCTTAATCTTTGTCAGCTGGTAACTGTCCTGATTGAACAGATTGATAAGGTCGCTAATAGCTTTTTTGCAATTAGGCTTGCTTTTTATGTCTTCACAGTAGAGCAATGACCACAAGAGGTACTTTGCGATTTGTTTGCAGAACTCTGTAATACTCCACTTAGCGTAGGTAAGGCTCTTGAGATCTGCCATACTTACACCTTTAACGATGCTTAGATTGAAAACCTCGCCAAGAATACTTGTAAGATTTCGCTCTTCGATTGATGTAAATTTTAATTGAAAAGTGCAGTGGGTAATGATTGAAAAGTGCACCAGCAGATACTAAAATTAACCCGTCTTCGTCCTCTACAGGCAACAGTTTTCACACTGTAGACAAAATTATTCGCAGTTATGAAGAGGCGCCAAATGCAGAGATTACATATTCTATTTCTTGGAAACTCAAGATAAAACAGAAAATCTCCAGAATATTCAGGTCTGACAGCGAAGCTGACGCTTTCTTCGCAATACATTACATCGCAGACACCGCATGGAAGAATAGTCAATCGCAACTCAATGCCATAAGCGCCATCCTATCATTGTAGGATAGATATGGCACATGCCTATCGCTATTGATGAATAATTACGGCAAGGCGACCTCAGCCACGCTAGCAAATAATGCCCGCGGCCAGGCGCATTTTGGCTTTTTTTACGTAATTTTGCACATTGGTTTTGCAACCATATGCAAAAGAAAACAATATGAAACCAGTTTGCAACAACATCTTTTCAAGGGACACCCTCGTGACGATTGCGCTCATCGTGTGTGCCATGTTTGCCGCTTCGTGCCACGACGAGGCCGAAGAGCATTACAGTCCCTTCGTGTCGCAGTTTCACCCGGGCGACACCGTGCCCGCAAAAGCGCTGCAAAAGCTAGGCTCCGATGCATTCTTCTTTATCGTGCCCATACCCGACACAATATTCACGCTAATGCAGGGCAAGTCGTATAAAGACTACTGCACAGTGCCGCGCGACTCGCTGCGCTATCTGCAGTGCCTGCATGCCAACAAGAACGGCGTGACATTGGTGGGCGAAATGGTGCTCAACAAGTCGGTGGCCGCAAATGTGCTCGAAATCTTCCGCCAGCTCTATGCTGCCAAATATCCCATTGAGCGCATGCGCCTCATTGACTACTGGGATGCCGACGACGAACGGGCTATGACCGACAACAACTCTTCGTCGTTCAATTTCCGCTTCATCTCGCACACGCAGACCGTCTCGAAGCACGGCAAGGGATTGGCTATCGACTTGAACACTCTCTACAACCCCTACCACAAGTTCGTGACAGAGGACGGCAAAACCAAGGAGATAATAGAGCCTACAGCTGGCGCACCCTACCTTGACCGCACCAAGAGCTTCGACTACAAGATTGATAAAGGCGACCTGTGCTACCGACTGTTCACACAGGCAGGCTTCACATGGGGCGGCGACTGGGAAGACCGCAAGGATTATCAACACTTTGAAAAGTAAAGACGATATACAGAACAAACTCAACGATGTCAGTCTGCTTAGGGTGGTGGCCATGCTGTTGGTGGTGTATTACCACAACATTTGTCCCTATTCCATATGGAATGATTCTGACAGTGCGGGATTCTGCTTGTCCTTATATGTGTCTTTTGCAACATCATTACGATACATTCATATGCCAATATTCTTTCTTATAGCAGGCTATCTGTTTGGCTAGAAACGAATTAGGGTGGGTACGCCGAGGCGCGCGGATTCCTGCTCGGTAAAACCAGGCGTGTGCTTGTGCCCTAAGTTGGGGCGCGACATGGTGGCTGGGGCGCTATCGCTTTTCACGCTATGTAGGATTGTGACACGCCTTTTGGGGTGTGACTTGAACTATATATTTTTGAAATGTTCACCAATAGATGCGTAAATATTACATAAATTATTTTGCAAGTTACCTAAAACTCACTATCTTTGTGTAGTATTCACGCGTTATAGTTATGAAAAAACAAGAATATTGCTACAAATATCCGCATCCGAGCGTCACGACAGACTGTGTGATATTCGGGTTTGACGGTAACAAACTGAAGGTATTGCTCATAGAACGAGGCATAGAACCATTCAAGGGGAAATGGGCATTCCCTGGCGGATTTCTGAAAATGGACGAGTCCGCGGAAGAAGGTGCATTGCGTGAATTGAAGGAAGAAACAGGGTTAACAGGAGCCTACATCCGACAGTTTCATGCTTTCACGGCACCAGACCGAGACCCTCGCGAGCGCATCATCACCATAGCCTACTACGCATTGGTGCGACTTCAGGACGTAATGGGAGGCGATGATGCAGCCAAACCACAATGGTTCTCGCTTGACGAAGTGCCCTCGCTGGCATTCGACCACGACCAGATACTGCGCATGGCAGAGCATGCATTGCGCAAGCAAATACATTTCGAACCGATAGGATTTGAGTTGCTGCCAGAGAAGTTTACGATGAAAGCACTTCAGCAACTCTACGAAGCCATTCTAAATGTGAAGTTTGACCGCCGCAACTTCTATAACAAGATGTTACATTTGGGATTGTTGACCCAATTAGACGAGACCATGAAGCAACCGGCCAAAAAAGACGCCTATCTCTACACATTCAATCACGACATGTATGAGGAGATGAAGCAGAAAGGATTCAGACTGGAGTTTTGATAGAAGAATGATTTTTCCCATAGAAACATAATACAACATTAAGGAAATTGGCTACATACGGCGATTTAAATTTATATACCGCCCTAAGTTGCTAAAAGCCCAACAATATGCGTAACTTATTCTTCATACATAAATATCAACTCAAAATAATTCAGACAATCATTTAAGACTATGGACAATTATCTATTAAGTGCCGCCATCGGCGACATTGCAGGCAGCGCCTATGAGGGAAGAAGCCATCGCACCAAAGATTACAATGCAGTTAAAATGTTTTCTTCACGAGCACATTTTACTGACGACACGGTATGCACCTTTGCCTGCGCTGAAGCATTTATCCGGTTCAAAGACATGGCAGACAATCTCTGGATGTGTGCCAACCAACATCCTGATGTAGGGTTCGGGCAAAGATTTAAGGAATGGATGAAATCACACGACCACCTGCCATACGAAAGTGTGGGCAATGGCTCTGCCATGCGATGCAGTTCGGCTGGTTGGCTAGCCCGATCAGAAAAAGAATGTATCGCACTGGCCTCTACTACAGCCGAGCCAACACATAACCATCCTGAAGGTATCAAGGGTGCCGTTGCCACAGCTCTTGCCATTTTTTATTTGAAAACAGGACACGACAAAGAATATATCCGCCAATTTGTCTTGGACAAATATTATCCATATTGGTCAAACAAGTCATATAAGGACATTCACGACGATTACACATTCAATAGCACTTGCCCAGGAACTGTAGGCCCTGCAATAATCAGCTTTATTGACTCCAAGGACTATATCGACTGCCTGCGACTTGCCATATCGCTCGGAGGCGATTCTGATACCCTTGCCGCCATTGCCGGTCCAATGGCCTACGCCTATTACAAGGAGATGCCAGCCCCTATTGTTTACACAGCATTGAAGATGCTCCCTGACTGGATGCGAAAAGTAAATCAAGAATTCGACGACTTTATCAATGCAGATAAAGACTCGTTGGATTTACCTTTATAAATGAACATAGCTGGCTATGCGGCTGAAGAAGGATGGGAAAGATGCCGGATAAGTTCAAAAAGAAACAAAGAGCAATGCGTCTAATGAAGAAAATAATTATGCGTGGATTTTTTAGAACACGCCTTAAATAAACACGACTTCACTGTCGTAAGACGAAATATCAGCAGATAACCACAGATGATATACCCAAATACATTCGAAAACAAGATAGGCTTTACTGAAATTAGAAGTCTTTTACGCGAACGTTGTCTTAGTACGCTCGGCAAAGAAGAGGTTGATAAGATAACATTCATGGACAATCAAAAGAGCATAAACACCCAATTGGCTAGAGTCCGTGAATTCAGACGTCTTCAGGAAGAAGCAGAAGATTTCCCACTCAGCTACTTCTTTGATGTACGTGAAGCCGTAGCGCGCCTTCGCCTTGAGGGTACTCATCTTGAAGAAGACGAGTTGTTCGACTTGCGCCGTTCCATGGGAACAATATGCGACATTGTTGATTTTCTTAACCACAACAACGATGATACATCAAGCCCTGCCTCTGACGACGGTTGGAAGCGAGAACCAGAATACCCCTACCCTGCCCTTCATGAACTGGCCGACGGTGTAGCGACTTTTCCTCTGATTCTTCAACGTATAGACCAGATACTTGACAAGTTCGGAAAGGTACGCGACACGGCATCGCCAGAATTAAGCAACATACGCCGCGAACTGGCCCGCACGGAAGGCAGCATCTCGCGCACACTCTACAGCATACTACGCTCAGCTCAAAGCGAAGGACTTATTGACAAAGACGTTACACCCGCCATGCGCGACGGCCGTCTAGTGATACCAATCGTGCCGAACATGAAACGGCGCGTAAAGGGTATCATACATGATGAATCGGCATCAGGGAAGACCTTGTACATTGAACCAACAGAAGTTGTTGAAGCCAACAACCGTGTGCGCGAGCTTGAAGCAGAAGAACGTAGGGAGGTAATACGCATACTCACAGAAATAGCAAAGACAATCCGCCCACACGTGCCACAGATAATAGCCTCTTACAAGTTCTTGGCACAAATCGACTTAATACGCGCTAAGGCAGAACTGGCAAAACTCATTGGCGGAACAGAACTTGAAACGGGGAAATACCCTCTAATAGACTGGATAGAAGCATCCCATCCCCTACTGCGTTTGTCGCTGGAGAAGCAGGGAAAGAAAGTCGTTCCACTGGAAATAACGTTAACCCACGCAAAGCGTATGCTCATAATATCTGGTCCAAATGCCGGTGGCAAATCAGTTTGTCTAAAAACGGTTGGCCTTCTTCAGTATATGCTACAATGCGGATTGTCTATCCCCGTAAGCGAACGGTCGCAAACAGGTATTTTCCAAAACATACTCATAGATATTGGTGACGAACAAAGCATAGAAGACGATCTCAGCACCTACTCCAGCCACCTCACCAACATGAAGAACATGATGAAGAGTGCCAACGATCGCACCCTCATTCTCATTGATGAGTTCGGAACAGGCACGGAGCCACAGATTGGAGGAGCTATCGCGGAGGCAGTACTTAAGCAGTTTTGCATAAAGAAAGCCTATGGCGTTATCACCACCCACTATCAGAATCTAAAACACTTTGCCGACAGTCACGAAGGCGTAGTAAACGGTGCCATGCTCTATGACCGCCACCACATGCAGGCTCTGTTCCAACTTCAAATAGGACAGCCCGGCAGTTCTTTCGCCATAGAGATAGCCAGAAAAATCGGTCTGCCCGAACAAGTTATCCACGACGCCAGCGAAATTGTTGGCTCCGATTACATTCAAAGCGACAAATACCTGCAAGACATCGTGCGCGACAAGCGTTATTGGGAGAGCAAACGCCAAACAATCCATCAGCGTGAGAAACAGATGGAACAGACAATAGCGCGCTATGAAGCAGAGGTTTCAGACCTTGAGAAGAGCCGCAAGGAAGTTCTCGCAAAAGCCAAGGAAAGAGCTGAAGAACTATTCCGTGAGAGCAACAAGAAAATTGAAAACGTTATACGCGAGATCCGCGAGAAACAAGCTGAAAAGGAGGAGACAAAGAAACTGCGCAATAGCCTCAACGATTTTAAGGCAGAGATGGCAGACATCGAAAAGCAAGCTGCCGATGATAAAATTGCCCGCAAGATGGCCCAAATACTACGGCGTAAGGAAAACAAAAAACTTAAAGGCAAGAGTGGAGGCAACGACAATAACAAGCCTGCAGCTTCAGAAAAGCAGCAGCATATTTCTGCACCACAAAGATTCAGAGAAGGAGACACCGTCAGGATTAAAGGCACGACATCTGTTGGCAAGATCGAGAGTTTGCAAGGCAAAAACGCAGTGGTAATATTCGGTGGGTTGCGTTCCACCACAGCAACAGCCAAGCTTGAACACGCCGAGGCACCGAAACACGAGGAGCCGCGCCCCTTCATGACAATTGGACGACAAACGCGCGAAACAATAGACAACAAGAAGTTAAACTTCAAACAAGAACTTGACGTACGCGGAATGCGCGGCGAGGAGGCACTGAATGCCGTGATGTATTTCATCGACGATGCTGTGCTCGTGGGCATGTCGCGCGTGCGCATCCTCCACGGCACGGGCAGCGGCATACTACGCCACCTCATAAGACAATATCTCGCCACCGTGCCTGCAGTAAGCAACTACCGGGACGAGCACGTGCAGTTCGGGGGAGCCGGAATAACTGTAGTTGACTTAGGATAGAAAACCCTGCCGTTTCTAAAAGAAACGCCACGGGCTAACAAAATTATCGCCGCCTGTTTGCAAATGCAAACGGGCGGTTTCCGTAAATACGGTATAAGCATCCGTAATAATGGTAAGCGCAGAACGTTACAAAGCCAATAACTTTGCATGCGTAACCCCAAACACCCACATAACATGAGAAAGGCATTACTATTTTTAATCTGTTTCATATCTCTTAATATCATGGCCCAACAGAAAATAAAGCAAACGGCTGGCCGCACTCAACTTGGCACGTTTGCACCGAAATTCGCAGAACTGAACGACGATGTACTCTTCGGCGAAGTATGGAGCCGCAACGACCTCCTGCCTTTGCGCGACCGCAGTCTCGTAACAGTAACCGCACTAATCAGCCAAGGCATCACAGACACCTCACTACTCCACCATTTGATAGAAGCAAAAAAGAACGGCATTACCCGCACAGAGATTGCCGAAATAATAACCCACGCTGCATTCTATGCCGGATGGCCGAAAGCCTGGGCTGCATTTCGGCTGGCAAAAGACGTATGGAAAGACGACACTAACGTAGAAGATGCCAAGGCAGCTTTCCAACGTGAAATGATATTCCCCATTGGAGAGCCCAACACGGCATACGCAAAATACTTCACAGGCAACAGTTATCTCGCAAGGGTCTCTTCGGAACAGGTACCTATAAGCAACGTAACCTTTGAGCCTGGCTGCCGCAACAACTGGCATATACACCACGCCACCGCCGGCGGAGGACAGATGCTCATTGGCGTTGCCGGCCGCGGATGGTATCAAGAGGAGGGAAAGCCTGCACAGGCGATATTGCCTGGAACGGTTATCCATATCCCTGCCAACGTGAAGCACTGGCACGGAGCGGCGTCCGACAGTTGGTTTGCCCACCTCGCCTTCGAGATAAAAGGGGAAAACACCTCAAACGAGTGGCTCGAACCCGTAACCGACGAGGCCTATACAAAGCTCTCACTAAAATAAAACGCTACTCATAACCTTCAATTTATCATTCAAACTCAAGCAATCACCACATCTGCGCCACAGGCACAGACTGTGGGGATTGCTCTTTTTAATAAAAATAAACTAAAAAAAGATATAAACAGATTTTACATTTGTCAACAATTAGGGCCTTTCTATAAAAATACGCAAGTGTTTTGTTGAACATTTCTCGGGAATAAAAACATTTTTAAACAGAAATAGCTTTAATAGTCATAAATTATTACTAATTTTGCACTATTACGACAACATTAACACTTTAAAATAGAGAAAGCTTATGACCAAGAATCTGCTTACTTCTTTCTTTGCATTCTGCCTTTTGACGGGCAATGCAATGGCAACAGACGTTACCTTCAAACCTGCCTTCCCCATGCAGCAGGAAATTCCGCAAATAGTGAAACAGTTCCTCGCCACTCCCGCAGGAAGAGGCTACACTGCAAACGATGTAATGAAAGCATATAATGCGATAAATGCCGTACCGGTAAAAGTTGGCGAAAGCACAAACATCACTTCAACCGTTTTGCTTGACGAAGACTTCTCCAAGTGGAGCAAAGGCTCCGAAGAAGCTCCTGACACGGTTGACGTCTGGGACAAGCTCGATTCGCTGAACAATGCAGCCGGATGGGACGGCTATCTCATTTACCAGGCTGGCGGAAAAGCATATCTTGGCTTCGATCAAGTGGGAGATGATGGGCCAGGATATCTTAAGACTCCTATATTCGACCTTTCTAGCGACGGCGGAGTGTTCAAAGCCACATTCCGCGTTAAGAACGTGAACCCAGATGTCACGGATCAGGGTCTGCAGTATTTCATCATGAACGAAGACCCCAACAACAAAGGAATGGTTTCAGCCAATTCGCTTCCCATGACGACAGAATGGCAAGACCTAACGTTGTTGCTTGACGACGGCGTGAAGAACACCTCAATCATGTTCCTAGGATGGCGTGGAAAGGTGCTTGTTGACAACGTAAAGTTTGAGAAACTCGTCTACCCACTCACCAAACCTGTAGGAATCAAGGCGGAAGTAGAAAGCGGAGGCAGCATTTCCGCATCATGGGATGCGGTTGACAACGCAAAAGGCTACACCGTAGAACTCTATGATGCGGACGACAAAATTACTATTGCCACGGCGACAACAACGACAAACACAGCCTTGCTTGAAGGAGCGTTCGACCCTACACACAAATTCATCGTTTATGTAACGGCAGAGAATGGCACCGACAAGTCATACCCGGGGCATCAGTATATGACATTCACCGTTACAAGTGTCGATGCCCCCGTAGCAACAGAGGCAACCGACGTGACTACATCCGGCTTCACCGCAAATTGGGAAACGTCGCAGAAGGCTGCCAACTATAAGCTGACGCTCATACGCACAAGAACAGCCGACACTGATGGCGAAACCATAACCTATATGAACGAAGGCTTCGGCGAGATACCATATAGCCAAGACGATGTCAAAGCTTCAGTTATGACAACTGACTACATAACCCCAGCTTCACTCGACGACGTGCTTGACACTAAGGGATGGTCAACAATGGTTGCCGCAACATTTACTGGCTACTTAGGCATTACAAACATGTATGCAGCCTATGGCATACCAGGCGTACTTCTCAGTCCTATCTCCGACTATTCCATCGGCGATGGCAAGGCAACAATCAGTGGAAAGGGAATGAGTATGGTTGACGATGTGCAGGTAAAAGTTGGCTTCGGCAAGTATTCGCTAGGACAAGTAACGTTCAATGAAGGTGCAAAGACATTTGAACTCTCACCTACAGGCAACGACTTCGATGTTGAGATTTCTGGCGGAACAGCCAACTCACGCATCATATTCCAAATTGTTGATGCGGCAGAAGGTGGTGATGTAGCTCTGTTCGACTCCATACGCATAGCAACAACACTGAAGAAAGGCGATAGCTACACTATGCCATACGCCACTGTTTCTCTGCCTTACGACGCCACTTCATACAAAGTTGACGTACCTTTCACTGGCAATGACGTATTTGAATACTACGTTACTGGCTCATTCGGAGACGTTACTAGCGAGAAATCCAACTCCATCATCGTGAAGTCGCCGGAATATAGCGAATCAACAGGCATAAAAGCCCTTGACGCTACAGAAGACAACGAGGCTGTATTCACGACATTGGACGGTGTACGCACCGACAATCCAACCGCGCACGGCATATATATCGTGAAGAAAGACGGCAAGACGTTTAAGGTTATGAAATAAGAAAACTGCATTATGATACACTTGAGCTTATGAACAACAACATAAAGCAAAAAGTCATTGCGGTGGCATGTCTCCTCGTTGCGGTATTCACTGCTACGGGGGCGCATGCCGCCTCTTTGCATCTAGGCCCTTGTGAAGGTAAGACTACCACAACGGGTATCGGAAAGACTGGTAGCGGAACTGTTTCCGCAGCGATTGTAATTCCCGCAGAGCAGCTGAAGCAATATGCCGGAGCTAAGGTTAAAGGAATGCGCTTTTGGCTAGTTACCACTGAGGGAATGTCAAATGTAAGTGGTTGGGTGAGGAAAGGAATTTACGGCAATGACCTCTGCTCAGAACCAGTAAGCCCCCCCTCTGCCTCATGGAATGAAGTATCCTTCACGTCATGTCCAGTACTTACCGGCGAGGACAGTATAGCTGTAGGCTTCTCATTCGATCAAGAATCCACAGTGAAATGCTTCTCCATAGCAGGCAATAGCGACGCAAACGGCTATTGGGTGGGCAAGAATGGCAGTTGGAGCAACAAGAGTGGCAGTGTGAACGGTTCGCTTTCGGTGGAATTAATAATCGAGGGTGACAATATTGCTGAAAAGAACCTTTGCTTACAACTTGTTTCCTCTGACCGCACCACACGTTGGGGCGAAGCGTTCAATGCGGTATGTACCGTGAAAAACACGACAGAGGCTACAATAAACGGCTATAGTTACACATGCAAGATTGACGGACAGACCGTAAAGACTGAAACTGTGAACAAGATGTTGGCCTTCCACGACACGGACACCATACGTTTGGCAGTAGCCTCAGATGTTGTTTCCAAAGGCATAAAAATACCGGTAACCATGGAGATAACCACTGAAGGCGACCAGATTGATGGTGACAATGCTGTGACATTCCACATGTCTACCTATGATGACAACAACAAGACTTTCTTCCGCAAAACACTGCTTGAAGAATTCAGCACGGAAGAATGCCCCAACTGCGAACGTGGAATAAAGACCATCGAACAATGTATGAAGCAGGGATTCGACAAGTCTACCGTGCAGATTACGCATCATGCAGGTTACAGACCAGACTTTCTTACTACGGCAGACGGAGAAGCACTGGAGTGGTTCTATGGCAATGACGGCACTTATGCTCCGGCAGTGATGCTCGACCGCCTAAACGACCCCGATGTGCGACAGGTACTTTCTGGCAAGGAAGCAACCCCAGTTATGAACATTGGATATGCAGACACCTTTGCTCCCGTACTGACTTACATGACAGAACGCCCCGCATACGTCAGCGTTACACCGACAGTTGCCTACGATGAAGTGTCGCGCACGCTGGACATTACGGTAAACATTGAGAAAGACGAGATATTGGATGCGCTGGCTGATTCGGCACGCCTCACTGTCTACATAACGCAAGACAGTATTCTGCACCACCATCAAGCAGGCTACAGTTCAACAACCTTCCGCCATCGCCACGTTTACCGCGATGCCGTTAGCAATCTTTGGGGAGATAGAATCACATGGAACGGCAATACTGCAACAATGCACTATACTTATCGCCTGCCAGAAGCAGTGGAGTCAATCTATCCCGATGTAGGCTACGACAGTAATGTGGCAGTAGAACCACGTGACATCGCCGTTGTGACATTCGTTTCCGACTACAACGCAAACGACAGATGCGCATGCACGGTGTTCAATGCCAATGACTTTGCGCTGAAAAACGATGGAACATCTGATGTAAAAGCCTTGAACGATAGCAAATCCACAGCAGTTTCGTATTTCACAACAGCAGGAACTATGATTGAGCATCCTATAAACGGAGTATACCTGATGCGCACAACATATGCTGACGGAACGGTAAAGACGATAAAGATAGCTAGATAACAAATATACTACGGCAAACTCTGCCGAACGGAAAATGAAAGAAGAGAGATGTAGCAAACTTGAATCATTTGGAAGTCAGCTACATCTCTCTTCTTATTTACAGCGATACTAAGCCTTTAATGCGCGCATGGCATTTATAACGGCAATTACAGTTACACCAACATCGGCAAAAACAGCCATCCACATAGTGGCTAATCCAA
This sequence comes from bacterium, assembly GCA_963661195.1. Classification (GTDB taxonomy): domain Bacteria; phylum Bacteroidota; class Bacteroidia; order Bacteroidales; family Bacteroidaceae; genus Prevotella. Next base: position 13,495 of record CAVLBD010000003.1, read on the forward strand.
AAGCAGCAAGACCTAGAACAAGAAGTTTCACGCCCACGGCAAACACAACATTCTGCATGGCAATGCTGCGAGTGCGCCGCGACACGGCGATAGCATCGGCAACCTTAGATGGTCTGTCGTCCATAAGCACAACATCTGCAGCCTCTATAGCGGCATCAGAGCCAAGCGCTCCCATTGCAATACCTACGTCGGCACGCGCCAGCACGGGAGCATCGTTTATGCCATCTCCCACAAACACAAGCGTTTCTCCATTTCTACAATTTTCGGAAAGCTTTTCCAAACAATCTACTTTGCCTTGCGGCAGCAGTTCCGTATAACACTCGTCAATGTTCAGCTCTGCGGCAACCCTCTCGCCTACTTCATGGCGATCGCCAGTAAGCATTACTGTCTTGCCGACGCCCAAGTTCTTAAGAGCAACTATAGCCTGGGAGGAATCAGATTTAGCCACGTCAGAAACAACTATGTGCCCAGCATACTTGCCATCAACAGCCACATGCACCACAGTGCCTACCTTGTGGCAGTCTTTCCATTCAACTCCAATGGCCTGCATCATCCTGCTGTTACCAACACAAACAGTCTGTCCGTTTACCATAGCGCGCACGCCCTGTCCTGCGATTTCCTCTACATTTTCAACAGTACAGCCGTCATCCTCGTTACCAAAAGCCTCTTTCAGTGATAAGGCAATTGGATGTGTGGAATAGCGTTCCACATGGGCAGCCAGATGCAACAGACGTTCGCTATAGTCTTCGCCCGCATGCACTGCCACAACTTCAAAGCGACCCTTCGTCAATGTGCCTGTCTTGTCGAACACAACCACACCTGCATGAGCCAGCGTGTCCATGTAATTTGAACCTTTAATAAGTATTCCCTTCTTAGATGCCCCACCAATACCAGCAAAAAACGTTAGAGGTACGGAAATCACGAGCGCGCAAGGACAAGAAACAACAAGGAACGTCAATGCTCTGCCCAGCCATACTGATAGTTGTTCCATATACGCTCCGCAGAAAAGTGGCGGCAAGAAAGCTACGAGCAATGCAAGGATAACAACTGTAGGAGTATAGATTCTTGCAAATTTTGTTATAAATGCTTCGCTCTTAGACTTGCGTTCGCCTGCATTCTCAACTAAATCGAGTATCTTACTTACTGTAGATTCACCAAAAGTCTTTTCAACTTTAACTCTAACTACTCCCGATATGTTAACACATCCAGAGCACACCATGTCACCTGGCATAGCCTCACGCGGAACACTCTCGCCTGTTAGAGCCTGAGTATTTAATGTTGTAGAGCCTGAAACCACTACTCCATCAAGTGGAACCTTCTCGCCCGGCTTTATTTCTATCACTTCGCCAACAGCTACACTCTCGGGACTTACCTGTTCGACCTTTCCGTCACGCACCACCGCCGCAGTGTCGGGGCGTATATCCATTAGCTGCGAAACAGAACGGCGACTGTTGTCTTCAGCATAGTCCTCGAACATCTCGCCTATCTGGAAGAAGAGCATAACGAAGACTGCCTCGGGAAATTCTGTTTCTGCACCGGGAATAAATCCGATGAGCAGAGCACCAACAGTTGCCACACACATAAGGAAGTCTTCATCGAACACTTCACCATGTATTATGCCTTCCACTGCCTCGCCAATAACATCGTAGCTGATAAGCAGAAACGGGACTAGATAAACAAGCAGCAACTGCCATACCTCAAGCCCCATAGTTTTCTCAATGGCCACAGCACCTACGAGGAGTACCGCCGTGAGAATAATTCTTAAGAGTTTTCTTTTATCCATATCTTTTCTTTTTGTTTTGTTTCGTAGGTCATACGCCATATACAGCGTTTTTTTCTTTTTTCTACCACAAAGTTACGCTGTGTCTTTTGCAACCCGATTGCAAAGTGCTCTACAAAGGCTATTTCACGAAAAAAAACAAACGAAAAAAGCATCCGCACGCCCCATTACTTTTTCTTGGGGCATACGGATGCTTTAAATCTTTTATATAGCCGTTAAGCCGTCTTACTGCTTCTCGTCTTGAAGTTTCTGCATGATTTGTGCTTCAAGTTCCTCACACAGTTCAGGATTGTCGCGCAACAAAGCCTTGCTTGCGTCGCGCCCCTGCGCCAGTCGGCTACCGCCATAAGAGAACCACGAACCGCTCTTCTGTATAATACCATACTCAACACCGAGGTCTAGTATCTCGCCAACCTTTGATATTCCCTCGCCGAACATAATCTCAAACTCAGCCTTACGGAATGGTGGCGCTACCTTATTCTTCACAACCTTCACGCGTGTCATGTTTCCGATAACCTGATCTGTATCCTTTATAGCCGACACTCTACGTATGTCAAGACGGACACTGGCATAAAACTTCAACGCATTTCCACCAGTAGTAGTTTCAGGATTTCCAAACATCACCCCGATTTTCTCCCTTAACTGGTTAATGAAGATGCAAGTAGTCTTTGTCTTGCTTATCGTTGCCGTAAGTTTTCGTAGTGCTTGGCTCATGAGGCGCGCCTGAAGTCCCACATTATTGTCGCCCATATCGCCCTCAATTTCCTTTTTCGGTGTGAGAGCTGCCACAGAGTCTACCACAATGATATCAATAGCGGAAGAACTGATGAGCTGATCGGCAATTTCCAAAGCCTGTTCGCCGTTGTCTGGTTGGGAAATCCAGAGGTTGTCAATGTCAACGCCCAATTTCTCAGCGTAAAAACGGTCGAAAGCATGCTCGGCATCAATGAAAGCTGCTATTCCCCCAGCCTTCTGACATTCAGCAATGGCATGGATAGCGAGCGTAGTCTTTCCGCTACTCTCAGGACCGTATATTTCTATAATTCTTCCCTTAGGGTATCCTCCCACACCGAGGGCGGCATTGAGAGCGATACTTCCCGTGGGAATAACCTCCACGTTCTCAACTTTTTCATCACCCAGCCGCATGATGGAACCTTTGCCATAGTTTTTCTCTATCTTGGCCATGGTGAGTTCAAGAGCCTTCAGCTTGCCCTGTACATCAGCCGCTGCATTGTTGTCGTCTGTCTTTGCCATTATTTTTCTTTTGTCGTTATGTTATTGCAAGTGTTTATTCCTTATCGTCATAAGCATGGAGCGGGTAGTCAATAGTAAAGTGCAAGCCACGACACTCTTTACGCTCTATAGCTTGACGCGTAATGAGGTAGCCCACATTTATCATATTGCGCAATTCACAAATATCCCTGCTTGCCTTGACACGTTTAAAGAGGGCTTCTGTTTCTTCATAGAGCAGATCGAGACGATCCCATGCACGTTTCAGACGCAGATTGCTGCGCACTATACCCACGTAATTGCTCATTATCTGTCCGACTTCCTTTACACTCTGCGTAATGAGCACCTTTTCCTCATTTGTCAGTGTGCCCTCATCATCCCATTCTGGCACACGAGTATTAAATGTATACTCGTCAACATGGGAAAGACTGTGCTTTGCTGCCGCATCAGCGTAGACAACGGCCTCAATCAGCGAGTTGCTGGCAAGACGATTGCCGCCGTGAAGTCCCGTACATGAGCATTCTCCGATGGCATATAGCCGTTTGATGCTAGATTCACCGTTTAGGTCAACCTTTATTCCGCCACACATATAATGGGCAGCTGGGCGCACAGGGATGTAATCCTTCGTTATATCAATGCCAATACTCAGGCATTTTTTGTAGATATTTGGGAAGTGATGTTTCGTTTCCTCTGGGTCTTTATGGGTAACATCCAAGCATACATGGTCAATGCCATGTATCTTCATCTCCTTGTCTATAGCACGGGCTACGATATCACGCGGCGCCAAAGACAATCGCTCGTCGTATTTCTCCATAAACGACTCACCGTTTGGCAAGCGCAATATGCCTCCGTATCCTCGCATGGCCTCGGTAATAAGATATGCCGGGTGGGTTTCGTCAGGATGATAGAGCGATGTTGGGTGGAACTGGACGAACTCCATGTCCTGCACCGTTCCCTTTGCACGATAAACCATAGCCTCGCCATCGCCAGTGGCAATAACAGGATTTGTTGTTGTCTGATAAACGGCACCGCATCCACCAGTACACATAAGTGTTACCTTGCTAAGATAAGTGTCAACCTTCTGGGTTTCCGGGTTTAAGACATAGGCTCCATAACATTCAATGTCTGGGGTACGTCGTGTTACCACCACCCCAAGATGGTGTTGCGTTATAATCTCTACAGCAAAATGGTTCTCTTTTATTTCTATGTCGGGATTATTGCGCACGGCTTCCATCAGTCCGCGTTGAATTTCCGCCCCAGTATCATCAGCATGGTGGAGGATACGAAATTCAGAGTGGCCACCCTCACGATGCAAATCAAACGAGCCATCTTCTTTACGGTCGAAGTTCACGCCCCAGTTAACAAGCTCTTCTATCTGCGCCGGAGCATTCTTCACCACTTGTTCAACGGCCTCTGGGTCGCTAATGTAGTCACCGGCAATCATTGTGTCTTCCACATGCTTGTCGAAATTGTCAACCTTTAGATTGGTAACCGAAGCCACGCCACCCTGGGCGAAATAGGTATTGGCCTCGTCAAGCGTGGTCTTGCATACAAGACATACCTTGCCTTTGTGCGCACGGGCTATCTTCAACGCATAGCTCATCCCGGCCACACCGGCACCAATGATTAGGAAATCGTATTTATAAATCATAAAGACGTATGTGTGTTTTCACGGGCAGACCGGTTACAGGAGCACGGCACCCGTTTTTCTTATTTAAATATATAATGCAAAAGTAATAAGTTTTTTTTTAAACCACCGTTATTTGTTTCTCCTTTTTGTGTCTGTTACATTCTTTAATATAAGGGTTTCCACGTTTTCGGCCGAAAATGAGTACTTTTGCAGAATGTAACGCTTTCTGCGAAGAAACAACAAAAAGAAGACAAAACTGATGAAGAAAACTTTCTTGCTGTCACTTGCCATAACAGCGGCCGTTGCCATAGCTTTAACACCACTGCACGCCAACCTTGGTAGGACATTGCCTACAGAGCAAAAGGATAACGTTGGAACTATATACATAGACACCCTTGATACTGACACTGCGACACTTGAAGAGACTGATACGGCTGAAGTTGACACCATTTGCGACGATGACAAAGAACTGCCATGGCCCGAGAATGTTGTAGCACGCATAGAGAAGATTTTCAGCGGAACGACAATATTCAATACATCTATGGTTGGAATGAAAATCTACGACCTAACAGCTGATTCCACCATATACGAAAGAAATGCGCGCCAACTTATGCGCCCAGCAAGCACGCTGAAAATGATGGTTGCAGTAACGGCCCTTGACAGATTGGGCGACGACTACACTCTAAAGACAAGACTTTCATGGACAGGAGAGGTGGATAGTTTAAGGCTTGACGGCAACGTATACATAAAAGGAGGCTTCGATCCGACAACGGACAACGGAGACGTGGCAGAGTTCGCCGATAGCATAAAATCACTTGGCATAGACACTATTCACGGAAACGTTGTTATTGACCTGACAATGAAAGACGAAGACCGATTGGGAGAAGGTTGGTGTTGGGATGATGACAATCCCGTTCTATCTCCTCTGCTCGTTGGAAGAAAAAACAAGTTCGGCGATGTTCTTATGAAACGGCTACGTCAACTAAACATTTATGTTACCGGCTACTGCCGCGAAGGAGAAACGCCAACAACAGCACGCACCTTGTTATGCAAGGAAACGCCGATGAAAACAATAATGAAACGCCAGCTAAAGAGAAGCGACAATCTTTACAGTGAAGCGATATTCTACCAACTTGCAGCCGATGTTGCAGGCCGACACACTGCATCGGCAAAGCACGGAAAACAAGCTATCAATAACATAATATCACGTTTAGGCTTCAAACCATCGGCATACTATATTGCAGACGGCAGTGGACTATCCCTTTATAATTATGTTTCCCCCGAACTTGAGGTTGAATTTCTGAAATATGCCTATCAGCACGAACGCATATACAACAGTATTCTGCCATGTCTGCCCATAGCTGGCGAAGACGGAACTTTGTCAAAGCGCATGCGACAGGGAGCAGCCCACGGCAACGTGAAGGCAAAGACTGGCACTGTGACTGGAGTAAGCGCACTGGCGGGATACCTTACTGCAAAAAACGGCCACTTGATATGCTTCTCAATCATAAACATGGGCATAAGACACGCATCGTCGGGCAGAAACTTTCAAGACAAGATTTGTCAGGCTCTATGCAAATAGCCTATAAAATAAAAGGACAAAAGAACAGAAGAAACAGTAGCTAATGAAGAAAGTTATAGACAACTACACGTTCCTTACACATGCCCCCGTGCATCGTGTTATTATAAACATGGCCGTGCCCACCATTATATCCATGCTCGTTACGAGTATATACGGAATGGTAGACACATACTACGTCGGGAAAATCAACACCCAAAGCACTGCCGCCGTTGGCGTGTCGTTCTCAATAATGACCATTATTCAAGCCATAGGCTTCTTCTTCGGACACGGATCCGGAAACTACATCTCACGTTGTCTTGGTTCGAAGCAGGAAGATGAAGCCCGTAGCATGGCTGCCACAGGACTCATATATAGCGTTATGACAGGGCTCCTGCTTGCTATTATCTGCCTATTGTCACTCACCAAGTTATGCATGTTCCTTGGCTCAACCGAAACAATACTCCCATATACGGAACGTTATCTTGGAATAATTCTACTCGGAGCGCCATTCATGACAGGCTCGTTCACACTGAACAATCAAATGCGTTTCCAAGGCAATGCCCGCTATGCTATGCTCGGTATTACAAGCGGGGTGGTGCTTAACGTTGTGCTAGCCCCTATTCTTATTTTCTATTTCTGCCTCGGCATAACAGGAGCAGCAATAGCCACTCTGATAAGTCAGACAATGAGTTTCTTCATTCTTCTGAATATGACTCACCATAGCGGCAATATAGCTATCAAAATAAAGAATTTTCGCAGCTCACGCCATTTGATAAAAGAAATTCTGATTGGCGGAACACCCTCGCTCTCGCGGCAAGGGCTTGCTAGCGTTGCTACTGTCATGCTGAACGTTGCGGCTGGAGCATACGGCGACGCGGCGATAGCTGGAATGAGCATAGTGACACGCATTTCAAACTTTGTATATGCAGCTATAGTTGGCTTAGGACAAGGTTTTCAGCCGCTCTGCGGATTTTGCTACGGCGCGAAATTGCCACGCAGAATATACGACGGCTATATGTATTGCATAAAGATAGGAACGTTGTTCTTCATTGCAATAACAATTGTCGGCTTTATTTTTGCAGAACCTGTAATTGCCGAATTCCGCGATGATGCCGACGTTATAACCGTTGGAACAGAGGCTTTCCGTTGGCAACTCCTCACCTACCCTCTCATTGCTACAATAATCTTGACCAACATGCTCTCGCAGACCATGCGCAAGCCTATACGAGCCAATGTGGCAGCAGCAGCCCGTAGTGGTCTGTTCTTCATACCTGCCGTCATCATACTGCCTATTTTCCTCGGACTGAAAGGGGTTGAAATGAGCCAAGCCGTTTCCGACGCATGTGCTTTTCTTATTTCCCTACCTATAGCTTGGAGTGTTTTCCGTGATATGAAGAAGGAGTTAGGAAATTTCTGAGCTTTTCTTCTCTTGCTAAGTCATCGGCTAACACCATGACACTGCATAAGCTTAAAATCCAAAGGCAGGAAACCAACCTTTTCAAGCGTTACCGCCTTGTTGTGATCATTAAGATAGCGACGCGGAGCAGAGTGAAAGTGCAAACTAGCCACGTTGAGCGTATCCGCATAAACAGGTGTTTCAACAGCTGCTACGCCAAGCATGGAATGGAAAAATGAAGCACTACTTGCCACGGCCTTGCGACTATTATCTATCAGAGCTGTGCGGACAGACGGACGTAGACTATTGTATTTATCTGAAAGCCACACAAAGAACGGTACGTGCAGCTCCCAATAAGAAGGTGTAGGCGAGGCATGAAGGAAAAGCCGGCGTTCGTCATCAAAGATATTCTCACCGTGATCAGCCGTATACAACATGGCTGAAACAACTTTTTCCCCACGCAACATAGCGATCACGCTATGCAAGAAACTGTCTGTATTGCGTATGGTATTGTCGTAAGCATTGAGCAGTTGCTGCCGATTGGCAACCTTAGCCTCTGAGTTCTCCTCCGGTTTAAAAAAGGCTTCGCTTTGTGGATAACGCTCACGATAGTTAAAATGAGATCCATAACTGTGAAGGACGATAAACTCTTTCTTGCGTCCTTTTTTCAATACATCGCGCAACAAAGGTAACATATCTGTATCTGGAGTATTCTCACCCTTGCCTGAAGTTTCCTTTATAAAACGCCATTCGTCAGCCTCTTGCCCAAAGAAATCAATGAAAGAATGGTTGGGTTTTTGATTGGAAATGAACACCGTGTGAAAACCAGCCTCGCGGAAAGCTTCAATTATCCCTTTCTCTTTATAGATACGATCGTAGTCTGTAGCTGAAGCTGCCGTCAAGAGCATTGGCACACTCTTGTGGGTTGTGTTAGACTGCGACACTACGTTGCTGAAAGCAACCAGTCCTTTCTCTTTTGACAAAAGCGGTGTCGTAGGTCGGTTATATCCGTAAACGGAAAATTCGGCGGCGCGAGCCGTTTCGCCTATAACCATAACATAAACCTGCCGTTCGCCTCCAAACACACTGTCTTGGTGAGCATTGAAACAGAAATCATGCGATGTCTCGGCATAATGAGCAGTTTTTGAAGTGCGTTCCGCCGCAAGCCATATATTGTATACCACATTAGCAGGATATAGATCAAGTTGCGCACGATAGTCTGCATCAGAGGCATAACAGGAAAAAAAGCTGAGTAAACCTGCAAAAGTAACGGCCGAACCACAAATACGCTGGCGACGGATGAAACGTATCCCTAACAAATTCTTACTACGAATGGAAGCCACTCCAAGCCACAGTACAGGAAGATACACCACAAACACCGTGGCTACGGCAGGCACAAGGTTGTCAAGAAGCTCCATTGCCTCACCGGGATTGGTGGTCACAAGGTTTAGGAACATGTCTACAGCAATGATCCCTTTACCAAAAAGATATAGCAATACAATTTGGAAGGCGGCAAGAAAGATGAAGAAGAATAGCCCCCACACCATTTTCCCCGGTTTCCGGCTCAATGTCATCAACAGCCAATAAACTCCACAAGGCAACAGAACGTTAGCAAGACACGCGGCCAAGCCCATACTTTCTGTAAAGCACAATGCAATGTTTGGTATGATTAACACCATTAGAGTAATGAAAAACAGATGATGCGGAGCTTTGCACCATCTGTATAAAGCCTTAATCCCGTTCATTTTCTTTATGTTTGGAATTCCTTTATCCTAAGTTTTTATCAATATACAAGAGATACGTTGTCAACCCAGAACGTATTTCCGGGAGTACCGATGTAGGCTCCGCCGTGACTTGACGAGAACTGTACTATAAGATGCGTGGGGCTTTCCCCATCTGAAGCCCAGCCTATCTCCTTTACCGGCACACTCTTACCCTTACTGTTCAGAGCATAGTCGGTTTGGCGCAGCCCCATCGTTGCAGCATCATAACCTTTATGGTTACGGATGTCCCCATAAAGAATTTCGTAAGTAGCGTTCTCCACCCAGTTTGTTGACTTTCCGTATTTCACCACGAGCGTGCCCACACGCTTTGCTGTGATGTTGCCCTTTCGGTCTTCTGTGCGCTTCTGCAAATAAAGAACCGTGATACAATAATCCTGTCCGGGCACGTTCGACGTGCTACTGAAACCCGTTTCTTTGATGCGCGTCTTTGTTCCTGGCACAGAAATCTTATAGTCATATCTTAGTGCCTTGGGGCGTTTCGTGAACTTAATCCCCCAGTTCATGTTCTTTGGCCCGTCCTTTGTTCCTGTTATCGGCTCTTTCATCTCACCGAGATATATGGAGCCTGCGGCAAGCACACTGATATTTATCATGCCCAAAGCCTTGCACTTCTCTATGTGAGTCATAAGTTTTGCACAGTAGCCATGGCCTGGATGTGTGTCACGGTATACGGAATTGTTGGTCTTTGTGATGCCCACCACCTTGGCCATTACGTTTGATGTTGCCCATGGCGAACCACCGAGATTTTTGTATGGGTTGTTGTTGTTGATAGTAATGTTGGGGCCAATGGCATAGAGTGTCTTTGTGTTCCCCCCGATAATTGCCGACTCTTTTACGTGGCGCACTACCCAATGATCCATGTTTCCGTATTCTATCGGTTCCACTTTCTGGGCATTGGCCATAAGCACTGCCGAGGCAAAAATAGAGCACGACAATACCCGAACTAAAATATTCATGTTTTCGCTTATTTTAAAATTGGTTACAAAGGTATTGCAATATAGGGGATTAGGCACGGAATTGCGCGCCCACAAAGTGTCCTAAAGTTCTCTTCAACCAATTCTCTTAACAAAAAGAGAGTGAAACAAGCTAAACTTTAGCAAGACAACACTTTGTTTTATCCTGCAAAAAGCTTGTTCCACTCCCTTTATATAATGTTTTAGGATGCCTGTTCCTACAGTTCCAAATCTCCGCCGAATTCTTCGTGCCAAGGCAATCCCTGTTTGTTGAGTTCTTCCATGAAAGGATCGGGATCAAATTCCTCAACGTTCCATACACCAGGCTTGCGCCATAGTCCTTTGAAGAACATCATTGCGCCAATCATAGCCGGCACACCAGTTGTGTAACTTACGCCCTGCATACCTGTTTCCAAATAGGCAGCATGATGACTACAGTTGTTGTATACATAATAAGTCTGTTCTTTGCCGTCCTTAAGTCCCTTGATTCGACAACCAATACTGGTTTCACCGTCATAATTCTCGCCGAGGTCTTGCGGATTTGGAAGCACGGCCTTCAAGAACTGCAGCGGCACTATTTTTACCTTCGCCTTGTTTCCGCTGCCGTCAGCCAACGGAGCCTCGTATTCTATCTCGTCTATGCGCGACATGCCAAGGTTCTGAATGCAGTCGAGGTAGGTTAGATACTGCTGACCGAAGGTCATCCAAAAACGAGCACGCTTTATTGTTGGATAATTCTTCACAAGACTCTCAATCTCTTCGTGGTGAAGCAGATAGCTTTCCTTAGGTCCGATATTCGGATAGTTGAGCAGTTGGTGGATTTCCAGCGGTTCTGTTTCCACCCATTTGCCGTCTTCCCAATAAAGTCCTTTTTGGGTTATCTCGCGTATGTTTATCTCCGGGTTAAAATTAGTGGCAAAAGCCTTGTGGTGATTGCCGGCATTGCAGTCCACAATATCAAGATACTGTATTTCATCGAAATGGTGCTTTGCCGCATATGCTGTGAATATGCTCGTCACACCAGGGTCGAATCCGCAGCCAAGTATCGCCGTTAGGCCTGCAGCCTCAAAGCGTTCCTTGTATGCCCACTGCCAGCTATATTCAAAATGAGCCTCATCTTTGGGTTCATAGTTGGCGGTGTCAAGATAGTTAACACCGCAAGCCAAACAAGCTTCCATGATGGTAAGATCCTGATAAGGCAAAGCCAGATTCACGCAAAGTTCAGGCATGTAATCATTGAAGAGAGCTTTCAGCTGCTCAACGTCGTCGGCATCAACCTGAGCGGTCTTGATGTCAGGATTGCCAATGTATGCTTTAATTTTGTCGCACTTGGCCTTTGTGCGGCTTGCAATCATGATTTCCGAGAATACGTCCGCATTCTTCGCAATCTTTACGGCGGCAACTGTGGCAACGCCACCCGCTCCGATGATAAGTACTTTTCCCATTTCTGTGATGTTGATATTTCTGGTTTGTTGTTTGTTCTACCTAATTTCGTCGCCTTTTATGCCTAGTGCGCTCATCAGCGAATAGCCGAGTATCTCTTGTCTGAAGTTGCCTCCCTGCATAGGTTGCATGGCAAAGAGTGTAATCCGCTTGCCCTCGTCGTCAATGCGCCGCAGGGCGAGGCGCACTTTGTCGTAAGCCTCGTTGTCGTCGGCTACTATCATAGCGCGCTTAACCTCTTTCTGAGAGCAAATTATCTGCGATATTTCCGCTATGAAATCTGCCTTGTCAGTCAGGCCTTCCACAGGATATGCACTTATAATAAACTCTCCGAGATTATCAGTGAAGGCTTTTCCGTTAAGTTCTTCCTTGATTAAGGAAGGAGAGAAGTTGTCAAATTCTTTTTTTTCCTTATTATATATAAGTATAACCTGCACGCTGTTTTTTTCCTCTCGCACACCACCGTCGAGAGCCACGCAGTCAAGCCATTTGGCAAAGTCGGCCTTGGGGATGCGACGCATTAGCATACGTTCAAAATTCACCGTAAGGTCGAACGCCACATTGTCGATGAAGTCGGCATCTGCCACGATGACATTCTCGCTCCACTGGCAGTTGTTGGTGATATTACTGTTCATACGTGCAAATATAAGCAAAAATCCCGAAATAAGGTGTGTGAAGCATAAAAATCGACGCTACGGCATTACCTTCAGTCCCTCCCACTTCACATTCCATTTTCCGTCATGCGGAAATCCTGGATTGGGTTGCGTTGCACCGTCCCAGCCGGCACACATCATTCCCACCGCTAGGAGTAATGCTCCATTTCCGGGCATATACAACCGCAGACGCTCACTCTGATAGTTATGTCCATTGGGAAGATACGTATTTTTCGTTTGCTTCATAAGCAATGCACCCACGGCATTGTTTGGTTCTCCCATGCGTGCTGCACACATTGCCATCATAGGATAATCCCATCCCCATGATGTTTCCCATTTCCAGTTGTTCCATATCCACTGTTCAGTGTTCTTCATTATATCCGTATCCACCTGTTTGGGATTGAGTGGCAACAGGCCTACAGCCCCTGTCACTGCGGGGTGGTCGCTATACATGCTTACGTTGCTATAAGTATCTGGCTGTGTTTCAGCTGCAAGATACAGACTGTCTTTATGGGCTAGAGGCGAGATATGCTCTATTATATCGTCCCAAAGGGCAACGCGCGGCTTGCCCATACGTTCACGCCACGTCTGCGCCATACTCAGAGCGCAATGCCAATAGCTAAGTTCCATCGGTGGATTAACTGTTGTCTTTGCGGGCAATGTTTCTTGTGCCGCTATGCATCCACTGAGGATATAACGATGGTGCACAGTGTCGTATTGAGCGAAGTCTGCCATAAACTCTGCTGTTTCTTCTACAAGACGGTCGTATTTCTGAAGCACTGCCGGCGAGGGATTGGCCCGATAGAGCAGTTCGGCAAGATAAATCAGATGTGGTTGCTGCCAAATCAAGAAGCTTCCTACTTTTGATGGAGCCTCTCCTACCCATGGGTCTGTCATCTTCATCCATCTTACGCCCTTGAATCCTTGTCGCTGGGCTATCTTCCTGGCATTATTCTCTGCTTTGAAATACCATGAAAGAGAGCGGTCAAGCAGTTCGGGATGCCCCCAGAGTGCAAATTGCGCCTGATGCCATAAGATCATCTCCAAGTGGAATTTACCGTACCAGGAGTTGTAAGTAAGTCCTGTTTCTTGCGGTGGCGTATTGCCAGCTTCCTGAATGGCTAGCAGATATTGGCTCAATACGACGCGACGCTCAAGTTCCGCAGCACGTTTGTCTGTACATTCTGAGAAATCTACTATAGCCCCCGTTTCCCAATACCTCTGCCAGAAGTTTGCAGAAAGCTGCTCTGCGAGTTCATAGCCACAAGATGTCTGTGCCGCATTTGACAGTTCCATCAGTTTTTCTTCCGTATATTCACACGTTGCACTAAGTTCTTTTCCACTTCCAGCAAGCACAAAGAGGTTTGCCCCTTTTTTCTTCAATGTTGCCTTGCCCTGCCAATGTAGGGTTACATAATATACAGTTGCATCAATAGAGCGTTTTAGCACTGCCCACTGCTTTCCGCTCTGCACAATCTCTGTGGTGTGGCGTGAATCGCTTTGCCAGTCGGAAGCATCGTCGCAATGTCCACCTGTGGGATAAGGGAATTTCAGCCTCAACGCCACTGCCGTATTTGCCTTTACGTGCGTGGCTATCATATCACGGTCAGGGTGGCATACGGTTTCCACGTTGTATTTCTTGTTATTCACGCAGAAGTTGCTCGTTATCTTGCCGCTCCACATATCTAAGGTTTGATTGATACCGTTGATGGCTGCGAGGTCGCAGTCCAGATTCAGCCCGAGGGAACCGAGATGCAGGCGGTGGGGATTCACTCTATACCAATTTGCGGCCATAGCTCCGCGCTCGTCCTTGGGCTGCGTGGCATAAATTTCCTTATGTCCTCGGCCGAAGTCATACTCGCGCCACGAGTCTTCTTCCTTTATGCCGTTTGGTTTTGGGAAAGAATGCCAGCCCCACTGGCTCATGGTGCACAATGGCACGCCTTTGCTATAGGCTTCGGGAAATGTCTGCAAGCCGGTGACATCTACCGTTGCGGCAAATTTTCCGTTTCCCACAGAGAGTGAGGCGAGCGGGTCGGGAGATGTTATACTGGGATTGTTTCTCTGTACGACAACCTTACGGTTTATCTTTGCTCCGACACTGATTGTCACTGCAGAAAGCAGAGTTGTAACGAATAGAATGACGATGTTCCTTTTCATAGTATAGTGACTTGTTTTTGTTCTACTGTATTGTTTTAATAGTGCATTGATAGTGGAATTACTTAAAAAGGGCATGCGGCAATTGCCTGCATACCCTTTTCTCCACTATCTATTTTTATGCATTTTCATATTTACAACGTCAGCATAGTTATTTAGGCAGGTTGAATGCCTTTGTCATTTCTGCCATCTGCTCCTGGCTCATGCCTTCAGGCTCAAAGCCCATGCACTTTGAATCGATATAAATCTTTGCGCTCTTTGACAACACATCTATTTGGTCGAAAGCATCCATCACGTCAAGGCCCTTGGCAAACACTCCGTGTTTTTCCCAAAGCACAACGTCGTAGTCTTCAAGTTCCTTAAGTGTAGCGTCTGCAAGAGTATTGGAGCCAGGCAATTCATAAGGAACAACGCCAAGACCAAGTGGGCAGAAGGCTTTTGTTTCGGGAATCATGCTCCAAAGAATATTAGTTAGCACATCTTTGGCAAGGAACTTGCGGTTATGGCTCATTGCCACTAGTTCAATTGGGTGCGTATGAACTGTTGCCTTGTAGGGAGAACCTGTTTCAATCAAGTGGGCATGAACGGTAAGATGTGAAGGCAGCTCGCTTGTGGGCATTACGGCATTGTCGGCAATGATAACATAGCTGGCACAATCGTCAAGGATACGTATCACGCTTCCGTTGTCCATAGGTTTGCGGGCAAGGTCTCGCATGCGCTTTCCTGTTCCCTTGCAATAGAAATAGCAGCCTTTCAGAGCAGGTAGCGTAACGCCAATCTGCTTCACGTCACTTATGGCTGGCATGGTCTTCATTCCATCGTCAACAAATTCGGTCACGTTCACCGTGATGTTTCCGCCGTTTCTCTCAGCCCATCCGTTTTGCCATAGATATCCAGCAACTTCAGCTATTTTCTCCACCTCCGCGGTAAGTCCGGGACGGCCTTCTAAAATACTCTTCATAATATCTTGTATTTTGCTTGTTAATGTTTTTCTTTCAGGTTTTCAACCACACATTCAAGACCATTTGTTTAGGTATTAAATGTGTTTTATCCGTATGCAAAGATAGCGAAAGTTTGACAACTAAAAAGTGTATAATTTGATTTTTGTTCTTGTTTTTTTGGCGTTATATCGTGTATCTCTTCTTCTTCACAATGCATGCCCCGCGGCTTGCATTAACATGGCCGCGGGGAAAGAAGATTATGGCCGCGGGGAAATTATTGCATGTCCACGGCGTTTCCAATACATCCGTTAGGCATTTGAACATGCACGAGAGTGCATATTGTTGGTGCAATGTCAACGATATACGTTGGTCTGTTGGTCTTTCCATGCTTAACGCCCCAACCTGTCATAAGAAACGGTATGTGTGCATCGTAGGGATTCCAGGCTCCGTGGGTCGTTCCGTCGTCTATTTTTTTGCCATACACTTCATACCACGCCGGCTGCAGCACCAGCTGCACATCACCGCCGCGCAGACGGTTGTAGCCATTGGTTATTTTTTCACGAATGAACGCGGGAATGGTGGCGGTTGCCACATTGTCTAGATCTACAGCATAGGCAACATAATCCTTCTTCAAAAAATATTCAATCACATCGGCACGCACTTTGCTTATCTCCTGCCCTGCTTTCTTCACTGCATCGTGGTCGAGTATTACCTTATAAGAATACATTATCGGGGCGAGTTTCTCTGTTGTTCCGTATTTTGCGCTTAGATATTCGTTAAGTTCCTTCTTCTCTTTGTCGGCAAAGAAACCTCCTGCTGCAATTTTGTGCTCGCTTAGCATATTCACATTGTTTGCGGCTCCATGATCAGCAGAGAGGAATAGCAGATATTGTCCCTTGCCAACTGTCTTGTCAAGATATGCCATTAGGTCGGCTAGGCGTTTGTCCAAATCTACGAAAATGTCTTGCATCAACTGGCAATGTGTGCCGTATTTATGTCCGATAAGGTCGGTTGATGAAAAACTTACGCACAGCATATCGGTTATACCGCGCTGACCTAGTTTCTCTCCGGCTATGGCAGCCTTTGCCATGTCTACTGTCAATTGGTTTCCTTTCGGCGAGTAATATATTTCCTTGTCCGTGACATTACCTATGCTATTGTTATATTTTTCTGCCCAATCGGGAAGTTTGTCCATATAGTAGGTGCTCGTAACAAAACGCCCCTGCTTGGCGTCCACCCAATATGCAGCATCGGCAGAATGGCCTGCGGGAAGTATTGCCGCCCTATCTTTAATTGCCACACCAATTACCTTTGACTTAAAATCTGTTGCCACCTTCAGTTCATCACCGATTGTCGTGGAAAGCAGATTGCGTGGCGACTGCTGCCCTGCCCGACTCGTTGTGCCTACGCCGTTTACCGTTGTGTCGGCAGTGCAATACGACCAGCGGCCGTTAACAAGGAAGCTATTGCCTCCAATGCCGTGAATGGCGGGCACAGTGCCCGTATATATGGTTGTATGGCCAATTGCCGTCACCGAAGGCACATAGTTTATCATTGTATTCTCGCAATTATAGCCCTCGTTCATAATTCTTTTGAAGCCACCGTTGGTATAAAGGTCTGAATAGCGATAGAGATAATCCCAACGCATTTGGTCTATGGCTACGCCTACAATAAGTTTCGGACGATCTTGCGCCATTGTTGTAATGGTGGCCAAAACAGTGATTAGTAACAGAAATAGTTTCTTCATAATTCTTATTTAAAGTTTTTATATTTTCGTATTTATATTGATTGCAAATAGCTTAGACGGATATGTCAACTCTTGTTATGGCAAGTTCGCTCTTTGCCACATCAAGGGCCGCAATGTCCACCACGTCCTCCCCTTTAACAGTTTTGAGCACCTTGTCGGCTAACCATAATGTTAGCATTTCATTTTCGTCAAGATTGAAATACTTTGCCAGCAGAAGCACATGCCTCCTTTTGGCAAACCTCGTGCCACATTCTATTTTGCTGAACAGTGGTGTGTCGATTTCCAAAAGATCAGCAAGCTGTCGCTGCTTCACTCCGTTCTCGCTGCGGAGTTGTTTGATTTTATTTCCGAACAACATATTATTTCTTCCTTTGGTTTTTTATTATTTTATGAGTGATACAAAGTTTTATATATACACATTTTATTTCTTCACTTCTGTTACTATTGCAACATTTTTCATTGAAAAAGAATTTGGTATTACGGCATTGTTGTCATTTTATGACCTCAAAAATAAAAGAAATTTACGAGATTAAAGAATAAATCATGGGAAATCTTGTTATGCTCCGCCAAATGTGAAGAATGACAATGCAACAAATACTATTTAAGGGTATAAAAAAGCTCCGCCCCAGCGTATTGCTTTTGGCAAAGCTGGAGCGGAGTAATGTATCTATGTCTAAATAATAGAATTTTATCGCGTGAGCGAAAATTTCAGACTCAGTCCAAAATCCTGCGTAGTTGTCGGATAGCTACTGCTTGACAGGAGCGGCGTATTTGTCTGACGGTCATAATAGAAACTCATTGTGAGCAGGCGCGACAGGGTATAGTCGGCGGAGAAAGAGAGTTTGAATGCCGAATTTCCGCTACTTGCCGAACTTGTCATTGAAGCGATATCACGACATATTGCCGCCTGTTTGCGGTACGAAAGGTCTAGACGCAAGTTGAGGTCGGTATTGAAACCGCTCTTTTTGTTGTTCGCACTTTTAGAATTGTTTTGGGCTGAGTTCTTGTCTTCGCCCTTGCCTGAGCCTTTCTTATTTTTCACCTTGCGAGACTTGTTGCCGTTACCCAGCAAGCCAAAGAAATCGAAATTGTTTATCTTGTAGCCCATGCCCACAACCCAGTCGTTGCTTGACGATTCGTTCAGCTGCACACTCGTCATGCTTAGGCTCAAAACTCGCGTCTGACGGTATTCAATCTTTGCCGTCAAATTATTTTGGAACGTCATGTCTACACCAAGCAAAGGCGAGAACGACTCGTTGATGCTTACGGTTGAGATATTGAACATGCTGCTCGGTGTTGGATTGCCTGTAGTTGCATCGGTGATAAAGCCTAGCCCATTCATGTATTCCTGGAAGGTGCTGTAAGAGCTATATGAGCCTACTGCATAGATACTCTTGTAGGCATGGTTTATATTGAAGCTCTTAAATACATCGCGGAACCAAGGAAGGCGTCCCAATCCGCTATAGCGCACAGTCCAGTTAGGAAGGAGTTTAGACAGAGCGGGGAAGAGTTCTAGCGAATTCCCGCCCATACTAGTGTATGTAGACAAGAATGCCGGTATCATCACATCGGCACTGTATTTGCTTACCGTGCCATTCTCTGGATTAAACGTCTCGCCTGCGAACGAAGTTCCTGAGGGATACAGCGCACCCGTATAGCGGTTTTCAACCCGTTGGCGATAAGACTCGAGCGAATTGCAGAACTTCTCAAAATGAGATGAGTGGTATCCATTGTTGGCATTGCCCATTTTTTCGAAAGCACTGCCGAAACTTATCGTTGTCATGGTGAATGTTCCGCTCTGTGTGGTTGGCATACCCTGATACATGTATTGAACACTCTTTGCTGTGGTCTGCGTTCTTGATGCGTTCAAGTCTATTTTCAAGTCTTTCACCGGCTCTAATGTCATTCTCAGCTGAAGGTCTTCGGTCTTGTTTGACGTTGCTGGAGTAGCAACGCTGTCGGCCATAAGTAACCACCCGCGCTCAGCGCTTTTCTCCACATAGCTATCGCCAACCAGACCAAAGGCGAAATCAAGCCCTGGCGACATAAGTCCGCCGGCGCGTTGGCCGAAGACATCACCTATTTCTGGCATAAAGCCAGGAAGCGACAAGCCATACTGGTTGCGGTAAGACAGGTTTATGTTACGAACCATCATCATTCCGCGCGCTATTACCTGCATGGTCTTATACCATCCCTTGTTTTCAAGAGGTTCTTTCGGTGTGACGGTAACTTTTACTTTCGTTGCCGTATCTACCTTTGACGTTATTTTTATTTTGTTGTTGTCAAGAGTTTTGTAGCGAAGAGCTATCATTTTTCCGTCTGTCGTTTTGGCGGAAACTATCAGTCGCTTGCTGTTTTTTCCATGTGTCACGGTGAGCGTAGTGTCTGGCAGAAGGGTTATTTCCCTTTCATAAGACTTCTTGTTCCTGGGAAGCTGCTTTTCGTCACTATTCTTGCCATTACCTTTCTTTGCGTCTTTGCCGTTCATTGAGGCAAGCTTTGACCTTTGGTCGTTCTTTCTGCTTGAAGCCACACTTGTGCGCTTGTTGAACCTTTCGTTTGCCTTTTTGAGGAATGGTACATGATTGTATAGCTTTTCCAAATTCAGCGCGCCATTCACATTAAGCGTGCGGTTATTGGCAATAACGTTGCCCAATGATGAACCGTCTTCCTGCGTTGTACCGCGCGTCCAGTTATAGGTTGCATTATAGCTTGCATCGGCTGTTACCCAGTCGAATATCGGGATAAGATTTATCGGCGCTTGGTATGATGCCGTAAAAGTCTGATTATAGTCGAGCGGACGCCCCATGTGCTTTATACTTGTCCACACAGAATCTTTCCACGCCGTGTACTGATCTGGATACCGGCTCTTGTCTACGGGGGTATAAGGCTCCTCTATCTCAGCATGAGTTGCACTGTTAAAACTCATGTGGAGGTTTTTTGTCAAATCCCAGCGGATAGAAAATTCTCTGTTCCAGCGGAACTGTTGGCTGAAAGTCAAAGGCAACTCGCTATTCTCCAAACTTTCCATATCGCGTTCTTGCAGTTCGTAGTAGTAACGCTGTATTTCTGTGTTGAAAGCTATATTCTGCGGAAGCCAATTCAAGCCGAAACGCTTCAGAATATCATACCATTTGCTGCGACTCTTTATCTTCTTAAACGGTTCGAATGCCTTGTATACTGGCGTATAACTATAATTCATTGAACCGCGCCAAGTATCTTCATTTTCATATACTGTGGTTTCTCCACTCGTATGACGGTGGCTATGGCTATAGGAGAACGAGAAGTTTGCCGGATCGTACGGCATCGGATGCTTCTTCGTTGCTATTCCTACCTTCATATTGGAGAGAGAGAAGTTAGTGTTCGTTGTCTTTGTCACGGCAATGTTCTCAATAGAGTCGCGTTCGTGGCTGTCAACGGAACTGAGCGCATCGTCAAGCAGCATATCCGTATCAAGAGGATTATACTTTGGACGCGTCTCCTCTTTCGTCACAGAATAGTAAAGAGGTATGGAAACCTTTGCCTTGTCGGGGAAGAATTTTCCAAGTTCAAAATTTGTCGTAACACTATAGGTCTTATAGTTGTCCTGCGCTCGCTGAGAAACACCATCTTCCAAACCGCCAAAGCCTTCTGATACATATTTTCCGGTAACATTCACACTTCCGACATCGGAGAGTTGCATATTGAGTTTACCTTGAGCTGCCCAACCGCCCGAGTTGTTATATTCCTTCAGACGGAGTTCATTGACCCAAATCTCACCAGATTTTTGATCAGAGGCAAGATTGCGCACACCGATAATCATAGTTCTCACTTCACCGAGTGTGGGATTTCCAACTATTGTTAGTTTATTGTTCGGATTATCCTCGTCGTATGCTACATAAGGCAATGAATATGAAGCCTGCCCAAGACTCTTGGCTTTGTTGCGAGCTTTCTTTATAGTTGTGAAAATGCTGAGCGGCACATCAAGCATATTGTCATCGGGCCATACTGTACGACAGTCGGCACTAGAATAGCGATCATAGTGTCCTGGAGCTGTCAATTTCAGCGGAATCTCATATTCATAGTAGTTACTCTTGTAATCTGACCCCAAGCGCACGAATACAGCGAGTTGATTGTCTTGCAGGTTTGTTGTATTCTGTTCAAAAGCATTTGCATGCACGAACATCTGCAGACGCTTATATTGTCTTAAATCGAGATTGGTATTTTTATACACAGCCTTGGCCTCGCCATTCGAAAGATTAGTAACTTGAATGTCAAGAGCCTGTTCGTTTGCCTCCGTAAGCTGTGGTTGGGTAGGATCCTGCTCACGTCGTATGCCAGGAGGCAACACATAGTTAACAGGCACACGGTCATTGTTTTCCTCTATATTAACGGCACTTACGGCCATCTTTCCGGTTTCTCCGCCACCATTGCCAAGAGACTGCTCGTATATGCGCCATTCTCCACGCACAAGATCTAGCGTTCCGAAACGCAACACGATGGGCTTTTGGAAATTGGTGAGGAACATTCGCATAAAACGAATAGAAGTAAAATCCGTTATGCCGCCAACGTTCTTTTCATAGTCGTCTACTGGTATACGGAACTGATACCAAGTAACAGTTTCCGTCGTGTCGTTACGCAATTTTACAGAAGCCTCACGTTTGTCAACAATAAAGTTTTGTCCCACAACCAAGTCTTCAGGACGAATACTCACACGATACTGATAATATTTCTCGTATTCGTTGAGTGTATAGTCCTGGTTTATATCCTCTACGTCAGGCGTTGTCTTATAGGAAGTGTCATAACTTTCACTGCGCATATTACTGTCGGGAGAATTTCCCTGCGGATTATTTATGCGCTTGTAGCGATCCAATATTGACGTACGGTTGTTGTCAAAATCAGAACCGCGGAAATAGTGGTAATCATCGTTCGCGGGGTCGGCAAGAATAGAGTCGAGAGCTGTCCCAGAAACGCGCGCTTGTGCAGCATCCAGGAAAGTTTTGTATGGAGCAAAGTTGCGCTCCTCTTCATCATTCAGACCATTAAAGCCAACATCCTGCAAAGCCCTTGCTCCAGACGAAGTGGCAAAGGCATAAGTAACGGTAGACTGTGTTGGGATTTTTCCCCACTGCGTTGTAGTATAGCTGTTTGAACCATCTACAGGCATGCCGCTTTCGTAGAATTTCTTTCCGTCACGTAACACATCCTCGCTTACTTCTCCTAGATTTATATAGAAATCACCTCCGTATTGTGAAGCCGTTCCTTCGCGACTAGTATAGATAAATGGGTCTAACAACCAAAATTCAATATACTCAATATTGGCTGTCTCGAAATCACTGGTGTCCAATCGTCGCATCATTCCGCCCCAATTATTTTGTGGTGCAGAGAGTGTTCCATCTGAATTTAGGTTTGGATTGAAGTTATACGGGCCACGCTCAGATGGATAATAGGCCAAGTTAAGTATTGACTGTGTAGCCGTCGCTCCGCTATATGAGCTTTGATCACGATTAGGGAAGAGTTCTCTGACATATACTTCACGTACATAGTGATTGGAAAGCTGATGAAGATCACTCTTTATATGCCCTGGCGTAAGTGAACTACTACGGCGTGTAAATAATGGATCTATGTTATACCATGCAAGAAGGGCACGCTGAAATCCGCTCTGCAACGTTGCTTTGTCGTTGTAGTTGGGGAACATTGTCGGCACACTGGAAATTATCCAAGATGACGGAGTTCTCACATCTATGGTATTCTTCGTATTCTCAAAGTCATCTATATATGAAGCATTGTCTTGCGTGCCGCTTGCCTGTCCTGCAATAAGTTGCGCAAATTCTCCACTGAACGATATCTGTGAAGGTTGGGTGCAATGAAGGAAAGGTATTTTGTCGAGAACGTTAGTAAGCCATTGGCTCTCTTTCTTCCAATTTAAGTTAACTCCCCACAAAGTGTTGTTGAGAGGTTCGGAACCCATTGAGACCTTTGTTGTCAGAGCCTGTTCGGAAAGATGCTGGAATGTACCACTCATTTGGAAATTCTTGGAAAAATCATATTCCCAATTTAGTCCAAACATAGTTTTACGCTGTTGGGCATAATCTGTATTACTTTCCAGCGACACATTAACAGACGTTCCGGCGTCAATGATACTTTGGTTTAGTATCGTAACTTCGCCAGCAGAATAGTCTACACTATAATCAGAACCTTCGGTAAGGGTAACACCACCTGCAGTAACAACCACAGAACCTTGAGGAACATTATACGCCCCAAGAGAAATAACGTTGGCTGATGTTCCACGGAATTGGCCTGTTAGACGAAATTTGTCCTTCTCTGCAATCTGCTTGGCGGTTGTCTTTGTCGAATCATAAAGTTCTGTATAGCTGTATTGTGCAGCTTTGTCAGCAGGAATCCCCTTAGCAAGGAGTGCATTATACAGATAATCGCCAAAAGGCTCGGCTTCAGGAAAGAATACACGGCCATTGCTCACTGTATACCCCTCGACATAGTCGAAATAACCATTGCTATGTGCCTTGTTATTGTTGTCCAAGCGATCCGCACCAAGGAGCTTTATCAAAGTCATGTCCTTGACCTGTTGTTCTGGAATATAAGAAAGATATACTCCAGTCGTATCGCTTTGGTATTTCACATCAAGGCGGAATTTATCTTTTTCCACAGATGAAGCTAAGTAATAAACGTTCTTCATCATTAAATCCCAGTTTCCTTGCGACGGATTATTGCTCGTATTTTTTAGAGACTTAACAAAAAGAGCCTTTGAAACATCCTGAAGATCACTGGCGAATTCTCCCACTTGATAAGTCTGGCCGCCATATGTATATTCGTATGCTACGGCCAAGACCTGATCTGTCTGCAAAGTTGACTTTAGCGAAACATAACCCAATGCTGTATTAACAGTGTATTCCGATGACGTGAGAAGACGGGCGCTTTGCAGCTTTTCGTAGTCAGTTCCTCCCACAAAGCCAGGTATGGCATCTAGTGTTGTGCTTGTCTGATCTATGTCACGGGCTGTAACATATGAACCGACCAAGGTAGCATATTCGGTATTGGCGGCATTAGACGGCACTGACAGCCCAGCAATACCCCACATAGGGTTGCTTACACGGGTATTCTCGCCAAGATCTGTAAAAGCAACAATGTTTCGCGTATTTGTTGTCGTTCCTTGTTTATTCGTTACCCATATCTCAACACGGTTAATCTTTATACCTGTAGTCAGGTTGGGCAGTGTTTTCATTCCAGCATCATATTTGTCGCGAAAATAGCGCGAGAGAAAAAAGTGCCGGTTCTCTTCATATTCCGAAGCGTCAATTTCAAAAGGAGTAAGCTGGACACCGCCTTTGGATGACACACTCTTGCTTGAAGACTTTTTCTGAGACACAACTGTCTGCAATTTCAGTTTACCAAACTGCATATCTGTTCTGAAGCCAAACAATGACGAGGCTCCTTTTACCAAAGACGAATTGCTCGGAAACGAAACGTTACCTGCTTCAACAAGTTTTATTATCTCGTCTTCTTTACCTTCATATTTCAGTTTTAGATTCTGCGAGTCGAAGTCAAACGTTGCGTCAGTGTTGTAATTAAGGTTCATATTGACCTTATCACCTACTTTTCCGTTTACACTCAAGTTTATCTTCTCATCGAAATTCATCATTGTTGTCTTGCGGTTACGGATAGGCAACGAAGGATTATCAATATTCTTCATTGTAGCCCCAAGCTTCAATTCGGCTGTTCCTTGAGTCTTTATACGCACACCACCAGGTCCAAATATTTTCTCTGCAGGGCCAAGACTAAAGTGCATATCACTGAATGAGAACTTATCTTTCCCCTTCTCCTTTACGATTTCATCATTCTTTCCACGAAAAAAGAGATCCATCTCCTGCTTTTCACTCCACTTGCGATATTCTTCAGGAGTCATCATTATTGGCGTGGAAAGATAGCCACCGCCAAGTTTTGATCCAACAAAGTAGCGATCCAATGTATCATTGTAGACAACGTCTTGCTTTATGTTGTCCGGCATACCTAAATCTGCTGTACGTCGCTTCGTATCGTCAAGAGTCACAGGAGTTGTTCGCTGAACTTTCCAACGTGGATGTAACAAAGAATCAGGAATACTCTCATCTTCCAACGTCAATGCCGACAAGCCCAAAGGTTTGTTCTGCGTTGTGTCTACCTCTTCCTTGCTTGAAGACTTTCGTGGCTTACGCACGGTTTCCCGCTGTCGCCTCACGGACACACGTGTACGGTCATCCTGTAGCTGCGGAACGACATTAAATGCCAGCATATTTACGCTAAGCAACAAAATAAAAGCACCGAGTATTTGCTTAATATTCTTCATCTATCAAATCTCCTTTCCCTGTATTATCACCAAGGAAAAGCCTATTTTCATATTTATTTTATTTGTTTCAATGCCAGCTTAACGACTTGTTCAACTGGCATCTGCGGATTTTCTGAAAGTATCGCCGAAACGACCTTTGCAGATGGAGCTGGGGCAAAGCCAAGCATGGTGAGTGCACCTACAGCCTCATCGCGGACTTCCTTGTTAACGGCCGAGATTCCAGCATCTTGCGAGGGGGTAATGGAATCAATTACACCACTAGCGGCAATTTTATCTTTAAGATCTACGATTATTCGTTGCGCTGTGCGCAATCCTATGCCCTTCACTGATTTCAATATCTTCTCATTTCCTGTTGAAATTACGCTACAAAGTTCTTGAAGGGATAAGCTCGAAAGAATCATGCGCGCTGTATTTGCTCCTACTCCCGACACACTTATCAAGAGCAAGAACACATCACGTTCCTGCTTTGTTGCAAAACCATAGAGAGCATAAGCATCTTCGCGTATGCTCTCAAAGACATATAATTTTACATCTTTTTTGTTTTGTATGCCTGTATAGGTATTTAACGAAATATTCAAGCCATACCCAACTCCATGAGCCTCAACTACGGCATAGGTTGGAGTGGCTTCTGTAAGCTCACCCCTAACATATTCTATCATAAAAACTATTCTGTTTGATGTATATACGCTTTAATAAACGCAATCCTATATTTATTATTGTGTAGAAAAGAAAAAATGAAGACAAGAATCTTATGGCGACAAAAACAATCTCGCCATCAAATAGTACGGTTTGCCAAACACATATATATCAGAAAGGTATGTAAAAGGTTTTTCGTCAGAGTTTTCTAACCGAAACAAAACATCCTTCCGCCCAACAGATGCGGTTACGCATTAGCATTTCAGCTTCTGCTGCCGACTGGCAAACGAAACATTCAACAAAAGTCTCCCCTGTATTAACATCGGTCAATGTAACTTCAAACAGATTACCCATAGAATTTGTACCACAAGAACTCATTGTTAGTATTTTTTCAACGGGACAAAGATAATACTTTATTTTCTTTTTTTTCTGTTTTCTTTGCTGTAAAATAAAAATATTGTATTTTTGCACTCTTAGCATACATGAATTTCACATTATATAATAAAGATATGGGCTTAAAAATCATCGTGCTTGCCAAGCAAGTACCAGACACACGTAATGTGGGTAAAGACGCCATGACTGCCGAAGGCACCGTGAACCGTGCAGCCTTGCCCGCGATTTTCAATCCAGAAGACTTGAATGCCCTTGAACAGGCGTTACGTTTAAAAGACCAAAACCCCGGATCAACTGTTGGTATCCTAACCATGGGACCTCCACGAGCTGCCGAAATTATCCGTCAAGGGCTCTATCGTGGAGCTGATACAGGCTGGCTACTCACCGACAGATTGTTTGCTGGGGCCGACACGCTTGCCACATCATACGCTTTAGCAACGGCAATAAAAAGGATTGGCGGAGCTGATGTTGTTATCGGTGGGCGCCAGGCTATTGACGGTGACACGGCACAGGTTGGTCCGCAAGTTGCACAGAAATTAGGCCTTTCGCAGGTAACTTATGCTGAGGAAATCGAAAAATGCGAAAACGGAGTTCTCACAATTCGCCGCCACATTGACGGAGGCGTTGAAACAGTGGAAGCACCTATGCCAATTGTCATAACTGTGAATGGTAGTGCCGCCCCATGCCGTCCATGCAATGCGAAGCTTGTTATGAAATACAAACGCGCCAACGTCCTATTGGAACGCACTGCCGACATGCCATATGCTAGCCTATATGAAGAACGTCCCTACTTGACGCTCAACCAATGGTCTGTGGCAGATGTTGACGGAGACCCTCAACAGTGCGGACTTGCAGGTTCGCCCACAAAGGTAAAGGCTGTAAAAAACATTGTTTTCCAAGCTAAGGAAAGCAAAATACTCACAGCATCTGACGCAGACATTGATGGACTTGTAAAGGAATTGTTGGACGAAAAGATTATCGGATAAAAGAGTATGAACAACGTATTTGTATATTGTGAGACAGAGAACACCACTATTGCTGAGGTTTCTCAGGAACTACTCACTAAAGGACGCAAGCTAGCCAACCAACTTGGAGTTGAGCTGCATGCTATCGTTGCCGGAACTGGCATAAAAGGGAACGTAGAGGACCAAATTTTGCCATACGGCGTAGACAAGTTATTCCTGTTTGACGCAGAAGGATTGTTCCCTTACACATCAGCTCCCCACACAGACATTCTAGTAAACCTATTCAAAGAGGAAAAACCACAAATTTGTCTTATGGGAGCAACCGTTATCGGGCGTGATCTCGGACCTAGAGTTTCTTCGTCACTTACTAGCGGACTTACTGCAGACTGTACACAACTTGAAATCGGCGACTACGATGACAAGAAATCAGGCACACACTACGATAATCTGCTTTACCAAATTCGTCCGGCCTTCGGCGGCAACATCGTTGCAACAATCGTAAATCCTGACCATCGCCCACAGATGGCTACCGTTCGTAGCGGTGTGATGCAAAAGGCCATTTACGAGGGCGAAGCACGCCATGAGGTTGCCGTTATGGACGTTGCGAAGTATGTTCCTACAACCGACTATGTGGTAAAGGTCATCGACCGCCATGTAGAGGCAGCAAAACACAACCTAAAAGGAGCCCCCATTGTTGTTGCTGGAGGATATGGTGTTGGTAGCAAAGAGGGCTTTGACCAACTTTTCCTTTTGGCAAAGGAACTGCATGGCGAAGTAGGAGCCAGCCGCGCGGCTGTTGATGCAGGCTGGGTTGACCACGACCGCCAAATAGGACAGACTGGTGTTACGGTTCATCCTAAAGTTTACATCGCATGTGGAATTTCCGGACAGATACAGCACATCGCAGGAATGCAAGACTCAGGTATCATAATCTCTATAAACAATGACCCTGAAGCTCCTATTAACAAAATTGCCGACTATATAATCAACGGAACTGTTGAGGAAGTCGTACCCAAACTGATAAAGTATTATAAGAGTAACTCGAAGTAAAGAGAATACAACAATGGCAAACTATTATACCGACCACCCGGAGTTTGATTTTTATCTAAACCATCCGGAGATGAAACGAATAGTTGAGCTCAAAGAGCGCAACTTCGCCGACAAAGAAAAATATGCCGACGCACCAGTAGACCACGCTGATGCCATCGAAAACTACAAGCGTGTGCTTGAGATAACAGGTGACATTGCTGCCAACATCCTTGAGCCCAACGCTGAAAATGTTGACCTAGAAGGTCCACACCTTGTTGACGGCCGCATGGTGTATGCCTCAAAAACATACGAAAACATAGAAGCCACGCGTCAAGCAGGCTTGTGGGGAATATCTATGCCACGTCGTTACGGTGGCCTCAACCTACCTATCACTCCATATTCTATGGCTTCTGAAATTGTTGCAACAGCAGATGCCGGTTTCCAGAACATTTGGAGCCTTCAAGACTGCATTGAAACTCTCTATGAATTCGGAAGCGAGGAACAACGCGAGAAATACATTCCACGCGTATGCGCTGGAGAGACTATGAGTATGGACCTCACAGAGCCTGATGCTGGTAGCGACTTGCAGCGCGTAATGCTCAAGGCTACATATAGCGAGGAGGATGGTTGCTGGCTATTGAATGGTGTGAAACGCTTTATAACCAACGGCGACTCTGACATTCACCTTGTATTGGCACGTTCTGAAGCAGGAACACACGATGGACGCGGCCTCTCCATGTTTATCTACGACAAGAATCAAGGCGGTGTAACAGTGCGCCACATTGAGCATAAGCTCGGAATACACGGTTCACCAACATGCGAGCTTGTCTACAAGAATGCGAAGGCAGAGCTATGCGGAAGCACACGCATGGGACTCATCAAATACGTCATGGCACTAATGAACGGTGCTCGTCTAGGCATTGCCGCACAGTCTGTTGGTGTAAGCCAAGCCGCATACAATGAAGCACTTTCATACGCCAAGGAGCGCAAGCAATTCGGTGAACCTATCGTAAACTTCCCCGCTGTCTACGACATGATCTCGCGTATCAAGGCAAAATTAGATGCCGGCAGAAGCATTCTGTACCAGACTGCACGCTATGTCGACATATACAAGGCCCTTGACGACATTTCACGTGAGCGCAAACTCACTCCCGAAGAAAGACAAGAGCAGAAGAAATATGCTAGACTTGCCGACGCCTTTACACCTATTGCAAAGGGTATGAATTCTGAATATGCCAACCAGAACGCTTACGATGCGATTCAAGTTCACGGAGGTTCAGGATTTATTATGGAATACAAGAGCCAACGTCTTTACCGCGATGCGCGTATTTTCTCAATCTACGAAGGTACCACACAGTTGCAGGTTGTCGCTGCACTTAGATACATAACAAACTGTACCTATCTGAACATCATAAAGGAGATGTTAGGCAAAGATGTTGCTGAAGACCTAAAGCCTTTACAGGCACGTATTGCAAAGATGGTTGAACTATACGAGCAGTCGTTGGAAAATGTTAAGAAGGCAGAGAGCCAAGAAGTCTTGGACTTCCTTGCACGCCGCCTCTACGACATGACAGCCGACATACTCATGTCTTTGCTCATTACAAGCGATGCTTCTGCAGCTCCAGAGCTTTTCAAGAAGAGTGCACAGGTATATGTACGCCATGCCGAAGAAGAAGTATTCGGTCACGCATCATATATCAGCAATTTCAATGCAGAAGACATTGAAAATTTCCGCGCTCTGTAAAAGAAGGAACGCACGCTATAAAAAAGAAATTGTTACTTTGATTATAAAAGGCACTAAGTCTTGAGGTTTTACCTCGCTTAGTGCCTTTTTATCGTTCTTTGTGTCAAACCATCTTTTCGCGGTATTCGCTTGGCTTGCACCCGGTCTTCATTTTGAACTTGCTTGAAAAATAGTCAGGCGAATCAAAATTCAGTTGATAAGCAATTTCCTTTATGCTTATGTTTGTAGTAGAAAGGAGCTCTTTGGCGCGCTGAAGCCGCAAATCTTGCTGGTAAAGAGCGGGAGAAACTCCAGTAAACTCTTTGAACAACTTGCGGAAATTAGAATATCCCATGCCTAACCTTTCTGCTATTTCCTGAATGGTTACGCGGCTTTGCAACTCTTCGCGTATGATAAGTCGCGCCCTATTGATTAAATCCACCTTATTTTGGTCACGGTTAAGGATGATATTGCGTTCGCGCGAATACATCGTCCCTATAAGATTATTGACAATGCCGGCAAGAGACTGCTGCGAATAGGCTTCCTCGCGCTTTGCCACATCCATTGCCGACTCATAGAGGCGTATGATTTCAGGGCAATAACCTACATGATAAACAGGCTTTTCGGCTGAAAGGAAACCATACTTCACACGATCGTCTATGTTTTTGCCTTTATAACCTATCCAAAAACTTTTCCAACAGGAAGCAGACAGAGGCCGATATGTGTGCCATTCGTCAGGAAAGAGAAGGAATATGTCTCCTGCCTTTATGTGTTGTTCTTTGACATGAGCCGAAGAAAAGACTCCCTCACCCTCCAAGAGATAAAGCATTTGGTATTCATCAAGGATACGTCCCTTTGAGGTATCGAAATAATATCCCCCTGCATGTCCACGTGTTGGATAAGGTTCTCCCGGCAGAAGCTCGTCATAGCCTACCGTGCTGATAGTTAGTCCCCATAGAGCATCGCGCTCGTTTGCCACTAGATATTTGCTGTCTTGCATAGTTATGGTGTGTAATTAAGGTCAACAAGTCTTTATTTGCATATGATTCATGGGGTGGCCTCCCCATTCGGCGTCGCCTACATAACGGAAACCAACTTTTTCATAAAGGCACTGTGCCGTGGGATTGCCTTTATCAACTAGCAGTCCTACAGTGTCGTGTCCCTGTTTTGCAGCACGTCTTATAGCTGCCTGCAACAAGGCTGTTGCTACTCCTTTGCGGCGAAATTGTGGAAATACGGCAAAACTATCTACGTAAAGTTCTCCAGACTGCGTTTCGTCAGACATTCCGCTATAGTCACGCCCGAAGCATTCTTGCGCGGCAGCAATGAAGACTTTGCGCAACTCATGAAGCAAAGCTCCGTCATAAGTTACAATTGCCCCCATCAGTTTATCGGCCTCATTCTTTGCAACAAGCGTATTGCGGTAGCTATATTGTGAGAAGTCTTTCTCTACCAAGCTTGTCATCATTCGGCGGAAATCGTCTAGCGTATGTTCCGGGCCTGCATAATAAAGGCAACAATCCTCTGACATTGCTGCCATTATGAGATTCGCAATTTCTTTCGAATCACATTTCTCAGCTTCCTTAATTGTCATATGATAATAAGTACTTACGTCATTCTGCCATAATGATGTAATTCCGCATCATCGGCTATGTAGTTTGATAATGCAAAATTAACAAATAAAAGAGAAAAGGCAAAATATGCGCAAGAGAAAATGCCACAGATGCTTGGAAGCCTTTTTTTGCTAGTTGTCTAACTGTTTCGGCAATGTGAATTCGAAAGTCAAGCCGCCGTCAACATTGTTCCGCACGCTAATTGTTCCGCTATGCAACAATACGGCATTTTTGACTATCGCCAAGCCTAGTCCCGTTCCACCCATTTTGCGGCTTCGCCCTTTGTCTACGCGATAGAAACGTTCGAACAGACGAGACAAATGTTCTTTGGGCACTCCCACGCCATTGTCTGAGAAAGAGAAATGCCACTTGCTCCCAGCCGTTTCTTCTGCCGTAAGCGTAATTGTGGTATTATCACCTGCATAGGCAATGGCATTGTCTGTTAGATTGCGGAACACACTATACAAGAGCGAATGATTACCCCGCACCATTATACCTTCTGGTATCATATTGCTGAAAGTCATGCCGTTTGCCTGCATTTGCAATGCCGTTTCTTTTTGGATAGTTGCCACCATCTGCGAGATATCAACCGTATCGAAATCGGTCAGCATGTCGGAAGCATCGTCAAGCCGGTTCAAGGTTGAAATGTCACGGAGCAACGAGGTCAAGCGTTGTGTCTGCGCATAACACCGTTGCAAAAATTGCGCACGCATGGAGTCATCTATCTTTGGATTGTCCAATATCGTTTCCAAATACCCCTGTATACTTGCTACTGGGGTTTTCAGTTCGTGGGCTATATTTTGTGTTAGCTGGCGTTTCAATACATTCTGCTCCTCTTTTGTGCGTTGCAGACGCTTGTACAGTTTGATTATCTTTTCGGCAATCTCGCCCAGTTCATCATTTGGAAATCCGATAAGATCTTCCGTTTCGATAGTCTCATTATGGTCAGCGCGACTGGCAAATGTGCGCAACATAGTTATGTTGGCACCGAGATGACGCGTAAAGCGATAGAGAAGAACTGTGAGAATAAGCATTGCTACTATTGCAAACCATATATAATGCATGTCGGCTTGCAAGCTTTTCGCCAAGCTGTCGTTGTAAGGCAGTGCACTTCTTATAATGAATTTTTGCTGTGGGAAGCATGTTGCCGAATAGAAGTACGACTGTCCCATTGTAGTACTCTTGCGGTCTATGTCATATCCCTGCCCGTATTTCATTGCCGTCCTGACCTCATCACGCGAGAGGTGGTTCTCTAGTTTTTCGTATTGCCTATACTTGCTGTCATAGAACACCCGCCCTTTCATATCTATCAGCGTTACGCGCAAGTCCGTTTCGGGGTGGGTCTTGACAAAGCGGTCGATACTGCTTTCGGTCATATCCGTATCTAGCGACAACACTTCTGCCATGCGCCGATTATAGTCTTGCAGTTTTGTTTCAAGCAAGTCTATCTTGTATTCCTTCTCCCGCTCATATTGGAACACTATGAATGCAGCGGCAAAGGCCATGAATACTGCCAATACGCTGAGATAGAGCCGAGTGCCCACCGAGGTCCTTTTCATATTCCTAGTGTTAAGTGTCTATGCGTCAAAATAATAACCGAAGCCTAGTCTTGTGACTATGCACTTTGAGAAACGGCCGATCTTCTTGCGTAGTCTGGTAATATTCACGTCAACAGTACGGTCGAGCACAAGAACATCTTTAGGCCAAATGCGTTCAATTAGTTCCTGACGCGAAAAGACGCGTCCTCTTTCGTCAAGCAGCAACTGCAGAATCTCGAACTCTGTTTTTGTGAACGGAATGTCTTCTCCGTCAATGCTCACTAGCTTCTTGTCGAGATTCAGTTCCAGCCCTTGATAATTCAATATGTTACTCTTGCCATGCACGCCTTGTTCATTGGTGCGGCGCAGCACAGCTCTAACCCTAACCATTACTTCACGTATGGAGAAAGGCTTTGATATATAATCATCGGCACCTAGATTGAATCCCGTCACGGTGTCGTTTTCCGTATCGCGTGCCGTAAGGAAAATCACAGGTATATGTTCTGTCTGCGTGTCTGACTTCAATTTCTTTGCCATGGCGAAGCCCGACATGGCGCCCATCATTACGTCTAGAAGTATAAGGTCGAAATCCGCAACACCGCGCTCTAGGGCTTCCTCGGCAGAGTTTGCCGTTTCTACATAATAGCCTTCGGTCTCAAGATTGAATTTCAGAATTTCACACAAGTCTTGCTCATCGTCGACTACAAGGATACGGTTTTTTGTTTCCATATTTTCTTCTCATTTTAAATTCCACGCTGCAAAGGTAACAATCTGTCTATTCATATATATTACAGCAGTGTTACAATACCGTTACGCAAACAAGGACCTTCTCTACGTGCAAATGCAAATTTACTGCAAAATTCCCTTTTTTCTAGTTGCCCAAAGGCTTTTTAAGCCTCCTTTTTGCCCATGACGGCAAAATAGCGTAATTTTGCATCTTGTATCATAAGCCGCGGCGACAGAAACGCATCCCCACTTGAACAGCATCACGTTCCCGCGGGGATAATACAATAAGTATGCGGCAAACATATCAAGACTTAAAACTACAACAACAATAAAAATGAAGAATCAGACAAAGGCTATCGATACGCCGTTTGGAAAACGCGACGCCTATGGCTCACTGAGCATGCCCATCTACCACACTGCTGCCTATGAGTTTGAAACAGCCAACGATATGGCTGACGCTTTTACGGGCAGGGTTATCGCACCGGATTACTCCAGAGTTATGAACCCAACCGTAATGTATCTTGAAGACAAAGTAAAAGCCATTACCGGTGCTGCCAACGTGATTGCCATGACTTCGGGCATGGCTGCCATCAGCAATACCATTCTTGCTCTTGCTGCTGCGGGCAAAAATATCGTAACGTCAAGACACATGTTCGGAAACACTTTCGCACTGCTGACACAATCAGTGGAGCGTTTCGGGGTGGAGGCACGTCCATGCGACTTGATAAACCTAGAGGAAGTGAGCAGTCTGATTGATGCCAACACATGCTGCATCTTCCTGGAAATAATAACTAACCCGCAGATGGAAGTTGCCAATCTAAAGGAACTGGCAAAGATTGCACACGAAAACGGCATTCCGCTCATTGCTGACACAACGGTTATCCCGTTCACTCAGTTCTCTGCAAAGAGTTTGGGCGTTGACATCGAGGTGGTTTCAAGCACGAAATATCTGTCGGGCGGTGCCACAACACTCGGCGGCCTAGTAATAGACTACGGCACGACTGATGGCTTCGGCTCGCGCATGAAAAACGAAATGCTGTTCAATTTCGGTGCATACATGACCCCACACGTGGCATACATGCAGTCGCTCGGGCTAGAAACCCTTGACGCACGCTACCGCGTGCAAAGCCAGAACACATTGTATTTAGCTAAACGCCTAAGGGAAATCCCTGAAATAAAAAGCGTTAACTACGTCGGACTTGAAGACAACCCATTCCACGGCATTGCACAAGAACAATTCGGCAAAACTGCCGGAGCA
The DNA here is from genome assembly GCA_963661195.1 of bacterium. GTDB lineage: Bacteria > Bacteroidota > Bacteroidia > Bacteroidales > Bacteroidaceae > Prevotella. The sequence goes on from CAVLBD010000003.1 coordinate 48,974, forward strand.
ATGATGACAATAGACCTGCACAGCAGGGAAGAAGCTTTCAAAATGATTGACAGGCTGAAACTTGTTAGACGCGCCACAAATCTCTTTGACAACCGCACATTGGCAATACACCCGGCAAGCACAATCTTCGGAAACTTCACTGATGAAGAACGACGTGACATGGATGTATTGGACACTACTGTACGTCTGTCGGTAGGGCTTGAAGACATGGACGACGTGTTCCAAGACATACAACAGGCTATAAAGAAGAACTGATTGAACGACATTCATCCGGAAAAAATATACAAATGACTGATTTCAACAAGATAATAGACCGCTCGGGAAGTGGCGATCTGAAGCATGAAGTGCTGGAGGAACGCTACGGACGCGCTGACCTGCTGCCGCTATGGGTTGCAGACATGGACTTCGAAACTCCGGCATTCATCACCAACGCCTTGCGCCAACGGCTTGACCATTCGCTCTTCGGATATACCGTTGAGCCGAAAGAGCTATGGCCAACTGTGATAAAATGGATAAAAGCCCACCACGAATGGGATGTGAAGCAAGAGTGGCTGAGCTATATCCCTGGCATTGTGAAAGGCATTGGAATGGCGATAAACGTGTTCGTAAAAGAAGACGAGAAGGTTATTATCCAACCTCCTGTATACCACCCGTTCCGGCTTACGCCTGAAGGCAACGGACGCGAGGTCGTCTATAACCCTCTGAAGGAGAACGCCAACGGGAGCTACTCCATGGACTTTGAAAATCTTGAAAAAGTGGCCGACGACAAGTGCCGCATGCTCATTCTTTCAAATCCGCACAACCCTGCAGGTATTATATGGGGAAAGGATGTATTGGCAAAACTGGCTGACTTTTGCTACGAACGGGGCATAATAGTAATTTCAGACGAGATACACTGCGACATGGCTCTTTGGGGAAACAAACACGTGCCCTTTGCCACGGCTTCGGAAAAAGCCGCACAATGCAGCATAACTTTCGGCGCTCCGTCAAAGACATTCAACATCGCTGGCATAGTAAGCTCGTATTCCATCATACCAAACGATAGTATTCGCAACAAGTTCTACTCTTGGCTTTCAGCAAACGAACTTAACGAGGCACCGCTCTTCTCCCCCATCGCCACTATCGCTGCCTTCTGCCATGGAGAAGAATGGCGCAAGGAAATGCTGAAATACATTGAAGGAAACATTTTATTCGTGGAGGAATTCTGCCGCGAGAACATGCCGCAGATAAAGCCGCTCCGCCCGCAAGCATCCTTCCTCGTATGGCTCGACTGCCGGGCACTGGGGGTAGGACACGATGAACTTGTTGACTTGTTCGTGAACAAAGCCCGACTTGCACTTAACGACGGGGAGATGTTCGGAGAAGGCGGCAAAGGGTTCATGCGCATGAACGTCGGTACTCCGCGCGCCATCCTTGAGAAAGCGTTGCGCCAACTAAAGCAAGCCGTTGACGAAATGTCATGATAACCATTTCAATACCTTAAAAAAGACTGAAGCGTTTTTGAAGGAAGATAAAATAAAGACAAGTTGTATCAGGCAAAAATGAAAATCCTGATACAACTTGTTTCTTTTGGATAAGTCCCTAAAAATTTCGTTTTTTATAATTTCAATTGCGCCCGTTTTGATTATACCTCCGGCACATCGGTCCCAACAAGTTCGTGGGCACGTTTCAATGCGATATTGATGTGGCTGCAAATATTCTCTCTACCAACAATCTCATTGAACCCTGCTTTTTCAAGAGAGGCGTGAACATTGGGACGCACACCAGAAAGCACAACTTCTATACCTTCATTCTTACTCATACCACAGAGGTTTGTAAGGTTATGGATTCCCGTAGAATCAACAAAAGGCACCTTTCTCATACGGATAATACGCACCTTCGGTCTGTCGCCGAATGAAGCCATAATCTCCTCAAAACGGTTTCCTGCTCCAAAGAAATACGGGCCGTTAATCTCGTAAACTTCAACGCCCTTAGGTATAGTAAGGTGTTCAAGATTACCTTTAATCATATCGCTCTCCTCATGTATCTCATCCATAATAACCTTAACGTCCGTTGTTTCTGCCATACGCTTCATAAAAAGAAGACAAGCAATGATAAGCCCTACTTCAATGGCTACGGTTAGATCAAAGATTATGGTCAGGAAAAATGTTATAAGAAGCACCGTAACATCGCTCTTGGGGTTCTTCATCAGAGAGAGGAACGAACGCCAACCGCACATTCCATAACTAACTATCACCAAAACACCGGCAAGACATGCCATAGGAATATATTTTGCCAATGGCATAAAGAACAAGAATATAAGCATAAGAACCAACGCATGTATAATGCCGGCAATGGGGGTCTTGCCACCATTGTTTATGTTTGTCATCGTTCGCGCAATGGCTCCTGTTGCCGGTATGCCCCCAAAGATTGGAGAAGCAAGATTGGCTACACCTTGAGCTATAAGTTCTGTGTTTGAATTATGGTGGTCACCGATAACACCATCGGCTACTGTTGCAGAGAGAAGCGACTCTATTGCACCAAGAACGGCTATCGTTATTGCTGGAGACACAAGACTTTTTATCGTTTCCCAAGTAAGTTGGGGTACGTGTGCGTCAGGAATAGCATTACTAACCGAAAAGCGATCGCCGATGGTTTCTATCGTTGTCACCCCGGCAAATTGCTTCAAAAGCAACGCGGCAACCGTCATAACAATTATGGCAACGAGCGAACCGGGAATTTTCTTACTGAATTTTGGCGTTACAGCTATGATGACAACACTAAGTAGACCAACTGCTGCGCACCACCAGTCTATGGTGTTAAAATGCGAAATATAACACCACCACTTTTCAATGAAGTCACTTGGCACATTGTCTATGCTCAGTCCGAAAAGGTCCTTTATCTGTGTGGTAAATATCGTAACGGCAATACCGCTCGTAAAGCCAACAACAATGGGATATGGAATAAACTTTATTATCGTTCCTAAATGCAATACACCAAAGAGTATGAGAAATGCACCTGCCATCAAAGTGGCAATTGAAAGTCCTTCAAGCCCATATTGCTGGATTATACCATAGATTATGATTATAAAAGCACCGGTCGGACCACCTATCTGCACCTTGCTTCCTCCTAGGAAAGAGATTATAAAGCCTGCTACTATAGCGGTTATAATACCTTTCTCAGGGGTGACACCAGAAGCGATACCGAAGGCTATGGCAAGTGGAAGGGCTACGATGCCTACTATTATACCTGCCATGAGATCGGACATGAATGTCTTTCTATTGTAGTTTTTTAGAGTTGCCAAAAGTTGTGGCTTGAAATCCAATTTATTATTCATTCCTTTTGTTCTTTGTTATTCCGAAAATATATCTGTTTTGTTACCTATTTGCCAATTAAAAGGCTAAGAAAATCGAGAAACACCCGATTGCATCGGCACGGTTAAAGCACGGTTTTATATAAAAATGGCCGATGAAATTATCTATAAAGATAAATGAAAAAGAGACGATGGGCATATCCCTGTAAAAAGGAATATGCCCGTTGTCCCTAAAATAAGCTTCCCTATAAAGGAGAGATTACTATATTATTCCTCTGCGTCCTTTTCCTTTACTACGATATTCTTGAACTCGTATGTAGGAGCCGTGGAATCTGTACTCTTGTAGACAAAGGCGATGTATATAGTTGAACCGTTGTAACTTTGCAGAGATACTGGGTCAACAGAATAGAATGTCCATGAAGATCCGTCTGTGCGACCAGTAAGCTCAAGTGTTTCCCAAGTTGCCGCAGAAACATCCATTCCGTCAAAGTTCTTTGAAACCTTAACCGTAAGATGGTCGTTGATATTGGCTGTTCCGAGATAGTTCATTGCCTCATCGAAATACAATACAGGATCAACAGCTTTCTTCAAGTAGATTGGCGGAGAAACGAGCCAGCTTTCAGCTGCATGATTGCTGCCACTTGAGTATGCGGAACCTTTCCATCCATAGGATGTAGTATTTGTCCAAACATAACTGAGCGTGCCGAGATTAACGTTATAAGCAACAAAACCTCCATCGCTTCCGAGCAATGTTTCGTTGAGATACATACTGATTTTTGCCTCTATGCCCGTTTCGGTCTTAGCAAAAGTGGTAGTTTCAGTCTTATATTCCTTAGACGCTGCCCAAGCACCATCTGCCGCAGAATAAGTATACTCAACTACAGCGAGTGCTGATGAAGACTTTTTGTAAACGACAGCAACCTTCTGCCCATCTGTTGCAAAAGGATACTTCTGCTGAATGAACGTTGGAAGATAAGTATCCGGCTTAGATATTGAAGTTGAGCCGATTGCTTCATACCACTGCGGCTGGGCTGCGATAACGCTAGCGTCAGTTGTTGAGTAAACATTCCACTTTGTTCCATCGTAACGGTAAACAGCTGCCTTATTTATCTTAGACGTTGAAGCGGCACGGCGTACTGCTTTTGCAGAAGAAGATGCAGCTGTTACACTAGTAACCATAGTGTTTAGGTATTTTCCGCTTGAAGCAGAACCTACGCTATAGCCATAAACTACAACATCCTTGCCATTGAGGTCTGCACTAACCATTCCGTCAGGAACATAAGCCAAGCTTCCTTGCTTTTCTGTTCCTTCAATAGCCACATTATAATAATTGCCGGAAATTGTAAGTGTTCCCGTATAAGTTACATAAGCAACGTATGGTGCGCTGGCATAACTCTCAAAATCTGCAGCTGTAAGCTTCTTGGCGGAAGGATGTGTATAAGTTCCTGTGCCCTTTTTAACCACAGTAACTTCTGAAGAGTTTGGGAATTGCATGAGACCGCCATACTGGGAAGTTGTACCCGTAACAGCAACTTCGTCACCTACGCTAACATCGTCACTTGTCTTGTAAACAAGGATTGAACCTGTACCATCGTTGAGAAGGAATCCACGCTTGTAGGTTGCGGGTACCTTTCCCTTTATAGTATATTCACCACCTGCTGTGTTTGCAACGACATCAGATATCTTGTCATACTTTTCAACAGGGTCGGAAGAATCACCTCCTGCCGGTTCGAAATCAGAATAAGAGTAGTTTACAACAACAATATCACCTGCTTGAGCATCCTTATAGGAAGAAGTCAAAGCTTGTGCCAGCTTGCTTTCTGTTGAAGGAGTTAGGTATGTTGCTGTAGAGGCCCCTGCCCAAATAGTATTGTAATCGTCTGCTGTAAGGGTATAATCGGAAAGATTGGCAAAATCTGAAAGATACTCTGACTTGCCGCAGTATTCGTTATATGTTACTTTGAACGTAGAACCAACATTTACACTTTGGTACTTATTTTGAATAAATGCAGGGATAAACAAGTCAGCAGATATCAGCGAACCAAAATATTTTGTCGTTCCAAGTTTTGACAACGCCTCGCTATAGACTGTCGTAACCGCTGATTTATCAAGAGAATCGGCAAGAGCTTTATTGGCTGAAAGGTTGGCAATCGTTGCATAGTCGGAAGCCTCTAACACTATCGGAAGGTCTTTCTTCGTATCAGCAATTTGATTGTCGAGATGAAACTGGTCATCATAGTCGCTGCACGCTGCAAGTGAAAGAAGAGCGGCAGCCGACATTAAATATATCTTTTTCATGTCTTATATATTCTAATAGGTGATGTATGTTAGAAATTAACCTTCAGTCTCACGCTGAATGTGCGTCCGAAGTTGTAGAAACCATAGATATTATCCTGAGTAGCTGCTCCGGACTGGGGATTCCACGCCTTTGTGAGATACTGATAATCAAAGAGATTGTTGATATTTCCAGAGATTGTTGAATTGAGACCCGCAATCTTGAATTTGTATGAAGCGTTCAAGTCAACCTGACTTGCTGCTGGAATTCTCCATGGATCTTCAATTTCGTTTACTTTACCAAGCGAAAGGTTGCTTCCACTTATTGAATAATATGCGTAGTTACGTCCGTAGAATGTCCAGTCCGCACCGATACGAATTGTTTTTCCTATCTTTACAGTAGCTCCGAGGGCAGCAGTTGTCTGAGCAGAGCCTCCGACATGTATGCCTTTCATATTGATACCTGTTGAAAGATGGTCTTCTGCACCAATAGCACTTGCAATACCACCATCTTTATTAAGTGGCTGACCATTATAATCGTATACGAGTGCAGAAGCGTTGCTGTCCCATTTCCATTCACCTATGGAGAACATTGCATTAAGATCAAGCCAGTAGAGTGGACTTGCCTTTGCCTCAAATTCGATACCTTTGTGGTCTGCATTAAGTCCTGTCATGTTAACGAATGCTTCAGTCTGCGACGTTCCAACCGTAGTTGACTTTGTCATGGTCTTGTCTAGCCACTTTGTCCAATAAGCATTTACATTTACCTGTAGCCATCTCATGTGGTAACCATAACCAAGTTCAATAGAGAATACCTTTTCGTTCTTTGCATCAGGATTAGTCACATTGCTTGACATCGGACTTAAAAATGCTCCATAATTGAACTTAGGTGCACGGCTTATATAACCCAAATTGAAGAAAGCATTGTGATTCTTTGTGAAATTGTAGTTCAAACCACCTTTTACCGTAAAGCCGAGATAATTTACGCTCTTGGATTCTGCGTGTTCCTTATCATAATAGAGACGGTCGTATCTCCAATAACATGTGTTAGAAAGAGATCCTGAAACGAAAGCCGAAAGATCTTCCTTTGAGTATTCTGCTTGAAAGAAAGCGCCTTCCTGTACTACATGCCCGTCGAAGTCACGATAAACATTATCACCGACACCAAGTTTCTCGTAAACCCATTCAGGATTGGATGCAGCTGCATTATTCGCAGCTTTCACGGATTTACGCGAAGTGTCCATATAGTATTTACCATCATAGAGGTCTATGATTTCATTAGCGTGTGTTCCTTTGTACGCCCGGAAATCAATACCTCCGTAAAAGTCTATGTTTTTACCAAATTTAGTATTGTATGTTGAAACGAGGCCATACCAAGTATGATAGTTCTTTGCCTTTGTCATAACAAGCATGGAGCCATGTTCACTATTTGCATTTATATCTTGAATTTGAGCATAGTCAAATGTACCATCATCATTGCGGAACTTTGTCTGCAAAACACCATAGTTTGCACCATACCAGTCTTTGTAAGAGTATCCGTAATCATCGTTTCCCTGACCGCTATAGCCATAGCCACGGCCAATAGAAAGGTATGCTACCGTACTCAAAGAGCGTTTGTCATCTATCTGCCACTGATGGTTTAAGCTTAGTTGTGGCTTATGATAAACGTTATACTCAGAAGTACGACGCTGACCATTCTTGTCAAATCCATATGTTGAGTTATACTTATGGTCTTTAATTCCGTATACTTGCTCTGTCATTTTCCATGTTGCAAGATACAATCCATTCTTACGCTGATAATGCTGCTGCGGTGCACCGAAAGCAGTGAAAGAGAGTTGGTGCTTTTCACTCAAACGCTTTGATATATTAACGAAGTAAGTATATCCACTGTAGTCTGTTCCTTGTGCATAGCCATCGCCCCATACTTTAGAACCAAGCAAAGACATTGACCATCCGCTTTTGGAAAGTCCTGTTGATACCGTAAAGAGTATCTTATTCATATTGTCGTTTCCTAGACTATAGTAGATGGAACCTCCACGCTTTGCCTCAATGCTCTTAGTCATAATGTTGATTGTACCACCAACTGACGGAGCAGAAACTTTAGAGGCACCGATACCGCGTTGTGTCTGCATAGAACGTGTAACGTCAGTAAGTCCGGCCCAATTGCTCCAATAAACTGCCTGGCTCTCCATATCATTCATAGGAACACCGTTCACCATGACTGCGATGTTTGAGTTGTCAAAGCCACGCATATAGATTTCAGAATCGCCATAGCCACCACCTTCTTTATTGGCATGCACACCTGGTGTAGACTTGAGAATTTCCGGAAACTCCTGAGTTCCTATCTTTTCTTCTATATATGCCATCGGAACGGAAGATACTGCAACTGGTGTTTTTCTAGCGACTGCAACCTGAGAAGTAACGACAACATCATCAAGTACACGTTCGTCTGTTTTCAGCTCTATTTCCGTAATAGCGCCTTTCTTGGGCGACATCCTTACTGTTTTGGTCTTGTAACCAATATACTGAATAGTAACGTCGGCCTGAGAACTTACACCTTTTATTATAAAGGCTCCGTCTATGTCGGTTGCCACATTGATACCATTAACGGAAACCGTCGCACCTATAAGCGGTTCGCCTGTTGCCGCATCAACTACCTTTCCTCTCAGACTGTTCTGAGCCACTGCCGAAAGTGTGCCGGCTAATACCAACACAACTAACAGAAGAAGATGTTTTAGATGATTTTTCATACGTTTAATTTGGAATAATTAAATAATCTGCCACAAAAGTACAAATATTTTTTAGTTTTTTTCGCATACTTTACACGAAAAGCACTATATGTAACCTAAATTTAACGTTCTGAACATCCGATTAACATCAAGAACACTTTACTACATCTGCTAGGACAGACACGATTCCACAAGAAAAACAAATCAAAACTCTAGTAAAGACGACTTTAGCAAAAAAGCAAAATGCAAGAAAACATCTTAAATAATTTGCAAGCGAAGAATAAAACGACTATATTTGACCACGTTAAACCCTCCTATTACTAACATTTTAACATCTAACACTATGAACAGTGAAGAACTTATACTTAATGCCAACGACGTAGTAACATACCTACAGAAGCCAGCTAGCGACTTCACAAAGGCCGACATCATAAATTTTATCAGAAACAATGAGATACGCATGGTTAATTTCATGTATCCCGGAGGCGATGGCAAGCTAAAAACACTCAATTTCGTTGTGAATAGTCTCAGCTACCTTGATACAATACTTACTTGTGGAGAGCGCGTTGACGGTTCAAGCTTGTTCCCGTTCATCAGCGCTAGCAGTAGCGACCTTTACGTTGTGCCGCGCTTCCGCACCGCCTTTGTTGATCCTTTTGCTGAGATTCCCACACTATGTATGCTGGCATCTTTCTTCGACAAAGACGGAAAACCGCTTGAAAGCGCCCCTGAGCACACGTTAGCAAAAGCTACACAAGTGTTCCGCGAAATGACGAAAATGGAGTTTCACACTATGGGAGAGTTGGAATACTATGTAATAACCCCAGACACAGGACAATTCCCAGCTGTTGACCAAAAAGGATATCACGAGTCAGCACCTTATGCCAAGACTACTGATTTCAGAACTAAATGTATGCACTACATAGCTCGCACTGGAGGACAAATCAAATATGGACATTCCGAAGTTGGAAACTTCCGGATGGACGGATATGTCTACGAGCAAGGCGAAATTGAATTTCTTCCTGTACCAGCAGAAGAAAGCGCAGACCAATTGATGATTGCCAAATGGGTGATACGCAACGTGGCGTATCGCATGGGGTTGAATGTAACTTTCGCGCCGAAAATAACAACAGGTAAAGCGGGATCAGGCTTGCATATACACATGCGCATTATGAAGCACGGCAAAAACATGATGATACATGATGGTAAACTAAGCGTACAGGCTCGCACAATCATTGCGGGTATGATGGATGTAGCACCGGCGATAACTGCATTCGGCAATAAGAACCCAACTTCTTATTTCCGTCTTGTTCCTCACCAAGAAGCCCCAACAAACGTTTGTTGGGGAGACTGCAACCGCTCCGTATTAGTAAGAGTTCCACTTGGATGGACTTCCAATCAAGACATGTGTCACCAAGCAAACCCACATGATGTAGCATGGCACTACGACACGTCCTTGAAACAAACAGTAGAAATGCGTTCCCCTGACGGTTCCGCCGACATATACCAGTTAATTGCTGGCCTATGCGCAGCATGTCGTCACGGCTTTGAGATGGAAAACGCCATAGAAATTGCCGACCGCACTTACGTTAACTACAACATACATGATGTAGCCAATGCTGAACGAGTGGCACAATTAGAACAATTACCCGACAGTTGTGTTGCATCTGCCAACTGTCTTGAGAAATACCGCAATGTATTTGAAGAGCACGGTGTGTTCAGCCCCACAATGATTGACGGAATCATAAAGCAATTGCGCTCATTTGCTGACAGCACCTTACGTGTTGACATCCAAAACGACAAGCAAAAACTTCAAGATTTGGTTAACGAATATTTCCATTGCGGATAGAACAAAAGCAGCATCCTATAGGCAATACATTCAAGCCTAAAATAAAAAGAAGTCTTGCATCCCGGCAAAAGTACCCTCACTTCAAGTCCAAAGGATGCAGGACTTTGTAATTTCTTTGAAAAATAGTGAGGCAATAAAACAATAATCAGATAAAACTTTGGGCAATCCAGAAGAAAATAAATAACTTTGCAGTGTCGATATTACAGAACACGCTTAAGACAAATGTCAAGTTTAACATTATTGATCGTCGCAATCTTCATTGCGGGTTACTTTTTTATTGCCATAGAGAGTGCGACAAAAGTAAACAAAGCAGCAGTTGCCCTGCTGATGTTCGTAATATGCTGGACACTTTTTATGCTTGACCCCAGCCAATATCTTCCAAATGCCATAGGGGAACAAACCGGAACCATTGTCAGCGAAGTGATTGAGCATCATTTAGGCAGTACATCCACCACATTATTTTTCCTTATGGGGGCTATGACTATAGTTGAACTGGTAGATCAGAATGGCGGCTTCAACTTTGTGCGAAATACCCTCAAAACAAAAGGAAAGAAAGCCCTTCTCTGGAGAATTGCTTTCATGACGTTCTTCTTGTCGGCCATACTTGACAACATGACGACAGCTATAGTTATGGTAATGATTCTGCGCAAACTTGTGAGCGACCGCAACGACCGTATTAAATACGCTGCACTAGTTATAATCGCCGCCAATGCAGGTGGTGCATTCTCACCTATCGGCGATGTGACGACTATCATGCTTTGGAATAAAGCCTTGATAACGGCAGGAGGAGTAATAAAGGAACTTTTTATTCCATCAATGGTCGCACTTATCGTACCGACATTCATTGTATCCATGTCATTAAAAGGCGATGTTAGCTATCATGAAGACACCAAAGAAGTGATATCTGGTGGAGATTTCTCCGAGGGTCAACGCAAAGCCGTTTTCTTTTTGGGAGTAGGTGGTCTCATATTTGTTCCAATATTCAAGTCAATAACACATCTGCCTCCATTCGTTGGCATACTCCTAGTATTGGCCGTGCTTTGGACAACAACAGAAATCTTCTACCGCGGTCTGCCAGAAGCCAAAGGCGGAATGCAAAAGCGCGTTACCAATATGCTCTCGCGAATAGACATGTCTACGATACTTTTCTTCCTTGGCATTCTGATGGCCGTGGCCTGTCTTGAAACAGTCGGAGTTCTCACCGCTCTCGGTGAAGGCCTCAACACCGCTTTTGATGGAAACCATTATCTAGTGACAGGAATTATCGGTGTTCTATCAAGCATTGTAGACAATGTCCCGTTGGTTGCCGGATGCATGGGCATGTATCCTGTTGCCCCAACTGGAGACATGGCAATAGATGGAGTATTTTGGCAACTTCTTGCCTACTGCGCAGGAGTTGGCGGTTCAATGCTTATCATAGGTAGCGCCGCAGGTGTCGTAGTCATGGGACTAGAGAAAATATCCTTCGGATGGTACATGAAAAACATATCATGGCTTGCCTTCGTGGGATATATTGCAGGCATTCTCATCTATTGGGTTGAAAAAATGTTTATCTAATTAAAGGTCACCATATGCAAAGACTTTCATTTCACAAGATGAAGAAACGTCTAAGCGTTTGCCTTTTTTAGCGATTTGTAATAAAATATTAAATACAAAGCGCTACATTATTAAATATTTAATTATACCTTTGCCACATGTATGAAAGAATACATCTTGCGGCAAAGGTATTTTTTTGTTTGCCGCCTAAAGAAATGTTAACCACAATTTATTTATAAATACTAACTAAAACAATACAAAGAAAGAAAAATGACAAGTTTAACAATGCTAATTGTCACAGTATTTGTTGTAGGCTATTTCTTCATAGCCATAGAGAGTGTGACAAAAGTAAACAAGGCTGCCATCGCCCTGCTTATGTTCGTGGGCTGTTGGACAATCTTCATGTGTGACCCGTCGCAGTATCTTGCCACAGCCTTTGGCGACAAAGTGGGAGCTGTAGTAAGCGAAACGATCGAACACCACCTTGGCAGCACGGCAACAACCCTGTTTTTCCTAATGGGGGCAATGACCATTGTAGAGTTGGTTGACCAAAATGGAGGTTTCAACTTTGTTCGCGACACATTAAAGACAAAGAGTAAGAAGGCTCTTCTTTGGCGTATCGCATTCATGACCTTTATTTTGTCTGCCATTCTAGACAACCTTACAACATCCATCGTAATGATTATGATTTTGCGCAAGCTAGTGAGCGAACACAAAGACCGTATAATCTATGCTGCCCTTGTAGTAATTGCCGCAAACTCAGGAGGCGCATTCTCGCCTATTGGCGACGTGACAACAATCATGCTATGGAACAAAGGAGTAATAACAGCAGGAGGAGTAATTACCGAGCTACTCATTCCGTCTGTCATTTCAATGGTAATTCCAGCTTATATCCTGACATTCTCACTACAGGGCGACCTAACTGTGCCAGAAAACAGCGCGACAACGACTGCTGCCAGCGAGTTTACCGCAATGCAACGCAAGACGGTATTTTTTCTTGGCGTAGGCGGTCTTATCTTCGTACCAATATTCAAGTCAATAACCCATCTACCTCCGTTCGTAGGAATTCTTTTAGTATTGGGTCTGTTGTGGACTGTAACCGAAGTTTTCTATAGCCGCTTGCCAAAAGCATCCGACAAGGGTGGCATGCAGAAGCGCGTTTCAAACATGCTATCACGCATAGACATGTCAACGATACTCTTCTTCCTTGGCATTCTTATGGCAGTTGCCTGCCTTGAGACAATAGGTGTGCTCACCCAACTTGGCGAAGGACTCAATGTTGTATTCGACGGAAATCATTACCTTGTAACTGGCATTATCGGTGTTCTGTCCAGCATTGTTGACAATGTTCCACTTGTTGCCGGTTGCATGGGCATGTATCCTGTTGCAGAAATAGGCGACATGGCAGTAGACGGTATCTTCTGGCAGCTCCTAGCATACTGCGCTGGTGTTGGCGGTTCAATGCTTATCATTGGAAGTGCAGCAGGTGTAGTAGTAATGGGCTTGGAGAAGATAACCTTCGGCTGGTATATGAAAAAGATATCATGGATAGCTTTTCTTGGCTACATAGCAGGAATTCTTATCTATTGGGTTGAGAAGAGTGTTATAGGCTTGTAATTTACAGATAGCGTAAAACAGAAACTTAGTCCGAATAAGACACAATAGAAATACGCAGCAAGTGCAAAACGGCGGCAATATGGTTAATATCCTGCCAGCAATTCTGCACTTGCTATTTTTGTATCATATAAAAAATAGCGGTCCAAACGCACAATGTTGCAAAATGGAAATCTTATTATATATTGTCATCCTTAGGGGTGCAACAAACTAAAGTTCAATTAACTGATTGACAAGCCACAGGCATAGCGACAGAAGCAAGCGGGGACTTAAACAAAACGCTGCGAGAACGCATAACAAACGCCGTGGGCTCTCAGTGCGCCATGCCAATATATATTATAAAAAGCTTACCGCTATTCATGCATTCTTCCATTTTTTATATATGGTATAATAGGGATAAAAAGAAGAGTAAAAAGAAAGTATACAAGAAAGCCTCCAACTTTTTAATTAAGTTGGAGGCTTTAAATTATTATATGCCGTTAGGACAAATCTATAATCCTCTTACTCTATATAAGCTGAGGAAGGAACGATGAAACAATCAATATTGTTATTCCAAGTATGAGCACTGCTATTGTATTACGTGAGCACCCTTTCCATTCCTTCAAGATTATTCCCCAAACATTCGAAAACACCACATTCAGAGCCATGAGGATACAGAACGACAAGGTCATAAGAGTAGGCGACGCTGTAAGAAAACCCTTGCCAAGCGACAAGCCAAAGAACTGACTGTACCACAATCCTCCAGCAAGCGCGCAGAATACGAGGTTATTCTGCAATACGTTCCCCTTGCCGTAGTCGCCCCATGTATGGTTTTTGGCATTTTGATAGAAGCAATAGGCTGCATTAGTTACAAAGCCTCCAAGCGTAACAAGAAGCGTTGCAGGCAATGTCTTATACATATCCGGTGTCAAGTTTCCGTAGTTTATATCCTTGCCAAACTCAAGCCCGACATTGAAGCAACCACTCATAAAGCCAGCCAAAAGTGCGATGGCAAGTCCTTTGGGGAAATTAAAATCCTTTACCGCATCCGTTTTCTCCTCTTCTGAAAGAGAAGCAGCCTTCATTGAGCCAGCCAATCCGATAACAGCAATACCAACGAGTGTCACCACTACGCCAAGAATAACAGCAAACGTAAGCCTGCTCAAGGCATCTTCTTCCGGAAAGAAGATATTCAGCAAAACGGGTCCCATTATTGTACCTAGCCCCGCACAAGTTCCCAAGGCGATGCTCTGTCCCAAGGCTACGCCAAGATAGCGCATGGAAAGTCCGAACGTCAGACCTCCAACTCCCCACAAGGCGCCAAACAACACTGTCATCCAGATATTGAACGAACTACTTGCGGAAAATAGCTCAGCCAAAGAATGTCCTTCAGGCACTGCCAACATTGCGCCAAGCAATGGGAATACAATCCAAGCGAAGCCCCCTTGCACAAGCCAGTATGACTCCCAGCTCCAAGACTTTATCTTGTTTATAGGAACATAACAGCTTGACTGACAAAAAGCGCCAATGGCTATGATGAGTAATCCGATGATAATTTCCATTTCAATTTATCCTCTCTTGCTAAGTACTTCAGCCTCGTACTTTTCTACATCTGCAAAGTATTCCTCACCAACAGGCACGTTGTTCTTCATGTTGAAATAATCGTAAACAGCACCAAAGGGCAGAGTCTTAGCTTCTTCAAGCAATCCAAGACGCTGGAAGAGCTTGCCCTCGTCCTCATACTTGCGCAATGTGTCAAGTGGCTCAAGGAAAGCCTGTAGCAAAGACTTCTGTGCAGCACGAACACCAATAATGTATGCACCGATACGGTTGATAGAAGCATCAAAATAGTCAAGGCCGATATGTGCACGATCAAGGGCATCAGCACGAACAAGTTCTGAGAACAGATTGCGAGTGTTATCGTCATACAATGTTACATGATCAGAATCCCAATGCATCGGACGGGAAACATGAAGCATGAGCTCTGGAACGAATAGTAGAAGGGCAGAAACTGCGTCTGAAACATTCTCGGTTGGTTCATAGTGGCCTGTATCCAGAGTATACATAACGTTGTTCTTTGCACAATATCCTGCATAGAAGTCATGTGAACCCACAGTGTAAGCTTCAAGTCCAATACCAAATAGCTTTGCCTCTAGGCATGATTTCATACCAGGCAAATCTTCTTTCAATATTTCGTCAAGGCTATCCTTAAGTATTTGGCGGTAACGTCCCTTTTCAACAGTAAGGTCTTTGCTTCCGTCATGAACCCAAATATTCATGATACAAGGGTCATTTTGGAATTTACCCATTGCGTCTGCAATACGACGGCAACGCTTAGTATGTTCAATCCAGAACTCACGGATTTCTTTGTCAGGATTTGAGAGGCTCAAACTTCCGCTCTTTGGATGAGAGAATGATGTAGAATTGAAGTCAAGCTTCATGTCATGCTCTTTTGCCCACTGCATCCATCCTTGGAAATGTTCAACGCCAACTTGGTCGCGATCAACGAACTTACCACCAAATTCGCCATAAGTTTCATGAAGATTAAGACGGAAAGTTCCGGCAAGCAAAGAGTTCACCTTTTCTATATCTTGACGAAGTTCATCTATATTGCGTGCCTTGCCTGGATAGTTGCCCGTTGTCTGAATACCGCCAGATGCGGCAACGTTGCGTTCAAAGCCAACAACATCGTCAGCCTGCCAACAGTGCAGGGAAATAGGAGTTTTCTCCAAAGTTTCTATAGCCTTGTCTGTATCTACGCCAAGAGCGGCATAGCGCTCTTTTGCCATTTCATAAGCTTTTGTAATCTGTTCTGTTTTCATTGTAATTTGAGGTTTTGTTTATAATATTTGTTTCTTTATTTTCACACCCATGCGGCTAGACAACAACATTCATTGCTTGTCTTTCTTTTCAGTTATCTCCAAATATCTTTCAAATGCTTTGTCCCACATCTCTTTGTCTTGAGGTTCGAAACGTTTCATCTCAACACTATCTGCAATAATGTGGCGCATGTCAAATATTCCGTCAACATCTCCAGCGGCCTTGGCTTGCATCATTATGTTACCAAGGGCTGTGCACTCTTGCGGACCAGCCAGAACTTGTACTCCTGTTGCATTGGCTGTAAACTGGTTTAGATAGTTGTTCAGTGAGCCCCCACCAATAATATGTAATGTATCTATGGAGAAAGAAGCCATTTCTTTCAGATAGCCAAAAACCTGCCTATAACGCAGTGCCAAACTCTCAAAGATGCAACGGCAAATTTCAGCATAACCATCCGGCACGTGCTGGCCAGTCTGTCGGCAATACTCCATTATAGCATCCTCCATATTAGCGGGATTGGCAAACATCTTGTCATCTGGATTTATGATGCTTTGGAATGGGGTAACTTTCATTGCCTCTCCGAGCAGGATACCATAGTCTTTCGGTACGTCATCGCCCCATTCCTTACGGCAACGCTCCAAGAGCCACATTCCACAGATGTTCTTTAAAAAGCGCGTTGTTCCTTCTATGCCACCTTCGTTAGTAAAGTTGCGCTCATAACTGAGGTCATTTATAATCGCTTCTTTGGTTTCTATACCCATTAGGCTCCACGTCCCACTACTGAGATAAGCGAAACAACCATCTTTGGCAGGTACTGCTGCAACGGCACTGCCGGTATCGTGACCGGCAACGGCAATGACGGGTACTGTTCCCAAGCCCGTCATATCTTGTACTTCTTTTGTTAGCGTACCTATACACGTACCTGGGAATACCATTTTTCCGAATTTTTCCCTTTCCTGCCCTACACTGTCTAAAAGACATGTATCAAGCTCCTTCGTGCGAGGGTCAAGCATTTGGCTTGTTGAAGCTATGGTATATTCGCAGACATCCTTGCCTGTAAGCATCCATGACAAGGCATCCGGCACGAAAAGTATCTTCTTGGCATTACGCAAAGCCGTATTATTCTCGCACTTCATTGCATAGAGTTGGAAGAGGGAATTGAAGTTCATAAACTGTATTCCCGTGGTATCATATACTTTTTTCTTGTCTACACACTTTTCGAAGTATTCGTCCATTGCCTTGAAAGTGAACGGGTCACGATAGGCTATCGGGTTGCGCAAGATAGCATTGTCGTCACCAACACAAACGAAATCAACGCCCCACGTGTCGATACCGATGCTAACGATTGGAAGTTGTCGCTTTGCAACAAGTTTCAAACCTTTTATAATTTCGTTATAGAGTGCAAAAATATCCCAATAGAAATGGCCACCAGTCTCTATCAAGGCATTTCCGAAACGCGTTAACTCCTCTAGTTTTATCTTCCCATCGGCAAGGGTACCGATTATTGTTCTTCCACTCGTGGCACCTAAGTCTACAGCGAAGAAATATCTGTCATTGTTCATTGGTTATGTTTTTTATTGTATTAAAATCAAGCCTATACATGCTCTTGATGCGACAAGCTACCTTGTCACTGTTAAGGCCGTTTAGACAAGAAAACATCCGTAGAAAGACATTTTGTCAAGTTTGTGTTCTTGTCTTATGCAAATATACGGAGTTTTGACTTAAGTCAAGCATTGTTATTTGCGAAATATTCTGAAAGATTTGTTATTTGCCTTCTTGTGCATACAAATGGCAAACACGGCTTTTGTGCAAAAATTACCGTAAAATTAAAGCAACGGAGAAAGAAGTCTGACGACAGACTCCCAAAGACGCTTTAAGAAAGGACGTTTTTTTCTTAACATACGTTCCGTTACAAAAGTACATTCCTTTGTATCTTCCATGAAGATCGCTTTGAAGCGCATGGCTGTTTCATGGTCATAGATAAAGGCATTTGCCTCGAAATTGTTTTCAAAACTACGGAAATCAACGTTTGTGGAGCCGCATGTCGACACATTATCATCACAGACAAGCATTTTAGAATGCAGAAATCCACTGCGATAAAGATACACTTTAACACCGGCCTGAAGTGTTTCGAAGACAAAAGACCTACTCGCCCACTCCACGAACTTTGCATCTCCATGACGCGGAATCATTATTCTAACATCAACTCCAGCCAGTGCTGCAATGCGCATTGCCGACATTACTGCCTCTGTGGGCAGGAAATATGGTGTTTGAATATAGACATACTTGCGCGCCTGCAACAGGATACGCATGTATCCCTGCATTATATCCGGCCAAGGAGCAACAGGGCTGCTTGTCACAATCTGTACTACTATATCATTTTTTAGTCCTGCTTCTAATTCGGGATAATAGCGGCGATCTGTTATAAGTTTCCCTGACACAAAATACCAATCCACGAGAAACGTTCTTTGTATGGCATAAACAGCTCCTCCTTCTATTCTAAGATGAGTGTCCCTCCATTTGCGCATCCCATCGCCAGCAACATAGCGTTTGGCTATGTTCATACCACCAATAAAGCCATATCGCCCGTCAACGACACATAGTTTCCTATGATTCCTGTAATTAACTTTGCTTGTAAAGGCAGGGAAACGCACAGGCATGAACGGAAGGACCTTTACACCAGCATTGCGCATGCGCATAAAAAAAGCATCGTGTACATTCCAACATCCTACATCATCGTAGATTACCCTCACTTCAACACCATTCTTTGCTTTGTCAATAAGCATGTCAGCTAATAAACGCCCCAAAGAATCCTGCTCAAAAATATATGTATCAAGATGTATACTTTCCTTCGCAGCTCCTATTTGCTTTAGTAAAGTTGTAAAGAAGGAATGTCCATCGGTAAAAATGTCAATTTTGTTGTCTTTGAAAGGAAGGGCCCAATTTTGTGATTTGAACAGACTTATAAGTATTTTGTTCTCTTCTGGTATTTTCAAGTCTTCTTGCACGGCAAATTCCAATAATGAGCCTTTTGTAAGCAAACTGAGACTATGCTGACTTATAAGTTTTTCTTTACGCGTATTTTGGCCGAAGAAGAAATACAAAACAATACCTATACCTGGCAAAAACATCAGCACCATTACCCAAGCCATTGTCTTAACGGGCTGACGATTGTCCATAAGAACAGAAATCACCGTTCCAACAATTATTATTGTATATAGGCTTACGAAAATCCAGTATAGGTATTGCATAGGCAAACGTCTTTCAAACCAATATTTCTTTGCCGAGTTCTTTGGCTACAGCATTGCGTATTTTCTGTGTTTCTTGATAGTCCTTCAGTAGTTGCACCATTCTTTCCGCATCGTCAGTACAGTTTTTTATCTGTATCTGCAAGCTTTGCAGCCTTTCCTTTATTATTTCCATCCGAAAATCCAGCACGAGATGCTTTACACGCGATCGGAGCACATCCTCACCCGTGCGCAAATTTGCTCCTTTACGCAACTGAAACTTATCGAAAGACAACTCTGTTGCAAGTTTACTTATCTCTAAATCAGGATGTTTCATGAAGTATTCTTCTGCTTTAAAGTCGGCATCAGCACTATGCTCCACTGCCTCATGAAGTATTTTGTTGTAAATTGGCAGAGAGAATGTCAAGCCATCCTCCCCAAGATCATAGCTCACATATTGGGCAACATTCAGCGATACAGTCTGACCATCGTCAGTTTCAATGTTATCGTAGATAATTTCCTCACCATGTCTTATCACTGCTTGAACAAGCATCGTTTCCACTTTCTTCGCTTTTTCCTGCAAGGAAGTTTGAAGTGACGTCCCAGCTGAAGTTTCCTGTGACTGAGAAGGTTGCCGTTGTTTTTCCTTTGCAAGGTTTTCCTGTCCGCTACGTATGAATTTGTTCATCGTATTTATGAGAGTTGCCTCACTTATTCCTATACGATGGGCGGCATCTTGAAGATATGTAGCGCGCACAATCTGGTCTTCTATGACGGAAATTGTTTTTACTATGCCATTTATTGCCTCAGAACGCTTTATAGGATCAGTAACACCACGCAAAAGGAAATCTGTTTTGAAAGCTACAACATCTTGCTGATGCTCTTTTATATACTTCCGAAAGTCGTCTGCTGTATGTTTCCGCGCAAAGCTGTCTGGGTCGTCGCCATCCGGCAATAGCATAACCTTGACTTTCATTGCTTCTGCCAATAGCATATCTATACCACGCATGGCGGCGTGTATGCCAGCTTCATCGCCATCATACAGAAGTATTATGTTTTCGGTGAACCTATGCAGCAATCGTATTTGGTAAACACTTAATGCTGTTCCTGAATTGGCAACGACATTTTCTATTCCGCATTGGTGCATGGAAATAACGTCAGTATATCCTTCCACCATGTATACACAGTTTTCTTTTGCTATTGCTTTCTTTGCTTGATAAATGCCATAGAGCTCGCGTTCTTTATGATAGATCTCCGAGTCTGGAGAGTTGACATATTTTTGCTGTACCCCCTTCGTGCGGGAATCAAGCAAACGCCCTCCAAAAGCACGTACATTACCGTTTACGCCAATCCACGGGAACATTACGCGGCCTGAGAACTTGTCTAACAATTCACCTGAGTCACGCTTAAAGCAAAGCCCTGTGGAAACAAGATATTTTTCGTTATAACCTTTAGATATTGCTTTTCTTGCCAAATCATCACGCGAGGGCAATGAAAAGCCAAGATGAAACTTCTCTATAACATCGTCACGGAAGCCTCGGCTACGGAAATACTGCATACCTACTGCACGTCCATCAACATCATTCAGCAACAAGTCGTGGAAATAATCCATCGCCCATTTGTTCACGATGAACATGCTTTCGCGATCATTCTGCTCCTGCTTTTCTTCATCGTTTAGTTCGTGCTCGTGAATTTCTATATGATACTTGTTTGCAAGCCATCGTAGAGCTTCAGGATAGGTCATCTGCTCCTGTTCCATGATAAAGCTCACAGGATTTGCAGACTTTCCACACGAGAAGCAGTGGCATATTCCACGAGCAGGCGAGACATAGAAAGAAGGTGTTTTCTCATTATGGAACGGGCATAGCCCCTTATAGTTCGCTCCTACCTTTTTCAACGACACGAATTCAGAAACGACATCCACAATGTCTGCCGCTTCTTTTATTCTCTCTATGGTTGCGCGATCTATCATAATAGTATCTTTTTCTTTGCCTAGCCCAACATTTATTTGTTTCTGAATATAGAAAAATTCACGCTACCGTATTCTCTATGCTCCACAAAATGTTCTTCTTCCTCGAAGTTATCTTTCTTTCCGTGTTCGAATACAAACACACCGCCATCCTTTAAAATACCTGCCTCGAATATCAATTTTGGAATACTTCTCAGTTCAGGCAATGCGTATGGCGGGTCGGCAAAAATAAAATCGAATTGTTGCTTGCATCCCTTTATGAATCTGAAAACATCCCCCCGTATAGCTATACAGTTGTCTGCTCCAAGTTTTGCTATGCACTGTTTTATGAAAGCGTGATGGTCACGGTCAGCCTCAACACTTACTACTTGGCGACATCCACGCGAAACCAGTTCCAAAGATATGCTTCCGGTGCCAGAAAACAGATCTAGTGCCACTTTCTCTTCAAAGTCAAGATAGCCATTCATAACATTAAATATGTTTTCTTTAGCGAAATCCGTTGTAGGACGCGCCTTGAACGTACGCGGCACTTCAAACCTTCTCCCCTTGTATTCTCCTGTAATTATTCTCATTGATATGTACTCTCTTGAATTATTTGTATAGTCTACGCAAAGTATTTCTTTTGAAAAGTCATTCCATCAATGTTGTTAGTATATCAAACGGCACCCCCCCCTGTAAAGCAAGTGGGTGACGATTAAACTCTGCTGATGGATTTATCATGTATATCGCTGTAACAAAGCGGTGAAGACTTTCGGTCAATTTATCCAAATCTTTCGGCTTCCCCACGATATAAATCTCGTCTTTATGCGCATCTAAAGCTAATTGTTTCCATACTGCCATTATAAAGTAAGCGGTATCGGCTGTTGACGTTGTGGGAAAAGCATTTGCAAAACGGAATCTATTCTTTCGGTAACTAAATATTTCAACCTTATTGTCGTGGAAATAGCAATATAATTTTTCTGCATTTCCCTGTAGGCTATGCCGCTGCAGGTATAGCCAAACAGAAGCACACAAAGGGCGTATCTTTATGTCACTGAAATTGTCGGTCAAGACAAGTCTAAAATCCTTGTTTAAAGAATATAATGCAACCGCATTTACTGTAGGCAAGATTGTTGCTAATACAGCATTATTCTCCTGTTCTGTCATGGAATACCGATAAAGCGTTTCCTTATTATGCTCATCATATTCATCAATAGGCACCATTGCAACTGGAGTATCAAGCATAACCTGCACCTTTGCCCACTTCTTACCGCCTAATGCCCCACTGCGCAAAGCCTCTCTTAAGTTTGCCGCCATTGATATTCCGGCATTTATAATGTAAGGAACAAACACGATATTATCGTCTGCCCCTGGCTGAGCATAGGCAAAAGCCAGCGTATTCTGCCCCACACGTATTATTAATCGATCTATATTCATGCTTATATTATTCCCAATTTCCGACATTGCCATTTGCCGTTGTAATGTCTCCGAATTTAAGTCCTGGATATTCGCCACGACTATCAGCCTGTTCCGTCAGCTCCCGTATTATATTTTCATCAAGCCCATAAAGATAAGTTTTAAAGGAAGCTCCACATTCCATTACGGGAACAGCTTGGCCCGACTTTCCCATATACACGGAAATGGAAATATCGAAGTCCTTTCCGTCTGAAAATGGCACAGTCTTCAGCGAATCACTGAGCAAGCCGCTCGCAACTAACCGTTCTAACGAAGATGTATAATTTCCATACAAACGCAAATATGCTATTTCGGCTTTGCGTATCTCACAAAGGCAATGTTTAACTTTTGCCTCACGATGCAAGCGCTCACGGTCAAAACATAAAGGCCGGACAACGCTGACCACGGAAAGGACTGCGAGTATAATGCAGATAGCTGACAATATATGGTTTATCTTCAGTTTCATTTTGAACAAACAAATCTTTTTACGTACCTTTGCGAGGCATTACATTTGCCGTCTGCACCGCAACATGACATATTGCGAAAGCCATTTATGACGTTTGTATACTTAATTGCAAAATTACGGCAAATAATCTGGAATATCAAAAGTTTAGTTTAAAATAACAATGGATGTTGAAGATTTGAAGGATATAGTGAATAATGCGTTCAACTTTCATCCGACAGAAAGCCAACAGGAGGCAATAGATACATTCTGCCAATTTATGATGAGCAATGGTGACCGCCCAACAATGGTGCTGAGTGGGTCTGCCGGTACGGGAAAGACGGCCCTGTCTGCCGCATTTGTCAGAAGTTTACTACGGCTGCGACAAAGGGTTGTATTACTTGCCCCAACTGGACGTGCAGCGAAAGTGCTATCTTTAAATGCCGGAATGCCAGCGTTCACAATACACAGACGCATATATAGACAGAAAACATTCACTGGCGAAATGACAGGGTTCTCTCTTAACTTCAACAAACAAAGTAATACAATATTTTTGGTTGACGAGGCTTCAATGATTTCCAACAATTCTTTTTCGCAAAACGGAACAAGTTTCGGCAGCGGATGCCTACTCGACGATCTAATACAATACGTTTTTTCTGCAGAAAACTGTAGGTTGATCATCATTGGAGACAAAGCCCAGCTACCACCGATCGGAGAAAAAGAATCACCAGCATTGGACAGAAACGCATTAGCCTACACTTATGACCTTGACATTTACAACATTGAATTAAACAAAGTTTTGCGACAAGCAGTAAATTCAGGAATTCTTTATAATGCGAACGCAATAAGACAGATGATTACGAGAGACAAAACGACACAATTGCCAAGAATTAAAGTAAAAGGCTTTACCGACATACACATTGTGCCAGGCGACGAACTTATAGAGCAGCTAGCAAGTAGTTATTATAATGTAGGAATTGACGAAACAACAATAATCACACGCAGTAATAAGCGCGCAAACATCTACAACAACGGAATACGAAATATGGTTCTCGGACGCGAAGACGAACTTACCCCAGGAGACATTCTTATGGTTGTACGCAACAATTACTATTGGGTAGAGATAGCAAAAAATAACGAAGCCAAATTTCAAGAAGAGAATCAACAACAAATGTCATTTATTGCCAACGGAGATCGAGCTATTGTTCGTCGAATAAGAAATGTACACGAAATGTATGGCCTACGCTTCGCTGACCTTGTCTTAGAATTTCCCGACTATGACAATCAAGAAATAAGCGTAACTGCTGTACTAGACTCTCTTTTATCAGAATCCACCTCGCTTACTAAAGAACAAAGTGAAATGCTTTTTGAAGGAGTATTAGCTGATTATGCGGACATTCCTCTGAAAACAGAAAAAATGAAGCGGGTACGTACAGACAAATACTATAATGCCCTGCAAGTAAAGTTCGCTTATGCTGCCACTTGCCACAAGGCACAAGGTGGACAATGGGCACATGTTTATATTGATCAAGGATACATGACCGAAGAAATGCTCACACCCAACTACTTACATTGGCTTTACACCGCTTTTACAAGAGCAATGGAAAAGTTATTTCTTGTAAATTGGCCTAAAGCGCAAATAGAACAAACGGAAAGCTAAACACACACATTTTCTTGAGAAACATAAGCAACAATATCAAAAGTTTAATACCTTTGCACTTAAACAAAAAGACAAAACAGATATGAGCAACAGGATAACAGAACTTTTTGGAATAGAATATCCTATAATCCAAGGTGGTATGGTATGGTGTAGCGGTTGGCGATTGGCTTCTTCCGTTAGCAATGCTGGTGGATTAGGGTTATTAGGTGCTGGTTCTATGCACCCAGAAACATTACTTCAGCACATACGCAATATGAAAGAAGCGACAAACAAGCCTTGGGGAGTAAATATTCCACTTTTATATCCGGAAATAGACAAAATAATAGATATGATTATCCGTGAAGGAGTAAAAGTTGTTTTCACTTCTGCTGGCAGCCCCAAAAAATTCACAGGAAAGCTACATGACAACGGCATAACTGTGGCGCATGTCGTTTCCAGCAGCAAGTTCGCTGCAAAATGCCAAGATGCAGGTGTTGACGCAATAGTAGCAGAGGGCTTTGAAGCTGGAGGGCATAATGGACGTGAAGAGACGACGACAATGACTCTCATACCTCAAGTGCGCAAAGCCACAAGCTTACCACTAATTGCAGCAGGGGGCATAGCCTCAGGAAATGCAATGCTTGCTGCCATGGTGCTTGGAGCCGAAGGAGTACAATGCGGAACCGTTTTTGCCATGAGCAAGGAGAGTTCTGCTTCAGATACTTTCAAAGAACTTTGCACCAATCTTCAAGAAGGTGACACAATGTTGTGTCTTAAAAAAATTGCTCCTACACGTTTGATTAAAAACGCATTGTATGAAAGCATCTATAAGGCAGAAAGCCATGGAGCGGAAGTTGACGAACTACGTGAAATATTGGGCAAAGCAGCCTCAAAACGCGGCATCTTTGATGGAGATTTGGAAACTGGCGAATTGGAAATAGGTCAAATAGCATCCAGTATAAGAAACATTGACAGCTCTGCAGACATAATAAAACGAATAACAGAAGAATTTGAAGAAGCAAAGGAAAAAGTTTTCACATTTTCCTTTACAAAATAAGGAACAAGTAACAACGTACTTGACTTTTTAAAGTATACACAATACAGGACAACACAATGGATATTGAAGCTATTGTCACACAAATGGTCATTCTATTCTTGCTTGTAATAGCAGGATTTTTGTCGCACAAATGCAAACTAATGGGTGGAGATTTCGATAAAAAACTGTCGAATTTCGTTATTCAGGTAACATGCCCTTGTATTATTATCGCCTCCACCATGGGTGATGAAATGCCTGACCGCAGTCATATTCTGCCTTTGCTCGGAGTAGGAGCAGTTACATACTTTATACTTATAGTGGCTGCATACTTACTTCCCTATATAATGCCCATAAAGAAAAGCGACCGCGGAATGTACAGCTTCATGCTTGCATATGCCAATGTCGGCTTTATCGGCTACCCGATAGTGGCATCTATCTTCGGTAGCAGCGCAGTATTCTATGCCTGCATTCTGAATGTACCAAACACTCTTACTATTTTCGTGTTTGGCATAATGTTTGTAACTGGACAGAAAGCAGGAACTTTCAATTGGAAACTACTTTACTCTCCGGCAATGGTTGCCACATATATTTCAATCATAATCGTGGCAACAGGATGGCATGCCCCACACGTCATAAGCCAACCAATGACACTTCTAGGAAGTGTGACCGTACCTGCGGCCTTGCTAATAATCGGTTCAAGTATAGCAGGCATACCGGCACGAAGAATGACTGGTAGCCCCGGAACATACGTCATGGCAATATTTAGACTCATAGTTCTTCCCGTTTCAATATATACAATATTACGATTAGTTGGCACTAACGAACAGATTGCAGGCATAGACACAGTATTAGCTGGAATGCCTGTCGCATCATACGGAACAATGTTCTGCTTGAAGTATGGTAAGGATGAGACGATAATGTCACAAGGAACCTTTATTTCAACACTACTTTCCGTATTAAGTATTCCATTACTCGTAATGATAATACACGGACACATATTCTGACATGACAATGATTTTATTAGCTTTTATAGCTTAATAATAAAGAAATTTGCTACATTTGCAAGCTACTACCATGCGTCAAGACTTTTAAACACATGGAATATCATGCATGATAGAATATGGAAAAAGGACAAGACAACATTCTGCAACATATAAAATACCCAAATGATCTAAGAAAGCTTCCGATTGAGAAACTTTCTCAAGTATGCGACGAACTAAGGGAAGACATACTCAAAGAACTTTCGGTTAACCCAGGACACTTGGCATCGAGCCTTGGTGCACTGGAGTTAACTGTTGCTCTGCACTATGTTTTCAATACTCCGGACGACCGTATTGTATGGGATGTAGGCCATCAAGCATACGGGCACAAGATTCTTACTGGCAGATGTGACACCTTCTATACAAACCGAAAACTGCACGGCATAAAACCTTTTCCTTCACCGCAAGAGAGCGAATATGACACTTTTGCTTGCGGCCATGCATCAAATTCAATTTCGGCCGCACTGGGTATGGCAGTAGCCGCAAAACACACAGGCCACAACAAAAGGCATGTTGTAGCCGTTATTGGTGACGGAGCAATGAGTGGAGGACTGGCTTTTGAAGGATTAAATAATGTTTCAACAACCCCAAACGACTTGCTAATAATACTGAATGACAACAATATGAGTATTGACCGCAGCGTAGGCGGTATGAAACACTACTTATTACGTCTGAACACCAACGAAACTTACAACAAATGGCGATATAAAGCAGCAAACTGGCTACGGTCAAACGGTATGCTAGACGATAACCGTCGGCAAGGTATAATACGCCTAAGCAATGCATTAAAATCGGCAATAAGTCACCAACAGAATATCTTTGAGGGCATGAACATTAGGTATTTCGGTCCTCTTAACGGGCATGACATTACTGAGCTTGTCCGTACATTACGCCAACTGAAAGAAATGAAGGGCCCCAAACTGCTGCACTTGCATACTGTGAAAGGACACGGATATGCTCCAGCCGAAAAAGCTGCAACAATATGGCATGCGCCAGGAAAATTTGACGTTTCCACAGGAAAGCGAATTGGCAATAATAACGATGGTGAACCAGCAAAATATCAAGATGTCTTCGGATACACACTACTTGAGCTAGCAAAAGCAAACGATAAAATTGTGGGCGTTACCCCTGCCATGCCTACAGGATGTTCACTGAGCATAATGATGAAGGCTATGCCTAACCGTACATTTGACGTTGGCATCGCAGAAGGTCATGCAGTAACATTCTCAGGAGGAATGGCAAAAGACGGACTGCAACCATTCTGCAATATATATAGTGCCTTTTCCCAACGCGCCTATGACAATATTATACACGATGTGGCTCTACTTAATTTACCTGTAGTGTTGTGTCTTGACAGAGCTGGACTCGTCGGAGAAGACGGAGCCACTCATCACGGAGCTTTCGACATGGCAGCTCTGCGTCCGGTTCCAAATATGACAATCGCTTCCCCTATGAATGAGCACGAACTGCGACGACTGATGTACACAGCACAACTTCCAGGAAAAGGATCATTCGTAATACGCTATCCAAGAGGACGAGGTGTACTTAAAGATTGGCATTGTCCTTTGGAAGAAATAACCATAGGCACTGGTCGAAAGATATTTGACGGCTCCGACATAGCCGTACTTTCTGTCGGCCCAATAGGCAACAACGTTATTAAAGCTATTGAAGGTATAAACAAAAATAGCGAAGATAACAAATATTGCGGCACGACTAACAACAGAATTGCATTCTATGACATGCGCTTCATAAAGCCCCTTGACGAACGGCTATTAAAAGAAATAGCAGAAAAGTTTCAAAACATAATTACAGTAGAAGACGGAGTTCGCGAAGGAGGTTTTGGATCTGCCGTAATAGAATGGATGGCAGACAACGGATACGCCCCAAGAACAACGAGATTAGGTCTTCCCGACAACTTTGTAGAGCAAGGAACCATTGCTGAATTACAACACATCGTTGGTATTGATGTCGAAGGCGTACGCAAAGCCATAGAAAAGGCTCTTCACGAAAACATAACATCTGAAAGCCATACGCCCTGTGGAGGAACAAAAAAATGAAGATTATAATAGCAGGAGCCTATGAAATAGGTTCGCATCTCGCCAAATTATTGTCTAGAAACAATCAAGACATTGTATTAATAGACGATGATGAAGAAAGACTAAACAATATTAGTTCTGACTACGACCTGCTAACCATGCACGCCTCGCCAACCAGTCTGAAAGCACTTAAAGAAGCAGGAGCAACAAATGCCGACTTATATATAGCAGTTACGCCTGACGAAAACATGAACATGAATAGTTGTGTTATGGCTAAGGCGGTAGGAGCAAAAAAAACCGTTGCAAAAGTCAACAACTATGAATTTGTTGAGCCAGAAATGTCAAAGTTTTATTCCAAGCTTGGCATTGATTCTTTAATTTATCCAGAGAACCTTGCCGCATACGACATCGTAAATGGACTAAAAATGAGTTGGGTACGCCAACGTTGGGATGTACACGGAGGGGCTCTCGTTATGCTTGGAATAAAACTACGCGAAACTTGTGAAATACTAAATCAGCCACTTAAAGATTTATGTAAGCCAGACACACCTTATTATATAGTAGCTATAAAGCGAGGCGGTGAGACAATAATTCCACGCGGAAATGACGAATTGAAAACTTTCGACCTCGCCTACTTCATGACCACCAAACAATACATACCATACGTAAGAAAGATCGTAGGTAAAGAACACTACGTTGATGTAAAGAACGTAATGATTATGGGAGGAGGCAACACGGCCATACGTGCCCTAAAGAGCATGCCGGAATACATGGATGTCAAGATTATGGAGAAAGACGAAGCGCGGTGTGAATACCTTAACGAGCAGATCGAAAACAATCACGTTATGGTTATAAATGGTGATGGTCGTGATCTCTCCTTACTAAACGAAGAAGGTATACACACCACTCAGGCATTCGTGGCTCTTACGAGCAATGCTGAGACAAACATTTTGGCATGCCTTACAGCAAAACGCATGGGAGTTAGGAAAACCGTAGCATCTGTTGAGAACCTTGACTACGTAAACATGGCGGTAAGTCTTGACATCGGAACAATTGTCAACAAAAAAGCTATCGCAGCAAGCCATATATACCAAATGATGCTTGACGCAGAAGTAAACAACGTAAGATTTCTTATGACTGCCAATGCAGACGTTGCGGAATTTACGGCACAGCCGCAATCCAAGGTTACACGCAAGAAAGTCTACGAACTGGGGCTGCCACAAGGGGCTACAATTGGCGGACTAGTAAGAAATGGTGTGGGACATCTCGTTTCTGGAGGCACCCAAATAGAAGCAGGCGACATAGTCGTAGTATTTTGCCACAACATGCGCATGGACAAATTGGAAAAATTCTTCAAATAACAGAGTTACAGAACGTCAACGAAAGGCATACAGAAATAATATAAATGATAAATTTCCGACTCATATATAAAGTATTGGGGCAATTACTCTTACTTGAAGCCTCTATGATGCTAATATGCCTTGGATTAGCATTTCTCTATAACGAAGACGATATCCTTGGATTTACCATAACCATTGCCATAGTGATAATTTCGGCTCTTTTGCTGAAATACAAGGGACGTAATGCTTCAAACAGTATGAGCAGACGCGATGCCTATCTCTTGATAACACTGACATGGGCTCTTTTCAGCCTCTTCGGTGCATTGCCTTTCACAATAAGCGGATATATAAGAGATTTCACCGACGCCTACTTCGAGACAATGTCCGGGTTCACCACAACTGGCGCAACGATTATTGACGATGTAGAAGCATTACCGCACGGCCTTCTTTTTTGGCGTTCCATGACACAATGGATAGGCGGACTTGGCATTGCATTTTTTACCATAGCCATACTACCTTCCCTCGTAGGTGGAAACATGCGTGTATTCGCCGCAGAATCAACTGGCCCCATAAGAAGCAAAATACATCCAAGAATATCATCTAATGCAAAGTCTATTTGGCTTGTTTACCTACTGCTCACAGTTGGATGCATGGCTAGCCTTTACATTGCAGGAATGAACGTTTTTGATAGCACTAACTATTCAATGAGCATTACAGCAACAGGCGGCTTCGCTCCATATAACGATAGCACTGGCCACTTTCATTCCGCATCTATAGACTACACATCGGTTGTTTTCATGTTTCTATCTGGAACAAACTTTACACTTCTTTACCTTGCAGTCTTTAAGGGACGGATAAAGTCTCTGTTCCACGATTCAGAATTCAAGCTATACTCTTTCATCGTATTTGTTTCCACCATGGCCATAATGTATTTTCTCGTGTTCCACAACGATTATAATTTCAGCCATGCTTTCAGAAGTGCACTATTTCAGGTTGTATCATTCATTACTACAACAGGCGTTTTCAACGATGATGCAGGAAAATGGCCACACATCACATGGGTAATACTAAGTATTTGCATGTTTATTGGAGCATGTGCAGGCAGCACAAGCGGAGGTTTCAAAAGTGTACGAGGAGTTATATTGCTTAAAGTTATCCGCAACGAGCTAAAACGTATCCTTCACCCCAAAGCAGTGTTGCCCGTGAGAGTTAACGGAAATATTGTAAGTGGAACTGGACAAGTCACGCTACTCGTTTTCTTTGCCCTATATATGGCATTATGTCTGTTCGCATACTTCTGCCTAACATGCATGGGTATTGACAGTACAAATGCGATAACCATTGCTATGAGCTGCGCCAGCAATGTTGGTCCGACGCTGGGATTAGAAATAGGACCGACAACATCTTGGAGCATACTGCCAGATTCAGGTAAATGGATCTGTTCCATACTAATGCTAATGGGACGACTTGAGATTTTCAGCGTAATAGTTTTATTCACCCGTAGCTTTTGGAAAGACCATTAACAGACATTAAAATTAAAAATATTGCATAGTTTCGTATACAAAGTATGTAGATAAATAACGATAATCATAGCTTTTTAACACACTTCATGCAATTATTCGTTCTTTATGCAGTTATATTATATGTAGAATACACCATTAAACATGCATTAACATCAAAAAAGAAAATGAAGAAATACTTAATTGCGCTTTTTGTCGCATGCGGAACACTATTCGCAGCTTGCAGTAATGACGACAACACAGAAAAGACGTTGCCAGACATCAGCCCCAATAACGTAGAAATCTCGTTTGGCGCAACAGGCGGTACAAAGACTATCACAGTAAATAACGCTAAGGAACTGAACGTAACGCAAATAAATGACAAGGTAACAACTTCTAGTTCCACTAAAGAAGTCAATGTTTTATCTGTCGAAAACGGTGGAATAAAAAATTCAAAGCAAGTAACTGAAGGCGGATGGATAACAATCTCGGTAGAACAGGTTGATGGTGTCTATAAAAAACTAATATTTACAGCTAGCGCAAATACAGATACACAAAACACGCGTCAAAAGTTTGTACATGTGAGCTGCGGCGGCAATATCTACGGCATAGCTTTCCGCGTGGAACAAGCAAAAGGAACATCAAGCGATAAATAACAAAAAGACAACGTCACCTAAATTTTGGCGTTGTCTTTTTTTATAGGATTTATCTTCCTTCCATGCTAAAATGATATTGAGAAAAAGAAGATATAAATTTTATTATACAAGATGGCCAATGATTTCCTCGCGAGTTCCTGCGAGCATATCTATAACAGGAATCTCGACCATCGTGTAACATCCTGGCTGTTGGCGCATAGATGCTCGGGCAACATTAACAAGAACTTGCCCTGTTAGAGCCGGGTTATTGATGCTCATATTAAACTCCATACGCTGATTCTGCGTTTTTCCGCTGACACCCTTGCGTACTAAGTTCACCCCATGTCCCATATCGCGCACTTCATCAACAGAATCCACAGCAAAGACATGCGTCTCATCACTTGCAAAATAAGGGTCTGCCTTAATTGATGCTGTTACCTCATCAAGACTTGCCCCTTCTTCCAATTCAACATAAACCATACGACGGTGCAACCCTTCACCTTTCGGTATTGTCATTGAGAGAGCATTCTTTACGCCTGCCTTTGAACGAACACAAACACTATGCCCCATTGACATACCTGGACCAAAGTTTGTGTAAGACAATCCCTTAGGAGCAAGACTCTGCATAAGAGTCCTTACTATTGAATCTGAACCTGGATCCCAACCTGCTGCTATAACGGCAACGGTATTGTTTGACTTGCACACAGGCATGAGCGATGCACGATAATCTAGGATACTCGTATGTATGTCAAAACTATCCACAGTGTTTATGCCTAGAGCAAGAATCTTCTTCGCATACTCCTCGCAACTGCGTGTTGGAGTGGCAAGGATAGCAACATCTACATCCTTAAGTTCAGTTATATCCTTTACAACTTCATACTTGTCAAGCTCTGCTGGCTTATCTTCTGAACCATTACGACGGACAATACCCGCAATTTCAAAGTCTGGGGCTTCTTCAAGTGCTTGTACAGAATAGCGCCCGATATTGCCATAACCTATTACGGCAGCTCTGATTTTCTTCATATTTCTTTTATTGGTTAATAATTAAGCTGATTTACTTTAGCTCGTGCAAATTTACGTTTTTTTGCTCATAAGATA
Source organism: bacterium (assembly GCA_963661195.1). Classification (GTDB taxonomy): domain Bacteria; phylum Bacteroidota; class Bacteroidia; order Bacteroidales; family Bacteroidaceae; genus Prevotella. The sequence continues at coordinate 82,462 of CAVLBD010000003.1, forward strand.
CATTGTGAAAATATTAAAAAGATAAAATTACTGCTTTTGCATTAAGACTAAGCCCAAGAAGAAAACCTTATCCCCCTAATAACATTCTATATGTATAAAGTGACATATGAAACAATACATCATTATATACATAATGAAAGCCAATCAAAATTATAAGCACATAAAACTTTGAAAAAAATAAGAACTTAAAGACATTTCTGTGTATAGGGGCATCACTGCCGCTATACACAGTAGCCTTGAAGACTTTGATAAATTTGGTACAATCGCGTCTAGAATAGCTTTGCGATTTAAGCATAATTGCTTGTATTCTTTAAAAGACAATTTCTTTTTGCCAATGTCTTAAGCATATTTACGCTTCACAAAAAGCGAAAAAGGAAACAATTATTCCTAAACAACAAAAAGAAAAAAATATTAGATACTCTAACACAGCAATGTATAGACATGCAATTTTATACCCATAGCCTCAGTGAGAAGTCTGTTCTCTCAGCTTTAGTATAGAGCGACAATACGTTCGTCTTTGTTCTTGTAAAGCTTTAGCCATAGAATCTAACATTTTTAATATTTCACTGTCAATTCCCTTTAATGTAAGACTATAATCTAATCGAAAAGAAAAGCCTCATCTTATTCAAAAGTTAAATGCTTTGTTTTCTTAAACACCGCAAAGATATTAAGTTTTGCCTTTATGTCCATTTAATATTTGCGGTAAAAATTTACAAGCCACAGACAGCAATGTAGCATAAGATAGAAAAATGAGACATGCAAATGTACGTTATTTAATATTTATCATTGTCACATTTTATCTTTATAAATTAAGTTTATCGATTAGTATTCAAGGACATATGGTTGAATAAACGACAATAACTTTTCATCAAGAAAATAAAGTTTCAAGAAATGAGAAGCATAAATTAAATAACGACAAAAACTGCTTGAAAATACAAGAGAAAACGAGTTTTTTATTCATAATAAATACACATCACAAAGTAATACTAAGAAAAACAGACAAAAGAATCTAAACACAAAAGTAAACGCCAAGTATTCTAAAAATCCCGGTCAAAGACTAAATATTCTTCCTATACTCAGAAGGTGATATACCGGCAAACTTCTTGAAAACTCGCGACATAGCAGAAGCATCAGTAAAGCCTGTTTTCAAAGCCACCGTCAACAATGTCTGTTGAGGGTTTACATTTATAAGCCGCTTAACCTCATCTATTCTCAAACTGTTTATCCATGAATTGAAATTCATATGATAAATATTGTTTATGAAACTACTAAGCAAACGTGGATTTATATTCATTTGACGCGCCGCTACAGCCAGTGTAATACTTTCGCGCAAATAGGGTTTTGAAGGCAAGTCTATCCATTCTTGGATAACAGCGTCCATCGAACGTTCGTTATTCGATTCTTGATGCGTATCGCTATTCTTCTCATTTGAGACATCCGTATTTTCTTTCTGCAACTCAACATTAGATTCATTTTCGCTCACGGGCAAATCCACATAGTCTCTCTCTTTCCAAACAAATGCCGGTCCTACGCTATAATAGAAACGCGAGATATTAAGAATCTTTATTGAAGACAATACGAATATAAGTGTATCAACCCATATAAGAACTATATTCGCATAGGAAGATAAGACACTATCATCCACTCCACAACAAAGAAAATTGACGACGGCGATAAAGAAGTATACAATGAAAAAATAAACGATATTAAGGAGTACCTTAGACTTTTCTTCTTTATTCCCCGCAAAGAAATCATCTATTTCTTCCCTATAACGACAAGATTGCCGAATAATGAAAGCAGAATAAAAGACGAGTTCTACGAGAATAACCGCATAAAGTAAAAAAGAAATCCACTTCGCAGCACTATTTTCAAGGAAAGACGAATAACAACCATAGCACAAATGAAAACCATTTTCTACGACATAAGCTATCAAATAAATCAAGGATAGAAATATAATTGGCAGAACTAACCAACGTAAACGTAAGTGAAGCTTTTCGGAAGAATGAACAAGAGAGAAAAGAGCAGACGAAACAAGATGCAATTGGAGGTAGCATACAATTGGTATAAGAAATGGCTTAAGAACAGATAAATTATTATATGCTACAGACATATATACAGCCAGTGCGTTATAAGCCGAAAATATCAAAGCCGCCCAGGCTAAACATTTCAACAAGTAACCGTAGCCATATTTACTATCTGTGTGCCCGGTTCTAAACGAAAAGAACAATACTGCCATTACAAGGCAAGCGGAAAGGTTTGCAAGATTACTGCTATATTCAAGAAAGCTGAGGAAAGGGAAAGTGAACATTTTTAAATTTACGTCCTTAATTTGTTCATATTAAATGCAAAATTATAACATTATCCCGTATATCAAACAGGAAATGTAACACAATTTTATTGTCTAGACAATTATAAGGAACTTTCAAACAATCAAGTCAAACTAATTCTCCTCCGCGAAACCCATACAATAGTTTTCAACTATAATATATACAATAAGGTGAAACGATCGTAATATGAACAAAAATGATTGGGCATTAAGGTATATACCACAAATATGGTATGTAAAATGGTATAAACATGGTATTTCGATGATGCGGCAAACACTGTAATTTTGCAAACAGAACAAAAGAATACAAACAAAAAAATATTAAGACTATGAGCGAAAAGAAACTTCACTTTGAGACTTTACAACTTCACGTAGGACAGGAACAACCAGATCCAGCAACAGATGCACGTGCAGTGCCAATATACCAAACCACATCTTACGTATTTCGCAATTCGCAACACGCCGCAGACCGTTTCGGACTGCGCGATGCAGGCAACATCTACGGACGTCTAACAAATTCCACTCAGGCAGTATTCGAAGATCGTATAGCAGCGCTTGAGGGCGGAACTGCGGGACTTGCTGTAGCTTCTGGAGCAGCAGCCGTAACCTATGCCCTTCAGAACATACTTTCCGTAGGCGACCATATCGTTGCTGCAGACAACCTTTACGGAGGGTCGTTCAATCTTATTACCCATACACTTGCCACCCAAGGCATAACAAACACTATTGTAAACGTAAATGACCTTGAAGCCCTTGAAGCTGCAATAAAGCCAAATACAAAGGTTGTGTATGCAGAAACATTCGGAAACCCAAATTCTGACGTTACAAACCTTGATGCTGTAGCAGCGGTAGCCCACAAGCACAATATCGTGTTCATCGTAGACAACACCTTCGGAACACCTTATCTAATTCGTCCGATTGAACATGGAGCAGACATTGTCGTACACTCTGCCACCAAATTCATTGGTGGCCATGGGTCAAGTCTTGGCGGTGTAATAGTTGACAGCGGCAAGTTCGACTGGAAAGCCAATGCCGATAAATACCCGTCGCTAGGCAAACCCGACCCAAGTTACCACGGGGCGATATTTGCCGATGTCGCAGGTCCTGCTGCATTTGTAACAAGAATACGCGCCGTCGTGCTTCGCGATACAGGCGCAACAATATCACCATTCAACGCATTCATATTGCTTCAAGGACTTGAAACGTTATCACTTCGCGTTGAACGCCACGTAGAAAACGCACTGAAGGTCGTGAAATACCTTGCAAACAATCCGAAAGTTGCGAAAGTAAACCATCCATCGCTACCATCACACCCCGACCACGAACTCTACAACAAGTATTTCCCTAACGGCGGTGGCAGCATTTTCACGTTTGAGATTAAGGGTGGAGAAAAAGAAGCATGGGAATTTATCGACTCATTGAAAATATTCTCTTTGCTTGCCAACGTAGCCGACGTGAAAAGTCTAGTTATTCATCCTTACACCACGACACATTCACAGATGACACCGGAAGAACTTAAGCAGCAGCACATAACACCGTCAACCATACGCCTAAGCATCGGCACAGAACACATAGACGATATTATAGACGACCTGCAACAAGCTTTCGACAAGATTTAAAGAAGCGTTAGAAAAATCAAGTCCTTTAACAACAACAAAGACAGAATATCCATGATTGCGAAGAAACTTACAGAGTTAATTGGCAAGACCCCCCTGCTTGAACTTGGGAAATACTCTGCCCAACAAGGCTTGGAAGAACCTATTGTGGCAAAGGTGGAATATTTCAACCCCGGTGGAAGCGTGAAAGACCGCATTGCCCTTGCCATGATTGAAGATGCCGAAGATAAGGGAATTCTGAAACCGGGTGCTACCATTATTGAGCCAACAAGTGGGAACACTGGTGTTGGACTAGCTTTAGTCTCTGCAGTAAAAGGCTATAAATTGATACTTACCATGCCAGAAACCATGAGCATTGAACGCCGGAACCTTGTCAAAGCATACGGTGCCGAAGTGCGTCTTACTCCAGGTAAGGATGGAATGGCAGGAGCAATAAAAACTGCCGAAGAGCTGAAAGAGAACATTCCTGGCTCTGTTATACTGCAACAGTTTGAAAACAAAGCCAATCCCTTACGCCATTACACCACGACAGGAGTAGAAATATGGGAACAGACAGAAGGCAAAATTGACATTTTCGTAGCAGGAGTAGGTACTGGAGGCACCATATCCGGCATTGGCAAGCGGCTGAAAGAGAACAATCCTAACGTAAAAGTCATAGCTGTTGAACCTCTCACATCACCTGTTTTGAATGGCGGAAAGAGCGGTCCACATAAGATCCAAGGCATTGGAGCGGGTTTTGTGCCGCAAACATACGACGCCTCCGTGGTGGACGAGGTGATAGACGTAGACAACGACGACGCTATCCGCACTAGCCGCGAATTGGCACAGCAGGAAGGACTCCTTGTGGGGATTTCCGCTGGAGCAGCAGTCTTTGCTGCAGCACAGATAGCCAACCGCCCCGAAAACAAAGGGAAACGTGTTGTCGTATTGCTTCCAGACACTGGCGAGCGCTATCTCTCAACGGTATTATACGCTTTTGAGGAATACCCGTTATAAAAGAATGGGCATATAGAAAAAAAGTATTTAGGTAACAAAAAAAGCCGCTTGACTTTGCAATCAGCAAGTACAAGCGGCTTTTCTATTTTTTTGTTCGGCCTTAGACTAAATTTTCAGTTTGTGAGATTCAACAATGCCGTTAGTCAGCTCAACACTAACGATGTAAACACCGGGAACACATCCAGAAATGCTTATCGTCTTCTCGCAGTCTACCTGACGCACAAGCTTTCCTTGAAGGTCGCGCAGCTCTATGCCAACAACGCCTTCTTGCGACACAGCAGTAAGGTTTCCGCTGCCAACGCGCAGTTCAACAAGAGGTTTTGTTTCCGTCTGCACATCGTCAACGCCTGTCACAGTGCCTTGCGTAAGACCTTGGAAGAAGATTGAAACGGGAATATCCCCTTGAGAATCAGCGAATACGGCCTCTGGCACACTGATACGCACGCTGTGTCTTCCGGCCTTTACCACGCCTAATGCCAAGATTCTGTTGTCTATAACATCCCCTGGACACCAGTTGCTGAACGACTGCCATGTGGCGTCAGAACGTTTAAAGAGGCCATATATTCCGTTCGACATAGTGTTGTATTTTCTGAATGGCTCGCATGATGTGCGTCCTGGCTTATATCCCATCATAAGTTCGTCGTCTACATACACATAATGCCAGCGACGGTTGTATTCCTCGCCGTTCTCGTTAGCACCATGGTTCGACGTTACGATTACGAGCATACCCGTTTCAACATCCTTCGGAACGTCAAACCAATACGTCTTTGTAGTCTTTCCGATAGTGTCGGTTGCACTTTCAGAATAGTTGTTCAGGTTTTTCACTCCAAGATACTCCTCCTTCTTGATTACGACAGGCACAAGAACATCTTTATCAGTCTTGACACCTTGGTTATTTTTCAGCGAGGAAAACTTAAGCGTTCCCTTGAACACATCGCTACGCCCGGCGCAGTTTTTAACCTCTGTGTTTGCGGCATACGGAACTCCGAAAAGTTCGTATTCAATCCAAAAGTCATATTTTTCGCGTAGCTCAGCATCGCGGAATATATAGCTCAAGTAAGGCACTTTATATTCGTATGGAACTACATCAGGCTTCTTGTTCATGTTCATAAACGGAGTTATGAAACGTCCAATTTCTATGCGGTCAACTTCTTCTGGCACATATTTCTCCTGGCCCTTAGGAACGAATGCCACGTTAAGATTTCCGATACGGTCATAATCATCACAACAAGCCCGCACGCTGACATGCATTTCAAGACTGTCGCCAATTTGATCAAGCTGACTTTCGGTCATTTTCACGGCATAAAGCGACGTAAGATGGCGCAGTATACCATCTTGCAAAGCACTGTCAGGATTGTTCTTCATTTGATATCCATCGTAGAACGTAACATCGTTAAACAACGTAAGCGTATCCCTCTCCTGTGCAGAGACAGGCATTACAGTAGCTGCAGCAAGGGCCGAAGCTACAAAGATTCTGCAGAATGCGTTTCTTTTCATTATTCCAAATGATTATTTTACCAAACACTTGTCAAGTGCGTTTTCTATCTCTTCCCTATCCATGTTTTGGCCGATGAACACGAGTTTCTGCATGCGATCACCGTATTTTTCGTCCCACTGGCGTAGAACCTGCGGATTTCTCTTCACAAACTCTTCCAGTTCATCCTTCGGCATTGAGGCATACCACTGCCCTGCATTGGTCAGCGACACTTGATTTCCTGCCTGTTCAAAGAGATAACACTGGTCTTTCTCGTTGGAAAAATAGCATATTCCCTTGCAACGTATCACACTTTTGGGGAATTTGCGCGCAATAAACTGGTCAAACTCTGTCATATCCAGTGGTTCGCGACGGCTATATACAAATGTGCCAATGCCGTATTCCAACGCTTCTCCCTCCTCTTCGTTTTCAAGGTCGTCTTCATCGCCCTCCACAGCCTCAATCCAGCGTGCAGAAGTGGCAACCTTGTCGAAATCAAAAAGGTGGGTATTCAGTATCTTCGAGAAGTCCACATCACCATAATCACACGCTATAATCTCCGCCTTTGGCTGAATCTGCCTTAATATGGCCGTGATGTGAGCCAGTTCTTCGGGCGATACTTCCGAAGCTTTATTAAGAAGAATGAGATTGCAGAACTCAACTTGCTGTATAACGAGGCTTTCCAAATCGTCATCGTCAAGGTTTCCCTTAGTAAGGTCTGTTCCCTCATTGAATTCGTCGCGCAGGCGCAGGGCGTCGCAAACGGTTACGATTGCATCCAGCTTTGCCTTTCCCTGCTTGGCAAAGTCCGGATACATTTGAGGATAAACACTGATTGTCTGTACTATCGGTGCAGGTTCGCAAATACCACTTGCTTCAATCACGATATAGTCGAAGCGGTTTTGTGATACTATGTCACTCAACTGTTGCACTAGATCCATCTTCAACGTGCAGCAGATGCAGCCGTTCTGCAAGGCAACGAGGCTATCATCACCCTGCCCCACTATGCCTCCCTGTTGTATCAGGTCGGCATCAATGTTCACTTCGCCTATGTCGTTTACAATAACTGCAAATTTTATGCCTTCCTCATTGGCGAGGATACGGTTAAGGAGTGTCGTCTTTCCGCTGCCCAGATAGCCTGTAAGCAGTAGCACTGGTGTTTCTTTCATTTCTTTTCCTTCTTATTTTATTCTAAATAAACATGTTTTCTTTATCCTGTCTGGCAATTTTCCATGTCAACTCCGGCAGACTTTCTCTTGTCTAACCGCAACATGCTTTCAACATCGCGCCTTATGTTTTGGAACGGTGGGGAAGCGGTGTAGCCCGTGCCCTTTTTCATCATTTGCGTAATATCCTGAATACTGTTGCTATAGCATGAGAGTTCGTTACGTAACTGCGTGTCGTGCACAGCTTGATGCCTTATCTCGCTCTCACGTTCCTGCACGAGTATGCTGCATACGCGGTTCATTATAGGCAATACTATCTTATTGAATAGGTGATGTCCCTGAATATACATGTATGTCGTCTGCGGCGTTACTCCCAGCTTGCGCAACTCGCGGTCAAGAGCCGCATACGACTCTTTTGCCTCGGGGTGAGCATGTCTCAATGCATTCACCTTGCTATGTGCCTTGCGCCGAATATTGTCGATTGAGACCTGAGGGTTCTTAACGGAAAAGCTGCCCAATTCCACAACGCGATTGAAGTCCGTAATCGTGAATTCACCGTATATTCCCCGTCTGTAATGCCATATTGACCATACGAACAACGGGTATATAGCCTCACTGATTTGGCGGAAGTAGTCGTCGAAATCAAAGATTCCATGGTCATTGAGAGTGACCATAACGCACACATCGTGAAGTGAAGGTGCATAACACTGCATATTCTCTATCGCATAGGAATAGGTGTGCAGTACATAGGGGTTGTTGTTCACTATTTTCGACGTGGCCGTTGTCTGCTGAAGCAAATAGTCGTAATCGGCATCCACGCAGGCAATCATGCTGCCACCCACCTTGTCGCCAAGCAAATTCATCAAAACTGCCCGTTTTCCGCGCTCAAGTGTGGTACGCGACGGAAGCATTACTTCAAAATACCGTGTTTTGTCTTCATACCGGCTCAGCACTGTGCGCCAGAAGAACACGTCGTCGTAACTTTCTACATAGGCCACGATGCGTCGGCGTGCATTCTTGGGTTTCATGCGGTTGGCCGCTTCGAAATATGCCGACGAGAGATTGTCACTGAGCCGTTTAGCCATAATCGTATGTATTTTTTCGCTTCTTTGCCGAACGCCTCCCCCAAAAAGCGAAGGCGCTTCTATCAGTTCACCGTTATGTCGCTCACCTCCGTAACGTTGTCAAGCCACCCATTCATGATTAGGGCAGGCGCATGAGTAGAAAGTATAATCTGCACGTTCGGATTGAGCTGAAGGATTGTATCAACAAGCTTCTTCTGCCATTCTATATGCAAGCTCACCTCTGGCTCGTCCATAAAAAGCACATACGGCTTACGATCTTCCACGAGCACCGTAAGAAGAATGACAAGAATCTGTTTTTCTCCGCTCGACAACTGATAGGGGTTAAGCGTCTCTCCCATCTGCGAAAGTCTTATTTCGTTGGCATCACGTATTATTGTCTTGCCCGTGTCGGCAAAGAATTCGTCAACGAAATCCTGAAAACGTCGTTTGGGCTCGGAGAATGCCTGAGCTTTCTGCGCAGCGTCTGGCTCACCACTCTGCAAGGCTGCGATAATTCGGTTGCCCACGTTAACTTGATAATCCAGGTATTTGCGCTGAAGATTATATATCTGCCAGTCAAGTTCCGTAACAAGACTCACTCCAATCTTGCTAAGCATCTCCTGGTTTATCACTGGATTGTCGAAAGAGCGTATGATGTCGAATCTTATCCACTTGGCGTCTTGAGGCGAAACCTTAAGGCGCACGCCTTTTAGCATGTGGCTCGGAAATTCGCCCCCTGCAGAAAGCCCCTTAACCACGCGGTTTATAATCGTGCTTTTCCCCACCCCATTCACACCGCTCAGGATGTTAACACGTCGATCCAAGTTCCAAAGGATGTGCTTGCGCCCTCCCCATAGCGAATCAATCTCTATTTGTTCTATATAATCTGCGTATTTCTGCATAACGATGCTGTTTTTAAAAGTTTACAGCGCGAAGCGGAACACGACATCCCTACGCGCACAACGCATTTTATTTTACGCAAAGTTAAGATAAAATTATGAAGAAGCGGCATTTCGAAGCGTGAAGATTTTATAAAACAGGATAAATGAGTAACTTTGCACCGGCTTAGGCCAATAGCATAATTTACAATAAATAAATGAACAACAACAGACCTCTTATCGCCCACCTGTGCATTTTCCTTGCCTGTGCCTTCTGGGGACTCATGGCACCGCTTGGCAAAGACGCCATGACGCACGGCATTACGGGCATCGACATGGTTTCATTTCGCGTAGCAGGCGGAGCTATTCTATTTTGGATTACGTCTTTTTTCACAAAAAGGGAGCATGTTCCTACCAAAGACAAACTGATGTTTATTGGTGCCGGCGTCTTCGGATTGGTTACGAACCAATGTTGTTACACCATCGGACTGAGTATCACATCCCCCATAAACTCAAGCGTTGCGACGACATCCATGCCTATTTTTGCCATGGTGTTGGCGGCGATAATCCTCAAAGAGCCTATAACCCCCAAGAAAGCCATCGGCGTACTTTTCGGATGCGCGGGCGCTGTGGCACTCGTTCTCACCAGTGCTTCTGCCGGAAACAGTAAGGTTGGCAACATTTGGGGCGACTTGCTCTGCATGGCAGCGCAGCTTTCGTTTGCACTCTACCTCACATTATTCAGCAAACTGGTAAAAAGATACTCCGTCATCACCGTAAACAAATGGATGTTCACCTATGCATCGATAATCATTCTGCCGTTCTCGTCAAGCCATGTGGCTGGGATTGACTTTCAGTCTGTACCCATGCAGACATGGTTGGAAACAGCTTTCGTGGTGTTCTGCGGCACGTATTTGGGCTACATCCTTATGATGATAGGGCAGAACACACTACGACCAACTGTGGTCAGCGTATACAACTATGTGCAACCCGCGGTCAGCGTTACGGTCAGCGTGCTTACCGGCATCGGTGTGCTCACACCAACACAGGGCATCGCCATCATCTTCGTATGCCTCGGAGTATGGCTCGTTACAAAGAGCAAGTCGCGGCGCGATATGGAGCTGGAGGATCAGAAAAAGGCCTCTGCCGCTAACGAACAATAAGCCCACGGACTTTCGCTCAAAAATCCGCTTCGACAGAAACAAGACGCCGCGGGGAAATTCTATAAATGCCGCGGCGTTAAAACAACAATTACAACGGGGAAAGATTCCAGACACTACTAAAACGAAATCAACAACAAGCCAAACAAATGTCCGACAAATCCGCAAAAGAGAACAGACTGCTTGCGATGATACGCAATGGCCAGCAGATGAACGATGCCGACAAACTGCGTCTCATTGTGCAACTCAGCGTACCTTCCATCTTGTCGCAGCTCTCGTCAATCCTAATGTTCTACATTGATGCCTCTATGGTGGGGGCTCTTGGAGCAAAGGCCTCGGCGGCAATCGGACTTGTAGAATCGACTACATGGCTTTTCGGCGGGATATCATCGGCAACAATTATGGGATTTTCCGTGCAAGCCGCACACTTTATCGGGGCTAACGATCTAGAAAAAACGCGCCGCGTGTTCCGTCTTGGACTGATGACAATGATTGTCATGTCGGTTTTCCTCACATTATTATGTATTGCCATTGCCCAACCGCTCCCATACTGGCTGGGTGGTGGAGCAGACATTGCACCACTGTCCACAAAATATTTCCTGATATACTGCCTTTCCCTACCTATATATATGATAGGCATGATGGCGTCAGCCATGCTGAAAAGTTCAGGAAACATGAAAGTGCCCAGCATAATGAGTATAATGATGTGCATTCTTGATGTGCTTTTCAACCTCATTGCCATTTTTCCGCCGCGCGATATCGCCATACTCGGCACTACGTTCCACATGCCAGGCTTGGGCATGGGAGTGGCAGGAGCTGCTCTCGGCACTGCACTTGCCTTCCTCGTAACGGGAACCATACTGATATGGATTGCAGTAAGCCGCGCACCGATGATTGCCCTCAAGGGAGAAGCATGGAAATGGCGCCCTTGCGGTAGTTACATGCGCAACGCCTTGCGCATAAGCACCCCAATGGCAATACAGTATATGCTCATGAGCGGAGCACAAATAGTAAGCACAATGATTGTCGCGCCGTTGGGCAACTTCGCAATAGCCGCCAATACCTTCGCCATTACCGCGGAGAGTCTTTGCTATATGCCAGGCTACGGCATCGGAGAGGCAGCGACAACACTCATAGGACAAAGCGTTGGGGCTCAACGCACAGACCTTACACGGCGTTTCGCCGCCATGACACTAGCATTAGGCATGCTGATAATGGCAATAATGGGTGGGGTAATGTATTTTTTTGCGCCCGAAATGATTGGCATAATGACCCCTGTTAACGAAATACGCAGCCTTGGAGTAGAGGCACTGCGCATAGAAGCATTTGCCGAACCAATGTTCGCTGCAGCAATAGTGGGCAATTGCATCTGCATTGGTGCGGGCGACACGAAAGTTCCTTCAATAATGAACTTCGGAAGCATGTGGCTCGTGAGGCTCTCCATGGCGGCTTTACTTGCCCCGCGCTATGGTTTGAAAGGCGTTTGGTTTGCCATGGCTGTTGAACTCACGTTCAGAGGTCTTATTTTCCTTATCAGAATATATCGAGGAAAGTGGATGAAAGCACGCTTAACCACAAAGGGTTAAGCGTGCCACCCCATTTTACTGGTAAGAAAAAACGCCTTGAGTTAAACACATTTTTCCCGCTTATACAACATCAAATCTAATGGGCAAACGCTTCTGTGTGCGCAAACATAGACTTGATATAAATCAAGAATAAATACATTTCCCCACTTTTATCACGTTGTTTTCTTGTGTGTGTTCGCAAACAGTCGTACTTTTGCATCGTCAAAAAGAAAGAAACAAGACAAAGACATCCTCTAAGGTAAAAAGAATGTTTGCTGAGGCTCAAAACGCCGCAAGCGGAAAGGATAACAAAACAATAGGTTACAGAAGGTACAAGATTGAGGATAACAAGAAGAAGGATGGTCTTGAAAGGTAAAAAGGAAAAAGAATAAGGATAACATCAATAGGTAGTTCCCGGATAAAGGGGAAAGCATAAAAGGTAAAAAAGAGAGATTGTTTTACAGGATTGAGCGACTGCCGTGAGGCACAAGAATAAAGAAAAGAATAGTTTTAATAGATTTAGGTAAATTTAGTTGTTTGATTTTGACGCAGAAAACAAAGCGTTAAACGTTAGTCACCCCTGTTTGCTGTTTATACAGCAGCAGGCTCGTGGTTGACTAATTTATCAAAAAGGAATGTTTTTAGTCGGTTACAAAAAAGATAAGCGGGAGATAACAATATTGTTGTCTCCCGTTCTTTTTGCAGCTTTTTTAAAGTTTCAACAACAGATTATCGGAATATTTTTCATAATTTTGCAGATATGAACTGGCAAAGAATAGAATATTATCTGAAAACACTGTTGCTCTTCATGGTTTTCGCCATAAGTGCCACAGCTTCCGCTGCCCCGTCTGCACAAAAATGGCACGACGAACCGATGGACAAGCAGAAATCTTCATTCGTGGAACACGGCAACAAGCCGCAAGCCATACTGAGCAACGCCAACGAATTGGCGCGCATCTGCAGTTCAAGGCCGGAACGTAGCATCACGTCTACATCAAATTTCATAGAGACGCTGCGCACTCCTGCAAGAATACAAGACTTGTTTAACCTGCAAAAAATTTCTTTCTGTCATTACCGCGGTGTGGGACAACCTGCGTCACGCCCGATAATGCCTGCCCCGTCAGCAACGTATTATGTGCTGGCACTGCGGCATCTTCTTTGTTAGCACTATATTTACATTTATCAAATTATCTGTTATTCACCCTGCATCCATACATCTAGAAAAAGGACAGCGAGGTGAAATGCATATTGTGCCACATATCCAGAAATATAGAGCGGCACGGACTATCTGACAACAAAGAAGAAAAAAAAGAAACAAAACACTAAATGGCAACAATAACAAATCTGGCAATGTCGAAAGACCTTGCCAAAGATGAGCGCATATCCATAACAAAAGCGTTCTTCGGCCTTTCAACAAAAGCTTTCTATACAGGCACAAACAGTGCCCTAAAAGCGAGCAAGACGGAATATACACAAGAAGTAGGAAGCGAAATGGCACGCGCCTTGTCAGCAACGTCTGACAAATGCGCCGAACAGTTTGCGGCATTAGGGAAACAACCCTCAACAACTCTAGGAAATTACTTACTAGAGGAATGTCATTCCGCCGACGGCAACTTTGCCGCCCTTCAGCTTTTTCAGTATTCACACATGAATTATCAGCCTGTCACCGGCGTCTGCTTCTTTGAAGGCAGTGATGCACAAGCTGTAATCGCATGTCTTTAAGAGAATAGCCGAAAACAAAAAGAAAACAATAAAACGCCGACAATCATCGCCATGCGCATGATGCGGCATAGAGTAAATAACAAAACAACAAAATTATTAACCAGTAATATCGACAAAAAGGGAGAACTCGTCAGCGGACGGTTCTCCTTTTCTTTTGCACATAAAAAGAAAAAACATACAATATTCAGGCTTAACACATAAAAAGCCTCAGCACTCTATTCCACTTTACCCCCACGACACAATTCATCCCCGTGAAATTAGGAATATAGTTATGTCAATATTTGCAAGAACACAAAGGCTTGCATAAAATTCGTTACAGACATGTATATTCCAAATTATTGCCTATCTTTGCATAAGATAGGCAATGTCCTGCAATTTAGCAAAGAGTTCTCATTGCATTCTACTGCCCTATCATCAAAGAAAGTTATCTACAAAAAGACGAACTATATGAATCGTAAAACCATCATGGCAGGCATCGTGCTTGCAACCTTGGCGGGCAGCATATCAGCCCAGCAGAACAGTGGAGGCATATCTGAGAAAATGCTCTCTGAAATAAAGAAACAAAATTCTGGAGGCGCTTCAGACAAAGCCCTTTTCAATGCCATCGCCGCAAATTCTATTGACGTTTTGGCAAAGAACCACAGCGTAAGCGAAGGAGAACTGGACACTTATTTCAGCAACGAAACAAAGGCGCAGAGCATTACGAACCAAAAGTCTAGCGGACGGTGCTGGATGTTCAGCGGTCTTAACGTGCTGCGCAGTGATTTTGCCAAGCAGACGGACTCCCTATCCGTTGAGCTATCACAAGATTACCTGTTCTTTTACGACCAACTGGAGAAAGCCAACCTCTTTCTTCAAGGCGTTATAGACTGTGCCGACAAGCCAATGGACAACGAGCGCGTGCGCTTCTTCTTCCAAAACCCCACTAATGACGGAGGTACATTCTGCGGCGTTGCCGACTTGACAGAGAAGTATGGCGTTGTGCCCAAAAGCGTAATGCCTGAAACATATTCTGCAGAAAACACGAGCAGAATGGCGGCGTTGCTTAAGTCAAAGCTGCGCGAATACGGACTGAAGCTCCGCAAAATGGCATCAGACAAGAAGCAAAAACAACAGCTTCAGAGCGAGAAGACAAAAATGCTCTCCACAATCTACCACATGTTGAAACTGACACTCGGAGAGCCGGTAACGGAGTTCACATACGCATTCAAGGACAAAAGCGGTCGATCGCTGGCAGCAAAGAAATATACTCCAAAAGAATTTTTCAAGGAGATAACCGGCAAGGAAACTCTCAACGGCACATTCATCATGGTAATGAATGACCCACGCCGCGAATACTACAAGACTTACGAAGTGGAATACGACCGCCACACATACGATGGGCACAACTGGAAATACCTTAACCTGCCGATGGACGAAATAGCCCAACTGGCTATCGCTTCTATAAAAGACGGGAAAAAGATGTATAGCTCCTATGACGTAGGTAAATTCCTCGACCGTAAGCGCGGATATTGCGACATTAAGAGCTTTGACTACGGCACTCTCTTCAACACAACCTTCCCGATGAACAAGGCTGAGCGCATCTCTACATTCGACAGTGGCTCAACCCATGCCATGACCCTGACGGCTGTAGATCTCGACTCTAAGGGAAATCCCGTAAAATGGAAGGTTGAGAACAGTTGGGGAGCAGACTGGGGACAGAAAGGCTGCCTGATAATGACCAACGAATGGTTCAACGAATATATGTTCCGCTTGGTTGTTGACAAGAAATACGTTTCCGACAAACTCCTGAAGCTGGCTGAACAGAAACCGGTTATGGTAATGCCGGAAGACCCTCTCTTCGGGGTTGACGAATAATATCCGCCTGTAATAGGCAAACAAAAAGTGCTGTCTGTAAGATTATCCCGTAACGGGAAAACAACGGACAGCACTTTTTATATCTATAATGCTGTACGACCTCTTTCTGCCGACTATTCTGGCATCGTAGACTTCGCGCCGTCCTGTTCTGCAGACGGAAGGCTTTCATGGTCAGAATCTAGGAATATATTATTATCCATGTCGGCCAACGCCTTCTTTTTCTTGTTTTCCTTAGCTCCAGCCGTGAGCAATTTGCGCGCCGCCGTAATGATACTAGGACCACTGTCCGCCGTGGTAATCTTCAGCTTGTTAATCTTCTTAACCGTATCCTGCATGCTCGTTTCCACATCCTGAAACCTTTGGCCAAAGTCCTGTACGCGATCGATTACGGTATTTGCGGCATCCATCATCTCTTGCTGGTTCTTTAGTTGGCGCACTTGTGTCCACATCATCTCCAACACGCGCAAGTTCATATACATCGTCTGCGGTCCGAGAATCATAACCCCTTGATCATAAGCCTCACGCCACAAAGTCGAGTCGTTTAGCAACGCCAGATTCATCGCCCCCTCTATGGGTATATACATTATGGCAAAGTTAAGCCTATTGTATCCTTCAGGAAGATAGCGCGTATACTCCTTGCGTGCAAGTCTCTTGACCTGCGCTCTCACGCTTGCAATGTGTGCCTTAAGATATTCCGACTTCTCGGGGGTCCCGTCTTCGGCGTTCATATAACGTTCATAATCCGTGAGCGACATCTTTGAATCCACCACAACATGACGATTGTTAGGGAAGTGCAGGATAAAGTCAGGTATGAGTCCTTTTCCGTCGTCGCCGCGAGCTTGTCGCCCGCCTTTGTCTCGCAGCGTTTCCTGCGTGTCAAACTGTTCACCTTCCTTAAGTTCTAGATCTTCAAGCAGTTGCTTGAGCTTCAGTTCACCAAAGTTTCCCTGAATTTTCACCTCACCAGTAAGGGCACGTGTCAGCCTGTCTGCCGTCTCGCCAAGCGCCATGCTCTTCTGCATGTTAAGCTTTATCGTCTCGTCAAGGCGCGTCAAAGCATCCTTTTGTTGCTCCTTTGAACGGTCGAAAGCCTCCTGCATGTCTTTAAGACTCTGCTGCAACGGGTCAATTATTTTAGACACCTGCTCCTTGTTTCGTTCGCCCAACTCATCTTGACGGCGTTTAAGGATTTCCTCGGAAGTGGTCTGCATCTGCTCTTTTATTAGCTTCAACTGACTATCTACCTGTGTCTTATTCATTTGCCGCAAAGCATCTATCTGCTTTTCTGCCGTATCTTTTGCCTGTGCCAACTGCCGTATATGTGTATCTTTCATTTCAGCAATCTGAGTCTCATAGGCTTTTGTCAATGTTTCCACGCTTTCGCTGCTGCGCTGCTTCTCCGACTTTTTAAAATCAGCGAGCTGACTTTCATAGGATGCTTTCAGTTCTGCCGTCTGCTTACTGAATGTATCGGTTAATTCCGCCTCACGACTGGAATTTCGCTGACGCTCCTCATCAAGAACCTTCAAATTTCGCTGGCGTTCCTCTTCCAATGCAATTGCTCCGCGCTGTTTCTCGTCTGAAAGCAGGACTTCACTATTACGCTTCTGCTCCTGCAATTGTTTCTCGCTATCGGCACGAAGTTGCAGAATCTGCTCGCGCAGATTCTGGACATTGGCTTTTTCTACGTCACGCTCGGATGTTAACGAGCGAATCTGCTCTTGAAGTTTTGCCTCACTTTCTGTGTTTCTAGTCGTCTGACCGCTAGCAGCAAAATACTTTCCCAAGAAAAAAGCAACGACAAACGCAACAACACCTATTATAGTATATGTCCCCATGATACTTTTCTTACTTCATTGAAATGATGAGCGCTATGCCTCATCCTGTGACGGCTTCAATTCACCGTCCATATTGATTGCCTCAAGCAGTTTAACGGCATCAACATATTGTGCTATGCCCTCTGCCACCTGTTTAGCATCGCGCATGGCAAGAACAACGGTTGACGGCATGTTAACCACATCACCGCCGGCAAAGACTCCTTTTCTTGTTGTCATACCATAAGGCTTCTCGCGCGTAAGCACATATCCGCGGTCGTCCACATCGATGCCCGTTGTGGTAGAAACGATACGGCTGGCGGGGGCAGAGCCTACTGCCATTATCACAAAATCAGCCTTTTCCGTGCGGCGTTCGCCGTCTTTCGTCTCTATTACCACTTCGTTTAGCACTCCATCATTGTCATGAATTTCAACGATGCTCGACTCCCAGTTGAACTTTACGCCCTCTTCCACCGCCTCGTCGTATTCTGACCTCAGCGCACTCATGTCGTTCACCGTGCGATGATATACAACCTGCACGTCGCCAGCTCCCATGCGCACCGCAGTGCGGGCGGCATCCATTGCCGTGTTTCCACAACCAATCACAAATACGCGGTTGCCCTCGTGCACGACAACTTCGTCACGGTCAAGATTTCCTTCGTTATAAAGGCTTACACGTCTCAAGAACCAAATGGCCTGACGCACACCCTTCAAATTACTTCCTGGGATATCCAGTTTCTTTGGCTTGCCAGTTCCTGTGCCCATGAATATAGCATCAAAGCCCATTGCGAAGAGTTTGTCGATGTTCGTGTCTTTTCCCACGGTAACATTGCAGTGGAACACCACGCCGAGTTCTTCGATTTTCTTTATCTCTCGTCTGACAATCTCCTTTGGCAAACGATATTCCGGTATGCCGAACATTAGCACTCCGCCGGGTTCTGGTTCCATTTCAAATATTTCCACATTGAATCCCTGGCGTGCCAAATCGCCGGCAATGGTCAATCCTGCCGGACCGGAGCCTATAACGGCAACCTTTCCACGCGTCTTAGGCAATAACTTCTCGCGTATCAGTCCCATATCTCCGTCGAAATCAGCTATAAACCGTTCCAGTTTGCCAACCCGAATGCCTTTTCCTTTCTTAGCCATCACACAATGTCCCTCACATTGCTTTTCGTGTGGACACACACGGCCGCAGACTGCTGGAAGATTGCTTTTGCCGTTTATTATGTTCATCGCATTGCCAAGGTTTCCCATAGACAGTTCGTGAATCCAATTCGGTATATCATGGCTTATCGGACAGCCTTTTTTACACTGCGGAACCTTGCAGTTCAAGCAGCGTTTTGCCTCTTCTATGGCATCAAGCATGGTATATCCGCCATTAACTTCCTGAAATAGTTTACTCTCTTGCTCCATGTTTAATCGGTATTGCTTGTTGATTTGTCAATGTTTCCCGAGCGCTCCGTTGCAACGGAGTGCTCGCATCTATCTTTTATTGGATGTGCAAAGATACGCTTTTTAGATGGCTTCTAAAAAAAAGCCATGCATCAATATGTAGCGAACTTACAGTTTGTTATCTTAACGTCGGCATTCGGGAATATTTCTTTGTCCTTCTTCGTATAGAAGAATGTGGAATTGTCAATTGTTATGTTCTTAAGACAGTCGTAACCCGGCAGGCCATAAGCTTTAACTGCCGTCTGAGCCCCACGGCATGTCACATTACTTATATGGATGTCGTTCCACTCAGGCACGTACTCTGCGTTCTTTGGTATCACAGCCTCGCCATTATCATCGTTAACCTTGTATTTCTTGTCTGCATAAGTACATTCAAAGATAATCGCCTCGCCGTTAATGTCATTCATAACAATGTCGCTAACGTATATATTCTCTGTTTTTCCGCCCCTGCCAATGCCGCTTTTGAAGCGTAGTCCGGTGTCGGTTCCTGAGAAGACATTGCGGCGTACGACAATGTTTTTCATGCCGTTTGAAAATTCAGAGCCTATCACGAAACCACCATGCGCATGGTATACTTTATTATCTTGTATAAGTATATTCTCACAAGGCCCGTCGGGTGCAGCCTTCTTTCCTGCCCCACCCTTCATGCAGATGCCATCGTCGCCGGCATCAATGGTATTGTTAACAATCAGGACATTGCGGCAGCAACTTATGTCAAGTGCATCACCATTCTGCGCATTCCATGGGCAACGGATTGTAACGCCGTCAACAATGACGTTGTTGCAACGCGTTGGGATAAGATGGAACTTAGGAGAATTCTGAATTGTTACGCCACTTACGAAGACACGCTCGCAGTCTGTAAATCTTATCAGATGGTTTCTCATGTTCTCTTGCGCCTCGGGATTATCAGCAATATTGCCAAAATGCGTTAGGTTGAATGGAAACCAAAGTTTTCCACCTTCGGTTTCAGTTCCACCCATGTCCGTAAAGCGTTTCCACTCCACATCGCTCACTTTAGTGCGCTTCACTGGCCGCCATACGGCCCCGTTGCCATCGATAATGCCTTCGCCCGTGATACTAACGTTTGTGCGCTTGCTCGCAGTTATCAGTGGCGTGCATTTACTCTCTGCCTGCCCGTCTTTTGTCTTGATGAACAGGTTTTTATCTGGCGTTGCCAGAATTATGGCATTCTTCTCTAGGTGAAGGTCAATGTTATCCTTAAGAGAGATAAGGCCAGTAAGCCAAACGCCTTGCGGAACGATGAGATGTCCTCCGCCTTTCTTGCCGAGTTGCTTAATTGCCTGCGCAAAGGCTTCTGTGTTTAGAGTAAGACCATCGCCAATAGCCCCGAAATCTTTCAAGTTAACACTGTTGTCTGGAATTGAAGGCATTGCAGGTTCTGTAATCTTAACTGGCAGATTTTCGTAATATTTAGTGTAGTCGCCAGCAAACGCCGAAGCTACACTTAACATCACGACCGCTACAAATGTGAATGTTTTCTTCATGTTGTTTGTCTATTGTCGTTCTAGATAGTTTGTTTTCCTCAGACAAAATTAAGGTATTAAGCACAACCCAACAAGCGCTTTAGTTTATTTTAACCTCATGCAGGGTGCGAAAAGAGATGCGAACAAACATGCTTTAATAGCATCCATGCGGATTCGCACGCAAAAGCCCGCTGGGAAAGGATTATTTGCCAGCGGGCTAAAAATTATGTTCAAGCGGTGTTTCAGAACGAATCAGCCGTCTGTTGCCATAAATATCTGCAAACAAAAAACAATCACCGCTTTGTTGCAATGCTAAAAATCAGTAGTTTTGTAGAGTAAACTATCATATTGGATAAAATGAAAGCAGACATAACAGAAAAGAAAGAAGAGTTTATAGAGCTTCTGCGCTCAACAGAGCGTGAAGGCGTTGACGATGTTATAGAAGAGTTGGAGCGAATTGGCTTTTTCGTTGCTCCTGCTTCTGCCGGACACCACTTGAATACAGAGGGAGGCCTGCTGCTTCATTCTCTTAACACATGCCATG
This sequence comes from bacterium, assembly GCA_963661195.1. GTDB lineage: Bacteria > Bacteroidota > Bacteroidia > Bacteroidales > Bacteroidaceae > Prevotella. Next base: position 103,580 of record CAVLBD010000003.1, read on the forward strand.
CAGCACTGGCTATCTGGGAGAGTATGAAAGCCCTTGAACCGTCGCTAAACAACGAAGTGAAACGCGAAAGCATAATAATCTCTGCACTTTTGCATGACGTTTGCAAAAGCGACATATACAAACGCAGCGTGAAGAAGCGCAAAAACGCTTTGGGACAATGGGAAGACTCTGAGGGTTACAAGGTGACATACAAGAAATTCCCCATGGGACATGGTGAAAAATCTCTCGTTGTAGTGTTGCTGAGCGGTATGGAACTTTATGATGACGAGATGTTGGCAATACGCTGGCACATGGGCGCATGGGGCGTTAATCTGAATAGCTTTGAAGAAGTGAGGAATTTCGACACGGCACAGAAATTATATCCACTTGTTGCAATCATACATGCCGCAGACTGTATGGCGGCAAACGTGATGGAACGTACGGGAAGTGAGATTGACGAGATGTAAAGAGGCAAGCCGGAAACATCCGGTGCAACAAAGTTACGCAAAAAACACTAACGGGAAATGAACAAGAAACACACAAAACTGCTCGCAGCAATGGTAGAGTATGACACGGGGGACGTGCCAAGAATACAACATTTCATAAAGGTTCACGATTTTGCTGCAGCGATAGCAAAAATGGAGAACGTTGACGAAGAAACACTATTCATACTTGAAACAGCAGCGATACTCCACGACATCGGCATTCATGCAAGCGAGGAAAAATATGGCGACTGCAACGGAAAACATCAAGAAGAGCTGGGACCAGGCGAGGCACGGCGGTTGCTTGACAATCTTGGCGGATATACAGAGGAACAGATTGAGCGGGTGTGCTTTCTTATTGCCCACCATCACACGTATAAAGACGTAGAAGGTATCGACTGGCAGATATTGCTTGAGGCAGATTTTCTTGTAAACTCTTATGAAGACCAGCTTTCTGAGAATGCCATCAGGACGTTTGAAGAAAAAATTTTCAAAACACATTCGGGGAAAGTTCTGCTTGAAACGATGTGGAACATCGCATAAAAAACTCCGCCGCTACAAGGGAGGTAACAAAGTTTCTCCTGTAGCGGCGGATTTTTATTTTAACGGATAAGCGTATTCAAACCATTATGTCCCCAACAACGTTAGGGTATATAGATAAACAACCGCTGCGGGCATAGCCATCAACGAAGAGTCGAAACGGTCGAGCATGCCGCCATGTCCTGGCAAGATATTCCCACTGTCTTTTATTCCAAGCGTGCGTTTAAAGAGGGATTCCACAAGGTCGCCCCATGTTCCGAACACTACGACAACCAGGCCCAGACCTATCCACTGCAACAATGAAAGCTGCAGTTCCGTTTCAATCCACGGGAAGAAATGATAGACCACAATTGCGGCAACAACCACCAAAACGGCTCCGCCAATAGAACCTTCCCACGACTTGCCTGGCGACACACGTGGAAAGAGTTTGTGACGTCCGAAAAGCGAACCGCTACAATAAGCTCCCGTATCATTTGTCCATAGGAATATGAAGATACAAAGAGGCACTATGTAGTTGAATACCGCTTGTCCGCCCGCACTAGCGTTAAAGGCAAGCACGTTGATTGTGGAGAACGGTAGCGCAATATACATCTGTCCGAGCATAGTGTGCGCCCAGTCTTCAATGGCATTGCTTCCGCCTGCATACAGCTCGCTGATGAAAAGGTAAACAATGGTGAGGAGATACGGAATAAACACCGCACCCGTTGGCACTACACCACTGCAAAAGCCACCTACGGCAAGGAAGAAATACACTCCTGCCACGGTACTGATAAATCTATTCACCTGCACGTTCTCCTTGGCATTAACCAGCCCTGTATACTCCCACATCGAAAGTCCCGTAACTAGAGCAAACAACAATTCCATTGCAAGTGGGCGCAGGAAACATGTTACTATTGCTGCGACAAAGAAAATTCCCGTCACTGTGCGAGCCACAAGATTGGCCATTTTGCCATGCTTTTCTTCTGTCATGGTATTCTGTCTATGTTTTTTCTTAATCAAGATGGATTTACTATATCTTCCGCATCACCGTCATGCAAGATGCCTTCCGCTGCTTTTTCTGCTTCATGGCTCTCTGGATTAACAGCAGCTCTCTGTTCGTTGGCTTCAAGAATCTCTTGCGACCTACTTACCCACTGGCGCTTTCCGAATATTTTCTCTACATCTTCGGCAAAAATAACCTCGCGTTCTATCAAGAGTTCCGCTAAGCGGTTGTGCCCTTCCTTATGTTCTGTCAGGATATCCTTGGCACGTTGATATTGTTCGGCAATCATTTTCAGCACCTCATCGTCCATTATCTTTGCTGTAGTCTCGGAATATGGCTTCTGGAAGTTATACTGATTGTTGTTATAGTAGCTGATATTGGGAAGCCTATCGCTCATTCCAGCATAAGCAATCATGCCATACATGCTTTTGGTGACACGCTCAAGGTCGTTTATCGCCCCAGTAGAGATATGACCAGTGAAGAGTTCTTCGGCTGCTCGGCCGCCAAGCAACGAGCATATCTCATCGAGCATTGCTTCTTTTGTTGTTATCTGGCGCTCCTCTGGCATGTACCATGCTGCACCAAGCGCACGCCCACGAGGAACGATGGATACTTTAACAAGTGGGTTGGCATGCTCAGTGAACCAGGAAATAGTGGCATGCCCTGCTTCGTGAATGGCTATTGAACGTTTTTCGCCCGCAGTCATAACTTTGGTCTTCTTTTCCAAACCGCCTATTATCCTGTCTACGGCATCAAGGAAGTCTTGTTTCTCCACTGTTTTTTTGCCGTTACGTGCAGCAATAAGTGCCGCCTCATTGCATACGTTCGCTATATCGGCACCAGAGAAGCCTGGAGTTTGGCGAGCCAACATCTCCACATCGACATTGGTATCCTTCTTTATCGGGCGCAGATGCACCTCGAAGATTGCTTTTCTCTCGTTTAGATCAGGCAAGTCTACGCTTATTTGTCTGTCGAATCTGCCTGCTCGCAAAAGGGCTTTGTCGAGCATATCGGCACGGTTGGTTGCGGCGAGCACTATCACACCGCTATTTGTTCCGAAACCATCCATCTCTGTAAGAAGAGCATTGAGCGTACTTTCACGCTCGTCATTACTGCCCATAGAGGGGCTTTGGCTACGGGCACGCCCGACAGCGTCTATCTCGTCAATGAATATTATGCATGGTGCTTTCTCCTTTGCCTGGCGGAAAAGGTCGCGCACGCGACTTGCACCAACGCCAACGAACATTTCCACGAAGTCGGAACCGCTCATTGAGAAGAATGGCACACCGGCTTCGCCGGCAACAGCCTTGGCCAAAAGAGTTTTTCCCGTTCCCGGAGGACCGATCAGCAATGCGCCTGTAGGTATTTTTCCGCCTAGTTCGGTGTATTTCTGCGGGTTCTTCAAGAAATCAACAATCTCTTGCACTTCCTGCTTAGCCCCTTCTTGTCCTGCAACATCTTTGAATGTTACCTGCTTTTCTGTGTTTTCCTTGTCGTAGACCTTAGCCTTGCTTTTGCCAACGCCAAGAATTCCACCGCCACCACCGCCGCCCATGCGACGCATGAAGAACAACCAAATGGCAAAGAATATGATTATTGGTCCCAATGTCTGCAGGACATATGTCAGGATATTGCCTTTGTCGCTATCGTAGGTAAGGTCGCCCTTGAACGTTCCTGCGGCGCGAGCCGAATCAATGAAACTTTCAAGTTTGTCTATTCCGCCATACTGTACTTCAACAAAAGGGTTTGTGCCCACCTGATTTACGCCGACTCCGAAAATTTGCCGTATGTATTCAGGCTTTACAAACATCTTCAGTTTGCCATTATCCTTGTTTACAACAATGTTGTTGGCGTACCCGTTGACCACATAGCTTTGGAATTTTGTATATGAAGCCTGCTTCCCGGCACTTCCACCAATATTGTTTCCGCCCATTACGTAAGCGATGAGCAAACCGACAATGGCAATGCCGTAAATCCATCCCATATTGAATTTCGGCATTTTGTTGTTGTTTCTATTGTTATTTAAATTGTTGTTCGGATTCATATCAGTAGTATTGATTGTGATTCTGCATTGCACGCATAGACGTTGCGGCTATGCCTTGCTGCAATTATTCAGCATCTATATCAGGAATACGTGTAACCTTTGCGTCTTCCCAAAGGTCTTCCAAATTATAAAACTGGCGTACTTCTGGCAAGAAGATATGCACCATAACATCTGAATAGTCCATTGCCACCCACTGGGCATTGGTCAATCCTGCCACTTTGACAGGCTTTTCACCAGCTTCAATGCGGGCTGTTTCCTCAACGGAGTCGGCAATAGCATCAATTTGAGTAGGCGAACCACCTTGACAAATCACGAAATAGTCGCATATCGTACCATCGATGCCACGCAAGTCTGCGACAACTATATCTGTACCCTTCTTCTCTTGAATGCCTTTTACTATTGTTTCTACAAGAATGTTGTTCTGTTCCATTAAAAAATTTATATGTTACTCTGTTTATATTCTAACTTTATGCTGCTATACCTTATATAATATATGCATACGCCAACAGGATGCAAAGGTAAGCCGATTTATCCGAAAACCATTATTCTGCAGCGTTATTTTGGATTTTTTAAAAAAAAAGTTGCGACTTTTGTTTGCAGTTCAAAAAAAAGCCGTACCTTTGCACATGCAATTGAGCGGCAACGCATTGCAAATCTTGGGATATGGTGTAATGGTAACACTACAGATTCTGGTCCTGTCATTCTTGGTTCGAGTCCGAGTATCCCAACATAAAGACAACATTTCTAAAAGGAATGTTGTCTTTTTCTTTGTATAAAATCTTACCCCATGCAGCTATATTATTTTATAAGGCAAAATCCTTATGCCAAAATAAAGGAATTCCCAATCAAAAAAATTACGGGCAATAGGAATTGCCGTACATGCTACATTCCTTTGCCCGTAAGATTATAATATCGTTCAAACATTAAAACCATTTGCTTCAATGCCAAAACTGCGTCAACGACACGGAGTTATTGTATTATCCATAGATAATCTTTCCGTTCTCGTCGCGATTCTCGTCTATAAACGATTTGTTATACTGGGTCATTCCCCTCAACGACATACCCATACTTGAGAATCCACCATCGTGGAACAACGTTTGCATGGTAACTTTCTTTGTCAGATCAGAGAACATTACCACGCAATAATCTGCACATTCATCAGCGCTAGCATTGCCAAGTGGCGACATACGATCTGAGAAATCATAGAGACCATCGAACCCTTTTATGCCGCTTCCTGCCGTTGTAAACGTAGGCGACTGCGAAATTGTATTGATACGAACACCTTTCTCACGGCCATATATATAACCAAAGCTACGCGCAATAGACTCAAGCAAAGACTTAGCATCAGCCATGTCGTTATATCCGAAGAAAGTACGATGGGAAGCGATGTAAGTTAGCGCAAGAACAGAAGCGTTCTCGTTTAAAGCATCTAGCTTCTTGGCTGCCTGCAACATCTTATGGAACGAGATTGCCGAGATGTCAAGCGTCTTGTTAAGGAATCCATAGTCAAGGTCATCGTAGGTACGTTTCTTTCGCATATTGACGCTCATTGCGCATGAATGCAACACAAAGTCTATCTTTCCACCCAATGCGTCCTGAGCTTTTTCAAAGAGATTGGTCAGGTCTTCTACCGATGTCGCGTCGGCTGGTATTACCGTTGCACCTGTCTTTTTAGCTAGTTCGTCTATGGTTCCCATACGACAAGCAACCGCAGTGTTTGTCAATACGATGCTTGCTCCCTCTTCTACGGCGCGTTCTGCTACTTTCCACGCTATCGAAGCTTCATTCAATGCGCCGAATACTATACCGCGCTTTCCTTCCAATAAATTAAAAGACATTTTCCTATTGTTTTGTTATTATTCCGTTATCCACCGGAGACATTCTACATAATTGCAAATAAAGAGTGCCTACGGAAAAAGCGGTGCAAAGGTAAGACTTTTTTGCACACCCGCAATATCTTATGTGCAAAAAAGAGAATTTCGCCTCTTTTTTATATAAAATAGCCGCAAGTCTTTGCACATTTATGAATATTTGTGCAAAGATCTGCGGCTATTTTGCCGTTAGTTTAAGTGCATTAGAACTAGCTTCAACCAACTATTTGCACCACTCCATTCTTGTTTATCTGGAATGTATAAGTACATTTTTTAGAGTATAATTGCAGTGCTTCCGGTATCACCGTCTTAACAATCCCTTTGGTAGAAAGAGTTGTTTCCTTTCCAAAGTTCTCTAAACTTGAGCCTTCTGGCAAAAAAGACGCCGCGAAATAAAAGCCTATGTCGTATTTTTCTGCAGTAAGCTCCGTATTGTTAAAGTCAAATGTTGCTTTTGTAGTGAATTTATATGGGAGTGAGCTGGCAGGAATTTCCAGTTTATAGAATTTTTTGACTGGGCTGCCTTTTAAAGCCACCCTTTGGCTATACAATTCGCTGTTCTCAGAAAAATCCGTAGCCTTCAACGTGCGTGATATAGTCTGCCCACTTTCTGGTTTAACCTCGCAAGAAATGTTTGAGAAGCCTAGCATATCATCGGTCGTTCCAATGTAAACAACCACAGTACCTTTCTGGGTTTGAACCTCTTCACCATCGTCATCACCACAAGAAACTGCAACAACTGCACCTGTTAAAACAAGCATTACTGAAAACAATGCATAAAAAAATCTTTTCATGTCCTTTAGTTTTTTAATCTGTTATGCTAAATCTGCTTTAGTTATAGCTTTTTTATGTATGAATTTTAATGCCCCAAAGATACGCAATTCTTTTGATGTACCAAAATAATTGCTAACTTTGCAAAAATGAAGAACTATTTTGCCGCTCAATATCTTTCTTATCAAAGTTATTTAATTACACATTATTATATATAATGTCATTGACAGCATAAAACACCTTAACGGAAACTATGAGAAGAACACCCATTTACATGTTTTTTACGTTGCTCTGTATTCTTACTGTATTTGCATCATGCGGCAAACGTTCTCCCAATTTCATTATCGGTGTGTCGCAATGCAGCGAAGATGTATGGCGAGAAAAACTTAACAACGAGCTACGGCTATCCGCATTCTCATACGAAGGCATTGACCTTCGCATTTCGTCAGCATACGATGACATAGAGTTACAGACACGACAAATAGACCAATTCGTTGAAATGGGAGTGGATTTGCTTATCGTAGCCCCAGGACAAGTGAAAGTTTCTGAAGCTATTGAAAGAGCATACGACAAGGGGATACCCGTAATCGTGTTTGACAGAAGGACGCGATCACAGAAATATACTGCATACATCGGGGCTGACAATGAAGAAATGGGACGCAATATCGCTAAATACCTTTCAACACAAATAAAAGGACGTGGGCGGATACTGGAAATCTGCGGTCTCTCAACATCGTCTCCTGCTGTAGACAGAGCAAAAGGATTTGACACAGAAGTTGCGAAACACAGTAACATGAACATCACGAAAAGCGTGGAATGTGACTGGACGGAGCAAAACGCTTACAGACTTACCGATTCTCTTCTAAATGCCGCACCAGCAGACTTCGATTATGTCTTCGCCCACAATGATCGCATGGCAATGGGAGCTCGAAAGGCTGCGAAAAAGCATGGTATAGACCTTAGCAAGGTGAAATTTCTTGGCATAGATGCTATGCCACAAGGGGGCGGAGGGATGCATTTGGTAAAAGATGGTGAATTGCTAGCATCATACATCTATCCGACACGCGGTGACGAAGTGATGAAACTGGCTATAGACATATTAAACAAAAAGCCTTTCAAGAGAGAAAACCTGCTTTCGTCTGCTCTCGTAACACGCGACAACGCAAACGTTCTGCTAATGCAAAATGACGAAACACAAAGGCAAGCCGACTATCTCCTGTCCTTAAGAAACAGAGTTGAAGCAACAACAAATGCTTTCGACACACAACGTAGCTATCTTTTCATGCTGATATTCCTCGTTTGTCTATTGTTTGGGGTCTGTACCTTTGCCGTAAAAGCTTACCTTGCAAAAACACGCTTCAACAAAAAACTGCAAGATAGCATCGCACAACAAAAGAAAATGACTACAGACATGGAAAGAATGACGCAAACACAGTTGCGTTTCTTTACAAATATCTCCCATGAACTACGCACACCCCTCACTCTAATATCAGGACCAGCCGAACAACTTGCCGAAAAGCCTTCAATAAAAGGGGAAGACCGTAATCTCGTGGAAATGATACGCCGCAATGCCAAAATTCTGACACAACTGGTTGGCGAAATACTTGAGTTTAGACGTATACAAAATGAGAAGGCCAAACTAAAATTAAACCGCTTCAATATTGGCGAGGAATTGCAAGCTTGGGAAAAGGACTTTACTGCTGTAGCAACGAGAAAGGGGCTAAAACTTGAATACAATGCAGAAAAAAGTTCCATAGTTATTGCAGACAAGGAAAAATTGTCGCACATTTACTTCAACCTAATGACAAACGCTCTGAAATACACGCCGCAGGGTGGAAAAATAAGCACGCAGCTAGAACTTACTGACAAGACGTTCCGAATTGTCGTTGCCGACACAGGACGCGGTATGTCTGAGGAAGACTGCAAGCACATCTTTGAGCGTTTCTACCAAGCGAAAGGGTCTGTTGGCGGAACTGGCATCGGCCTAGCCATCGTAAAAGCATACACGGATCTGCATAACGGAAAAGTTTCCGTAAAAAGCGAGATGGGAAAAGGCTCAGCATTCGCTATAGAAATCCCCTTACAGCAACCGGGATACGATAAAACACAGGATGCCGATGCTATATCATACAAGGCAGATAACACTCTTGCTGACGACTATTCGACAAAAGACATAACGACAAAGCAAAACACCGAAGCGCTCATTGATACTGAAGACAACGACAATACAAATCCACTAGTGCTGATTGTTGATGATAATGCCAGCATGAGAAGCTATCTAAGAACTATCTTGCAACCACATTTCAACGTTATAGAAGCTCAGAATGGAGCGGAAGGTTTGGAATACGCACGCAGAAAAGTACCACAAATAGTTGTTTCTGATATTATGATGCCTGTAATGGATGGACTTGAACTAAGTAGACGCATGAAAGAGGACGTTTCTACAAGTCATATACCAATAATACTTCTTACCGCCCGTAGCCTTGAAGAACAACGCGCGGAAGGCTATGCCACTGGTGCGGACTCGTACATAACAAAACCTTTCTCTGCCCATACTCTCACAACACGCATAGATAATCTGCTTAAAAACAGGAGACAACTGAAAAGAATCTTCTCGGGAACAATACAGGAACAGGCCGACGAAGAAGAAACACTAGGCGAACGCGACAAAACCTTCGTGGCACAATTGCGAAAGATAATTAAGAGTCATATTCCTGACGCTGATTATTCAGTGGAGGATCTTGGGACGGAAATTGGTCTAAGCCGCGTTCAACTTTACAGAAAGGTAAAAGCCCTTACGGGTTATTCCGTTGTTGACCTGCTCCGCAAGGCACGCCTTGCAAAGGCAAAGCACCTGCTGGAAACATCAGACAGAACGGTTCAGGAAGTGGCATACGAGGTTGGATTTACTACTCCATCGTATTTTGCGAAACGCTTCAAAGAGGAATTTGGAGTTAAACCAGGAGAAATAAGCAAATAAATACGTTGAAACTTCAACAGAACTGCAAATAACATAGAAAGAAAAGCCTAACGAATCGTTCATTGCATGCAACAATTGATGCAACGAACGATTCGTTTCTGTTTATGAACCATAAGTAGCCGACGCAAAGTCTAAACGTTGCATAACTTTGCGCCAGAAAAATCAAACAACTACAACCCAAACCTAAAAGTTATGAACGGATTACCTAAGTCTATCCTTGCTGCGGTACTTATTATGGCGGCAGCAAACAGCTCTGCACAAGAAGAGAAAACGACGAATTCAAAAGAAGAAGGAAACCGCAACGTCATGCTCAATGCGGCTAGTGCAAATGGTCCGCGCGAAATACAAATAGGTCTGCCATCTGCAGATGTAAACGTTTTGGAAAACGGACTGCCTGTTACATATGCCACAAATCCACATTCTGTAAATACGACATGGCGCGGTGATGCTAGTCTCAGCCACCAAGGGCTACTGAAAATTGCAGAAACCGCTATCACAACTGGCAACATTGGATATGCTGTTAACTCATTTACACAACTAGGGCAGAAAGGTTTCAACGGAACTCTCAACTATAAGAGTAACCATTTCGGCCTACAGGAATTCTCAATGAACTTAAACGGAGACATGGGCCGCGACTGGTTCTATAGTTTTAATATGTATCAGGATTTCGATCCTGGAACATTCAAAATCAAATCCACGCCATACCAAGACAGAACACAGATTTACAAAGCACTAATAACCAAAAGATACAACGGAAAGCGCGGCGAATTGACTGCAATGTATAAATATAGCAACAGTCACAATGTTTACAATTATGCCACACAAAGCGCACCTTTCATATATGTTGGCGATGGTAGCGTAAAAGAATATGGCAATTTCAAACTTGGAACCACGTCATATCTGCCAACAGACAACACCATGACATACAGAAACATGCGGACTGGCGAATTGGAACAGAAAACTTTATATGACGCTTGCTTGAACAAATCAAGCGAAATAGAGCTAATGAACAAATATAAATGGGACAACGGAATTGAAATGAAAACCATTTTACGCTACGACCACAGCCGTGGCGCAATGGTATACCAGACACCTATGGCGCTCATCGACTTGAAGAGTCAGGATAATCAAGGACTTTACAACTATCAGTACCGAGACCTTGAAGGAAAGGTAAATTCCTATGATGGACAATACGTGCAGACACGTATGTCATGTCTGAATGCAGGAACAGTCGATGAGCTCCTCTTTACCAACGAATTGCAGAAGCGTCTTAACAATTCCACCCTTCGCATCGGCATAAACGAGTGGTTCTACAATATAGATTACTGCTCAAATACTACGATGTATGACCAAAGTGTTCCGTCTGACGGCAGCTTTGCACAAAGATTATGGGATGCGAACAAACGCACAAGTTGCTTCTATGACTTTAACAAAAATGCTTCGGAATACTACAAAGGACATGAGAATAAACTTGCAATATATGCCACACACGATTGGGACATTACTTCCAAGCTAAACCTATACTACGGACTTCGACTTGAATGGCAAAGCCTCAACGGTGAGAATGCAGCAGTAAAGAATGCTCAAGGGGAATTTGTCGGACGATTTGCTGACTATTATCTTGGTGCCACCGCCTCCGATGGAACAACCATAACACCAAACAAACTGAAATATGACTGGTTCAATTATGATTTCTCCATTGCAGCAACATACAAGCTGACAAATAATTTTGGACTTACTGGAGACTTTACGTACATCGTGCAGCATCCAAAATTTGAAGCATTTGCGCCAGCAACAATGCCTAACACCGACAAAATATCCGTTCCCCTCGGTCGCATCGGCATATACTACAATAATTCATGGCTGAGTCTCACATCCCTCTTCTCGTACATCTCAAAGACGAACAACAATTCTACGCTTAACCTGCAACACGGAAGTGAAATAAAAGCAGCACCTCTGACCTACGATATACAGACATGGGGGTGGACAACCGATGCTGTTATGCATCCTTTCAAAGGCTTTGACTTCCATTTCCTCTTCACATACCAGAAACCTACATACAAGAAATATGAAACTTCCATCACGTTCAATGATGGTTACGTAGGCAATATCAATGCAACTGATAATATCGTAGCAGAGATTCCTGAAATTCTTCTTGAACTTGACCCTAGCTATATGATTACCAAAAACATCAAAGTTTGGACAAGTTTCCGCTATTTCTCAAAGACATATGCAAACATCAACGAGGCATATTATTTCAACGGACACTGGGAAACATTCGGTGGTGTAAACTGGCAAGTAAACAAACGCCTTTCATTAGGATGCACAGTTGTAAACTTCCTCAATCAAACAGGAGCAAAAGGAAGTATTGCAGGAGCGGAACTTATAACCAAAGACGAAGCCAAAGGTATAAAGAACCAGCTTATGACCGGCAGCTACCTTCGCCCATTCACAGTAGAATTCAGTGCTTCGCTTAAATTTTAAGCAAGAACTTCGCCTAAGTACCTGCTGATTACAACACAGTATCGGCAGACGCTTACCTAAAAGGAAACATAATCTTACAACATAACTTAAACCATATCAATTATGAAAACCAATATACTGAAGGCAATCTGCCTTGCAACATCAATGACTGCCGCCACAGCTATGGCACAAAAAATGGACATCGCACATATAGGCGACACAACCATAATACGCATTGACAAGCCTACCAAATATATTCTTCTGCCTATTCAGGAAGAAAAGGAAGAAGCCAAGGTTCTTCTCTGCACAGGTTCACCTGCCGACACATGGATGGATATTAGACTTGCCCAAAACGGAGCAGACTACTACGTGCCTTTTGAACTTGGAAACGGCAAGACTGCGACCGTAAAAATCCTTGGTTTGAAGAAGAACTCCTTGGCAACGAATCTCATGAAGCTTAGCAACACATTCGATACAACTAATACTGATTACTATCGTCCCACCTATCACTTTACACCACTCTACGGATGGATGAACGACCCTAACGGAATGGTTTACAAAGATGGTGAATACCACCTCTACTTTCAATACAATCCATACGGATCGAAATGGGGAAACATGCACTGGGGACACGCTGTAAGCCGCGACCTAATTCATTGGGATCATCTTTCTCCAGCCATAGCACGCGATACTCTTGGACATATTTTCTCCGGGAGCTCGGTAATTGACAAAAACAACACTGCCGGATATGGTAAAAACGCAATTGTTGCATTATACACCTCGGCTAGCGACAAGAATGGCCAAATACAATGTATGGCATATAGCAATGACAACGGGCGCACATTCACGAAGTATGAAGGAAATCCTGTGCTGACTCCTTTTGACGGTCTGAAAGACTTCCGTGATCCGAAGGTGTTCTGGTATGAGAAGGGCAAATGCTGGTACATGATTGTTTCTGCAGACAAGGAAACACGCTTCTATAAATCAAAGAACCTTAAGAAGTGGACTTACGTCAGTTCCTTTGGCAACGGGCTCGGACAACAACCATGCCAATATGAGTGTCCCGACTTTTTCCAACTTCCAGTAAACGGCGACAAGAAGAACATGAAGTGGATTATGACGATGAACATTAACCCGGGATGTATCTTCGGAGGTAGTGCAACAGAATATTTCGTGGGAGATTTTGACGGAAAGAACTTCACTTGTCCTGACGCTCACGATGTAAAATGGCTGGATTACGGTAAGGATCATTATGCAACAGTTACGTTCTCAAACACAGGAGACAGGGTTCTTGCCTTGACATGGATGAGTAACTGGCAGTATGCGAACCTTACTCCATTCAAACAGAACCGTGGAGCCAATGCTTTGCCTCGCGAACTGAAGCTCTTCTCCATAGCCGACAAATACTATCTCTCTGAAAACGTTGCTCCAGAAGTAACGGTGCTGCGCAAAGTTACGCACGATCTTGGAAACGAAACGGTAGACGGCACGAAAGAGTTAAAGGGAGCTGCAGCAGGAATGGACGGAGCTTTTGAAATAGAGGCAGACATAACACCTGATGCCAACGGCATTGCTGGTATAGAGATTTCAAATAACAAGCGCGAGCGTGCCATTATTTATTTCGACATGAAGAAAGGGCGTATCGTAATGGACCGTACAGAAAGCGGACTTACTGATTTCGGGAAAAGAGCCGTACCGCACGATATTGAAGCAGCATGGGACAAGCAACGCGAAAAACAAGCGAAACAACCTGCACGCGTAGTAAACTCCATTAACTACAAGAACGATTTTGCTCTTGCCACATGGGCCCCATTGTCGCTCTGCCAAAGCAATACATTCCACATTGATATTTTCGTTGACCGTTCGTCTGTAGAGATCTTCGTAAACAATGGTAGAATTGCAATGACAAACCTTGTATTTCCTATTGAGGCATACGAGAATCTTAAATTCTACACAAAGGGTGGAAAGGCGGAATTCAATAACATTAAAGTACACAAGCTTGCACTATAACTTTAAAACTCTATAAGATGAAGACCAATAAATTCGCAATAATCCCCGTAATGCTCTGCTTCTTTGCAATGGGGTTCGTAGATATGGTGGGGATTGCCTCCAACTATGTAAAGGAAGATCTTGCGCTTAACGACTCAACTGCAAACATGTTCCCGTCGCTAGTGTTCTTCTGGTTTCTCATATTCAGCGTACCTACCGGTGTTCTAATGAACCGCATCGGAAGAAAGAACACGGTGCTTCTATCACTGATTGTAACTATTGTAGCGCTTCTTTTACCGCTCTTTGGTGAGAGTTTTCTCTTGATGCTTGCAGCATTCTCGTTGCTTGGCATAGGAAACACCTTGATGCAAACGTCATTAAACCCACTTGTTTCAATGGTAATAAGCGGAAATCTTGCATCTACACTCACGTTCGGACAATTCGTAAAAGCCATTGCCTCATTCCTTGCACCATACATTGCCATGTGGGGAGCAATGGCCTCAATACCAAGCTTCGGCTACGGTTGGCGCATACTTTTCCCTATATACATGATTATCGGAGTAGCTGCTGCCATATTTCTCAGCGCGACAAAAATTCCGGAAGAACATCAATCAGGAAAGGCAAGTGGAGTAAAGGATAGCGTCAGACTGCTTTCCAAACCCATTGTTCTGCTCTCGTTTATTGGAATAATGTGCCATGTAGGAATAGATGTCGGCACTAACACCACCGCCCCCAAACTGCTCATAGAACGATTAGGGTGGTCTCTCAACGAAGCTGCCTTCGCCACATCACTATATTTCATATTCCGAACAATGGGATGTCTAACGGGGTCTTTCTTCCTACGCATAATGAAAACACGCACATTCTTTATTCTTAGCGTAGTAATGATGGCACTCAGCATGGCAGGAATGTTTATCGGGACAAGTAAGCTAGCTCTATTCATAGCCATTGCTCTTGTAGGATATGGAAATTCAAACATCTTTTCCATTATTTTCTCACAGGCCTTAATTTCTGAGCCTCAACACAAGAATGAAGTCAGCGGCCTGATGGTAATGGGATTGTTTGGCGGAACCGTGTTTCCTCTGCTCATGGGATTCTGCAGTGATGCTATAGGACAGACAGGTGCTGTTGCCGTGATGACAATAGGAGTGGCTTACTTATTCACTTATATCCCTAAAGTTAAGCAATAACATGTAGTATTAACCGTTATAAACTTAAAGTACGACGGACTTGTAGCCGTTGGCAACAAGGCTACAAGTCTACACAAACTTATATAAATATAATAAGGTAAAGCAAACGATTATGAAAGAAAAATATGTTGTTGGACTTGGCGAAGCATTGTGGGACGTGCTTCCCGAAGGCAAGAAACTTGGCGGTGCTCCTTCTAACTTCGCCTATCATGCAACCCAAATGGGTGTGAAGGCAATTGCTGTCAGTGCATTGGGTGACGACAAGCTTGGCGAAGAGACTGTAACACAACTCAAGGAAAAACAACTCAACTATCTAATGCCCCGCGTGCCATACCCCACAGGAACGGTGCAGGTTGAACTCGACAACGATGGTGTACCGACATACGACATCAAAGAAAATGTTGCATGGGACAACATACCATTCAATGATGATGTCAGAGCTGTGGCACAGCAAACGTTGGCAGTATGCTGGGGGGCATTGGCACAACGCAACGTGGTAAGTCGTGAAACAATATACAAATTTCTTGACTCCACCCCCACTCCATGCCTAAAAATCTTCGATATTAATCTCAGACAAAATTTCTACACGAAGGAAATCATAAGGGAGTCAATGAAACGCTGCAACGTACTTAAGATAAACGACGAAGAGCTTGTACTCATAGGGCGCATGTTCGGCTATGCGGGACTGGACATGGAAAACAAGTGCTGGCTTATTTTGGGAAAATATAACCTCGACATGCTTGTACTCACATGCGGCGTAAACGGAAGTTATGTATTCACTCCTGGCTCAATGTCATATCAAGAAACGCCACGCGTAGAGGTTGCAGATACCGTAGGCGCTGGCGACTCCTTTACAGCTGCCTTCTGTGCAGCCATTCTGCAGGGAAAGTCAATTGCTGAGGGTCACAAACTGGCAGTAGACGTAAGTGCATACGTATGCACCCAAAACGGAGCTATGCCGGAAATCCCGTCTTCTCTAAAAGACAGAATCTGAGAAAGCACGTTAAGAAACAATATTCTAAGCACAAGCTTTTGAGTTAAACAAATTCCCAACCGCCGCAGAATGGCAGTTGGGAATTTGTATTTTTTCAATTATGATATAACGTGCCCCATTGACTACTTCAGTTTGCGCTTTACACCATTGTCGCCTACAACAAAAATATCATTGCCGTCAATAAGCACAGCGCGTCCGCGCCTGTGGTTATAATTCTCTAGATTATCCACATTTACAGCTATCACACGTCCTTTGTAAAAGCGCTTTATATCCTTAAAGATTGTATGACCTACGAATATTCGGTCGATGTCATAGCGTTGCAACACCATGCCAAGCGAGTCATTACTCAGATGAGACCATTTACTAGTTTTCAATACTAAGCCACGATACCAAATGGGCCCACGATTGCCATATAGAAACTTGCATAACTCAGAATGCGCTTTGCGCTCCTTACTTTTCATGAAAAGAACACTGCTTATAGTATCGTTAACTTCAGCAATAGGAATATTGCGCTCGTAAAATTCGCGGCTTATGCCTGCATGCACAAACATATAGCGTCCTATCTGCTGCATGGCATTGCGCGTTGCAAGCCACCGTCCAAGTTCGGTCTCGCTTCCAAACAGACTGCGATATTCCACTCCAAGCTTGTCTGCCAGCATTTTATACTTCGGTTTGGCATAGCGCATATCACCAGCAAGCTCCATCGGTTCATGGTTGCCAAGCATTACGGTTACACGGCCACCTGCTGCCTCGGCTTCTGCCTCCAACTTATAGAAAAGCCAAAAAATTTGCGGAACGTCATACCCACGGTCAAATACATCCCCTATCACTACAAGCTGATTGTCGCCAAATGCCCACTTAAGTTCTTTGTCAATAACTCCATTGCCCTGAAGCAGGCTTACAACAAGGTTTAGCCTGCCATGTGGATCGCTCATTACGAATGTTTTTCTAGCCTGTGTCTGCTTCCAAGGCTGTCGTTTCACCGCATGCAGTTTTACATCAAAGGGGTAGTTACCTTCATGATCTGCAACATGCAGAGTGAAATTGTCTGGCAATACAGCATAAGTTGTGTCATTGATTGTTTTGTCAACTCCGATACTTACAATACGCACTGCTCCGTTTGGCTGATAAAGAACGTATGGTCCGTCGCAAGACAACTCTTGGTCATCTGTTACTGTCTGCGTATTCTTAGCCAAAGCGGTGACGCTGAACAAAGTCAGCATCACCACAGCAAAAATGCTAAATAGTCCTTTTATTTTTTTCATCACCTGATAATTTAATCACCATAACCAGGGTTATTGGCAATATGACTAACGTCACGTTCTGCCTGTGGTATCGGCAACACGATTTTATAGTTGTCAAGTGTTATCGTCTTATACTCGTCTGAGCATAAATGTTTCGTCTTGCTCAATGTTGAATTTGTCGCATCCTTACGCTCAACGCTCAAGCCATTGCGCAGCAAATCATAGAAACGATGCCCTTCGCCCACTAGTTCTTTACGGCGTTCGGTGAGAACACGGTCAAGTGTTACGGTTGTTCCTTCAACGGTATTGGCTGGATTTGCACGCTTTACTATGGCATCAAGATATGTCACCGCCTTTGCATTGTCACCAGCCTTAACTGCCGCTTCTGCCGCATTGAGGTAAGCTTCCGACAGGCGGATGAGAGGGATATTGGCATCCTCTACATTTTCGCCGGCTTGTGGCTGATATTTGTTAACATATCCACGGCCGATAACAGAAGAAGACGTGTAGGTTGGTTTCTGCGCCACATTAATAATTTTCAGTCGTACATCGTTGGGATCCTCACTGAGCAGGTTGTAGAAAGAACATGTTACGCATGCATCGGAATACCCACCGGGAGAGTTGAGGTAACCAAGACTTTCCTTTCCAGGAGAGTCTGTCGTGAGATTGATAATCTCGAAGAGTACTTCGCCAGGATTCGTTTCGCTGGCATCATTTGCCCACGCAGTCGGATATTCAGCATTTGTCCAAAGACGATAACCGTTCTTCTGCGCACCTTCTATCGCTACCTCTGCCGCCTCCAAAGCCTTGGCATTATCGCCGTGATAGAGATATACGCGACTGAGAAGTGTAAGGGCGGCCCACTTATTTATCTTTCCTTTGTTAAAGTCCTCGCCAAGCAAGTCTACGCTTGCCTTCAGGTCACTGATTATCTGCTCGTAACATTGGGCAACAGTGCTGCGTTGCGGTTTTGCATCTTTCTCAGATACTGTTGTAACGATGCAAGCTCCAAGCGACGCCCCATTGTCTTTCGTGTAAGGATAGCCGAAGAGTCTGGTCAGTTCAAACAACGACATGCCTCGTATTGCCAGAGCCTGCCCCTTATAGTCGGCAAGTTCTGCCTTGTCGTCTTCGGTGATTGCCTGTATACCATCAATATTGGCAAGGATAACGTTACAGTTTTGTATGAAAATATATGGATATGACCAGTATGTTGCCTGTGAAGAACTCTTTGTAAATCCGTAGAGATATGCCGAAGCCGTGCGCTTAGTTGAGCTTACGGCCTGCATGTCATCACCTGTCACGTCACCGTAATACACAAGACGCCCGGAATAAGCATAGGCACTCTGCATATCACTATATATGCCGTTAAGGGTAAACTTCACATCTGACGCAGTTTCCACCTTCGACACTACGCTTGTTGAAGGCTCCAGGTCAAGCCAATCGTTGCCACACGATGCGACGGTCATTGCTAGCACGCCAGCAGTTATATAATTTATTATATTCTTTTTCATGACTTATCTGATTTTGTTCGTACATTGTTAGAAGTTCACATTCAAGCCGAAAGTTATAGTCTTGAGAGGAGGAGTGCCCTGAATTGAGCTTCCATTTATAACGCCTTCCGGATCGTAGTAGTCCCAAGCTGCGGATGTCCACAGGTTGTTTGCTGCCATATACAAGCGCAAGCTGCTAAGCCCTATTCCCTTTATCCATTCCTTTGGCAAAGTGAAGCCGAAGGTAAGCGTCTTAAGGCGTATGTAGTTGGTGCTGTGAAGTCGACGGCTTGACGTTATCTTGTGCATCGCTACGTTAGAACTTTTCTCATAGAAACATTCATAGTCTGTTATGTCACCAGGATTTTTCCAACTATTGGCATAATATGTTGGGATGTTTGCCTGAAGATCGTAACCGCCGTGCTCTGTCTTCTGTGCCCAAGAGTCATAGGAATATCCTCCTGCTTGGAAATTGAACAGGAAGCCAAGGTCGAACCATTTATAACGCAAGTTATTGTAAAGTCCACCTGTTATAACGGGTTCTGCATGCTTATCAAGCATAATAGAATGAGCTTTGGTTGCGTCTTCCGTTATTTCCTTACTGTATGTGCCGTCTTCAAGCTCGTCGTTTGTATAGAACTGAGGATTTCCGTTCTCCGGATTGATACCTGCAAACTCTATCATATAGAAAGTGCGGAAGGAATGGCCTACCTTACGAATCTGTGTGCCTGAGATAATTTCAGTCTGGCCGCCCTCAAGCTTGACAACTTTGTTCTGGTTGTGCGACAAATTGAATGTGGTGCGCCATTCAAAGTCCTTGTTGCGTATGTTTGTTGAGTTTATTTCAAGTTCAACACCCTGGTTGCGCAACTGACCAACGTTCATAAGATAACTGCTGAAGCCCGTGGTCATAGAAACAGGACTGTCCATGAGCAGATTCTTTGTGTTGCGCAGATAATATTCAAGAGTTATGTTCACGCGGTCGAAAAGGCCGAAATCAAGTCCGACATTGAAGTTATAGTTTGTTTCCCACTTCAAGTTTTTATTCTCAAGCTGCGAGATACTGATTGTAGGCTGCTCGTTATATCCATCTGCCAAGCTACTCAAAGCCATATAACCATAGTAGTCGGAGGGCAATGTTCCGTTAACGCCATAACTTGCACGCAGTTTCAGATCGGTTAGCCATTTCTTTGACGATTCCATAAACTTCTCCTCTATTATACGCCATGCACCGGAAACAGACCAGAAGTTACCCCAACGGTTGCTGCTATGCAGACGTGAGCTGCCGTCAATACGGTAGCTAGCCCCAAAGAAATACTTATTGTCGTAGTCATAGTTAACGCGTCCGATATAGGAAACCAAACGAGTGCGGTTGGAACTTCCTGCTACGGACTCTGTTTTCTTTCCGTTTGTAAGGTCGTTCTTGTCGGAAGTTGCAAAATTAGAAGCCTCGCCAGAGAGGTAGTCGCGGTACTGATCGTCCACTTCGTAACCCAACAATCCATCGAAGTGATGCACTTCTGCAAATGTCTTCTTATATGTCAATTGGTTTGCCCATACCATTTTACGACGTTCATACATCTCTTTCGTCATGACACCATTCTTATCGTCACCATTGCTAGTGCGCGGGTCATACCAGTTCTTTCCCTTTGTGGCAATATAGTCGTAGCTGAAGGTTGACTTAAGCTTCAAATCCTTCAAGAACTCATACTGAGCATAAACTGTATTAAAGGCTCGTGTAACATATTCACGGGCATAGTCATACTCATTGGCAAGGGCTGGATTTCGATCACCGATACGCAGGAGTGAACGATTCCAAGAACCATCTTCATTATAAACAGGATCCGATGGCGTTACAGCGCTTCTCGACGAATAGAACGGCGATGTATACGTAAAGCCTTCCTCATAGACATCTTGCGTAACGCTTGAGAAAAGCAAATTGGCGCCAAGCGAGAAGCGGCTAGTTGCCTGATAGTCTACGTTAAGGCGTCCCGTAAGGCGCTCAAGCCCCGAGCGGTTTGTTATACCATCTTGCTTTAGATATGCTATAGAGGAATAATACTTAAACTTGTCTGTTCCGCCCGAAATGGAAGCTTCATACTGTTGATGGTTACCTTTCTTGAAGAGGATATCGTTCCAATCCACAAAGCCACACCATGGCACGGGCGCATACTCATCAATGTTCTCATCAGCATATTTCGTTGCTTCAGCTTCTGTTTTCCCGTTGCGAATCTGCCCTGTATAAAGACCATTGTATATATAATCGCGTCGTTGCTGCCCACTCATAACAGGACGGAAGTCCATTGCAAAATCAGAATAACCCCAATCTGCCTGCAAAGAAACCTTTGGCTTGCCTTGCTGACCTTGTTTTGTGGTTATTATTATGACACCGTTGGCCGCACGCGAGCCATAAAGCGAAGCGGCTGCCGCATCCTTAATTACCGTTATACTGGCGATGTCGTTGGTATTGAGTGTAGACATGATGTCAAGTCCGGAATCAGAATCCAACGAACTGATGTTTCCGCTTTGCATAGGCACTCCGTCAATGACATACAAGGGAGTGTTTCCCGCATTTATTGAGCCCATACCGCGGATATTTATCGATGCCGCAGCTCCGGGCTGGCCGGAAGATGATGTAAACTGAACACCGGTAGCATTACCTTGAAGCATATCTTGGAATGAAACGGATGGCACATCGGCAATCTTGTCGGCCTTAACATTTGAAGCTGAGCCGGCGTAGGCTGATTTCTTGAATGTTCCGTAACCTGTAACAATCACTTCCTCGATGTCTTGCGAGTCTTCCGACAAAGCAATAGTCTGAGACTGCTTATTGGAAACCCTGACTTCTTTCGGTTGATAACCTACATATGATACAACGATTGTTGCCGGCAATTTATCAACAGGCAGAACAAAACGACCGTCTATATCGGTTACGCATCCCTTTGTCGTACCCTTAATCATAATGCTTGCCCCAACAATAGTCTCTCCGGTGTGGGCATCTGTTATTACTCCAGTAATAGTTTCTTTCTGTTCTACGGAAGCTATTGTTGCAAAAGTGGTTTGCGGCAAAATCATACCGCCCGCACACAACAACAATACCCTATAGGCAACGGAAGTGGCTACGCTGTGCGTCTTCCATGCACAATGTACGTATCGCATGTTCATGTCTAAAAATGTTTTAAGTTATTCTTTTTCCTAATTATCCCTTTTCCTCAATCATTCATCTATTTCTTTCGCTTTATCGCTTTGTCTAAACCATAAGTGTATCTTATACTTCGCGGAATTACATGCTTACAAGCACGCGTGTATATGTCTTATTTTTTAACATTTCGCTTGCAAATTTAATATTTTATTTCTAAAACTTGTTATTTTATAAAAAAAATAAACGAAAACCACTTTTATTCCAACAAAACAACGTTTACATCTCACTCTGTTATAAACAAAGAAGTCCTAAGTCTACAATTCATTATTAATGTTTAATTATATATATCTTTTCGAAATTGCATCTCTCACCTAAAAAGAACAAGAAACGCCCCACAATAGTTCTTTTTGTAAGCCCACGGGCATTTGCCATAAAATGCTTTGGTTTTTCTCAACAAGGCCGCGGGCTAACCATTAAAAGGCCGCGGGCTACCAGAACCTCTTCCACAGAAAAAAAATGATAACCCTTGAATTTACAGAAGCTTCCTTTTGCCTTACACAAGAAAAGCTACTAAATCTAGGATAAAACATGCTTGAATTTTGTCTTTTTCTGCCAAAGATGACATTATTCTATCCACAAAGACTGACAACATGTCACACTTCGCTTCATAATTTTCCGTTGGCACACACTTTGCAAAAAAGATAGCGGATTGACAAAAATCCAAATATACATCTAACTGAAAACAAAAAAAATAAATACAATTATGGGAAAGATTATCGGAATTGACTTGGGTACAACAAACTCATGCGTTGCAGTGTTTGAAGGCAACGAGCCAGTAGTTATCGCAAATAGCGAAGGAAAGCGCACGACACCATCTATCGTTGGTTTCGTAAAAGACGGGGAACGTAAAATCGGCGACCCGGCTAAACGTCAAGCAATAACAAACCCAAAGAACACAATCTATAGTATCAAGCGTTTCATGGGCGAGACTTATGCACAGTGTGAAAAAGAAACACAGCGCGTGCCATACAGTGTTGTTGACGAAGGAGGATTCCCACGCGTAGACATCGAAGGAAGAAAATATACTCCGCAGGAAATTTCGGCTATGGTTCTTCAGAAAATGAAAAAGACAGCCGAAGACTATCTTGGACAAGAGGTAACAGATGCTGTAATCACCGTTCCTGCTTATTTCTCTGACTCTCAGCGTCAGGCCACAAAAGAAGCAGGACAGATTGCCGGACTCAATGTTCGCCGTATCGTCAACGAGCCAACAGCCGCAGCATTGGCTTATGGTGTAGACAAAGCAAACAAGGATATGAAAATTGCCGTGTTCGACCTCGGAGGCGGTACTTTCGATATTTCCATCCTTGAATTCGGCGGTGGAGTCTTTGAAGTACTTTCAACAAATGGCGACACACACCTCGGAGGAGATGACTTCGACCAAGTTATAATCGATTGGCTTGCAAACGGATTCAAAGCCGAAGAAGGAATAGACCTCACAAAAGACCCAATGGCTATGCAACGTCTCAAGGAAGCTGCAGAAAAAGCTAAGATAGAGCTTTCAAGCACCACTTCTACGGAAATAAATCTTCCATATATAACAGCAGAAGGTGGCGTACCTAAGCACTTGGTAAAGACTCTCACTCGTTCACAGTTTGAGCAGCTGGCACACAATCTAATTCAAGCATGTCTCGTTCCTTGCCAAAACGCAATGAGAGATGCTAAGCTTCAGACTTCAGATATAGACGAAGTTATCCTTGTGGGAGGTTCTAGCCGTATACCTGCCGTTCAGACTCTCGTAAAGAACTATTTCGGCAAAGAACCATCAAAGGGTGTTAACCCAGATGAAGTAGTTGCCGTAGGTGCTAGCATCCAGGGTGCCATACTTAACAAAGAAGGCGGTGTTGGTGATATCGTGCTTCTTGACGTTACCCCACTTACACTCGGTATCGAGACAATGGGAGGCGTAATGACAAAACTTATTGATGCAAATACCACAATTCCTTGCAAAAAGAGTGAGGTATTCTCTACTGCAGCCGACAATCAGACGGAAGTTACAATTCATGTGCTCCAAGGAGAACGCCCAATGGCAGCTCAAAACAAATCTATAGGTCGCTTTAACCTTGCAGGTATTGCGCCAGCTCGTCGTGGCGTTCCACAAATTGAAGTCACATTCGACATTGATGCCAATGGTATCCTAAATGTTTCTGCAAAAGACAAGGCTACAGGTAAGGAACAAAGCATCCGTATTGAAGCTTCATCAGGTTTGAGCGAAGAAGAAATCAATAGAATGAAAGCTGAAGCTGAGCAGAATGCAGCAGCAGACAAGGCTGAACGCGAAAAAATAGACAAGATGAATCAAGCTGACTCCATGATTTTCACTACTGAGAATTTCTTGAAAGACAATGGAGACAAGATACCCGCAGACAAGAAACCTGGCATAGAGCAAGCATTACAGCAGTTGAAAGATGCTCACAAGAGCGGTGACATTGCTGCAATTGACGCTGCCATAAACAACCTCAACACAGTTATGCAAGCCGCTTCCCAGCAGATGTACCAAGGACCCCAGCCTGGTCAAGACGCATCACAAGGTTTCAACGGTGCAAACACTGACAATACTCAGCAAAAAGGCGGAAACTCTGACGATGTACAAGACGCCGACTTTGAGGAGGTGAAATAAGTATAGATAGACATCAATAGCAATAAATAGGTAAATAGGGTGTAACTCAACGAGTTGCACCCTAT
>CAVLBD010000004.1:0-112565 GCA_963661195.1 bacterium
ACCGTAAAGACCTCTTCTTGCTTCAATTTCTTAGGATTTGCCCCTTGTGATTCCGCAGGGATTCGAACCCTGGACCCACGCCTTAGAAGGGCGTTGCTCTAATCCAACTGAGCTACGGAACCAACCATTTAATGGGTGCAAAGGTAGTATATTTATTGGTTACGGCCAAATTTTGAATTGCAAAATTTATACAGACTTAGTTGCAATGCTCTATTTATAAAAAAAATAAGAGAAAAATTTTGCTAATTGAAATAAAAGCGTTATCTTTGCAATCGCAATTAGAAAAAGGTACCTTGGCCGATCGGTTAGGTAACGGTCTGCAAAACCGTGTAGAGCAGTTCGACTCTGCTAGGTACCTCTAGAAGCTTCAAACTTTTATGTTTGAAGTTTTTTCATTTATTGTAGCCTAAATGTCCATAGTAATTAAAATGTTTAATTTCTTAAGAAATTCTGTGGGTAAGCGAATAAGTTTAAGATATGGAATAGGACTCCTTTTTATCTATAAATCCTTTTGGCTTGCTTTAATGTCTTTGGTTCTAGCATAAATGGATGTAGACATTTGATATACAATTGTTTTGAAATCCAGAATTTTATCTGCCATTGAATCGCTTTTGGTAGGAAAGGAGCGATAGAAAGAGTATATTTTACTGTATAGGCTATATTTTGGGGCGCTATAATCTTTTATTCGAGACTATTTATCTGTTGCAAATCTTGGGGATAGATTTGTACACGAAATATAATACAATGGCTGTTGGTCTGAAAATCCACTACGATAGCGGATATCATGTGATAATTGTTACATAAATGTATAAAAATGGTAGGCTTTTATTTTTGTTATCAGAATAATTTGGTAACTTCACACCGTCAAACCAGAGAATCTAATTACGTATGATATATGTTAATCATGAATCTACCTGTGAACATCGCCTTCCGTTTTATTTAGCGATGGAGGAATATGTTGCTCGCTATTTGCCATCAAATGATTATTTCTTTATGTGGCAAGTTGAACCAACAGTGATATTCGGAAGAAACCAATTGATAGACAGTGAAGTAAATTTGGAGTTTTGTAAAAAGAATAACATTCAAACATATCGTCGGAAAAGTGGAGGTGGTTGTGTTTACGCGGATAAAAGTAACATAATGTTTTCTTATATTACGGCAGATAGTAATGTTGGCTTTACCTATAATCGATACATAATGATGGTTGTATCTGTTTTGCGTAAATTAGGACTTGATGCAACAACAAGTGGGCGTAATGATATCCTTGTTGACGGACTTAAGGTTTCAGGGAATGCTTTTTATCGTCTACCGCAGCGTAGTATTGTTCATGGCACAATGCTTTATGACACAAATGTTATTAATATGGTAGGTAGTATAATGCCAAATTGCGAGAAACTTAGAAGTAAGGGGATTGAAAGCGTTCGACAGCGTATAACGTTATTGAAGGATCATATAGATATTAGTTTGGAAGAGTTTAAAGCATTCGTTCGTTCTAGGCTATGTGACAAAGAGATAACTCTTACATATGCTGACGAAGCAGCGATTGCTGACATAGAAAAGGAATATCTCTCACATGAATTTATTTATGGGAAAAACCCGAAATATAATATAATACGCAGTCGTAGAATAGATGGAGTTGGCAATCTTGAGGTTAGAATGGAACTTAAAAATGGGAAAATAATGAAGATTAATCTAGTTGGTGATTATCTTCCTTTAGGTGACATTGACAATCAGCTACTCAATCCCTTACATGGCGTTGAGCTAATTCGCGACAAAGTAAATGAAACATTGCCAGAACGACTTGACAATATAATAATGAATCTTGAAAAGCAAGATTTTGTCAGTCTACTTGTTCCAGAACAATAAAAGCGTTTTTGTAGTGCGTATCCAATGATATAATTTGAAAAATACAATATGAAGAACCAAATTCTATAACTATGAAAGAAAAGAAAACATGTCTTTATGACCGTCATGTGGCACTTGGCGCTTTAATGCAGCCTTTTGGCGGCTTTTTGATGCCGATACAGTATTCTTCTATAATAGAAGAGCACAATGCTGTTCGCAAGCATTGCGGCGTTTTTGATGTTTCCCATATGGGTGAAGTTACCGTTTGTGGTCCCGATGCGGAGAGTTATGTGAACCACATTTTTACTAATGATGTAGCGAATGCCTCAATAGGTAAAATATACTATGGCATGATGCTTTATGAAAACGGAGGGACAGTAGATGATTTGCTCGTTTACAAAATGGGTAAAGACAATTTCTTCATAGTTATAAATGCTGCAAATATTGAAAAAGATTGGGATTGGATGACGACGCATGCAGAAGGTTTCAATATAGATATGGCTAATCGCTCAGATTATTATGGACAGCTTGCTGTGCAAGGACCTGAAGCAGAGAATGTCGTGGAGAATGTTCTGTCGTTGCCCTGCAAGGAGCTTGCTTTTTACACAGAAAAAACAACAGAAATTGATGGAGAGACGATAATTGTCAGTCGTACCGGTTATACTGGTGAAGATGGCTTTGAAATATACGGAAGTCACACCTTTATTCAGAGCAGTTGGGATAAGCTAATGGAAAGCGGAGTCTGCAAACCTTGTGGATTGGGATGTCGTGATACCCTTCGTTTTGAAGTGGGACTTCCGCTCTATGGTGATGAACTCTCATCAGAAATATCACCAGTAATGGCAGGATTGAGTATGTTCTGTAAACTTGATAAACCTGACTTTATAGGAAAGCAAGCCATTGTTAGGCAGAAAGCTGAAGGGCCAGAAAAAAAAGTTGTGGGAATATTGCTCTCAGATCGTGCTATTCCACGTCACGGATATGCTGTGCTTCACAACGGACAAGTGGTTGGTGAGGTTACAACAGGTTATCATTCTATATCAACAGACAGAAGCGTATGCATGGCACTAGTAGATAGTAGATACGCAAAACTAGGCACACAGGTTGAAGTGCAGATACGTAAGAAGATTTTCTCTGGTGAGATCGTAAAGAAGCGTTTCTATGAAAAGCATTATAAGAAAGACTAATTAAAACAAAAACAATAACCATTTAAAAAGTATAATACTATGGCAAAATTTATGGAAGGTCTCTATTATTCAGAGTCACACGAATACGTTAGAATTGAAGGTGAGTATGGTTACGTTGGAATCACGGACTATGCGCAGAACGCATTGGGAAATGTTGTTTATGTAGATATGCCAGAAGTTGACGATGAAGTTAAAGCAGGCGAAGAATTTGGAGCTGTAGAGAGTGTGAAGGCGGCGTCTGACATAATTTCTCCAGTATCAGGTATTGTAGTAGAGATTAACGAAAGTTTGGAAGATTCTCCTGAACTCATAAACTCCGATGCTTTTGGAACATGGATAATAAAGGTTCAGCTATCAAGTAAAGAGGAACTTGCCAATCTTATGGATGCAGCAGCATACAAGGCATATTGTGAAAAATAAATACAGGCGCTATGGCATATAAATATTTTCCTCATACAACCACAGATATTGAAACGATGCTTTCAAAGATCGGAATTGATAGTTTGGAAGAACTTTATTCCGATATTCCGGAAAATGTGCGTTTTAATGGTGAATATGCAATACCATCGGCAAAGAGCGAGATAGAACTTCGTCACTATTTTGAAAATCTTGGCAACCGTAATTGTCTGCTTACTATATTTGCCGGAGCGGGAAGTTATGACCATTATACTCCAGCTGTAATACCTTCCATTATTTCCCGTTCAGAGTTCCTTACTAGCTATACGCCTTATCAAGCAGAAATTTCACAAGGCACTCTGCATTATATCTTTGAATATCAAAGTATGATGGCAGAACTAACCGGCATGGATGTTTCAAATGCATCAATGTATGATGGTAGCACAGCAACAGCAGAGGCTGCTCTTATGGCTATCGCTTCGGTAAAGAAGAGTAATCGTGTCCTTGTGTCTGATACATTGGATTCCAAGGTTAGACAAGTTGTTGATACTTATGCTCGCTTCCATGGTTTTTCAGTTGAAACTATAGATGAAGCAAATGGTGTGACAGACCAAAGCGTTTTAGCAACAAAAATTGCTGAAGGTGGAGTTGCAGCGATGATAGTACAACAGCCCAACCGCTATGGAGTAGTTGAAGACTTTACTGGCTTTGCTGATCTTTGTCATAAAAACAAAGCACTGTTTGTAATAAATAGTGTGGCAGTTGATTTGGCTCTGCTTAAATCCCCTGGAGAATGGGGAGCAGATATAGCCGTTGGTGATGGTCAATCGCTTGGCATTCCGATGAGTTTTGGTGGCCCATCGTTGGGATATATGTGCTGTAGAGAACACTTGATGCGTAAATTACCAGGTCGTATTGTCGGTCAAACGACAGATAACCGAGGGCAGCGTGTCTTTGTGTTAACACTTCAAGCACGTGAACAGCATATCCGTCGACAAAAAGCAACATCAAACATTTGTTCAAATGAGAGCCTTATGGCACTTTTCGTAACGATATACATGTCGCTTATGGGAAAGGAAGGGATAAAGGAAGTTGCCCGTTTGTCGTATGCAGGAGCGCATTGCCTTTGTGATAAATTGTTGGCTACTGGGCGTTTTTGTCTAAAATACAATCAACCGTTTTTTAATGAATTCTGTGTCGTTTACAAAGGTGATGTTGATACTCTGCAAGAAAGATTTTTAGAAAATGGCATATTGGGCGGCGTGAAAATTTCTGCCGACACAATAATGTTTGCCGTTACGGAAAAACGGACAAAGGAAGAGATTGACAGACTTGTTGACATAGTAAGGCAGGAGGAAAGGGCATGAACAGTAAATTGTATAATAATTTGATTTTCGAACTCTCGCATGAGGGACGCAAGGGGTATTCTTTGCCGGCTGAAGATTTTGGTCAATATGATGTTCCGACTGAAATATGTCGTGAAAAAGACGCACGTTTGCCTGAATGTGATGAACTGACAGTTGTTAGACACTACACAAATCATAGTGCAAACAACTTTGGTGTGAACAACGGCTTTTATCCATTAGGCAGCTGTACTATGAAATATAACCCTGTAATCAACGAAGATATTGCAGCAATGTCACTGTTTCAGGGATTACATCCTCTGCAGCCAGACAGTACATGTCAAGGAGCATTGCACGTTTACTATGATATGCAACATTTGCTTGCGGAACTTACGGGATTGTCTGAATTTACTCTTAATCCGTTTGCTGGTGCACATGGAGAACTTACGGGGCTTATGATAATTCGGCAATATCATCAAAGTCGTGGCGATTGTAAACGTAAGCGTGTAATTGTTCCAGATTCGGCTCACGGGACAAACCCAGCATCAGCAGCAGTTTGCGGTCTTGAAGTTGTTGAGGTAAAGAGTACAGCTGAGGGTATTGTGGATGTTGAAGACCTAAAGTCGCTGCTTGACGATACTATTGCAGCCATGATGATGACAAATCCGAATACACTTGGACTTTTTGAACGTGAAATTCCAGAAATTTCAAAGCTTGTCCATGAATGTGGAGGACTTATGTATTATGACGGGGCAAACTTAAACCCGATGCTGGGCGTTTGTCGCCCTGGAGATATGGGGTTTGATGTTATGCATATAAATCTACATAAAACGTTTTCAACGCCTCATGGAGGTGGTGGCCCAGGTTCTGGTCCTGTAGGTGTGCGTGCTGGTTTAGAACAGTTCCTCCCAACTCCGCGAGTTGTATACGATGGTTCCAGATACAGGGTGGAGCGTGATGAAAACGCTATAAGCGTGAGCGAATTTTTTGGTAACTACGGCATAATACTTCGTGCTTATGCTTATGTTCTTACACTCGGAAAGGAATATATTAAAAAGGTTGGATCCTTGGCAACCCTCAACGCTAACTATATTAAGGAAAGTCTGAAAGATTACTACGAACTTCCCATTGACAGTTTGTGCAAACATGAGTTCGTTTTTGACGGGTTGAAAGACAAGCAGTCTGGAGTTACAACTATGGATGTAGCGAAGCGGTTACTTGATTATGGGTATCATGCACCGACTATCTATTTTCCTTTGCTTTTCCATGAATCTCTTATGATTGAACCTACAGAAAACGAGAGTAAAGAAACAATAGATGCTTTCATAGAGGTGATGAAAAAAATAGCAGAAGAGGCCCTAAAACATCCTGAATATGTAAAAACTGCCCCTCATGATACACCGATAGGCCGTGTGGATGATGTTATGGCAGCAAAGCATCCTATATTGACATTCTTCCAAAGTTTAGATGGAAAATAAATAAACACTTTTGACTGCTTTATGACAAAAAAGGATCTAATAATAATAGGAGGTGGACCAGGCGGTTATCCCACTGCAATTTATGCGGCTCGTAATGGGTTGCAGACGCTTGTTGTTGAAGCTGGCCTGCTCGGTGGTACATGCCTTAACTGCGGCTGCATACCAACGAAAACGCTATGTCGAAGCGCTGAAGTGATTAATATTCTTTCTGATGCAGAACTTTATGGCATTACCGATATGTCGTTTAGTGTTGATTTTCCTAAGGCAATTGAACGCAAACGTACAGTCGTCGAAAATTTGCGCTCAGGAGTTGAAACGCTTATGCAGTTACCAGGCATTACATTAGTCAAAGGGTTCGCATCTTTCAAAGATGCCCATACTATTGTGATTAATGGGGATGAGTACACCGCTCCCAACATAATAATTGCAACAGGGTCAAAGCCGAAGATGCCGTCTATTGAGGGTATTAATCTTGATGGAGTAGTTTCTTCTACAGAACTGCTTGAAATAAGCAAGCGTCCAAAACGTCTATGCATAGTAGGTGCTGGAGTTATAGGAATGGAATTCGCGTCCATATTTAGTGCTTTTGGTAGTAAGGTAACGGTTGTTGAATTTCTGAAAGAATGTCTGCCATCACTTGATTGCGATATAGCAAAACGGTTAAGGCAATGTATTGCCAAACGTGGTGTTGACTTCCATATGCAGTCTGCAGTAAGGTCAATTGAAGAGACATTAGATGATTCTGGGCAACGCCAACTTTCTGTTTCGTTTGAAAAGAAGGGTAAGCATTGCGTGGTTGATGCAGATATTGTGCTAGTGGCAACGGGACGAGAGGCGCGTACTGATGGACTTTGCCTAGAAAAAGCCTGTATAAAAACATGTGGACGTGGCATTGTTGTTGATAGTAATTTCGAGACAACAACAACTGGGGTGTACGCTATTGGTGATGTAAATGGGCAATGTATGCTTGCCCATGCAGCTACATTTCAGGGGAAACATGTGGTAAATAAATTGTTGGGGCGCACTGATAGTATTGACATGAATATCCTCCCTTCCGCTATTTTTACATGTCCAGAGGCTGCGAGTGTCGGCTTAACTGAAGATAAATGTAAGGAAACGGTTGAAGGATACACATGCCGTAAGGATTTCTATAGGGCTAACGGCAAAGCTTTGGCCATGAATGAAACCGATGGTATGATTAAGCTTTTGTCTTCTTCTGATGGCCGAATAGTTGGATGTCATGTATTTGGGGCACACGCCGCAGATATTGTTCAAGAAGTTGTTGCTCTGATGAATATGGATGCCACTGTTGAACAGCTCGCCAACATAATCCATATCCATCCAACGCTATCAGAAGTGCTACATTCTGCAGCTTCTAAATAGTTAATTCTGTAATGTATGATAATGTCCGCCTATATTTCCTCTTATAGGCAATTGGCGGACATTTTATATTTTGATGTTTAATTTTGCTCATGGTACAACTTATCATTGTTTTTCTAATACTTACCGCTGCTATTATTTATGTAGCTTATAGGTTATGGTTTGAATTTAAACCATTAAAAAATAAAAGCGCATGTGTGAAAGGGTGTTCGGGTTGTCCGTTTGCCCAAGGCAATAGTAAGAATGTGTGCACCAAGCAAAGTGCGTCAAAAGAACATAGAGCCAAAAGAAAATGAAATCATATGATGTCTTTCTGTTGGTTTTATACATATATGCAAAAAAGGAAAGTCAAATAAGACTTTCCTTTTTTAGTCGGGGTGACAGGACTCGAACCTGCGACAGCCTGGTCCCAAACCAGGAACGCTACCAACTGCGCTACACCCCGTTTCGTTTTTGCGAGTGCAAAGGTACGGAATATTTTTGTTTCTGCAAATTTTTCTGCAAGATTTTTTTATCTTTTTTTTTTAAAAGTGGAAAAATTGTGAGGAAAATTGCCTTTTCATTTATTATGTTTTCTCTTCAATACTCTGTTCGAATAGTTCGCCCCAAGGATAGCTTCCAGGTTTCAGAATAACGTGTATTTCGTTCTTCTTCCTATTTTGTGCTATCACGTTGCATTTCATGCCCACAACTCCAGGTGCATATTCTGCTATAACGGAAAATTTATGCAACTTGAGATGTTTTAGTATGCAGAATGTCGTTGCTCCGCCCTCTATGATCAAAGTACTTGCAGACTCTGCCGCCATAAACTGTGTCACAGCTTGTGCCATAACTTCCTTTAGGCGCATGGCATATTCTTGTCCCTTTACTTCATGTTTGCCAACGCTGAGTACAAATACCGCATGATGCATGTATTCTTGTGTGGCATGCTCAATGAACGAATCGGCTGGCGCGCCTTCAAATACATCATCGGGTATGTCTATTGCCACAATGTCGGCAGTTTTGAGGCTTGGCGTGCCGAGGATAGATCTTGACTGAGTACTACCGCGTATAATCAGCGTTTTCCTACCAATAGGACAGATGGGCAATGGCTTTTCATTATATGCACATGATACGTTATCATTGCCGTAGATGTCGTCAAGTATACATCCGAAGAAATCTGCTGCCCCAGCCAATAGTGTGTTGCAATCAGCCTTGGCATACTGTCGTAACATTTCTTCGCGGCATGTTGCGTCGGCAACATATATCTTGCCGTCAGGTAAAATGTTGCCATCTGTATTTAGCGATGTCGCTAAAGGAAGCGGCGGGAGACTTTCACCGCCTTCCTTCCTTATGTTGTTGATGAGGATACGTGTAGCTTCTGACGAGAGTGACGGATATTCTGGGTCGTAGCTGAACGGAGTTTCCGCCAAAGGCTTCCCGTCTATGCGATATGTGCCGTTCTCTATGATGCGCCCCTTTGATGGATTCTGCGCCATAAGCAATGTGCTAGTATAGCCGCGGCGTTGCATCAGAAACGCCGCTTGCTTAATTATGTGTCCCCGCAGAGCAGAATCTGTTTTTAAGAAGAATGATGGAACGTTGCAGGCTGGAACATTGTTTGCTTCCATAAATGGGAATATATAATTAGTAGATGTCAGACGGAGTGTTCCTTCAGAACGGATATCCGTTGCCGTTACATATACTTCGGTATCTTTCTCCTGTGGTGTAAGAGCGTAGGGTAGGGGACTGTCGCCAGTCCATACCGTCAGCGAGACTTTCAAGCCGCGTGCTACTGCTATGCCTGCAATCTCTGCAGCCCCCGTAATGTCATCAGCCAAAACTGCTAGCATGTCATCTCGCTCCTTTTTTTTGATAGAGCCATCTTTGTGGCATAATCTATAGACAGCAGCAAAGCTTCAGGGCTAGCCACGCCTTTCCCAGCTACATCGAAAGCCGTACCATGGTCAACCGACACGCGTATGATAGGTAGGCCGAGTGTTATATTCACTCCCTTTGCAGTGTTCATTGTGCCTGTTTCTTTGTCCCAATTAAAGCCGACAACCTTAAACGGAATGTGTCCCTGGTCGTGATACATGGCAACGCATCCATCGTATTTTCCGCATTTAGCCTTGGCAAAGAGCGTGTCGGGGGGAATGGGACCTTCAACGTTGAAGCCTCTTGCTTTCAATTCCTCTACGGCAGGCGTTATCTCTAATCGTTCTTCATCACCGAAGAGACCGCCGTCGCTGGCATGTGGGTTGAGGCCAGCAATGCCGATTTTCGGGTTTTCAATACCGAACTGGTGGCAGGCATCGCTGATTAGTTCTGTAACATCGATAATGCGTTGTTTCTTGACTAGATCGCATGCTTTG
Source organism: bacterium (assembly GCA_963661195.1). Classification (GTDB taxonomy): domain Bacteria; phylum Bacteroidota; class Bacteroidia; order Bacteroidales; family Bacteroidaceae; genus Prevotella. The sequence goes on from CAVLBD010000004.1 coordinate 9,984, forward strand.
CGTAGTGGAACATGTGTTGATACATGTATCACGCGCAGAAACTCGTCAGCAAGGAGCATGGCATACTTGCGTGTTCCTGTAAAATGTGCATAAATTTCCGTGTGTCCGTCGAAGTGGTGTCCAGCAAGGTTCAGTGCTTCCTTGTTGAGCGGAGCGGTCACAGTTCCGTCTACTTCGCCATCCATAGCAAGTGCAATGGCCTTTGTTACGGACATGAAGGCTGCATTTCCGCATTGTGCAGCAACTTTGCCTTGCTCAAAAGTCTGCATATCTATGAGGTGCAGGTCTATCACGTCTATGGTGCCTGGTTCGAAAACAGCATCGCTTACCTTGCTGATAGCGTTCACCCTTAAATTTGTGTCCATTTGTCGAGCAGCAAACTCCATCACGGCAGCATCGCCAGTAACGAGTGGGCGGCATTTGTTGTATGTTTCTTCCATGGCGAGTGACTTCACTATTATCTCTGGTCCAATGCCTGCAGGGTCGCCCATTGTTATAGCCAGTATCGGTTTGTTGTTGTCCATTCTTTTTGATTTTGAAGTTAAACCTCCAGCTATTGGAGCAGGAGGTGTTGATGTTATAATAGGCTAGTTTATTGTTTTAGATATATTTTAGGAATGAAGTATTTTGCTTTACTCTATTCATTAAGCCTTCTTTCTGTTTTTCTTTTCCTCGAGGTATCCGTAGATAGTAAGTTCCTTGTCTGCCGGTTCACTCTTGAATAGGAAACTGGCTGCATAGCCCACCATAAGCACGATGAGGTGGCTATAAACACCGAGCATGTATTTATGGTGGGTAAAGTTCCAATCTCCCAAATCAAGCATTAGGCGTTCTGTTGTTCCGTCGTTGAATTTCGATGATGTAAGCACAGCGTATGCAGTGAAGATAATGGCAGCTGCAATGCCAATGTAAAGTCCTTGCCAGTTAGCACGGCGGCTGAACAATCCTAGTAAGAATATTCCCACGATTCCAGCAGAGAGGATGGCATACAGACCGAAGAGCGTGCCGAGCACACCCTCGCCGCCCCAAGCCACGTAGAGTAATGCAATAAATATTGCGCCAAGTCCGGTTATAATAACAGAAGCACGTCCCACGCGCATTTTTTGTGCGTCGCTTACGTTCTTTTTAAAGCGGCCGTAGTAGTCTTCCACGATAATTGCCGATATGCAGTTTATGTCAGCATCGATGCTAGATATGGCGCCAGCGATGAGAGCTGCAAGTATTAGCCCCGTTATGCCCACGGGCATTTCTGTTGCAATAAAGTATGGGAACACCTCGTCACTTTTTATTCCTTCGGGCAGGACACCTGTGTTGATGTGGTAGTATGCGAAAAGACATGTGCCTACGAACATGAACAGTGCCCATGTTGGTACGCTAAGGAATATTCCCAGGTATGAGGCACGCTTTGCGCTACGGTCGTCGCGTGCCGTGAGGTAGCGCTGCACGATACTCTGGTCTGTGCCGTATTTCTGCAAGGCATAGAATATACCGTTAAGTACCATGACAAGGCATGTCAAGTGTGTCAAGTCCATATCGTAAGGTCCGAAGTCAATCTTTTGGTATTCTCCCGCTATGCGGAAGATTTCTGCAGGTCCACCATCGGTGAGATAGAAAAGGATGCCTACAGCGAGCAGCCCACCGATGATAAGCAAGAAACCTTGTATCACGTCCATCCATATAATAGCCTCCATTCCTCCAAAGAATGTCATGACAATAACTACCACACCTATGATTACAATAACCCATCTGATGTCCAATCCACCCACAAACATTGCCATTGCCAAACCTAAGAGGTAGAGGATTGTTCCCATTTTTGAAAAATGCTCCAGGACGAAAGCCAATGAGCTATATAGTCTAGCGAAAGGTCCGAAGCGTCTTTCAAAGTATTCATATGTGCTGAGGCGTATCACTTTTCGGTAGAGCGGAACGATGAAGCCGATTAAGCATACAAGTACAATGGGTACCATGAGACCCTGCACGAGAAGTATCCAGTTTCCCGCATAGGCATTTCCTGGGTAGGCGAGGAATGTTACGCTACTGATGATAGTTGCGAACATTGACATGCCCACAGCCCATGCAGGGATATTGCCGTTGGCTGCGAAATATGTGTCTGTTGTTTTCTGGTTCCTTGAGAAGTAGAACCCCACGAAGAGCGCCAGTACTACTGACGCAACAATGATGATGATGTCTATCCAATGAAGTGCGGATGTTTCCATGTGTTTTCTTTCTGGTTTTAGGTTAGTAGTAAAAAATGTCAGCCTTCCCCCGCACTGTTGCTTGTGTGCAGAGGAAGGCTGGTAACTCCTTTCTTAGGCAAGATATGGTTTTATTTCTGTTCTGATTCTTTCGGCTGTAGCTTCATCCAATTCGGTAAGTGGCGGTAGCATGTACGTCTCGCACAATCCGCACTCTTTCATGATGACCTTTAGTCCGGCAAGCGACTGTCCAAGTGTCAGTCCCTGTGTATTTACCTTTCCAATCTCAATTGTTTCTTTCTGCAGCTTCTCGGCAGTAGCATCGTCTCCTACTATTCCTGCTTCGTAAAGGTCGTTATATGCCTTTGGCAAGAAATTTCCAACACTGGGCACTATGCCGTCAGCTCCATGTTTTAGTGCATGTGCCGAATTTGCGGCACATCCACAGAAATAGGCGAAGTCATTGCGTCCGGCAAACAATTCCAGACACTTTTCCATGCGTTCCGTATCGTTTTCCGAATCCTTCAGACCAACAATATTCTTGTGGTGGCTTAGTTTCTCTATGACATCAAGTGGGATGCTCATGTGGGTAGTAATCGTTATGTTGTAGAGCATGAGCGGAACGGTAACGTTGTCGGCTAAGTTCTTGTAGTATTCATACATCTGCTCTGGTGTAAGCGCATAGTAGCTGGGCAATGTTGCTGCTATAACATCAGCTCCTGCCTGTGCAAAAAGGTGTGCTGCTTCATACTGTTCGCTGATGCAGTTTCCTGCTAATCCAGCATATATGGTTATGCGTCCTTTGGCAGTCTCTGCTGCAGCTTTTATCATTGTTGCTCCCTGTTCTGTAGATACAGAGTTGCCTTCGCCCGTGGTGCCCATTATAAGTGCCGAAACGTTGTGTTGGGCAAAGTTTTCAATTATGCGTTTCACTGCTTCCGTGTCTATGTTTCCCTCTTTTGTAAGGGGCGTAACCATAGGCACAACTACTCCATGGTATTTTTCGTGTACTTTCATTGTTTGTATGTTATGTTATCAGTTAGCTCGTTTCGATCATGTTTTTAGTTGGATTATTATCTTGCTGATGTGCCTCTGCGCCATTTTTCTTATTATTAAAATATAAGAGTGTCAAGATAATTGTCACGACCTTGATTTTATGACGATGTATGATTGTAAATGTAACATACAAAGCGCATGAAAACTTTTATATCGTAGTTTTCTTGTTTTTCTACTAATTCTATTCCTTTTTTGTTTCCAGTAGTTTCTGCATGCGCAAGATCTCATCTCGATACTGCGCTGCTTGTATAAAGTCCAGTTCCTTTGCGGCAGCTTTCATTAGGCGTGTTGTTTCGGCAATGCTACGTTCTATATCTTTTGCTGACATCTTTTTCATTATAGGGTCTGCCGCAATGTCCATCGAGTCTCTCTCCACGTATGGGGCGTATTTCACTGCGGTCTTATTCTTTTGAGGGCTTTCTTGGTTGTTGATATTTTGTTGGCCCTTTGCCAGCGAATTCTGTTTTATTTCTTTCTCTATGCGCTGTGGGGTAATGTCATGCTCTGTGTTGTATTTCATCTGCTTCATACGTCGGCGTAAAGTTTCATCGATAGTTTGCTGCATGCTTTCGGTAATGGTATTGGCATACATAATAACCTTTCCGTTGACGTTGCGTGCTGCTCTTCCTGCCGTTTGCGTGAGTGAGCGGTGCGAGCGTAGAAATCCCTCTTTGTCGGCATCGAGAATGGCTACGAGCGATACCTCTGGCAAATCTAATCCCTCACGTAGTAGATTAACCCCTACGAGCACGTCGAATAATCCAGCCCTCAGGTCTGTCATTATCTGCACGCGATCGAGCGTAGCCACATCACTATGAATGAAATTTGCTCTTATGTCGTGGTTCAGTAAGTATTCTGTCAGTTCCTCTGCCATGCGCTTCGTCAATGTGGTGACGAGCACTCGTTCATCGCGGTCGCGACGTTCTATTATCTCTTCCATTAGGTTGTCAACCTGATTTTCACTCGGTCTCACCTCAATCTCTGGGTCAAGTAAACCTGTTGGACGTATTACCTGTTCTACTACGACACCTTCTGCTTCCTGTAATTCGAAATCGGCAGGCGTTGCCGAAACGTAGATTACCTGGTTTGTCATCTGCATGAACTCATCGAATTGTAGAGGTCTGTTGTCAAATGCAGCTGGCAGTCTGAAACCATACTCCACAAGATTTCGTTTTCTAGCCCTGTCGCCCCCGTACATAGCTCGTATTTGCGGCACACTGACGTGGCTCTCGTCAATAACCATTAGGTAGTCTTCGGGGAAGAAGTCTAGCAAACAGTACGGTTTGTCACCTTCTTGTCGCCCGTCAAAGTAGCGCGAGTAGTTCTCTATGCCCGAGCAATGTCCAAGTTCCTTTATCATCTCCATGTCATACTCTACGCGCTCTTTGATACGTTGTGCCTTGATGCTGTCACCCACGGACTTGAAGTATTCCACTCGCTCGTCCAGGTCACGGCTTATGCAATCAAGTGCCTGTTGTGTCTGCTCCTTTGACGTGATGAATAGGTTGGCTGGATAAATTTGATATTCATCGAAAGATTGCAACCTACGAAATGTCACACTGTCAACCTCTTCTATGGAATCAATCTCGTCATCCCAAAATGTTACGCGTAGCACATAGTCGCTGTATGCCATGAATATGTCTACCGTTTCGCCTTTCACTCTAAAGTTTCCACGTTGCAGATCTATATCATTTCTTACATATAGCGAGTCCACGAGTTTGCGCAAGAATGCGTTGCGGCTTATTATCTGGCCTTTTTTCATGTATATTACGCTTTGCTGCATTGCTGATGGTCCCCCCATACCGTAGATACACGATACGGATGACACCACAATAACATCCTTTCTGCCTGACAATAGCGACGAAACAGCAGAGAGCCTCAGTTTGTCTATCTCATCGTTTATTGCTAGATCTTTCTCTATGTAAGTGTCGGTCTGTGGAAGATAAGCTTCAGGTTGGTAGTAGTCGTAGTAAGACACATAGTATTCAACGGCATTTTCAGGGAAAAAGCCCTTCATCTCTTCATAGAGCTGCGCTGCAAGAGTCTTGTTGTGGCTTAGCACGAGTGTAGGACGATTGACTGCGGCAATGACGTTTGCAACGGTAAATGTCTTTCCTGATCCCGTAACTCCAAGTAGTACCTGCGCCTTGTCGCCCCTCTCCAGTCCTGCAGTGAGTTGGCGTATGGCTTCCGGTTGGTCGCCAGTGGGAGAATATTTCGATGAAATTCTAAATCTCTTCATTTGAATACCTATGTTTTATGAACGAGGATGGTTTGGAAGTGCAAAGTTAAAGCTAAAGTAGGTATTTCTACGGGCTTTGACTATAAAAAAAGCCTAAGTCTTTGTCGTAAGCAGAAAAAACACTACATTTGCATGAGAAAAAGATTTTGGCATGAAGAAGATAATTTACATTGTATGTCTTTTCGTATTTCTCGCTGTCCCGGCAACTACGTTGGCTGCCACCGCAGTGGAGATAACCGAGACTGACTATGACGCACTGAAAGGTAATGCTACTGTGCGTGTAGTGTCTGATGGTGAAGGACAGGCAAAAATCCGCGTCACCAATGCCAACGGTCTTACGTTGCTTGTCTATGACGTATCTGGTGCTCCCGTGAAAAAGGTAAAGATAGATGGTCAGGATCGCATCTTTGAACTGAATCTCCGCAAGGGATGCTACATTGTTAAAGTTGGCAATGTGGTTCGGAAAATATCCATCAGCTAAATATTCTGAGGAATATTATAATACGCATGCATCCTTGGCTTATCTAAATAGTATCACTCTACTCTCGTTGGAAATGATGAGGGTTGGGTATTTTTACTTGTCTATAAGACTATGCCAAAAGTAAAAATATGTGTAGCGTAGCGTAAAATAGACTAAACAATCATTATTTTGGCTGAAAAGCAGAAATAATATTTTGAAGAGTGGGTAAGAATGTGTATTTTTGCAGCTCAAACAGATTTTCAAACCATTATGAACAAGAATATCCTCATTGTTATGGCTGGCGCAACTCTTGCACTTTCAAGTTGTGTGAACCATTTCAACCAGATATACAAGTCACCCGACAACGATCTGAAATACGAATACGCAAAGGAATGCTACCAACGTGGCAAATATGTAAAGGCTTCAACTCTGTTGCAGGAACTCGTAACAATACAGAAGGGAACAGAAAATGCACAGGAATGCCTTTATATGCTAGCCATGGCCGAATTCAAGAACGGCGAATATGAAACAGCGGCAGACTACTTTAAGAAATACTATAAGTCATACCCCAAAGGAGTATACGCTGAGCGGGCATCTTTCTACATAGGTGAAAGTCTATATATGAGCACGCCTGAACCAAGGCTTGATCAGACTGAGACTGTAAATGCCATAGCTGCCTTTCAGGATTACCTCGACATATATCAAGATGCAATGCTCAAGAGCCAAGCGCAGGAACGTCTCTTTCAATTACAGGACAAGCTTGTAAAGAAGGAACTTTATTCAGCGCAACTCTATTATAATCTAGGTACATATTTTGGAAACTGCACGAATGGCGGAAGTAATTACCAAGCGTGTATCGTAACAGCTCAGAATGCATTAAACGACTATCCGTATAGCAGCATGAGGGAAGATTTTGCCCTTCTCGTTATGAAGAGCAAATTTGAATTGGCAGAACAGAGTATAGAGGAGAAGCGAGTTGATCGCTACCGTGATGCTGAGGACGAATGTTATGGGTTTATTAACGAATATCCCGATTCGAAAGATCGCGCATTGGCAGAGAAATATATAGCCATGTGTAAGAAATATGTGAAAGACTAAGTCTCTTTTCCCTATTCTTAGTTTAAAATGTGATCATTTCTCTCAAAAGAGAGATAAGTTACAAGAAGGAAACAAACAAATTAAATATAAATACGAAAGAATGGATTACAAGAAGTCAAAAGCACCGTCTAATACTGTCACACGCAATATTATGGATCTCTGTGACGAGACAGGAAACATCTACGAAAGCGTAGCGCTAATAGGCAAGCGCGCTAATCAGATATCGATGGAAATAAAGCAGGACTTAAATAAGAAATTGGCAGAGTTCGCATCCTACAACGATAGTCTTGAGGAAGTGTTCGAAAATCGTGAGCAGATAGAAATATCCAGATATTATGAGAAGTTGCCAAAACCCACACTACTTGCTACACAAGAATTCATAGATCATAAGATGTATTGGCGAGATCCTTCTGCAGAGAAAGGCAACGACTGAAGATAACTAGCTGACAAAACATACTCCAATGATACAGCGCAAGCAATCAGTATTCCTATTCCTCGCAGTCGTGGCAAACGTTATCTGTTTTTGTTTGCCAGTGGGAAAGCTCAAAGTTGCAGGAATAGGCGTTGACGCCATTATATACAATCTATGCATAATTGATGGCAACGGGACATTTTCTTTTGTATCTGCGCCACTCTTCGTATTGTTAGCCATAGAAACAATCATAACGTTTGCCACCATATTTCTATATATGAACAGAAAACGGCAGATAACTCTTTGCAAGTGGGCGATATTTCTCTCGTTTCTTTGGTATGCCGCTTATGCAGTCTTTGCATTAACGTTACCAACGGAAGCTTACAGTGCATTCAATACTTCTTTTGCAGTCGTGTTGCCACTTGTGAACATCATATTAGTGATAATGGCTAAGAGAGGCATTAAGGCTGATGAAGCTCTCGTTAGAGCAAGTGAAAGGTTAAGATAAGAAAAAAGGCAAAAGAGAATATAAAAAAGCCATCGCTGCGGAATGCCCGTTTTGTTAGGCATTGTTGCAACTATGGCTTTTTTTATATTGATTAGTACAATGTTTTTGCAAATTATTTATGGCAAGTGTAATTCATAGGAAAGCGATTTCTTGAGATATTTCCCTGTAAGGCTTTTTTCGTTGCTTGCAACTTCTTCTGGTGTTCCAGAGCAGATCAGTTCACCTCCCTTATTTCCACCGTCAGGTCCAAGATCGATAATGTGGTCAGCGTACTTTATTACGTCCATATTATGTTCAATGACCAAAATCGTGTGCCCGCGTTTTATAAGAGAATCAAACGCATGTAATAGTTTGTTTATGTCGTGAAAATGTAGACCTGTAGTGGGCTCATCAAAGATAAACATAGTGGGCTCATCCTTTTCTTGTCCAATGTAGTAGGCTAGTTTTACGCGCTGGTTTTCACCACCAGAGAGTGTAGATGAACTTTGTCCTAGTTTTATGTAACCAAGACCAACATATTCAAGTGGTTGTAGTCTTTTTGAAATTTCTGGTTGGTTGTTTTCTGTGAAGAATTGTATGGCTTCGCTTACAGTCATGTTTAGAATATCGTCAATGTTCTTGCCAGCAAAGCGTATTTCTAGTACATCATGTTTGAAACGTTTTCCATGGCAAGCCTCACATTCAAGCTCCAAATCTGCCATGAACTGCATTTCGACTGTTATTATTCCGCTTCCTTTACATTCTTCGCAACGGCCTCCCTCTGCATTAAATGAGAAATACTTAGATGTAAATCCCAATTGTTTTGCAAGTGGCTGGTCTGCTAAAAGTTGGCGAATGGCATCGAATGCTTTTACGTAAGTTACGGGATTGGAACGTGTACTTTTGCCGATGGGATTTTGATCAACCATTTCTACATGGCTTATCATTTTAATATCACCAGAGATTGATGAATATTCTCCAGGTGGTTCTGCTACTTCATCAAGTTTACGCTTGAGAGCAGGGTATAGTATGCCTTTCACGAGCGAAGACTTGCCAGAACCGCTTACACCTGTAACTACAGTCATAACGTTTAGTGGGAACTTCACGTTAATACCTTTTAGGTTGTTCATTCTTGCCCCTGTTATTTTTATTGAGAGATTCCATGGCCGACGCGTGGTGGGTATGGAGATTTTATTTAGTCCCAAGAGGTATTTTACGGTATGGCTATTGGGATATTGTTTAATTGTTTCTGCTGTTATTTCTGAAGGATTTCCGGTGAATACCACTTCACCGCCCAATCGTCCCGCATCAGGGCCAATGTCTATTAAATAGTCGGCAGAGCGTATTACATCTTCATCGTGTTCAACAACTATGACTGTGTTGCCGAGCGACTGCAACTCTTTCAGCACATGGATTAGCCGAAATGTGTCGCGACTATGCATTCCTATACTTGGTTCGTCAAGAATATATAGAGACCCTATAAGGCTGCTTCCCAGTGAAGTTGTTAAGTTTATGCGTTGGCTTTCACCACCACTCAGCGTGTTCGATTGTCGATTGAGCGTAAGATATCCCAAGCCAACTTCTACGATGAAGTTTAGTCGGTTTCTTATTTCTGTTATTAAGCGCTTGCTTACTGCAGTGTCGTGGGTATTTAGCTTAAGGTCATCGAACCATTCCTTAAGGTTGCTTATCGGCATGTCTACAAGATCGGAGATACTCATGCCGTTAATCTTTACGTATTCGGCTTCTTTTTTAAGGCGTCTGCCTCGGCAATCTGGGCAAACGGTCTTTCCGCGATAACGGCTAAGCATGACTCTATACTGAATCTTGTATTGATTTTCCTTGAGCATGCGGAAGAAATTGTCTATACTTACTTGCTCGTGCTTATCAAGCATTTTGTCTGAAGGCAAGCCCTGCCATAACCATTCTTTGTGTTTTGAGCTTAAGTTATGGTATGGTTCGAATATCGGAAAATTATCGTTTGCGGCGCGGCGTATGAACTCTTTTTTCCATTCTCCCATCTTTTCGCCGTGCCAGCATTGTACGCAACCATCATATACGCTTAGTGAAGAATTGGGTATGACTAGTTTCTCATCTATTCCCATTACCTTGCCAAATCCTTCGCATGTTGGACATGCTCCGAGTGGAGAATGGAAAGAGAACATATTGTCGTTTGGCTCTTCAAACTTTAGACCATCAGCCTCAAAACGTGTAGAGAAGTCATAGACAATGTTTGCTGGCAATATCGCAATGCGGCATGCCCCATTGCCTTCATAGAAGGCTGTTTCGATAGAATCTGTAAGACGTGATATATTTTCGTCTGTTTCTTCCCAAGTAATGCGGTCAATAACAATCCAAAATATATCATCTTCCGTAGCAGACGGGGTGCTTGCAGCCTCAAGGTTGTTGTTGAGACTTTTGCGTTCCAGTTCGTCTTCTATGCGTATGAATTCCCCCTTGTTATATATACGTGTGAAGCCTTGTTGTGCGAGAGTGGTCAACTGTTCTTGTATCGTTCGTCCCACTGTTGTTTCTATCGGGGCTAGAATTGTAAAACGGGTGCCTGGTGAAAACGTCTTGACTTTTGCTATTACGTCTTCTGTCGTATGGCGTTTTACTTCTTCTCCGCTGATGGGTGAGAATGTGTGACCTATACGAGCGAAGAGTAACCTTAGATATTCATAGATTTCTGTACTTGTTCCTATTGTTGAGCGCGTATTTCTTGAGATAACTTTCTGCTCTATGGCTATGGCTGGAGGTAAGCCTTTGATATAGTCGCATTTTGGTTTGTTCATCCGGCCAAGGAACTGCCTAGCATAGGCAGACAGACTTTCTACATAGCGTCTGTGCCCTTCAGCATAAAGAGTATCGAAGGCAAGAGATGATTTTCCAGATCCGGAAACACCGGCAATTACGATAAATTTATTTCTTGGTATTTCAAGAGAAACATTTTTCAGGTTATTGACCTGAGCGTTCTTTATATATATGAAGTCACTCATTGTTCTTGGAAAAAGTTATGCAAAAATAGCCTTATTTCTTGAATTTTCAAAACAGACGGAAAGAAAGATGGGGTGTAAAAGGGCGAAAAAGAGGGCGGTCAATTGACCGCCCTCAACCAACACAAAAACTAAACTAGACTTAATTAGACCTATAGAGGCTTTCCCAAGTCTCCAATAGTCAGTGCAAATTTACGTTTTTTTTTAATATTGATGCATATTCGGGGGGGGTAATTTTTAGGGTAAAATGTTAAAAATTACAATTTTGTTGTATTATGTAGCAGTAATGCGTCTAAAATAGTCATTCCTGCCATTGCTTCAACTATGGGTACAGCTCTTGGTAATACGCATGGATCGTGTCTTCCCTGTGCTTTGAATGTCGTTTCGCACCCATTTTTGTCAATGGTCTGTTGGTCTATGAGTATTGTAGCCACAGGTTTGAAAGCTATTCGGAAGTATATGTCATTGCCGTTGCTTATTCCTCCTTGAATGCCACCGCTATTGTTTGACCATGTTCTCGTTTCGCCATTATCTGAATAGAAAATGTCGTTTTGTTCGCTCCCGCGGTGTGTCGCTCCTTCAAAGCCACTTCCGAATTCTATACCTTTTACAGCATTTATTCCGAGCATGGCATAGCCGAGCATGGCATGTAGCTTGTCGAATTCTGGCTCGCCAATACTCTTTGGGCAACCTTTAATTACGCACGTTATTGTTCCGCCAACAGTGTCACCTTTTTGTTTAACGTCAGCAATGAGCTTTTCCATCTCTATTGCTTTTTCTAAATCAGGGCATCTTACAATGTTGGTTTCCGTTTTGGATAGATCGTATTTCGCATAGTCCTTATCAAGTGTTATGTTGCCAACTTGTGAAGTATATGCGTTTATGCTGATGCCATACCTTTTCAATGCGAGTTTCGCCAAAGCTCCTCCTACACATCTGCTTATTGTGATGCGGGCTGATGAACGACCTCCTCCCCGGTGATCTCTAATGCCGTATTTGTTATAATATGTGAAATCAGCATGCGATGGCCGGAACAAATCCCTCATATTTTCGTAATCACGAGAATGTTGGTTGGTGTTTCTTACAACAAAGCCTATCGGACATCCTGTTGATTTTCCTTCGAATACTCCGCTAAGTAACTCTACTTGGTCAGCTTCATTTCGACTGGTCGTTATGTGGCTTTGCCCTGGGCGTCGCCTGTCAAGCTCATGCTGTATGAATTTTGTGTCTATGTCAATGCCTGCAGGCATGCCATCAACAACTCCGCCAACGGCAGGTCCGTGGCTTTCACCGAACGTTGTAAGTGTGAATATGTTGCCAAATGTGTTTCGCATTGTAGGATAAAATAAAAAACTTATTGTCTATTTGCATTCTCCGCAATTACCTCCGCAGCTTCCTTCACAACTTCCACAGCCTCCTCCGCTACATCCACATCCTCCATTTAGTTGATTGATGAGGCTTTGTATCTCTTCATTCGTAGCTTCTCTCGATTCAAGTACTGTTCCAACAAAGTGGAGTGCTTTGCCTGCAAGCGGGTGGTTTAGGTCTATTCTTACTTTATTGGAACCTATTTCCAATACTTTTCCCAAAAAACGTTGCCCTTGTTCGTTTTGTAGGGGGATTATAGAGTCTATAAATACGTGTTCTGTGTCGAGTTTTCCGTCAATGCAGAACATTTCCTTGTCTAGCTCAAGCACGCGTTCATCTTCATGTTCTCCGTAAGCTTGCTCTTTTGTTAGTGTAAAGTCAAATTGTGAATCTTTTTCAATTGCAGAAATGGTACTTTCGAAATCGTCAAGAGCGAGTCCTAGTCCGCTGATAAAAATGAATGGTTTTTCTGTGGGAGCTTCTTCTACTAAATTTTCTGAGCCGTTATTTTTTGTGTATAGTTTGTATGTTACGGCAATGTATTTGTTTGTACTCTCTTTCATCGTTTTTTTTGCTTTTTGTTGTTTTTAAATATATAATAAGGTGTAAAAGTTTATTTGTTTCCTTTATAGATAATGAATATGAAATAAAGAGATGGTGGTAGGGGATGTCGTAATGGGACTTACATTCATCTTTTTTTGTCTGCAAAAATACAACAAATCTTCGGGGTTCACAACTTTTATGTTTGTCAATGGGTAATGAAATTGAGTAGGTTTGCGTGATGGATAGCATTGTTCTATGGAAAAGACATATAATGTTTGTCTGTTTTTATTTAAGTCTTCTTGTTAAAATTTAGTTAATTCGTGTGCTAACATATTGTCGTTTTATATGTGCTATAGATAGGTTTGTTAAATGTAATATTGCTTGATGTATGTCAAAAATAACCCTGTTAACGCAAACAGTATAGCAAAAAGTGTTGTATACAAGTGGAAAACACTATATCTTTGCAGCGTCAAAAGGATAAAAGACAAGCAAATCTAAAGTCCTTGCGGCACTGAGTTAAACAGAAAATTATAGATAAATCATAGTTGTTATTAGAAAGCAAATTTTAAGTAAGCGGTTGCATTGATGTAAACATTCACCTTGCTCGCCTTCTTAGATGAAGCATAAAAGGTAAAAAGATTAAAAGGATAATAGGTGAAGGTGATTCGTGAGAACATGACCGTAGCCACTAAGTTTTATTTAAAAAATTAAGGATTATGAAAAGATTGTTTTTAACAGTTATGGCAGTGCTCAGCATGACCATAACGTTCGCGGAAAACGAAGAGTTCAACACTGTAAACAACACAAGTGCGTACAAAATGACTGTTAATTACGAGAAGTTGGGTTATGCGCTTGGTCTTACACTTGATCAGCAGGAAGCCGTGCAAGACATTCACTCAGAATTCTGTGCAGACATGCTGAATGCCGGTGCAGCAAGCGCAGAGGAGCGTAAGGCAATGGTTGAAAAGGCATTGAAGAAGGATTTGAAGCATATGCGTGGAGTACTTTCTGACAGTCAGTATCGTACATACCTTATGCTACTTAACACGACTATTGTAAATCGTGGCCTAAACAAGTAATTGAAACGTTAGGGACTTATCCCTTTTTCTTATAAAAATCCTCAACCTTAATTAAAAGGTTGGGGATTTTTTTATGTTTCTTAGGTATGGCATAGTATAAGGAGCTAGCTTCGGGGTGGTATCCCTAACCAAATGGGGAATATACAGCATATAACAATTGCGATATATTCCCCATATTTATGGTGATAGACTTTCAGCTAACATTAATGATTACTTCCTTGTACTGGATGAATTCTTTTTTGTTGTTTTCTTTTTGGTCGCTGATGAACTTTTTGCAGTAGAAGTATTTTTAGAAGAGCTAGTATGTAGATGTGGTGTTTGGCTTGTAGTATTTCAAAGCCTCAGGCAACCATTTCTTTATGTCAGCAATACGTTTCTCGTCAGATGGGTGATCGCTTAGAAAGGCGGGTGTGTTGCTTGTTGAACTAGATGCCATGCGTTGCCAAAAACTTATAGCCACATTGGGGTCATATCCAGCCATTGCTGCAAAAACAAGGCCCATGTAGTCTGCTTCACTTTCGTTTTTGCGAGAATAATGTAGGTTACTGAATTTACTTCCAAGTCCGAAAACGCCTTGGGCTAAAGAAGATGTGTTTGAGCTGACACCGGCTCCCGACAAAACAGCACCGAGAATTTGTGAACCATATTGTTGTTTCATCTGTGTGCTTAGTTGTTCTGCAGAATGCTTGGCAACAGCATGGGCTATTTCATGTCCCAATACGATTGCGAGGGAACTTTCGTTTTGTGTTATTGGTAGTAGGCCTTCATAAACTACTATTTTTCCACCAGGCATGCAGAATGCATTTGCAGAGTTGTCTTGAACAAGATTGAATTCCCAACTATAGTTCTTCAGCTCTGTAGCTTGGTTATTCTCCTTTAGGTATTTTTCAACAGCGTTGGCTAATTTTTGGCCTACACGTTTCACCATGGCTGTGTTGGTTGCATTGGTTGAGGCTTTGGCTGTCTTCATGTAGTTTGTGTACTCTTGATTGCTCAAGCTGAGTACCTGTTCATCTGAAACAAGAATGTGTTGTTTGCGGCCTGTAATGGGCACTGTACTAGATGTGCCACATGAAACAACTGTCAGCATAGCAAAACACGACAGTAAATAACTGATTTTTTTCATTTTTGGTTTTGTTTCTTTTTTGTGAATATATGCAAAGTTAGATATTATTTGCTGAATAGTATGTGGATTGTTGTTAAAAACGAAGGTAAAGTCTATGTTTTGATAAGTTTGTGGAGGCGAAATCTAAAAGAGCAGGCCTATAAAAATCATGAAAGGCTGACTTCACAGCCAGCCCTACATGGGTATATAATACAAAAACATTATGAATTTTATTTTAATGAACAATCATTAAATGGGAAATATGTATAACTTGACTAAAAAGAATTTTCTTATATTTATTATTGCGCTTTTTGATATGAGCGACATTTTCTTTCGCAATAGCGTTCGCATTGAGCGCATATGTCATACCCCAGCAATGCGCCGAGCATGAAATCCTCTTCTGGGGTAAGTTGGTTGAGGGGGCGCGTAACCATCAGTTTTATAGCATCCATGCATTCCCTCTTTCCGAAAAAGAGGTTCATGCGGTTGTTGCCCACTGGCTGGATAATGTAGTTTATGTTTTGATGCTTCAGTCGCTCTATTGCAAAGTCTTCGTATTTCTTGTTGAAAGTGAAGAGTACCATTTGCCTAACGCCCTTTTTAAATTCATATATATGGTTCATGAGTACTTTCATGTCAATAGGCATTATTTCTCGCGTCTGTTGCATCTCGTAGTATTCTTGAAATGGTTTGCTGTTTTACATACTATTTTTTCAAAGTATGTTTTCTTTTACAATCTCTGTGTATTCAGGCAGCCACCCGCATGGACATTCCCCAACACTCCTATTGGAGTCACCACAGGAAACGTTTCCTGCGGGTGCCTATTCCTGAAAGTTGTTGTATTTAATTACAACTCGCTTTTGATGCTATCAACCCAAGCGTCAATGCGCTCATCGGTTTTGTCATCTTCATTAACATCGTCAAGAGCCAATCCTACAAACTTTCCATCATGAACAGCTGCAGAATCGTCAAAAGTGTAGCCATCGGTTGAAACTTCCCCAATAACCTTTGCGCCTTTTTCTGATACGGCAGAGTAGATCTCTTCCATTCCGCCACAGAATGTGTCGCTATATGACTCGCTGTCTCCACATCCGAAAAGTGCAACAGTCTTGCCACTCAAGTCTGTACCTTTCAGCTTTTCAACACCGTCATACCAATCATCTTGAAGTTCTCCTGCTCCCCAAGTCGAAGTTCCAAGAATAAGGTTCTCAGCTTCGTTGATTTGTCCGTCGGTAAGGCTTGCCACGTCAACGACCTCAGCTCCGAGTTTCTCACCGATTTTTTCGGCAATAGCCTGACATGTCCCTGTAGAGGAACCATAAACAACTAATGTCTTTTTCATTTTAAATCTCGTATATTTTAAGTTTATTTCTTTGATGTCATAAAGAAAGGTTAAGTTTAGAATAATCACTTTCAATAATCTTTCCTTTTATAGTTCTTTCTCGTTGAGAAAAATTCTTTCACCTATGTAGGACTCAATTCATTTCAGAGATCTTCTTTTCTTTTTCCTTCTTTTTACGGTTGCAAAGTTATATGTTCATCAAGAAAGCTACAATACCTAAAAATAGGGTTTCTGTTGAATACCTAAAAGTAGCGATATGTTTTTAATTCATCCTTAATATAACTGAGCCACAACATGCTTTGTCTGTTGCTCTTATTTGCACGATGTAAATTCCTTCTGCAAGTTGGCTTATAGGAATGTTTTGTTTGTCATGCGCTAGAGTTATAGACTTTTCTATCGTTTTTTTTCCAGATTGGGAATAGATGGAAATCGTGGCATTGATGCGCCTATTGTCGAATGTATCTCCTTGTGCAGGTTGATAATTATGTGCCAATGCTATATTGAGTAAGCGGTTGTTGTATGATATGTCTAGAGCTGTAGGACAATAATTGCTAATATCTTTTATGCGGTCTAGCTGCAATATATTAAGCAATCCTGCATAGGCATCAATCTCGCCATAGCCCCATTGATTGTCTTTTTCTTGCACCGAGTTTTGCTTTTGGTCTGTCTCGCTTTGAGCTTTCTTGTGGCATGTGTGAGAAAAAACCTCCATTATGTCATCTTTTGTAAGCTTTGGGTTAGCTTCCAGCCATTGGGCTATTATTCCAGCCACAATAGGTGTTGACATTGATGTGCCAACAAATGATGCCCATGGATATTTCCTTCCGTTAAATTCCGAGAATGATGCAATGTCTTTTTTTGCGGTTTCTATATTTTCTTCGGCATAGAAGCTGCTGGCAGATGATAGTACAAACGTGCCGGGTGCCACGACATCAGGCTTTACAAGGGCGTCGCGTGTTGGTCCCGTTGACGAGTAGCTTGCTACAACGCCTCCCATTCCACAATCATAGTAGAGAGGAATACCTTCAAAGTTTGTAGAATGGTTTCGCCAAGCTGTAGCACCTACGCATATTACAGCAGGAGAGCATGCCGGACTGCCAATGCTTGCTTTTCTTTCTCCGCCAGACAGAGCACTATTACGGTTATCTGCATAAAAAATCATGTTGTTTGAGTAAATCTTTATGTCAGTTCCATAACCGGCAATATCGAATGAGAGCGGAATATCTGTTCCAATACCTCCGTCAGCCCGTAAGACAATGTCGAAAGCTGTAAGATTTTGGTCAAAGTATGGTTTGTATGCATATATATTGTACTTCACTTTTTTTCCAAAGAAAACAACGGAATCTTCAAGAATGGAGTCGTTAGACTGAACTATTTGCCGTGATGTTATTTCCGTCTTAAGTGTTGTGCCGTCAGTTGCATATGCTTTTATACATGAAGTGAATGGTCCATCTGCTGTAAGGCTGAATGATGCAGAATTGTTATTTTTAGATATGAACATGCCATCGCATTCAGTGTCTTTCGCCTTGTGCAGATATGTTTGAGACTCTCCTTGGTTTCCGGCACTTGCAACAAGAATTCTTCCTGGTCCAGTCATTTGTTCAATCACTTCTTGAAATAGTTCTTCATCATTGTCCATTGATTGTGTACTGCTCTCGCTGAAAGAAATTACACAAGGCTTGCCCATTTCCTCGGCGTAGTCAAAAATATATTTAAATCCAAGGGCGTCAGTTGCAGATGTATATTTGTATAGTTGCTCTTTGGGAATAAGTGGTAAATCTGTATTAACGGCATTACTCACAAGGCAGATGTCTGAATCGAATGCCATTCCGCGGTATTGTGTGTCAAATCCAGTTCCTGCGGCAATGCCCAATGTGTGCGTGCCGTGTGTGTCTTGTAGACCGTCGTATGAGCGTGCATAGCCAAGAATTTCCTCTTCAGTGCGGTAGTCGGCTCCAACGTAAAGGGTGCTTCCCACACTGTCTGGCGACAGTTGATCCCAAAAGCGCCGTATGCGAGTGTGTGAGAGGTTTGTGTCATAAAAATTAGGATTTGTAAGATCAAAGCCAACATCCATTACTCCCATTATAACACCTCGTCCTGTATAGGCTTGCGGCAGGTTTGTTCCAGAGTGCAGTGGTTCTCCTTTGACAATTACTATGGCGGTGTCAAGAGTTAATGTGTGGCTTCCTGATGCTTCTATCCGCAGGACGTTTTTCTGTAGCGACAGAAGTGGAATAGAACTAATGGGTATGTCGGCAATGTGAATATTGCCGAAGCTCGCTAGTTTCCTGCAGCCTAGTTTCTGTAAAGTGCCGTTTTCGTTTTCTGTTGTCTTCACGAAAGCACAGATGCTTTTGCCACTTGTTGAAAAGTTAGCGTAACAGCTTTTTCTTAAATCTAGTATTTGTTTTCCGCTTGTATCTGATTCGGAGGCGTTTTGCTGTAATGAATTTACAACAATTGTCTTTAACATTCTTGACATTTTAGAGAAGTCGGCTTTTTGAGCCTGCACTTTCGTTAATGGAATACAACAGATGATTGTGCTTATCCAAAGGAATGTTATCTTGTTCATTGCATAAAAATAATAAAAGTGTCTTGATTTGAAGCAAATACTCTTTGCCTGTTTTTTTAGTTCGGCAGAAATAAAGCATTTGCATTATTGTTTTTGAGAGATTCCGTTGCGGTATTCTTGTGGTGTCATACCCGTGAGGCGTTTGAAGTATTTACAGAAGAAACTTGATGTAGGGAAGTTAAGATCATCTGAAATCTGCACTACTTGCTTATTGCTATGGCGCAACAATACTTTTGCGGCAATAACAATGGCTTTATCTATCCATTCTTTTGCAGTTGCTCCACTAGTCTGCTTAACCACAGTGCCTAGGTAACGTTCTGTTATGCACATGCGTTCTGCATAGAAACGCAATTGATGTTGTTGGTGACAATGTTGGTTCACCAATTCAATGAAACGGTCGAATATCGTCTGTGATGTTGTTGATGACTTGCAGACGACCGATTTATTTAGAGAAAAGACTCTGTCGAAAGAGTGAATAATGGCAGCCGCCATCCCTAAGTGGGCTTCTTGATTGTCTGGATGAGCATTTACTAGAAGTGAAAGCGTCTGGTATAGTCTGTCAAAGAGTATAGCGTCTGCTTCTGAAATTTCCAGTTGCCCGTCTTTTATATGCCCGTTAAGCAATTCTGGTAAATTGTTGTGTAGTGCTAACCGCAGAACATCGGGAGACAGTCCCATGCCGTCAAGTTCGGTTTCCCCTAAGCATATAGGCGAAACAATAGTTCCTGGTGTTACAAAAACCAAGGATCCGGCATTTATAAACCTTTCCTTTAAATTTATCTCAGTGTGCAGACATCCTTTTTTTATAAGGGCAAAGCGGTAGTCTTCTATCAGGAAAGGACCATCGCTAAACATTATTGGTTTAAAAAAATTCTGCATGTTTACCGTTACTCCGAAACCATGGTGAAGGTATATGTTCCGCGCTTTACGCTGATTTTCGTCAAGCATGCTGAACATTCGTTCAAGTGGCAACTTTTGGGGAATCTTATTCTCTATGTCCATTTCTTGATGTTTCCATTTTTTATATATGGTAGAGGATATATATATCATATGCAAAGATAATTATTTTGCTATAAAGCAGTTGTCTTTCTTGCAGTAATCTTACAAAAAGAACATTTGTTGATAATCGCGGGTAACAACTGAAATCTCAATAGCGCATAACTTTGCACCAAGAAAACTGAGTTTAAACGAAATACAACATGAAAGAAATGAAAAAGCTCCTTTTTATATTTTTTGCTTTTATCGCTTTTTCCGACACGCATGCCCAAAACGCAGGGAATTCGGGCTTGACATTGCAACAATGTCGGAAATTGGCTCACGACAATTACCCCGCCATTCGCCAATATGGAATAATAGAAAAATCCTGTGAATTTACTTTAGACAATATTTCAAAAGGTTGGTTGCCTAGAATTGGGGTTACGGGCACTGTTGTAGCTTTCACGGATGTTTTAGCAAAAGACTTAAAGTTATCGCAGTTTGGGGGTGAGGTGAAAAACCATATATATGGTGGAATGGTCAATATAACACAGAATGTCTACGACGGAGGACGCATATCTGCAGAAAGACGTCTTGTTCAAGCACAGACATCGTCTCGCCGACATCACTTGGATATGGAACTTTATGATATAAACGAGCGTGTGGACCAACTTTTTTTCTCAATGCAGCTTCTTGAAAAGAAGCTTGAACTAAACAACTTTCTTTTGGACGACCTTAATATTGCAAGGGAAACAGTAAGTAGCATGCTCACAGGGGGGATGGTAAACAAAGGAGATGTGGAGACCATTGACATAGAACGCCTGAAAGCTCAGCAGCAACGTGATGCATTGGAAGCCCAAAGGGAAGCATGCAGAAAAGTTCTTCAGGTGTTTTGCGGTACGGAAATTGGAGAACTCGCAGATATAGAAAACGAAAGTGTGGTTGGCTATTCTCAAAATGACAATGCCGAAAGCCCCACCATGGCTTATTATTCAGCACAGGATGCCGTGTTTGTAGCTCAAAAGCGGAGTCTTGACACCAAGCTATTGCCGACAGTCAGTCTGTTTGCTATGGGAACTCTTCACAGTGATGTCTCTCCTTTATTGAACAAGGGCATGCTTGCAGGCGGACTTACGTTTTCTTGGAATATAGGAGCCTTGTATACGCGTAAGAACGACTTGCGGCAGATACGACTATCCCGAGACGCAAATGATTTCCAGCGTGAGACATTCACATTTAACAACAGGCTTAAGCAGGAGGAAGTGAACGGCACAATAGTAGCTCTGGAGAAGCAGATTGCACGTGACAGCGGTATTATTGAGCTTTTACAGAGTCAACTGGATAGAATGAAGAAGAAGGTTAGCTATGGAACGGAAACCGTCGCTGAGCTGACTAGGAGTATTAACGCTCTCTCCACTGCTCGTCAACAGAAGGCTCTTCATCAGATACAATTACAAGAGGAGCGTTGCAGATTGAATATCATAAAGAATAACTAATTAAGCAAAAAAACATTTTTTAATTATGACGATACAGAAAAAAATACAAGTGCTCGCCCTTGTTGCATGCCTCGTTTCATGTGGCAATGGCGAGAAGGATTATGATGCGACAGGCACTTTTGAAGCTACAGAGGTCACTGTTTCAGCCGAGCAGAATGGTGTGCTTCTTCATTTCGATGTGAATGAAGGCGGTAGAGTTGATGCTAATCATGAAATTGGACTGATTGACACGGTGCAGCTAAGCCTAAAAGCACTTCAATTAGGGGCAACGAAGCGCATCTACGATTCCCAGCGTCCCGATATAGAAAAGCAAATAGCTGTGACACGCGAACAACTAAAAAAGGCAGAGTTTGAGTATACTCGTTTTTCTAATATGTATAAAGACGGAGCAGCAAACCGTAAGACTGTTGATGATGCAGAAAGTCAGGTTCAGGTGTTGAAACGCCAGCTTGAAGCACAGAAATCGCAGTTGAACAATTCTGCAAACAGTTTGTCAGCACAAGTAGGTACGGCAAATGTGCAGCAGTTACAGATTCTTGATATGCTACGCAAGTGTCATATAAAGTCTCCAATAACGGGAATCGTTTTAGATAAGTATGCAGAAGCGGGAGAATACGCGTCAGTCGGGAAACCGTTGTTTAAGGTTGCCAATCTTGACAACATGTATCTAAGAGCATACATCACAACACGGCAGTTGAAACAGATAAGATTGGGGCAGACGGTTACTGTCTTTGCCGACTATGGCACACCAGATTCTTCTGTTGAAGAAAAGGAAAGCTATAAAGGCACGGTTTGCTGGATTTCAGACAAGTCGGAGTTTACGCCTAAAACAATACTTACCGACGATGAACGTGCTGACATTGTGTATGCCGTAAAAATAGCCGTAAACAACAAGAATGGTAAGTTGAAGATAGGTATGTATGGGCGTGTGAAATTTTGATGGATGAAAGCAATTGAGATAAAGCACATTTCAAAGCGGTATGGCAAGATAGAGGCACTTAAGGACGTTAGCTTAAGTGTTGATAATGGAGAGATTTTCGGACTTATTGGTCCTGACGGGGCTGGCAAGACAACGCTATTCCGCATACTTGCCACGCTTTTGCTACCAGATAAGGGCGAGGCGAAAGTGGGGGGCAACGATGTAATTCGCGACATGAAGTTAATAAGGCAGAGGCTTGGCTATATGCCAGGACGTTTTTCGCTTTATCAAGACTTGTCCGTTGAAGAGAACCTTCGGTTCTTTGCCAATTTGTTTGGTACGACAGTAAGCTCTTCATATAGTGATATTGCAGCAATTTACAGACAGATTGAGCCTTTCCGCAAACGTAAGGCTGGCGACTTGTCGGGAGGAATGAAGCAAAAACTTGCACTTTCATGTGCTCTCGTTCACAAGCCCGACATTTTGCTGCTGGATGAGCCGACAACAGGAGTGGATCCTGTGAGTAGAAAGGAATTTTGGCTTATTTTGGATGAACTGCGCAACAGGGGAATGACAATAATCGTGGCAACTCCTTATCTTGATGAGGTGCGCCGTTGCAATAGAATAGCTTTTTTGCAGCAAGGAATAGTTAAAGGCATTGGAGAGCCAAAAGAAATTCTGCTACAGTTTAGCAACGTTTTTACTCCATCGATGCCAAAACGTAATGCACAAATGCGAAAGGAAAGTCCTTCTGCAAGTGATGAATGTATGGTTTCACAAGCTGACACTGTAATAGAAGTGCGGAACTTAGTGAAATGTTTCGGTACATTTCGTGCGGTAGACGACATCTCTTTCAGTGTGCATCGGGGTGAAATCTTTGGCTTTCTTGGGGCAAATGGGGCAGGGAAGACCACGGCTATGCACATCTTAACCGGACTGAATAAGCCAACCTCTGGCTCGGGATATGTGGCAGGTTGCGACATAACCGGAGAGGCTGAAGAAATAAAAAAACATATAGGGTATATGAGCCAGAAATTCTCGCTTTACGACGATCTAACTGTGAGGGAAAATATACGGCTCTTTGCTGGTATTTATGGCATGGCCGACAGGGATATAACTAGAAAGACTGACGAATTGTTGCTTGAACTGAAATTTGCAGAACATGCAGACGATATTGTAGGCAGTCTGCCGTTGGGGTGGAAGCAAAAGCTTGCATTTTCTGTCAGTATCTTTCATAATCCAGAGGTTGTCTTTCTTGACGAGCCTACGGGTGGCGTGGATCCGGCAACGCGAAAGCAGTTTTGGCAACTTATATATAAGGCAGCGGAACGCGGAATAACCGTGTTTGTAACGACGCATTATATGGACGAGGCTGAATATTGTGACCGCATTTCAGTCATGGTAGACGGGAAAATACATGCGATAGGCACGCTGGAAGAGCTGAAACGCAGTCTTGGACAGCCTGACATGGACGGTGTGTTTACTCTGTTGGCAAGGAGAGGGAAAAGACAATAAACAGGTAATGGTATGAAACAGTTTTTATCTTTTGTAATAAAAGAGGCGCGCCACATTCTGAGAGACAAGCGCACAATGCTAATCCTTTTCGGAATGCCTGTCGTTATGATGCTTCTCTTTGGCTTTGCTATTTCCACGGATGTTAAAAACGTGCGCACTGTAGTTGTATTGTCCCATGAAGACTATAAAATGCAGGATGTAGTGGAAGCTTTGGGGGCGAGCGAATATTTCAATATCCAGTATGTTGTGGAAACACCAACAGAGGCAGAGCTGCTTTTCCGCCATCAAAAGGCAGACATGGCCATTGTATTTGGCAGGAACTTTGCCTCGCGGACCAATGGGCATAAGCCAAGTGACAAAGAGCCTTTGGTGCAGATAATGACAGACGGAGCAGATCCAAACATGGCTCAGATGTATGCAAACTATGCCACGCAGATAATTACCTCGCATTTGACTGGTAACAATAGCACATTCACTCTGAATACCTCACTTCTCTATAATCCTCAGATGCGTAGTTGCTACAATTTTGTGCCTGGCATAATGGGGATGTTGCTTATGCTTGTATGTGCGATGATGACGTCTGTAAGTATTGTGCGTGAGAAAGAGCGCGGTACGATGGAAGTTCTATTGGTAAGTCCTGTCAGTCCATTCGCAATTATCATTGCCAAGGTCGTGCCATATCTTGTTTTGGCTTTTATAATATTGGTGTCAATATTGCTGATTTCATTTTTTATACTTGGTGTGCCTGTCGCAGGAAGCCTTGTTTTGATTTTCGCCGTTTCGGGCATTTATATCATGGTGGCTCTCTCGCTTGGCTTGCTGATAAGTATGGTGGCAAAAACACAGTTCGCAGCTCTTCTCATGTCGGCCATGGTGCTTATGCTCCCTTGTATATTACTGAGCGGAATGATGTTTCCAGTTGAAAGTATGCCGCCTGTGCTACAGTGGATTTCTTCCATAATGCCACCGCGTTACTACATTCAGACAATGCGCAAGATAATGATTATGGGCGTAGGTATTGATAGGGTAAGCCATGAAGTCATTGTGTTAATTGCTATGGTTGTTGTCCTTTTCAGCGCCGTTTGTTTCAAATTCAATGATAGACTTGATGTATAAATATTTAAAAGGAATGGATATATGACAATAAAGTATCTTCTGAAAAAAGAATTTCTGCAGATAATGCGCAACAGTTTCCTGCCGCGGCTCATCATAATATTCCCGATAATGATAATGTGCGTGATGCCTTGGGTCATGAATATGGAAATAAAGAATATCGTGGTAGAGGTGGTTGATAATGATCACTCTGCTATTTCTCATCAACTGGTGAAGCGTATAGAGGCAAATGGCTATTTCGTGTTTGGTGGGCAGAAGGAGACTTTTGCAGAAGGTCTCGTGGGGATAGAATCGTTTGCCGCCGACGTTGTAATTGAAATCCCGCGGCATTTTGAACGCGACTTGGCTCTTGGAAATAAACCGCAGCTACTTGTTGCAGCAAATGCCGTGAATGGTACAAAAGGCGCAATGGGGATGTCGTATATGTCGAACATCATAACTACTCATGTAGCCCCGAATATATCAGCCCTTGTTGGCAATGTTTCTACGCTTTACCTCTACAATAAGCATCTTAACTACAAACTCTTCATGATACCGTCGTTGCTCGCAATACTTATGATGCTCCTGTGTGGTTTTCTTCCTGCACTAAACATTGTTGGAGAGAAGGAAAAGGGGACTATAGAAGCCATGAACGTAACGCCAGTGGGTAAGTGGTGCTTTATATTGGCTAAACTTGTGCCTTATTGGATTATAGCTTTTATTGTAATGACTATATGTTTGATTCTTGCATGGCTCGTTTATGGTATAACGTCGGCAGGAAGTTTGTGGCTTGTGTATATCCTAGCAATGCTTTTGGCTTTGATATTCAGTGGCTTCGGACTTGTTGTTTCTAACTGTAACGAAACGATGCAACAGGCAGTCTTTGTGATGTGGTTCTTTGTTGTTTGCCTTATTCTTTTAAGTGGCTTGTTTACGCCCGTGCGAAGTATGCCCCATTGGGCTTATCTTACTACATATGTCAATCCGATGCACTATTTTATTGATGCAGTACGTACAGTTTTTGTACGTGGAGGCGATTTTATATGCATTGCCCATCAGGTATTTGCACTTGTAGTGTGTGCTGTAATAATGAATGTATTGGCGGTTTTCAGCTATAGAAAAACAAATTAAGACTTGACATAGTCTTACACAAAAAAGCCTGACGGAATTTGCATAACTTTAATTCTCTGCAAAATCCGTCAGGCATTTTTATAGTTTCAACTGATTAAGGAAAATGTTTTTTCCGTTCCTTTTTGATATTGAGCGTTTCCTTTTTAGTTGTTTTCAGGGCGCAATTCGCGAACTGTAACACCGGTGCGCCACATTTCGCTCTCACGCATAGCCTTAAGCTCTTCATTAAGTTTCTCTCTGTAGTCAGGCTTTGAGTTGCTGTCAATAGAAATCTGTGCTTCGTTGCCGCTCTTAACTGATAGGTAGAGCCATTCCATAACGGGCTTTATCGCATCGCGGAAACGTGGAGCCCAGTCAAGAGCACCGCGTTGTGCTGTAGTTGAGCAATTGGCATACATCCAATCCATTCCCTTTTCACCAAACAACGGCATAAGACTCTGTGTCAACTCTTCAATAGTTTCGTTGAAAGCTTCAGAAGGAGAGTGTCCATGTTCGCGGAGTACCTGATACTGAGCCTCAAACAATCCTTCGATTGCTCCCATCAAGGAACCGCGTTCACCAGTGAGGTCGCTAGTTGCTTCGCGCTGGAATGTGGTCTTAAACAGGTAGCCCGCACCAATACCGATGCCGAAAGCGATGGTCTTTTCTTCAGCTTTGCCTGAAGCATCCTGGTAAACAGCGTATGAACAGTTAAGTCCGCGACCCTCACAGAACATGGTGCGCAAAGATGTTCCAGAGCCTTTGGGGGCAACCATTATGACATCAATGTCTTCAGGAGGAACAACACCTGTACGATCGTTCCAATTAATGGCGAAGCCATGAGAGTAATAGAGTGATTTGCCCTTTGTAAGGTATTTCTTTATTGTTGGCCATACTTGAATCTGGCCGGCATCAGAAAGGAGCATGCATATAATTGTTCCCTTTTCTGCAGCTTCCTCAATAGAGAAAAGTGTCTTGCCAGGAACCCATCCGTCGGCAACGGCCTTGTCGTATGTCTTGCCTTCGCGTTGACCAACAATCACGTTAAATCCATTATCGCGTAGGTTGCATGCTTGACCTGGACCCTGAATACCATATCCAAGCACTGCTATAGTTTCGTCTTTTAATACTTCGCGTGCTTTCTCCAAAGAAAATTCTTTGCTGGTGACAACTGTTTCGATTACGCCACCGAAATTCATTTCTGCCATAATACAAATGTTTTAGTTTGTGTGCCGTATGTGGCACTAGTTTCTATTTGTTTCTATTTCTTTTTACCTTTATTCTCTAATATCAATGCCAACAAATAAAATATTTGGAGACTTGAACGTTTTATCATATGTTTTGCGTTTTAATAGCAAGGCATTTGATAAAAATGTTATATTTCTTATAATACGGCCGCAAAGGTAAGAATTTATAATTAAACCGCAAAATATACTTTTAATCTTTTATGAATTTTATTAAACTTCTTACGGCTTCAACCTCGTTGCCGCTTTTGTCGATTTTTGTAATTCTGACATAAAAAGTATCTTCGCCGGTTTCTTCTTGATAGAAATTGAGCGTATCGCCGCAATGACTTTCTGAGACATAGGCTATATCAAAGCGCTTTACTTTGTGACATTTGTACCAATCAAGGTCGAAAAGGTCAAGAATGTGTTCGATGTATTTCACACTATTTATGTGACCATTTATATCTACGTCACTATAGTGGGTATGTAACGAGTGCACAAGCCTAGCGTCTTTATTCATCTTAACTCTGTTAAGTCCGGCAATAGGGCATAGCTTTTCTGTTTCTATGTACTTTTCAATTTCGCCATCTCTGATTTCAAAAATATTTTGTGGCTGTCTGGTTTCAGTATCAATCATTGCCCAAATGCTGCGACCATAGCCGTATACTTTGGAGTCATTTTCTGAACTTATGCGAAAACAACGGTGTGTAAAGTATTTCATCGCACTTTCAACCCATGTCTCAACACTGAATTTCTCGTATGCTGCAGGCATTTCATCCATTTCTACTGCCAAACGCGATAAAACCCATGTCTTGTGTATGGGATTTAGATAGTTCATGCCAAAATCACGGTCGTTTGAATGAAAGTCTGCTGCATTGAGCAAATGGTTTCCGAGGTGTCCGATGAAAAGTCTTTGGGAAAAATCACAGTGGAAAGGTTCTGCAAGAAAATTATATCTCCCTATTTTTTCCAGTTGTGTCATTGTTCTTACTGTAGATATTATTCTATGTTTGTGGAATGTTTTCTCAGTTTGTCTTTTCTCTAGAGGCTTGTTCCTCAAGAAAAAGTGAGACTTCTTCAACAGGATTCCTTGTTATAGCAATACGACCGCTACGTGTATATTGCAGTACGCAGTCATATTGCTGAAGTTTCTTATACAGACCAGTTATCTCGTCAGTTTTACCGTTAAGCATGGCAGCGCAGAATGTGGGGTTTACCTCCACGATATGGGCATCTGCATGGCGGATAATTCTTGATATTTCCGGATTTTCCATAACGGTTTTTGTGGAAAGTTTATATAGACCCACTTCGCGGATGAACAATTGTTCGTCTGTGTAATAGTCGGCTTTTATGACATCTATTTTTTTCTCAATCTGTTTTGTAACTAGCAGAATTTGCTCTTCGTCACTCCATGCCGTTATTGTATATTTGTGTATGCCGGCAAGACTTGAAGCCGAAACGTTTAGACTCTCAA
This sequence comes from bacterium, assembly GCA_963661195.1. GTDB lineage: Bacteria > Bacteroidota > Bacteroidia > Bacteroidales > Bacteroidaceae > Prevotella. The sequence continues at coordinate 38,749 of CAVLBD010000004.1, forward strand.
TGTTTATCTGTCTGCGTGTGAACACTGCGGTTATTTGACTGAGTAGTCCTGCAATATTTTCTGAATATACCAGAAGTGTATAAAGTTTTTTTTCGTTTTTCTCCATCGTTATATTATGCTGTGCTGCATTTTATCGCACCATAGGGTTTCTATAAGTCAATTTCAAGAAGCATTTCGTTTATCGATTTGCCTGGAGGAGTCATCGGCAATACGTTGTCTTCCTCTTTTATTGCACATTCAAGTAAATATGGACCATCTGAAGTCAACATCTTGTTTATTTCGTCTTTTAAGTTTTGACGATCTATAACCACGCTATATTTGATGCCGTATCCTTCGCAAATGAGTTTATATTGAGGGTTTAGCATCTTTGTAAATGCTTTTCTTTTGTTGAAGAACATATCTTGCCATTGCCGCACATTGCCGAGATAATTGTTGTTCATCAAGATGATTTTCACTGGTGTTTGCTGTTCCATAATAGTGCCGAGTTCCTGAATGCTCATTTGGAATCCACCGTCACCAGTGAAAAGGCATACTGTGCGTTCTGGTGAACCGAATTTCGCACCTATTGCTGCGGGCAATCCAAAGCCCATTGTGCCGAGGCCACCACTTGTTGCAATAGACAATTTCTTGTTGTATTTGAAATAGCGTGCAGAGAACATTTGGTTTTGTCCCACATCATTTACTAATATAGCGTTGCCTTTGGTCGCTTCGGCAACAGCATTTACAACTTCTCCCATAAGTAGCATCCCCTTTTCAGGATGAATAGCGGGCTTGATAACTTTTTTGTATTCCTCTTCAAAAAGAGGCTTGAAGCTGTCTCGCCATTCACGATGCTCGTTTCTTTTCAGCAATTTGGTTATTGCAGGCAAAGATTCTTTGCAGTCTGCCACAACTGCAACGTCTGTCTTAACATTCTTGTCTATCTCCGATTGGTCAATATCCAAGTGTATTATTTTTGCCTGCTTTGCGTATGTGTTAAGATTGCCCGTTACTCGATCGCTGAATCTCATGCCGATAGCTATTAAAACATCACATTCCTGTTGCTTGATGTTTGGGGCATAGTTGCCATGCATGCCCAACATACCCATATTGAGTGGGTGGCTTGATGGTAAAGCAGACAAACCGAGTAATGTTCTGCCTGCTGGGATATCTGCTTTTTCCAGAAACTCTATAACTTCGTCTTGGGCGTTTCCTGTATCAACGCCATGGCCGATAAGTGCAAAGGGCTTTTGGGCATTGTTAATAAGTTCCGCAGCTTCTTTCACTTTTTCCATGTCTAGTTTAGGATAAGCATTATAGCTGCGAATGAAACTTATGTTTTGGGGGTGATATTCTGTTTCTGAAACTTGTGCATTCTTAGGAAAATCAAGCACAACAGGTCCTGGTCTTCCAGAACGTGCAATATAGAAAGCACGGCTTACGGCCCATGCGATGTCTTCAGCTGACCTTATTTGATAACTCCATTTGCTTATAGGTTGAGCAACTCCCACTAAGTCTACCTCTTGAAATGCATCTGTACCAAGTGCGTTAACGCCAACTTGACCTGCAATGACCACTAAAGGGGTTGAGTCCATCATGGCATCTGCAACGCCTGTCAAGGTATTTGTTGCTCCAGGACCACTTGTAACTAAGCATACTCCAACTTTTCCGCTTACTCTTGAATAGCCTTGGGCAGCGTGGACGGCAGCCTGTTCATGACGAACCAAAACGTGTTTGAATTTTTTCCCCTCTCCACGGGTGTAGTCGTAGAGCTTATCAAACACTGGCATTATGGCGCCACCAGGATAACCGAAAATGGTTTCGACTCCTTCGGCTACTAAAGAACGCATCAACGCCTCTGAACCTGTTATCTTGTTATTTGCCATTTTTATTTACTTTGTTTCATCTTTTCTCTAAACTTTAGAGGACTAAAGTTGCTAATACTTGTTGTCTTTCCCTTAGTTGCAACTTAAGAGAATTGATGTCCTTTCCTATTTGGGACATATTACTTACCCATACACTACATTTCCCTTAATTTTCTGTGATAATGCATATGCATCCCCAAAAAGTTGGGCAGTATACGAGTAAAATAGATAAGGTTTATTCAATAATCCTTACCCCACCTTTGTCAGCAGAACTTACGCTTTGTGCATAGGCTCTAAGTGCTTTGCTTACTTCACGTTTGCGTGTCATTGGGCGTTGTTCCCTAGCGTTCAGTTCTTCGTCTGTTAGTTTTACGTTTATTGTTCTGCTTGGAATGTCTATTTCTATAATGTCTCCGTCTATAATTTTCCCGATATTGCCGCCAGCTGCCGCTTCAGGAGAGATATGTCCAATACTGAGACCTGATGTTCCCCCACTAAAACGCCCATCTGTGATAAGGGCACATTCTTTTCCCATATGCATACTTTTAATGTATGAGGTAGGGTAGAGCATTTCTTGCATACCAGGTCCACCCTTGGGCCCTTCGTGAGTAATCACTACACAATCTCCTTTTTGTACTTTTCCACCGAGTATTCCTTCGCACGCGTCTTCTTGAGAGTCGAATACTTTGGCTGGACCTTCAAAATGCCATAGCTCGGCATCAACTCCTGCAGTCTTTACCACACATCCGTCTTGGGCAATGTTACCGGATAGTACTGCTAACCCTCCGTCTTTAGTATATGCGTGCTCTAGATCGCGGATGCAACCTTCTGCGCGGTCTGTGTCAAGTGTGTCCCATTGTTCGTCCTGTGAAGCCATTTTTGTTGAAAAACGACGACCAGGGGCACTACTATATATACGTTTGGCCTCTTTGTCTGCATTACCATTGGTAATGTCGTATTTTCTAAGTTGTTCGCCGATTGTCTTGCCGTCAACCCTAATTGCACTTTCGTTTATTAGGCCACCTTTGGCAAGTTCATTCATTATTCCGAAAATGCCACCAGCACGATTGCATTCCTGTACACTGTATTTTTGTGTGTTAGGTGATAGTTTGCATAAGCAAGGGACTTTGCGACTGAGGGTATCAATGTCTTTCATTGTGAAATTCACGCCACCTTCTTGAGAAACGGCAAGAAGATGCAATACTGTATTTGTGCTTCCCCCCATTGCAATATCCAATGTCATTGCGTTTAGGAACGCTTCACGTGTTGCAATGTTGCGTGGTAGAACACTATCGTTACCATTTTCATAATATTGTATAGCGTTGTTCACAATCTGTCTTGCGGCATCTTTGAAAAGCTGGAGCCTATTCTTATGTGTTGCTAGGATTGTTCCGTTTCCAGGCAGACTGAATCCAATTGCTTCTGTAAGGGAGTTCATGGAATTTGCAGTGAACATCCCAGAACAACTTCCGCAGCCTGGACATGCACAACTTTCAATTTCTTTAAGGTCTTCATCACTGACACTTGGATCAGCTCCTTTTACCATAGCTGTTATTAGGTCGGCGTTTTCACCCCTCCATCTACCTGCTTCCATTGGACCGCCACTGCAAAATACGGTAGGTATGTTTAAGCGCATAGCGGCCATAAGCATTCCTGGTGTTACTTTGTCGCAGTTGGAGATGCAAATCATAGCGTCTGCTTTATGAGCATTTACCATATATTCTACAGAGTCTGCGATGATATCGCGTGAAGGAAGAGAATATAACATGCCGTCATGCCCCATAGCAATTCCGTCATCAATTGCTATTGTATTGAATTCGGCAGCATAACACCCCATTTTCTCTATTTCTTCTCTGACTATCTGTCCTATTTCATGCAGATGTGTATGTCCAGGTACAAATTGTGTAAAAGAGTTGACCACGGCAATAATGGGCTTACCGAATTGCTCGTGTTTCATACCCGTAGCCACCCATAGGGCTCTAGCTCCTGCCATGCGTCTTCCTTCTGTGCATACCGCACTTCTCAATTTGTGTTTCATCTTTCTTTTATTAAGTTATGCAATTTCCTAACTAGTTTATCTATTTCCCTATTTCTTTCAAATCTTCGTTGTTGTTGTATCGTGTCTGGTATTTACGATTATGCTTGCGGCTGAACTTTTTGAACCGTAGCTTAAAATCTGTTTTTAAATTGGCTACAAAGGTACTTGTTTTTCTGGTAAATAGAACAATATGGTATATGTTTTTTCTTTTTTATTGCTTGATTAAAACAAAAAGTCTTTATTTTGTGATAATACGTAAGACTTTTGACACATTATCATTTGGAATGTGCAATAATTTTCCCGTCGCTATTTAATATTTCTTCTTCTAAAGCCATTTCTATTAGTATTCGGTCTATGTCAGACATATTGTAGTTTAAGTTATAAAGGTCGGTAACCTCATGTTCCTCTTTGTCGGAAAGAATATTAAGAATTGCTGAATGTATTTCTGCATCTTTCCTTTTGTTTGTTGCATCTTTCTTTTTGTAGCCTATACAAACATCGCATTGTTCACAGTCTTGCGATTTTGTTTCACCGAAATATCTGAGCAACTGTCTACTGCGGCATATTGTTTTGTTTTCAGCATATGCCAATATCGCCTCTATACGCTCTTTATAAAGTTTTTTGCGGTGTTCGTAAACATATTTTGGAATGACGATTTCTTCTTTGTCTACGCGGTTTTGTATATATTTGATACGAGGAATTTTTTTTTGTGGGATAAAGCTGATTATATGTTTTTTGCTTAATCCTTTCAAAATTTGGTAAACTTCATGTTCGTCAGTATTGCTTTGATGCGCTAAGATTGCTTCATCTATGAAAACGTAGTCGGCAAACAGGCCGCAATATGTTCTCAGTGCTGCGATAATAACTGCATTTTCTTTATCTGTAAGTTCATCTAAAAGGTACAGGTCATTGCGGCTTACAAGAAAACGCATGCGTGCTTTGTTGTCGGCTTCTTCTGTGTATCTTATGTAACCAGCTTTGTCAAGTATGTGCAAGGCTGCATTCATTCTTATGGGAAAATGTTTGAAATACAAGCAGAATTTGGCACTATTAAATTCGAAAGTATGTCCAAAACCGCTGCCTGTCGCTAATTGGAAGAAATATGCAAGGTTTTCATATACGGTTCGAATGTATTCTTTGCTTGGAAAATTGTCTTCAATCCTTTTATTTAGTGTTACTTTGTCGTTTGCGTTGAATAGGAGAATTGCATAGGCTTTTTGTCCGTCACGCCCCGCACGTCCTGCCTCTTGAAAGTAGGCTTCTATTGAATCTGGACAATCAATGTGTACGACAACCCTCACATCTGGTTTGTCTATGCCCATTCCGAAAGCGTTTGTTGCAACGATTACTTTGACTTTGTCTTGTTGCCAAAACGTTTGTCTTTCGTCTCTTACAGCATGTTCAAGTCCTGCGTGATAGAAGGTTGCACTTATGCCTTTTGCTAAAAGGTATTCTGCTACTTCTTTCGTCTTTTGTCTACTATATACATATACAATGGCACTTCCTGTAACCGAGCGTATAATGTGTGCGGCTTCTGCAACTTTGTCTCCTGTTTCTCTTACTATGTACGCAAGATTCTTGCGAGAGAAACTCATGCGGAAAACGTTACTTTCCTTAAAGTTTAGTTGCTTCTGTATATCATCAATTGATGGCTTTGTTGCTGTTGCGGTCAATGCCAAAATAGGGGCATTAGGCTTAATCTTCCTTATTTTAACGATATCAAGGTAAGAAGGGCGAAAATCGTATCCCCATTGGCATATGCAGTGTGCTTCGTCAACAGTTATAAAGCTTACTTGCATGTGGCGGAGTTTGGTTTGGAAAAATTCCGATGCCAAACGTTCTGGGGATATATATAATAAGGTAACGCCACCAAGCACGGCGTTATCTAGGATTTTTACTATTTCATTGTGTTGTAGGCTACCGTAAATGGCATATGCTTTTATTCCATTTCGCCTTAAGTGTTCCACTTGGTCTTTCATTAAGGCAACAAGGGGTGTTATGACGATACACACCCCTTCCATTGCTAAAGCCGGAACTTGGAAAGTTATGCTCTTGCCACCACCTGTTGGCATAAGTCCTAAAGTGTCTTTCCCCTTGCCTATGCTTTCTATTATGTCGCGTTGTATGCCCCGGAAAGAATCGTATCCCCAATATTGTTTCAGTATGTTGAGGTATCTGTCATCTTTAGTCATGTCATTTAGCTTACCATTGAAAAGTAGTTAACCTTCTGTTGGACGGATATCTTCTATCTGTAGTTGAATGTCATTATGTTTGAAAACGTTTTCTTCTATTGTGTATGCAATATCAAAACTCCTTTTTGACTTTATGTAGCGTGCAGCCCCACTTTGCCCGAAAGCTATGCCGTTCATGACGTTGTTTGACTTTGAATCTACCAATTCAAGTTTAATGTGTTCTTGCGAGCGTCCTACGACCTTGCTTGTTCCGAAGTCGTAAACTTCTTTAGTGCAGAATAAAGGCTTTGGATTTCCAGGGCCGAACGGACCGAATTTCTTTAATTCGTTCTGCATTTTCTTGGTGATGTCTTTGAAGTCAATGATGGCATCTATATCAAGACTTGCTTCGGTATGTTCGGGTTTGATATGTTCTTCTACATATTTTTGAAATCTATCACGGAATTCCTTAACGTCATTCCATTTTAGAGTCAATCCTGTAGCGTATGTGTGACCGCCGAAATTCAATAATAGATCGCGGCAACTTTTTATGGCGGAGTATATATCGAAACCTGCAACACTTCGGGCAGAACCTGTTGCAAGGTCTCCTTCGCGCGTTAGAACTATTGTGGGGCGTACATATATTTCTGTAAGTCTTGAAGCAACTATTCCGATAACTCCTTTTTTCCAGTTCTCGTCATATAAGACAATACTTGAATGACGTTGCTGGCTTTCAAGTCTGCCAACAATCATATTTGCTTCTTCCGTCATCTGTTTGTCAATGTCTTTGCGCTGTTCGTTGTATTCGTTGATGTGTTTTGCCTTGTTTAGTGCATCGGCAAAGTCTTTTTCAACAAGCAGACTTACGCTTCTTCGTCCGTCCCCCATTCTTCCAGAGGCATTTATGCGTGGACCTATTTTAAATACGATGTCACTCATGGAGAGTGTGCGTCCGTTCAGTCCGCAAATGTCAATAATAGCTTTCAGGCCTATGTTGGGGTTTTGGTTTAGTTGTCTTAGTCCGTGGTAAGATAGGATACGGTTTTCACCAATAACAGGCACAATGTCTGCGGCAATGCTTACAGCACAAAAATCTAACAAAGGTATAAGTCTTGAGAATGATATACCATTGTTCTTGGCAAAGGCTTGCATCAATTTGAACCCGACGCCGCATCCACATAAATGTTTAAACGGGTAAGTGTCATCTTCACGCTTTGGATTGAGGATTGCCACTGCAGGCGGCATGATATCATCAGGCACATGGTGGTCGCAAATAATAAAGTCAATACCCAATTCTTTTGCATACTTTATTTCTTCTATAGCCTTAATACCACAATCTAAAATGATAATAAGTTTAACACCGCTTTCGTGTGCGAAGTTAATACCTTTATTGCTTACTCCATATCCCTCGTCGTAGCGGTCAGGAATGTAGTAATCTATGTTGGAATAGTATTGCTGCAAGAATTTATAGACCAATGCAACTGCTGTACATCCGTCTACATCATAGTCACCATACACCATGATGCGTTCTTTGCGTCCCATGGCTATGTTTAAACGCTCCACGGCCTTGTCCATATCCTTCATAAGGAAAGGGTCAATCAGGTCGTTCAATTGTGGGTAAAAAAAATTCTTTGCATCTTCTTCTCTTATGCCGCGCTTTGCCATTATCTGGCTAATTACGGGATTCAGTTTAAGGTCTGAGGCGAGTTTTTCAGCGTTTTTTCTTTCTTCTGGTGTAGGTGCTTCGTATTTCCATTTAAAGTGCATTTATATTGTATTTTTTTGTTTCCTCAAGTATAATTGCACAGACCTCTAATTGCAAAAGGGTAATGAATGCAGCAAGGACAGTACAAAATTTGTGTAAAGTTACTAATAAAAAACGAAAAAACTTTGGCCTTCATCTCTTTTTTGGGAAAATTTAAAGCTTTATATGTGATTGTACATTCGTATAAAATAAAATCTTACGTGTGTGTAATGCAAGATTATCAATGCTCCATGAGTTAGCAAAAAACGTTTTTATGCTAACTGCTCGAAAGAATCAGAATATTATAAAAGAGATTCTCTTTGCTTCCAAATGTTTTTGGGGTAACAAAGAGAATCTGTGGATCTGTGTATTATTCCATAAGTTTACGATATCGGCCTTTTTTAATTTCTTCCAATCCGAGGCGTCGCGCCTTGCTTATTTCATAATCGGAGTAACTACCTTCAAAGAAGAAAACTTCTCCATTGCCTTCAAAGGCGAGGATATGTGTGCATATTCTATCTAAAAACCATCTGTCGTGGCTTATGACAACAGCACATCCTGCAAAACCCTCAAGACCTTCTTCAAGGGCACGTAGCGTATTCACGTCAATGTCGTTTGTTGGCTCGTCAAGGAGCAGCACGTTGCCCTCTTGTTTAAGTGCAAGAGCCAATTGTAGGCGGTTTCTTTCTCCACCGGATAGCAAACCGCAAAGTTTGTTTTGGTCTGTGCCAGAAAAATTGAAACGTGAAATATATGCACGGGCATTTATGTCTCGTCCGCCCATACGTATTGTTTCATTACCTTGGCTTATGGTTTCGTAGACCGATTTGTTTGAGTCAATGTCTTTATGTTGCTGATCTACATATGCAAGTCTCACAGTTTCTCCAACGGAAAACGTTCCGTCATCTGTTTTTTCTAGCCTCATTATAAGCCGGAACAGCGTCGTCTTTCCTGCACCGTTAGGGCCTATGACTCCAACGATGCCATTTGGTGGAAGTGTGAAATTGAGATCATTGAAAAGTACCTTATTTCCAAAAGACTTCTTCACATGTTGTGCTTCAATGACTTTGTTACCAAGTCTTGGACCATTTGGAATGAATATTTCAAGCTTTTCCTCACGTTCTTTCTGCTCTTGGTTCAACATTTGTTCATAGGCGTTAAGGCGAGCCTTACTTTTGGCTTGTCGTGCTTTTTGTGCCATATGTGTCCATTCTAGTTCACGTTCAAGAGCTTTTCTTCGTTTTGAAGCTTGTTTTTCTTCTTGCGCCATGCGCAATGTTTTTTGCTCAAGCCAAGAAGAATAGTTGCCGTGCCAAGGTATCCCCTCTCCACGGTCGAGTTCCAATATCCATTCGCTTACGTCATCAAGGAAATATCGGTCATGTGTAACGGCAATGACAGTACCTTCATATTGTTGCAAGTGCTGTTCTAGCCAATCTATACTTTCCGCATCTAAGTGGTTCGTAGGTTCGTCAAGCAAAAGAACATCAGGCTTTTGCAGAAGCAAACGACATAATGCAACTCTACGGCGTTCTCCGCCCGACAGGTTTTTAACGGGCCATTCTCCTGGCGGACAACGTAGTGCAGCCATGGCTCTGTCGAGTTTTGAATCCATATTCCAGGCATCCGTGGCGTCAATGATGTCTTGTACTTCTGCTTGACGTTGCATTAGTTTGTCCATTTTGTCAGGAACGCTATAATACTCTTCTTCCCCGAATTTTATATTGATTTCTTCGTATTCTTTTAGCGCATCGTAAACTTTTTGAACACCTTCCATAACATTTTCCTTTACGCTCTTCTCTTCATTGAGGGGCGGATCTTGCGGAAGATATCCTACAGAATATCCCGGGCTCCACACCACTTCACCTTGTGTAGGCTGGTCTATTCCTGCAATTATTTTCATTAACGTAGATTTTCCCGCACCGTTGAGGCCGATAATGCCTATTTTCGCTCCATAGAAAAAAGAAAGGTAGATGTTCTTAAGTATCTGCTTTTGATTTTGTGGAATTATCTTTGAGACTCCCACCATAGAAAATATAATTTTCTTGTCGTCAACTGTTGCCATTGTTATGGAGTTTAAACTGGTTAGTATCTTTATATATTTTATAATGATTGCTAGACATTCGAATAAAGTTACAAGCGAGTGAGATGAATTTTTCCTCTATTTTGCTTAATGTAACCTAACTTCTGCAAAGATACAACAAAAAAACGAGTGTTGCTAACATTATGTCTAAACTCTAGAACCTGTATGTTCCTAATATTTGTAAATGCAGTAAAAGTAAATAAGCAAATGCATTTGAAAAAAAACATTATGGGCAACTAAATTATAGCAATTGCGGAACTGTGTGAATTCAAATAGCTTATTGTTGTTAAAGCTTAAGGAAATTTGTTTTTGTCATTTTTTCTCTTTATTTTTGCTGAACAAAAAAATAAAATCTTGAGCAATTAAATTCCTTCATAAACAGCATTTGTTATGTATTGCATAGTCCGTATACTATTTTTCGCTGTAATATTCTTCTTTAGTTTGTGGGCAGAATCTCAACCAATTTGTAAGATACGTACTTTTGGCACAGAGAATGGTTTGCCGGCAAGTGTTGTCAGCGGTATAACTCAAAGCACTGACAATCTGATTTGGATTGCAACATGGAACGGACTATCGTGTTATGACGGATATCGGTTTACTACTTTTCGTAATATACCCGGACATGATTCGCATCTCACAACCAATCACCTTATTAGTGTCATGCCCACATTAAATGGCAATCTTTGGACAACAGCATATTCTGACGATGTCTATATGTTTGATAGCCACAAATGCCGCTATATCAATGTTTCAACTATGATAACCAATAAGTTCGGATGTAAGTTCAGTCTGCGTAAAATTTATCCTTTGGGAAATGGTGACACGTGGATGGTAGGAAAATACAACGATCATTATTGCATAAAAAAAGGTGATGCAGAGGACAAGAATTGTTTGTTGCAGTATAATCTGCCTGGAACACTAAATAAAGTGGTTCTCTCTGGTAAAACCAATGAGTGGTTGCTTACAGATCAGGGGGCTTTCCTGTCCATTTCGGGCGGACAGCCTAGGAAAATAAGTTCCATGTGGGTAGATTTCGTTGAAGAAATAGATGGTATACAATGGCTTATAACAATAAATGGGAAGATACTACGCAAGGTAGCCAATAGAATCAGTGTTGCGAGCGTTGACTTACATACAAAAATAGAAAAAGTGTATGACGTAAAGGCCATTGACAAAAAAGTTCTTGCTTTAGCCGTAGACTGTGGCGTTCTTTTGTATGACATGAAGAGTGGTAAGGAACAGCTAATATCTGTGCAATGGCCTTCGAACCCCCAAAAGGAAGTAAAGTCAATGTATATTGACTCTAAAAACCGGATATGGTGCTTTAATGACGGTAGTGATATAACAATGATAGATGGGGGGTATAAAGTTGTCCATCTTTCTGCAGCAACATCTGGCAGTATGTTGACATTTGCAGATAAACCAATTTTTCATGAAGATGAGCGTCATACAATATGGGTCGCTCCTGCAAACGGATCGTTTTCCTATTATAATGAAAAGACGAAACTTTTGGAGCCGCAATCTCTTTCGTCAGCATCGGTAGCGGGTAATGTTATTCCACGAGTTAAGAAAGGCTTTTCTGACTATCAAGGCAATCTGTGGCTTATATATCCTCACAATCTTTCGCTCGTCAGTTTTAGCTATTCTGATGTAATGCATGTAGATTTGGGGACGAAACGCGATACTCGTGCTGTTATGCAAGACCATGAAGGAAACATTTTGCTAGGCACAGTAGATGGTGATGTTGTGAAATATTCTTCATCAGGAAAACTTATAGGGTATCTTTCTCCTAATGGAAAATGGGTAAACAACAAGGAAAAATTCTCATACCATATATATTCACTTTATGAGGACCGCAAGAACAGATTGTGGATAGGTAGCAAAGGAAACGGATTGTTCTGTGTTGATAAGGGTACTGTTTATAGGTTCAAACATGATAGCTCCAATTCTTATACTCTTATAAGTGATGAAGTATATGATATAAAGGAGGATTCTCATGGTCGTCTTCTTGTTGCAACTTTTAATGGCGGTCTAAATATTTCCTCTTCTAGCATATATTCTTGTTCGGATTTAGCAACAATTAAATTCCTTCATGGGCGAAATGAATTGAAGGGCTACGCAAGTGATATATTTAATAAGGTGAGAAGGATAGAAAGTTTGCCGGGTGGTGTTGTTCTTCTTTCTACAACACAGGGATTGCTGACCTATTCCGACAATTATACCTACCCGGATAGAATTCGCTTTTTCTTATCCCGTCGTGTAAAAGGCGATAATTCTCTTTATAGTAGCGAGGTGATGCAGACACAGAGGGCTAAAGATGGCACGGTTTATGTCGTAACTCTTGGTGGCGGACTGCAGCGCATTGCTTCAAAAAACCTCCTTCAAGACAATCTTAAGTTTGAAGGCTTGGAATACAATTCACACAATAATCTTACGCAGCCATACGGCTATGGTACCATTCAAAGTTTAGTAGCCGATAACAACGGAGATATTTGGATTATAGGCGAAAGCCGCATGGCATGTTTTGGAAAGCGGGGATTGAAAGAATTCGGGGCAGACGAGATAGGGTGTGTGAACATTACTGAAGCTTTGCCTTCACATTCCAAAGTAACCAACCGTGTCGTAATAGCGACAGAGGGTGGTGCAATATCCTTTTCCCCTCAGAAGATGAATCGCAGCAGCTATGCTCCGAATATAGTATTCACGTCTGTTCGTTATATGGATCGTGATGACGAACAGCCAATATTGAATATTCCAGAACTTAAAGTTGATGTTGATCATCGTTCGTTTACGTTATTTTTCTCCGCATTGGACTATGAGTCTCATACGGGCGCGTCTGCACTAAATGAAAATTGTGGTATACGCTATGCCTATCGGATAGACAATGGAGAGTGGACTTATGTTCATCCAGGTATCAACAGTGTGTCGTTTAATCATTTTCCTGCAGGTTCTCATACGGTAAGCGTGAAGAGTACTAATGGTGATGGTGTTTGGATGAACAACGAGCGCCAGCTTATTTTATATGCAGAACCCTCGTTTTTTGAGAGTTGGTGGGGCAGAACTATTGTTTCTCTATTGCTTATCTCTTTGGTTGTTTGGGCATTGCGTAGCTATATGAAGCATCGTGCTGCTGAAATTGCCGATGAAGCAACGGAAAAGGCTGATGCAGGAAAGGTGAGATACATGTTGCGGAAACCAGAGATAGTGGATGAAGACAAAGTTTTTATGGATACGCTATTGGCTTATATTGAAAAGCGCATAGATAGTGCTGATCTTAAGGTTGACGATATGGCATCCGCTCTTAGCATGGGACGCAGTACTTTCTATTCAAGACTGAAACAAATAGCTGACATGTCACCAAATGATTTCTTGCGGCATGTGCGTATGAAGCGAGCTGAAGATTTAGTTAACAGCAGTACGATGACATTCTCGCAGATAGCCTATGCCGTTGGATTTTCAGATCCTAAATACTTTGGAAAATGCTTTAAAAAACATACAGGTATGTCACCGTCGGAATACCGTAAACATTCCCTGTTAGAGAGTGCTGATGGGGAAACAGGCAGTGAGAGTTGTGAGATTTAGTTTAATCGTAATTTCGTTGTAACATATTCTTCACATCTTCCCTCTACCTTTGCCCCATAAAAACTAACAATAAGAGTTATTTATGGCAATTGAAATCAAAAGTTATGTAGCGTTGGCACTCTTCTGTGTGTTGTCAGTTCCCATTGCAGCACAAAGCAGTATCGGCGAGGATGAAAAAGTAGACCTTACTCCCCACATTCATGGAACGGTGAGAGGAAAATACGAATGTCAAACAGAAGAAGGAGAGGGACGCTTTGAGGTGAGGAATGCCCGCTTGAGCGTAGACGGAAAAGTGGCTAAAGCAGTTGAGTACAAGGCAGAGATTGATTTATGTGATGAGGGAAAGATAAAGATGCTTGATGCCTATACGCGTGTAAAGCCATTCAGTGGCTTTTCTGCAACGATAGGTCAGATGCGTGTTCCTTTCACTATTGATGCTCACCGCTCTCCGCATCAGCAATATTTCGCCAACCGCTCATTCATAGCAAAGCAAGTAGGAAATGTTCGCGACGTTGGACTTACTGTTGGTTATAATGTCAATTGCGGTTTCCCCGTCATTCTAGAGGCAGGACTTTTCAATGGTTCGGGACTTACAGACCAGAAAGATTTCTGGACAAAGAAGGTGAATTTTTCTGCCAAACTACAGTTTTTTCTCCCAGAAGGATTCAATGTGACGCTCAGCACTCAGAAAATAAGCCCCAACAACAATAATATAATGATGTATGATGCCGGTGCTTATTGGCATAAGAACGGGTGGCATATCGAGGCGGAGTATCTGTATAAGCATTACTCTAATGAAGCTTTTAATGCAGTCCACTCGTTTGACGGCTTTGTCAACTATGATTTTAACCTTAGAAGCAAGAAATCTTTGATAAAGAAGATATCTCCGCTTGTAAGATATGACTTTATGACGAATCATAGTGACGGAACGCTTGATGATAATGGTAAGATGAAGCTAACTGACTATAAGCGTTCACGAGTTACTGGTGGTGTTACGTTTAGTCTTGCCAAACCTTTTGTTTCAGATATCCGCTTGAACTATGAGAAATATTTCTATGGCAAGAATGCTATTGCCAAGGTTTCAGAAAAAGACAAAATAGTTTTTGAAGTAATGACTAGGTTCTAAAAAAATCATTCATATGGAATAAGCTTCCGCCTTTACTGTAAATGTTTTGCATGGGGACGGATAAAAACAAAAATCAGTGAGATACTTATTGCCGTCTTTTTGTTTGTGCAGTAATAAGTCTCCTTGATTTTTGTGTGTTTATAAGTTTATTTCTACTATGCGGTTGAGCTCAAAGAAACACTACCGTTCAAGTTCTTCCTTTATGAACCTTGCAGTAAATCCTTTTCCACTATGTGCAACCTCTTCCGGTGTACCTGTAGCCATCACTATTCCGCCGTTGCGCCCACCTTCAGGCCCCATGTCAATAATGTGGTCGGCAAGCTTTATTACATCAAGGTTATGTTCTATGATAAGAACCGTGTTACCTCGGTCAACGAGTCTTTGCAGAACGTCCATGAGAATACGAATGTCTTCAAAGTGCAGCCCTGTTGTTGGCTCATCAAGTATATACATCGTCTTGCCTGTATCACGCTTGCTCAACTCAGTTGCCAGTTTCATGCGTTGACATTCTCCGCCGCTTAGCGTTGTTGAAGGTTGTCCTAGTTTTATGTAGCCCAGACCAACATCTTGAATTGTCTTTATTTTGCGTAATATGTCAGGAACATTCTCGAAAAAGTCCACGGCTTGGTTAACAGTCATGTCAAGCACATCAGCAATGCTCTTTCCTTTGTATCTTACCTCAAGTGTTTCACGGTTGTAGCGTTTTCCGTGGCATACCTCACAAGGCACCATGACGTTGGGAAGAAAATTCATTTCTATTGTCTTGTATCCGTTTCCCCCACAAGCCTCGCAGCGTCCTCCTCTTACATTGAAAGAGAAGCGCCCTGGCTTATATCCGCGTATCTTTGCCTCAGGCAGATTAACAAACATGGAGCGTATGTCGCTAAAAACTCCTGTATATGTTGCTGGGTTAGAACGTGGTGTCCTTCCTATTGGAGATTGATCTACGTTTACCACTTTGTCAAGATACTCCATTCCCTCAATTTCTTTATAAGGCATGGGCTCTTTTAGCGAGCGGTAGAAATGTTTGCTCAATATGGGTTGCAAAGTTTCGTTTACGAGAGTCGATTTACCGCTGCCGCTTACTCCTGTGACAACAACCAATTCGCCAAGCGGAAACTCTACGTCTATGTTCTTTAGGTTATTGCCGCTAGCTCCGAATATTCGTAGATATTTGCCGTTGCCTAGGCGTCTTTCCTTTGGAACTTCTATTTTGCGCTTCCCGCTAAGGTATTCGCTGGTCATAGTCGACTGCTGCAGCATCATTTGCGGTGTGCCTTGGAATACAACATTTCCGCCTTTTCGCCCAGCACCCGGACCTATGTCTACTATATAGTCGGCATTGGTCATCATATCTCTGTCGTGTTCCACAACGATAACCGTGTTTCCCAAATCCCGCAAATCCTTAAGTGATTTTATAAGGCGTTCGTTGTCGCGTTGATGCAAGCCTATACTTGGTTCGTCAAGGATATATAGCACGTTTACAAGCTGCGAACCTATTTGCGTAGCCAACCTGATGCGTTGGCTCTCTCCGCCCGATAAAGTTGCAGACTGCCTATTGAGTGAAAGATAGTCAAGTCCCACGTCAAGTATAAAGCGAATTCTGCTGCGTATTTCCTTAAGCACTTCTTCTGCAATGCGCTTTTCCTTTTTCTCCAAATGCTCTTCCGCTTCGTCAAGCCATTGGTACAGTTCGCTGATGTCCATGTTTGCCACTTGCGAAATGTTCTTGTCCCAAATACGGTATGAAAGGGATTCGCGGTTAAGGCGGCCTCCTCCACATTCAGGACATTTCTTTGTCGTCATGAACTGCTCAGCCCATTTTTGTGCGTCCTTGCTGTCGTCGCTTTCTGTTGAAGCCTGAATGTATTTTACAATACCGTCGAATTCAACAAAATAGTCACTTGTAGTGTGTATAACTTCTTTCCTTATTTTTATTTTTTCCAGCCTTCCGTATAGGATGTCGTTCATCGCCTCATCGGGAATATCCTTTATCCGAGTTTTGAGGTTGCAGTCATATTCTTCTAGTATGGCGGCAATTTGCCAAAATATGAGCTGGTTTTTGTATTTGCCTAAGGGAATGATTCCTCCCTCGTGTATGGAAAGGTTATTGTTGGGAATAACTTTCTCAAGATCTATTTCGGCAACTTCTCCAAGCCCCTTGCATCTTGGGCATGCCCCTTCGGGCGAGTTAAACGAGAACTTGTTAGGCGCAGGGTCGCTATATGCTATTCCTGTTGTCGGACACATAAGCCTTTTGCTGTAATATTTGGCTTTTCCAGTGTCCTTGTCCATAATCATCATCAAACCGTCGCCCTGACGCATTGCTGTCTCAACGCTTTTGCGCAGTCGCTCGTCGTCTTTATCGCGCACTTGCAGTTTGTCGATGACCACTTCTATATTGTGATTCTTGTATCTGTCAAGTTTCATGCCCGATTTTATCTCCATTGTTTCTTCGTCTACGCGTACATGGAGATATCCTTTCTTGAGCAAGTTTTCAAACAGCTCCCGATAGTGCCCTTTTCTGTTTCTTACCAATGGAGCGAGGATGAAGATTCTTTTACCTGAATAGTCGGAAAGAATCATGTTCAGCACTTCTTCTTCGGTGTATTTAACCATCTTTTCGCCCGTGATATAGCTGTATGCTGTTCCGGCGCGTGCATAAAGGAGACGAAGAAAATCGTATATTTCCGTTGTAGTGCCTACTGTTGAGCGTGGATTCTTGTTTGTTGTTTTCTGTTCTATGCTTATAACAGGGCTAAGTCCCGTTATCTTATCAACGTCAGGACGTTCCATTCCTCCAAGGAAGTTGCGGGCATAGGCAGAGAATGTTTCGATATACCTACGTTGTCCTTCGGCGAAAATAGTGTCGAAGGCGAGTGATGATTTGCCGCTTCCGCTCATTCCTGTTATGACAGAGAGGCTTTGGCGTGGTATTTCTACGTCTATGTTTTTTAGGTTATGGACTCTTGCTCCCCAAACGTTTATCTTCTCGTCTTCGCGTTTCATTGCGTTCCTCCTCCTCCGCTGGTCGTAGATTCAGTATATCCTCTGAGTAAATTAACGTCTCGCTTGATGTTATATGTCTTTCCGTCGGCTCCTTTGGCTTTTACCAACACATAGTATACGCCTTGTGCCACGTCTTTCCCTTTATATTTGCCGTCCCATCCATCGGCGGGGTTTGTCCATTCATAAAGCTTTGTGCCCCAACGATTGAAAATGTATGCGTGAAATTCCGTAAGCGACTGGTATCCGTCCTTTGCCTTGTAGATATCGTTTATACCATCGCCGTTTGGCGAAAAGGCATTGGGCATTTCTAGTTTGCTCTCGCTGATGGTTACACGCAGCGGACTGTTTTCTGCCCAGTAATCCTGTCCGTATTCAATAACGTCATTCCCTTTCTTGAATGTGGCATATACCACTATGCTATGACTTCCTGCTGTGTTGAATGTGTATTCCGTATCTTCTTCGTAGCGTGTTAGGTACGGTTCTGTACTGCCTTCTGTTGTGAAGCGCCATTCGTATGTGGCGGTATAGTCGCCAACGTTGCTCGGATTTGCTTTGAAGCGGCCGGTGAGCGGCGCTTGCCCCGACATTTCCAAGCTTTCTGTCTCCTCTCCATTGATGTCGGTATAGGTCGCACTTGGATTTATTGTCGGCGTCTCATCGTTAGTCTGTCCTTGTGTGTGCAGACAAATGAGCAGCGTCGATATTAAAAGTAATCTTCTTGTTGTTTTCATTGCTACAAACTTTCATGCAAAAATACGGCTTTTTATTTATTCAACAATCCGTTTTCTGTTTTTTGTTTGTGTCTGTTTCTGATAGGTTTGCAGCTGTGTCGTTATCATAAATTCATAGCATAGTCCGTAGTTCTTTGTCGGTTTGAATTGTCTTCGTGAAAATTATATGTGATATCCCTTTGTCGGCATGATGCAAAAACACTATATTTGCAGCCATTTCATTAGAGTAGAGTCGCAAGTCCAGAGCAGAAAAAGTATTAGTGACGGTTGTCGCGTAACAGAATTCCCTGAAAAGTTGGGACAAGGTGGGCGACTCAGCGACTAAAAACATAAGTAACACGAAAAAACAACGAAAGGAATAATTTATGGAAAAACTATTTTCGGTATTGTTGGCGGGAGTTGCATTTGCAGCTTGCGGCACTATGAATGGTGGCAATGACCGAACGATTAAGCCATTGCCAAGCGGTATTGATATTAATAATCTTCGCGATACGACAGTTGCAGCCTCTCTGTCTGACAGTTGTTTCAATTGGAACGATGGTAAGCTGACGTTCACAGTCTATGCCGAAACATTGTATGATTCAGCCCAAGTCTGTGGAATGAAAGTCGGTGACACGCTTGTTTATGAAGGAAAGGCTATGCCTGTTAAGATAGTGAAGGACGAAAAATCCGTGAAGGCGGTAAATGGTGGATTGGATGAAGGCGGTGCGTGGCTGCAAGCGTCAAAGACGCGTGGCGTTTATCGTGCGTTTGAGTTTGACGACCATTCGGTATATACAAAATTGGGCATGGTTACTTTGCCATTGTCGCCAGATTTCACCATCGTAAACTGCCAGGATGACCCCAATGCACCTTCTGATACGATAAAGGTAGGACAAAGAGAATACGTTGAAGGGTTGCGCAAAAAAGGTCAGCTGAGCGGATTTTTCAATCTTAACACACGTGTGTGTATAGAGAACGGGAAGGTTGTCAATATAACGCGCTTTTGGATTCCCTGACCATTTGTAGGGAAAATGTTGTGGCAGAGCAAGACCAGGTGTCGCTATTTCAGCTTGCGTGAAATGAAGCTCCGTGTGCTTGCAGCCACAATAGCAACAGTCAAAATGGCTGCAATAAGCGTTGTTATCCATGCGCCATTGCCATTTGTGCAACCCGGTGCAAGGAATAGAAACGCTCCGTTTGAGGTGCCCAACTCAAAGAGAAGGATAAAAGTGCTTTGGGCAGTGCCCCGTTGACAGTGGTCGGCAGTTTCTGTAAGTCCTAAGTGCAGATTGCACAAGATTAGTGCAGCAGCTGCTCCTGTTATAATGCGTGCCAAAATAGCGAACTCTCCGTTTCCGTTTGTTGCCAACAATACGGCAGAAGATGCGACAAGCAGGAAGCATCCACCAAAAGTCTGTTTCCCGTGCCCTGTATTGTGCAGGAGAGAATGTTGTATGGCAATTCCTGCAATAATTCCCAATGGCATGAAGATGGCTATGCTCGTGTCGGCATCGTGCATGGCAAGTGTGGCCAAGCAGAAAGAAACCAGGGCCACGGGTATGGCTAGCGGCATGCTTGAAGGAATGATGAAACGGTCGAGTGAGAATTTCTTTACTGTTTCTTCGGGTGCTTTGAACGGGAATGTTACGCTTCTGAGCAGTATTGCTGAAGCGAGGCATAGTGCTGCTGCAGCATAGTAGACATTGATGCTTCCCCATTCCTGTTTGGCAAAGAATCCCACCAACGGGCCGCCAACGGTAGCCGCAAGATATATGCGTGCCGAAACGGTGTTTGCCCGTGTACGTTTTGAGGTGTCGCAACAGTCGATTGTTAGGGTACTGTTGAGAACAAGGTATGCCAATCCGAAGAATGCTCCGAGGAAAAAACGTGATACAAGCACGCAACACAGTGCTAAGTCTGCTTGCCGCAACCATTCCGCTTTGTCTGCAATGTACTTTATAGCGAGAATGTTTGCGGCAAGCAATAGTATAGCAATGATACAGACCATGTTTCGTCTGTATTTTTGTGTCAGATAAGAACATGTTCCGCCAAAGAAGAACGCTCCGATGCCTGGTATGGCAACGGATAACGCAACCTGCATGAGAGAAAGTCCAAGCTCCTTGCCGAGCCAATTTGACAAGACTGGAAGTAGCATATAGATAGAAAGCGCAATGAAAAAGTTCACTACGCAAATCTTACAGAAATCTTTATGCCACAACATTGTGCGGCTTCCGTTTGCTGTTCTTTCTGCCATGTGGATGGCTCTCGTTTAGTAAGACTCTTGTTCGTTAGGGAAATCGGAACTCTTAACGTCGGTGATGTAGTTTCCGATAGCGTCCGTCATAATGGAGTTCAAGTCGGCATAGCGACGGAGAAAGCGCGGAGAGAATCCCTTGGTCATGCCGAGCATATCGTCGATTACAAGAATCTGCCCGTCGGTCCCGTTGCCAGCACCTATTCCTATGGTGGGCACGCATATTTCTTTTGATACGGCAGAGGCTAAAGCCGACGGCACTTTTTCCAAAACAACGGAGAAGCATCCTGTTTCTGCCAGTAGCTTCGCATCGGAAATAAGCTTTTCTGCCTCGGCCTTCTCTTTGGCACGCACTGCATAAGTGCCGAACTTGTTAATGCTTTGCGGTGTAAGTCCAAGATGGCCCATTACGGGGATACCGGCGTCAAGTATGCCTTTCACGGTATCGATTATTTCAGCTCCGCCCTCAAGTTTCAGAGCGTCGCAACCGCTTTCCTTCATTATCTTTATTGCGTTTTTTACGCCTTCTTTACGGTCAACTTGATACGAACCGAAAGGCATGTCGCAGACTACGAGAGCGCGCTTGACGCCACGCACCACAGACGCAGCGTGGTAAATCATCTGTTCAACCGTCATGGGTAGTGTCGTCGCATTTCCTACCATAACGTTCGAAGCGGAGTCGCCTATGAGGATTCCGTCGATTCCTGCTTGGTCAACTATTCCTGCGGTAGTAAAATCGTAAGAAGTTAACATTGAAATCTTCTCGCCTCGCTGCTTCATTTCTATAAAGCGATGAGTGGTAACTTTGCGGTTGTCTGAGACAAGGTATCCTGCCATTTTTAATTTCTCCTCTTTTTTAATATCATTTGCATTGCTCCTAGTATATGGAACCATGCATTGTTTAAATTTTTCTTATGTTTGTCGCGTTTTTTGCCCGCAGGCTTTATTCTGAAGCGTGCGGCGTTTAATCCGAAAGTCAAAGACTTTCTATGCAGAGCCCGCGGGCTCTTTCAAGTCAGCCATTCACAAGCTGACGCATTGTTATATAGTCGACACCCTTGTAGTCGGCAATTACAGCATTGGAATATGGCTTTATCGCCTCGGGAGAGTTCGTTGTAGAAAGTCCGACAACAAACATTTCTGCCGCTTGCCCGGACTTAAGCCCGTTGAAGCTGTCTTCCAACACCACACATTCTTCTTTTTTAAGACCAAAGCACCGTGCTGCCGTTTGATAGCAGTCGGGCGAAGGCTTACTTTGCGAAAAGTCTTCTGATGTTAGAATAGCATCGAACATATCCTTGAAATCGGGGTGTTTTGCATAAACATTCTCCATTTTCGCACGGTTGGAACTTGTTACGACGGCCGTTTTTACGCCGTTTTTGCGTATGTCCTTCAAGAAACGCTCAAATCCGCCCACGTATTCGTAGTCCATATTCTGCTCGAAGGCATCTAGTTCTGCAGTGATTTGCTTCTGCCGCGCTTCGTCGGGAAAATATTCATCGTATATCTGAACGAGTGTCATTCCCTTTATTTCTTTCTCCATTCCAGGGCTTTGTGGATAGTATTTGCGGAACTGTCCGCCCCAAAATATGCTGTATTGCTTCTCTGTGTCAAACACTACGCCGTCAAGATCGAACAGTGCAGCCTTGAAAGTCCTTTGGTTCATGTTATGCTGACTTATAGTTTGTTAAGGAGTTGCAAAAGTAATAAAATCCAATGATATAAGGATAAATGGCATAATTTAATTTTGTGTTGCAAGGTATTTGCAGTATCTTTGTATAATATTTATAACATTCAATAGAAAATTTATGGAAGAAATCCTGAAATATTTCCCTAATCTCACCGAGAGGCAGCGCGAACAGTTTGCCGCCCTTTATGATTTGTATGAAGACTGGAACGGAAAGATTAACGTGATTTCGCGCAAGGATATTGAAAATCTGTATCTACACCATGTGTTACATTCGCTGGCCATAGCAAAAACGGTCAGTTTCCGCAAGGGTACGCGTGTGCTTGATTTCGGTACCGGGGGAGGTTTTCCGGGTATTCCGCTTGCCATAATGTTTCCGGATACAAGCTTCAGGATGATTGACGGTACGGGCAAGAAAATCCGTGTCGTAAATGAAGTGGCTCAGTCGCTAGGGCTGAAAAACGTAGATGCAGTGCATCTGCGCGGAGAAGAAGAGAACGGAAAGTATGACTTCGTGGTGAGTCGGGCAGTAATGCCTTTGCCTGACTTGATGAAAATCATAAAGAAAAACTTCTCAAGCGAGCAGCGCAATTCTTTGCCAAATGGCTTGTTGTGCTTGAAAGGCGGAAACATTGAGGCAGAAATGCATCCGTTCCGCCGTATTGCCGAGGCTGTAGAGATAACAAATTGGTTCGGGGAAGATTGGTTTAAGGATAAATACGTTATATACGTTCCTGCAACTTAAGTCGGGGACGCAGAAGGGGAAAAGCAAGATGCTCGATATAAAGAAATTCGAATGTAACATGTTTCAGGAGAACTGTTATGTGTTGTCCGACGAGACCAAAGAGTGTGTCATTGTAGACTGTGGGGCATTCTATCCGGAAGAGCGCGAAGCCTTGGTGTCGTATATCAAAGGGAATGAGCTGAAGCCGCAACATCTGCTGTGTACGCATGGGCACATTGACCATAATTTTGGCAATGGTATCATTGCGGAAACTTTCGGTCTTAATCCGGAAGTGCATGTGGCAGACGAAATGTTGATGAGGAATCTAAAACCTCAGGCCAAAGCTTTCATTGGTTTGGACTATGGGGAGAGCATTCCTGAGATTGGAAAATTGTTTGACGAAACATATCGGATAACGTTCGGTAGCCATGCCTTGTCTATTATCCATACGCCAGGCCATACGCTAGGTTCCGTAATGTTTTATTGTAAAGAAGAGGGAGTAGTCTTTTCTGGTGATACACTTTTCCGCATGAGTATAGGGCGCACAGACTTTCAGTTTGGCAGCTATAGCGACATTCAGGAAAGCCTACACCGTGTGCTAACAACGCTTCCGCTGGATACAACCATATTGCCAGGGCATGGAGAACAGACAGAGATGGGATATGAAGCAAAGTTCAACCCGTTTGTAAAATAGCCGCCGATGGCAACAGAAAGAATTATTCTTGGCATCGACCCCGGAACAAACGTGATGGGATACGGGCTTATAAAAGTTGTAGGCAACAAGGCGTCGCTGATGGCAATGGGGGTTATCGATATGCGCAAGGAGTGCGATCCGTATCTGCGACTAGGCAAAATATTTGGCCGTGTGACGGGCATAATCGATGAGTTCCTTCCTGATGAGATGGCGATAGAGGCACCATTCTTCGGCAAGAACGTTCAGTCGATGCTTAAACTCGGCAGAGCGCAAGGGGTTGCCATTGCCGCGGCGATAAAACATGGCGTGCCAATACACGAATATGCACCATTAAAAATAAAAATGGCCATAACGGGACAGGGGCAAGCCTCAAAGGAGCAAGTTGCAGCGATGCTCACACGATTGCTTAATATCAGTGAGAAAGATAAAGTTCCCTTTATGGATGCAACCGATGCCCTTGGGGCGGCTTATTGCCATTTCCTGCAGTCGGGACGTCCAGAAAATAAGGTTAACTATCGTGGATGGAAAGATTTTGTGAACAAGAACAGGGCACGGGTGCAGCCGCAGCAACTTGCAGCGTTGACAAAAGGCGCAGATTCTTCGGCGGAAGGCAAAATACTTGCGGCAAAGAACATGCCACAGCATAAATAACAGAACGCGAGATTTATATGCATACAATAATACAAATAAAACAAGGTGAACCGCGAATGGAAAAATGGCGGATGAGAAAGCCGGTAGATTTCGAGCTATCGGACAATGAACACCTTGCTCTTATCGGTGGTAACGCAAGCGGAAAGACGATGCTTGTTAACATGATAACCGGCGCTCACCCGCTGAAGCTAAATCCTCCTTTCTATGATTTCAGTCCGAGCGAAAAGCATTATGTAGCGGAAAACATAAAGTATATATCGTTTGAAGACGCATACGGAACAGCCGGGGGGCACTATTACATGCAACAACGGTGGAATATGCACGACATTGACGAGGAAACTCCTTCGGTTGGCAAAGTTATAGGCGATGAATATCGTCTTTCTGGGGAGGACACCCCATTGCGCCGGCAGTTGAAAGAGAGGCTGTTTAAAGCTTTTGCCATAGAGCCAATGCTCGACAAGTACGTAATTTCTCTGTCAAGTGGCGAGCTTAGAAAGCTGCATCTTGTGAAAAATCTGCTTTCCGCACCAAGGGTGCTGATTCTCGACAACCCGTTCATCGGCTTGGATGCCGCGACAAGGGATTTGCTAAAGGATTTGTTAGGAAAGCTGGCATGCGAATTCTGTATACAAATAATACTTGTACTTGCTAAAGTAGACGAGATTCCGCAATTCGTTACACATGTTGTTCGAGTTGAAGGCATGACCGTTCTGCCAAAGATTACGAAAGAGCAGTTTTTGGAGGAGCGCCAAGTTTTTGAGATTTCAAAGGGACAGACAGAGAAAATGCAAGACAGCATTTCAAAGGCCGTGGCTGAAATACCATATAGTGCCGACTCTCTAGATGTTGGACATGGCGACGAAATCGTAAAGTTAAACAAGGTGAGCATTAAGTACGGAGACCGTACGATTTTAAAAGACCTTGATTGGACAGTGAGGAGCGGAGAGTGTTGGGCTTTGAACGGCCAAAACGGAGCGGGAAAGTCAACATTGCTTAGTTTGGTGTGTGCAGACAATCCACAAAGTTATGCCTGCGACATAAGACTCTTCGGCAGAACGCGTGGCACGGGCGAAAGTATTTGGGAAATCAAACGGCATATAGGTTACGTGTCCCCCGAGATGCATCGCGCATACCGGCATGACATCCCTGCAATAAGGATAGTTGCCAGTGGAATGAAAGACTCTGTTGGCCTTTACGCACGGCCTTCGGATGAAGAATACGCAAAGTGCGGATGCTGGATGAGAATATTTGGTATAGAAGAACTGAAAGACAGAAATTTTCTCACGTTGTCAAGCGGAGAACAAAGGCTAGTTCTTTTGGCTCGTGCCTTTGTGAAAGATCCTCAGTTGCTAGTACTTGACGAACCTTTCCATGGACTTGACAACAACAAGCGCGATATGGTTAGGATGATTATAAATGCTTTTGCAAAAAGAAAAGGAAAAACAATTATAATGGTAAGCCATTACAAAGAGGAATATCCGTTATGTATAAACCGCAGTCTTACGCTAAAAAGGAACGATTAACGTTGCTATTGCTGAAAGAACAAACAGAAAAAATAACCAAAAACAAAAAGAGACGATGAAAAAAATAGTTTTGGCATTGATGCTTTCCATAGCATCTTATTCAGGATTGCATGCGCAGGAAGTATACAAAGAGATAATGAAGCTATCAAAAAAGGTGGCTGACGATAAATCAAAAGACATTCAGGCAAGAAAAATTGCCACGTTTAAAGTGGATGCCCTGAACTATATGGCAATGAAGATGAACGAACTTATGCCAGACAGCACGATTTCTTTGTTAGATCACGAGGCTTATAATATGTATGACTTTGTAAACCTATACATAAAAAAGCTATCTGAGGTAAAAAGCAAGAAGTCTAAAGCCGAAATCTTGGACATCTTCAAGACAGCCTCGCTGCAAAACTCTCGTTTCAATGACTTTGACGTGGATGTAACAGAGGCATACATACGTACAGAAGGCTATCTAACGCAATTTTCGCTTGACACTAATTGGGGAAAAGCCATAGAACAAGTGCGCGAAGAACTGAGAAAAAGAAAATTGTAAATGGTGCAGAGGTCCAAAAGAAAAGTCTTTCTTTGGATTTTCTGCATTTTCCATTATCTTTGCATGAGGGCAGGCAGAGTTTTGCCAATATGAACAAACTCACATTCCAGACAATTTGCCCAATATATGCACTTAATCATTACAAGGAAACAAAAAGAAACAACAATACAAATTTCAGATTATGGCAAATACTGAAGAAACTAAAAGCGAGGAAAAAAAGAGCCTCAGCTTCGTAGAGCAACTTGTAGAGAAAGATCTTGAGGAGGGAAAAAATGCCGGAAGGATACAGACGCGTTTCCCACCAGAGCCTAACGGATACCTGCATATAGGACATGCAAAGGCTATCTGCATGGATTTCGGAGTGGCTGAAAAGTACAACGGAGTATGTAATCTGCGCTTTGATGACACAAACCCTAGCAAAGAAGATACAGAATACGTGGATTCCATATTGAATGACATTAAATGGTTGGGATTTCATTGGGGAAACGTATATTATGCTTCTGACTATTTCCAGAAACTTTGGGATTTTGCAGTTTGGATGATACAGAACGGTAAGGCTTACGTAGACGAACAGACTAGTGAGCAGATTGCTCAGCAAAAAGGAACGCCGACGCAGCCTGGCATAGCTTCGCCCTTCCGTGACAGACCCGCAGAGGAAAGTCTAGAACTTTTCAAGAAAATGAACACACCGGAGGCTGTTGAAGGTTCAATGGTGCTGCGTGCGAAACTTGACATGGCGAATCCGAACATGCATTTCCGCGATCCTATAATGTATCGCATAATACATACACCACATCACCGTACGGGGACAACATGGCACGCTTATCCTATGTATGATTTCGCGCATGGACAGAGCGACTATTTTGAAGGCGTTACACACTCAATTTGTACGCTAGAGTTCGTTCCGCATCGTCCTCTTTACGACAAGTTCGTTGACGAACTGAAAGAATACGAGGGAGAAGGTGACAATTTGGGTGACTTCCGTCCGCGACAGATAGAGTTCAACCGCCTTAACCTGACATACACTGTGATGAGCAAGCGTAAACTGCATGCTCTGGTTGACGAAAATCTTGTAGATGGTTGGGATGATCCGCGTATGCCTACTTTGTGCGGAATGCGCAGAAGAGGATATTCGCCTGAAAGTATAAGGAAATTTATAGACAGCATCGGCTATACAAAGTTCGATGCGCTCAACGACATGGCATTGCTGGAGGCGGCAGTGCGCGAAGATCTTAACGCGAGAGCAACGCGCGTTTCTGCTGTATTGAATCCTGTTAAGCTTGTTATTACAAACTATCCCGATGGGCAGACAGAAGAAATGGAAGCCGTAAATAACCCGGAGAATGTGGCTGATGGAGTGCATACTATAACATTCAGCAAGAATCTTTGGATAGAACGTGATGACTTTATGGAGGATGCGCCGAAGAAATTCTTCCGTATGACACCTGGTAAAGAAGTTCGTTTGAAGAACGCTTACATAGTGAAATGCACCGGATGCACGAAGGATGAGAATGGAAATATCGTTGAGATACAAGCAGAATATGACCCGATAAGCAAGAGCGGAATGGAGGGAGCTAACAGAAAGGTAAAAGGCACACTCCACTGGGTAAGCGTTGAGCACTGCAAAAAAGCCGAAGTGAGGGAATACGACAGACTGTTTAATGTTGAGAACCCATCGGCTGAGGAATGTGATTTCCGTGAACTTATAAACCCGGAATCGCTGAAAGTAATGTCTGAATGTTATGTGGAAGATTTTGCCGCCGGGAAGAAACCGGGAGAGTATCTGCAGTTCCAGCGTATCGGATACTTCATGGCTGACAAAAATTCCACGGTCGACAAACTTGTGTTCAACAAGACTGTTGGTCTGAAAGACACTTGGGCTAAAATAACAGACAAAAAATAATGATAAACAATCCTTTGGACAGTTATTTCAATTCCGAAGAATTCAAAAGTAATCTTGTTCTTTATGAAAAGAGTAAGGAGGGAGGAAGAGATTGCATACTCGGCTCAGATGAACTTGCAGACATAGCGGAATATTATTTCGAATGTGGGGATTACCCTAAAGCAAGGGCGGCAGCGGAGTATGCTATTTCTCTGTATCCTGATGCGCAGGCTCCGTTGACATTCCTCGCAAGGTATTCTCTTGTTGTAAAAAAGGACAAGGAGAAGGCAAAGGGCTACCTGAAACAGATGGTAGTGTCCGACATGATAGACTATTATTGCATCGTGGCGGAATACTATCTGTTTGAAGGTAAAAACAACAAGGCTTTCGATTCTTTGGAAAAAGGGGAACTTTTGATAGAGGATGATGAAGAACACGAGGATTATATCTACGATGCCGTTTGCTTACTCCTTGACTACTCTCAAATAGATGAGGCAAAGACGTGGCTTGAGAAGTTTAAAGACAAACAATCTGATGATGTCTTGCGCCTCAACGCTCGTTTGCTTTTTGAAAATGGCGACTACGATGGGGGAGCGAAGATTATGGAAAAGCTCATTGACAGAAAGCCATTTGACGCAGAGTTGTGGAGCAATTTTGCATCAGCCCAGCTGAATTTCGAAAAATATTCCGATGCTTTGACAAGTTGTGACTATGCCTTGGCTGTCAATGACAAGTTCTCAATGGCATATTTTAACCAGGGAGCGGCTTATTTTAAATTAGGTAATTACCAAAAAGCGATAGAGGCTTATAATCGTTTTGCGGAAGATAGCAACAGTGAACAGGCTGATTTGATGAAAGCCAGGTGCTATTTCTGCTTGCAGCAGGCAGACAAAAGTTTGGAATTGCTTGCTGAAGCAGAAAAAAAATGCTCAGAAAACAAAGCTAGCCTATCGGATATATATAAAGATTATGCCATTGTTTATGGTTGGTCAGCACAGTATGACAAGGCTTTCTCTTATATAAAAAAGCTGAGGGATGAGAATTGTGCTGATGCGGAGCTTGACCTAATAGAAGCGGGCGTTTATCTGGGTATGGCTAAGTTCACGGAAGCGAACGAAGCTTTTGCAAAAGGATACGATAAGGCTAAGAGTAAGCCTGACTATCTCTTTCAGGTTGCAGTGACTTATTACGAGCATGGATGTGATCTTGCTGCCTATCTTGTCATGAAGGAACTATTTGATGAAGAGCCAAACCGTGTTCGTGGACTGGCTTATATGGCGGCTTGTTGCAATTATCTCGGACGGCGAGACGAGTTTCTTGACTACTTGAAACTTTCCGTAGAGCGTAATCCCGAAGAAGCAGTGGCGGTTCTTGCCGATTTCTTTCCCAAGGGGATGTCGCCTTCCGATTATTTACAGTATGCTCTCCTCGGTGGTGATAATTTGAATAACAGGAATAAATAAAGGAAACGATAAAAAGAAAATGGAATGGATTTCGAGTCTGTTTAGCACATTGCTGGACAATCTGAACTATTACAGCATCTTCTTCTTGATGATGCTTGAAAGCACAGTGATACCCGTGCCGTCGGAACTTGTTGTGGCACCGGCTGCATATCATGCTGCAGGAGGAAACCTCAATATTATATTGGTAATTTTGGCTTCTACACTAGGGGCTGACCTTGGAGCCTCCATTAACTATTTTGTGGCATACTTCGTTGGACGTCCCGTTATCTACAAGTTTGCCAATAGTAAACTTGGCCATCTTTGTCTGCTTAATCAAGAAAAAGTGGAAAAGAGCGAAAGATATTTTGATACACACGGCAAGCTGGCAACTATAAGTGGACGACTTATTCCTGGTATCAGGCATCTTATTTCTATACCGGCCGGCCTTGCAAAAATGCATTACGGTCACTTTATACTTTATACAACTATTGGTGCCGGTGTGTGGAACTGCATTCTTGCAGCTTTAGGCTGGTATTTACATTCCGTAGTGCCAGAGGAAGAATTGAATGACAAGATACTTGTATATGGAGAGTATATCAAATTTGCGATTATAGGTATTGTCGTTTTAGCTGTAGCCTTCTATTTGATTAAATATTTTGTAAAGAAGATGAAGAAGTAGTTGTGTGGTTTTGCATATTCTGCTTGGAGTAATGATGAGCTTTATATGCGCAACGGAAGAAGGAATTACAGAAACAGTCCGCAACGTTTGTGAATTTTCAAATGCGTTGCGGACTGTTGGGGCTTTTATTGCTGAAGAATTTTTGATATTTCTTCAAATTTCTTTCCCATGTTTAGGTTAAGATATATATTGTAAAGGGCTGGAGCCCATTTGTCTTTTTGGTCAGGTGCAAGTGCTCGGTAACGCTCCATGTATTCTAACGAACTTTTATAGAATTTCATTATTGTAGGCTTACTCTTTTTTGATGCCTTTTTTTCTGCTTCAAATGCTTTGTTTAGGAAAGCCACTCCTGCATTGTAGTAAGCCTCAGCCGTAGAGTCGTTGAGGGATATGAGCTTGTCGGATATGTAGATGCAATTGTCGTAGTGTCCTGTATTCAGCATTATTGTACTCTTTGCATAGAGGAAAAGAGTATTAAGACTGTCGTTTTCAAGACACTTGTCAACCACATAGAGAGCAGAGTCCGTTTTGTTTGCGTTGTTGTATAAGTCGACGAGTCTTGTAAAGAAGTATTCTGATTTTGGAAATTCCGCAATTCCCTGTTTCAATGTCTCCTTATAACGCGCTGTATCTTTCATGTTGTTGTATATGTTGGCAAGCGACTGCATGGTGTTTTCTCTTCCAGGAATATATTGAAGAGCCTCTTTTGCATGTTTTAAGGCCAAGGCATTGTCTGAGAGTTTAATTCCGCATAACGTTGCGAGGTAGGCGGCAGAAAGAGCATACTTTGACTTTATGTCATATTTATATGCGGCAAAAAGAGGTTGATATGCACAGTTTATGTAGGCATCAAGCATGTTGAATGCCGTTGAATATTTCTGCTTTGCAATGAAGTAAATCCCTCCGTTGTATAGATTTCTGCGGTATCCGTCAAGATACGCTGCATTGCGCTTCCTGAATTTAGGGTCAACTTTTCCTTTATTGTTAGGTAATGCGTCAATGCTGTCCATTGCTTCATAGGCAAGAAACATGCGGTGGTTGGTGATGAAGAGTGAGGCTGTGTCGTATTGTTGCTTGAGATACAGTTTCTCGTTGCCTTGCTCGTATTGTAGTCTGATGGCTTCCGTCAGTGTCTGCCAAGCCTTCATGTTCTTTCTGTTGGCGGAATCGCCGAGCAGTTTGCGCATGTCTGCTTCCGCCTTGTCCAGGTTTTTGCCGCTCTTAATATAGGTTTGTGCTTGTGCAATCTCTTTCTTTTGGGCGAAAGTACAGTTGCAAACCATGATACCAATGAGCAATAGAACATACAGTCTTTTCATCTTTATGCTATATATATAATTTTGTTATTTTGAATTTGCAGGAATGCAATACCTATCATGTGTGTCTGTTGTCAGTAACGTGTTGTATCGGGGTATAAAGGGCAAAGCTATGACATAGCTCTGTGGTTTGAGCTCATGCCATAGCTTTGCCGGTATGAGTGTATATTACTTGGTCAGAGCTTCAGCTTCTTTTGTTTTAGTATCGTCTGCGCCGAGTGTACGATAGAGACAGGTGTAGAGGGAATAAGCCCAATTAGACTTGAACTCCATGTTCTTGTCCAGTTCTTTTGCCTTTGTCAGGTAGTCGATAGCCTGATTGTAGACATCTATGATAACCTTTTCTGCGGCAGCAGGAATGCGACCTTTTGTCTTTGCTGAAATCTGCTCAGCCTTTTCCTGTGCGAGGAACATGTAGCAGTTGCCGATAGACGCAATGATAGCAACATTATTTGGCTGTATTTCAGCAGCTTTCTTCAAGTCTTCTGCTGCTTCTTGCCATTTGCGGTCGTTCATGAAAGCCTGTCCTCTCATTGCTATAGCCATGAAGTCGTTAGGATTAGCCTGCATTGCTTTGTCTATAAGAGCATTGAAATCATCTTTTCTGTTCTGTGACAGATAGAGAGAGCTAAGTGCTGCAAATACGTTTTGGTTGCCGGTGTATTTTGCATAAAGGTCTTCTATTTTCTTAGTCACAGCCAAAGTGTCTTCATGTGACTTCATAGGTGCCTGCATAGCCTGCAGTTTGATGCGCATTGCCTCAGCACCATAGGTCGTATCGTTCAGCGCTGATTCTGCATATTTCTCAGCTGCAGGGTATTCCTCGCCGAAGAAGGCAGAAAGGGCAGCGAAGTATGCTATCTGAGTGCCGTAGGCATCAGGCTGTCCCGTTTGGAAAATATTTGCATTTCCTGTTTCAACATACATTCCGAATGCCTTTGCTGCACCTTTATAGTCTTTTGCATCATAGAAAACTTGTCCGGCGTTAACCAAAGCTTGGCGCGCACCAACAAGGCGTGAACCGTTTGTCTTGCCGTATTTAGGCTTGATTTTGCCTTTGGTGTTGGGCAGGTTGTCATACTTGTCGCATTCCAAAGCTGCCTGAAGTGCGGCTTCGGCTGCTGCATACATGCCTTCTTTGTCGTAGCTTTCGTTGCCTTTGGTCACTTGGTTCTTCATCTCTACTTCGTTCTCCTTGTTGAACTTTTCGAGAGCCAAGTCTACAACTTTGTTGTAAGCCTTGGCTCTCTCCTCATCATTAAGGGTGCTCTCGCCAGACTTTATGAGGTTTAGTGCCTCGTTATAGTCTTTCACACTCAGAATTTGCTTGATGTCCTGAGCCTGCATTGCCGCACTGCTGAATGCGACTAATGCAAATAACATAAGTTTTTTCATTGTTTTTGTTTTTTGTATGAATCAGATTCTGTTAATTCTCATTGTTTTCGGTGTCGGACTCTGCGTTTTCGTCTTGTTCTGCCTCAGCATTGTTGTCTGCATTTTCTTCGAAGTTGGTAGCAGATGTGTTGCTTTTTGCTATCTGTTCGCTTGTTTCAGCAAAATCCTTTTGGCTTTCTTCTTCGGCAACGGCTTCGAGGTCTGAACTCATAACCTTGCAGACACTGGCGATAACGTCATTTTTCTTTGTCAAGTTGATGAGGCGTACGCCTTGTGTTGCGCGTCCCATAACACGACATTCCCTTACGCTCATGCGGATGACTATTCCGCTCTTGTTGATAATCATAAGGTCGTTGTCGTCTTTCACAACCTTGATGGCTACGAGACGTCCGGTCTTTTCGGTAATGCCGATAGTCTTGACACCCTTTCCGCCACGGTTCGTAACACGGTAGTCTTCCACCATGCTTCGTTTGCCGTAGCCATTTTCACTTACCACCATGATGGTTTCTTCTTCAGGCTTGTTGACGACAACCATTCCAATAACTTCGTCGTCTCCTTCGTCAAGGCGCATGCCGCGCACACCAGTGGAAACGCGTCCCATTGCACGCACGGTATTTTCGTTGAAGCGCACTGCACGGCCGTTCTTGTTGGCCAATACCAGTTCGTTGTGCCCGTTGGTGAGTCTTACGCCCACAACCTCGTCGCTTTCAAGTATGTTTATTGCAATCACACCATTGGCGCGTGGTCTGCTATAAGCCTCAAGCGAAGTTTTCTTTATTAAGCCGTTCTTTGTAGCAAACACTACATAATGGCTATTTATAAATTCTTTGTTGTCAAGACCGCGAAGGCGCAATACAGCGTTGACGCTGTCGTCGCTTTCAATGTTTAGCAAGTTTTGTATAGCGCGTCCCTTGCTGCTCTTGTTTCCCTCAGGTATTTCGTAGCACTTCAGCCAATAACAACGTCCTTTTCTTGTGAAGAACATCATTGTGTTGTGCATTGTGGCAGGATAGATGTATTCTGTGAAATCCTGTTCGCGGCTGTGTGCGCCCTTGCTTCCCACTCCGCCTCTTGCTTGTTCACGGAATTCGCTCAGTGGGGTGCGCTTGATGTATCCAAGATGGCTGATGGTAATAACAACAGGATCGTTGGGATAGAAATCTTCTGGGTTGAATTCCTCGCTTGAATACTTTATCTCTGTGCGGCGTTCGTCGCCGTATTTATCCTTGACTTCCTGAAGTTCGTCCTTCATTACCTTTTTGCAGAGTTCTGGGTCGTCAAGTATTTGTTGTAAGTAAACGATTTGCTTTTCAATTTCGTCATATTCCGCATGCAATTGTTCCAGGCGCATGTTGGTGAGCTGGCTGAGTCGCATGTCAACGATGGCCTTAGACTGAAGCTCGTCGAGCTTGAACCGCTCTTCAAGGTTGCGCTGTGCATCGGAAGGTGTAGATGAGGCGCGGATGATACGCACCACTTCGTCGATATTGTCGCAGGCGATAATCAAGCCTTCCAATATGTGTGCGCGTTCTTGTGCCTTTTTAAGATCGAATTTAGTGCGGCGGATGGTAACATCATGGCGGTGTTCCACGAAATATTTAACACAGTCTTTCAGAGTGAGAAGGCGTGGGCGTCCGTTGACAAGGGCGATGCAGTTCACGGAGAACGAGCTTTGCAGTGCTGTCATCTTGAATAGCTTGTTCAGAATGACATTGGCGTTTGCATCTTTCTTTATGTCTATAACGATGCGCATGCCCTGTCTGCCGGATTCGTCGTTGGCATTGCTGATGCCGTCAAGTTTGCCTTCTTTAACAAGGTCGGCAATGTAAGAGATGAGCAAAGCCTTGTTTACTCCGTAGGGAATCTCTGTTATAACAATCTTGTCGTGCGTGTCGCCACTTTCTATTTCGGCTTTCGCACGCATTATTATGCGGCCGCGCCCTGTTTCGTAGGCGTCTTTTACGCCCTGAATGCCATATATATACGCTCCCGTGGGGAAATCTGGTGCTTGAATGTACTGCATCAGTCCCTCGGTGTCTATTTCCGGGTTGTCAATGTAGGCGCAGCAACCATCGATAACTTCTCCCAAATTATGTGTCGGGATGTTGGTTGCCATACCTACGGCAATGCCGTTTCCGCCATTTACCAGCAGGTTCGGTATTTTTGTCGGCATGACTGTTGGTTCAACGAGCGAGTCGTCAAAGTTATTCGTCATGTCTACAGTATCTTTATTGAGGTCGTCCATGATGTGCTCTCCCATTTTCGAGAGGCGACACTCCGTGTAACGCATGGCAGCGGCCGAGTCTCCGTCCACGCTTCCGAAGTTTCCCTGTCCGTCAACGAGGGTATATCTCATGTTCCAGTCCTGTGCCATTCTTACCAGTGCGCCATATACAGAGCTGTCGCCGTGGGGGTGATACTTACCGAGCACCTCACCAACGATACGCGCGCTCTTCTTGTATGGTTTGTCACTAGTATTGCCCACGCCAAGCATACCGTAGAGGATTCTTCGGTGTACGGGCTTGAAGCCGTCCCGCACATCCGGGAGGGCTCGGGCAACGATTACCGACATAGAATAGTCGATATAAGAGGACTTCATCTCTTCTTCAATATTTATTTTGAGAATTCTGTCCTGATCAATTGTGTTGTTATTGTCCATTATTTAATTGGTTAATTTTCTTGAATTTCCCATTTAAGGGCATTTGCGTGCCGTTTAAGGGCATTTAGCAAATTCGGTGCTAAGTTACAAAGAATTATTCGGCTATTCAAAATAATGCTGCGAAAAAGACTTAAAGTCTTTGTTGCGGTCTCTTTTCATCGGGGAGCGTATTTCTTCTGTGCAGCCATATTTGTTGGATTACCGTCGTTTTGACCATGTAAGGTTGCGGTATTTGTTCTGTTTGCCCGCAGGCTTTTGATTTTGTCCCCGTGCGGTTACGGTTGCAATTAAGCGGGCTTTTTATAACAGCTCTTTTGGAGTAGCTGCTGAAAACTTTGAGACCGAGGGACGCTGGTGCAGCATTTGAGAATTTAAATAGAGCTATTCATATGGCCTTCATATAAATTTAATACGCAACATATTGGCGAATTTAAAGAAAAAAAGTAACTTTGCATTGTTGGCGGTTTGCCTTTTTGAAGCATGTCGCCTGGAAAATGAAAGATAACATAAAACATACTAAAAATGAACAGCGACCCAAAAGATTGTCTCTATTGTCAAAACAACGAGACATTGCATGACTTGATGATTGAAGTTAAGAAGCTCAGCGTTTCACGCGTGTTTATCTTTAAAGAACAAACTTACCACGGACGTTGTCTTGTTGCCTACAATGGCCATGTTGACGACTTGAATCTTCTTTCCGATGAAGAGCGCAACGCTTTTATGGCAGACGTGGCTAAGGTTACGCGCGCAATGCAAAAAGTTTTTAATCCTGACAAAATCAATTACGGTGCCTATTCCGATACTCTTTCGCACCTGCACTTCCACCTTATTCCGAAATATAAAGGCGGACCGGATTTTGGCGGTGTGTTCCAGATGAATCCCAAGAAAACTTATCTGACAGACGCAGAATATACGGAAATGGCTGAGGCGCTGAAGAACGAACTCTAAGCCAGTCCAACAGAGATGAGAATAGATATTATAACCGTTCTCCCCGCCATGATTGAAGGGTTCTGCAACGAGTCGATACTGGCAAGGGCGCAAAAGAAAGGATTGGCTGAAATTCACTTGCATAACTTACGCGATTACACAACAGACAAGTGGCGTCGTGTTGACGACTATCCTTATGGTGGTTTTGCCGGAATGGTGATGCAGTGCGAACCTATAGACAGATGTATCTCAGCGCTAAAGGCGGAAAGGGAATATGATGAGGTTATTTTTACATCGCCCGACGGTGAACAATTTAACCAACACATGGCAAATGACCTCTCGCTTAAGGAAAATCTCATAATCCTTTGCGGGCATTATAAAGGCATTGACCAACGTGTGAGGGATCATCTGATTACAAAGGAAATTAGTGTGGGCGATTATGTTCTGACCGGTGGGGAATTGGCCGCAGCCATCATGGCTGATGCGATAATAAGGGTTGTTCCTGGAGTTATAAGCGACGAGCAAAGTGCATTGTCCGACTGCTTTCAGGACGACATGCTGTCTGCTCCAATCTATACTCGGCCGGCAGAATATAAGGGTTGGAAGGTTCCTGATATTCTTCTTAGCGGAAATGAGGCTAAAATAAAGGATTGGGAAATAGAGCAAAGCTACGAGCGGACAAAACGGTTGCGTCCTGACTTGCTTGAAAAAAGGAAATAAGTAATAAAAACAAATAAAATAAGCTTTATATCATGAATAAAAACAACATTAAGGCGTTGCCACAGATTGGTTTCACGGCAGCGGTAAAAAACGTTTTGGCTAACTTGACTAATTTTAATGGTCGTGCCCGTAGGTCTGAATATTGGTGGTTTATATTGGCCATAACAATAGTTAGCATCGTAGCTTCACAGATACTGGCGGCTTTTCCAACGCTAAACATTGGCGTGAGTGCGGTTCTTGGTCTATTAACCTATTCTGTCTTGGCCCGTAGGCTCAATGATACAGGAAAAAATGGATTGGTTTTAGTCGTGATAAAGTTTATTTTGGATTTGTTGCTTGAAGGTTATTTATTGCAATCCGGCATTTTGGGTAATTTGTCTTCGGTTAATCCTGATACAAATGCTATTGTCGCTACCGTTTGTAGCCCGTTCTTCCTTGGTTTGACAGCGATTAGCACGATCTATTCGCTTGTCCTTTTCGTATTTTCAGTGCTTGACAGCAATATTGATGCTAACAAGTATGGTGCTTCTCCCAAATACGTTGAGGAAAATTACGCCGTGACAAAATGTGAATGAAGCGATAAGTAAACGATAGAAACATTGAATATTTTTTCTAATTCCATAAAAAAAGCGCACCATTTAAACGGTGCGCCTTTTTTATGGGAATATGTTTCTTGTCGTATTTCTTAGTTTGCTGCCTCAAATTCCTCTAGGAATCTTACATCGTTCTCCGAGAACATACGTAAGTCGGAAACTTGATATTTGAGGTTTGTTATACGCTCAACTCCAAGACCGAACGCATATCCGGAGTAAACCTTGCTGTCAATGCCGCAGAGTTCAAGCACATTCGGGTCTACCATTCCGCATCCTAAGATTTCAACCCATCCAGTATGCTTGCAGAATCCGCAGCCTTTTCCTCCGCAAATATGGCATGAGATGTCCATTTCCGCACTGGGTTCAGTGAAAGGGAAGTAGCTTGGGCGCAAACGTATCTTTGTGTCAGTACCAAACATTTCGCGTGCAAAAGTCAAAAGCACCTGTTTAAGGTCGGTAAACGAAACGTTTTTGTCAATATACAAGCCTTCAATCTGGTGAAAGAAACAATGAGCTCTAGCTGTTATCGCCTCGTTACGGTAAACGCGTCCGGGGCATATAATGCGTATAGGCGGTTGTGTTGTTTCCATTACACGTGCTTGAACAGAACTAGTGTGGCTTCTCAGTATGATATTCTTTGTTACATCGTCTGGATTCTGCTCAACAAAGAAAGTATCCTGCATGTCGCGTGCAGGATGGTCTGCGGCAAAGTTCATTTTTGTGAAGACATGCAAGTCGTCTTCCACTTCCGGACCATCGGCAAGCGTAAAGCCCATGCGTGAAAAGATGTCAATAATCTCGTTCTTTACTATTGTTAGAGGGTGGCGTGTGCCAAGCTTTATTGGATAAGCCGTCCTTGTTAGGTCTATGTCCTGGTTGGTGTTGTCGTCAGATGCCAAGGCTTCGCGCAAAGCGTTCAGACGTTCTGTTGCTGTTCGCTTCAGTTCGTTTATTTTCTGTCCCACTTCTTTCTTTTGTTCAGCGGCAACATTTCTGAAATCAGCCATAACAGCATTGATTTCGCCCTTTTTGCTGAGATATTTAAGGCGCAGAGCCTCAATGTCTTCAGCGTTCGACGCTTTCATTTCCTTTACCTCTTTAAGGAGGCTTTCTATTTTCTCAAGTATCATGTAATGATTTGAATTTTTGTCTGAAT
This sequence comes from bacterium, assembly GCA_963661195.1. GTDB lineage: Bacteria > Bacteroidota > Bacteroidia > Bacteroidales > Bacteroidaceae > Prevotella. The sequence goes on from CAVLBD010000004.1 coordinate 77,902, forward strand.
TGATTTATTTCTGCAAAGGTAATATTTTTACACCAAATATTTGCCGCGAATAAAAATAAATATGTACTTTTGCGCAAATTTGAGAGTAAACCAATGCATAAGAATTAGTTCTTTGTATGAGAAAGCAAGTATTGACAGTCGTTTTGGCTTGTGCCTCGATGATGTTCTGGACGGCTGGATGCACCGAGAAAAAAGCAGAGTCTGTAGACACTACGGGAGCAGATAGCGTTGACACTGCATCTGCCGACACTTTGGAACAGCTTATCACCGAACAACCAATGCCGAAGGCTGCAGATGAATTATTTGACGATTTTATTTTCAATTTCGCCGCCAACCGTAAGCTGCAGTTCAGCAGAATACAATTTCCCTTGAAGGTGAACAACGGAAAGTCTGTGAAATCAGTGGACAAAAGCTCTTGGAAGATGGAGCATTTCTTCATGGAACAGGGGTATTATACGCTGATTTTTGACAGCCGAAAGCAGATGTCTTTAGTTAAAGACACATCGGTAAACCATGTTGTTGTAGAGAAGATCTATTTAAGAAAGAAGAAGGTAAAGCAATATATCTTCAGCCGTGTAGACGGAAAGTGGAACCTTGTGGAAGTAAATACGGGAGCCATTTACCAAAACACCAATGCGTCATTCCTCAATTTTTACGAGAAATTCGCCACAGACTCGTTGTATCAGGTTCAGCATCTCAACAATCCTATACATTTTTCCGGGCCCGATCCAGATGATGACTTCAGTACGATGACAGGCGACATCGCGCCGGAAACATGGCCCGCCTTCGCCCCAGAACTTCCCGGCGGCTTCATATATAATATAATGTATGGGCAAAAGTATACGCAGAGTAACAGAAAAATATTTGTGATGCGTGGCATCGCAAACGGGATGGAAATGGAACTTACATTTGAACGTAAGGGAGGCGAATGGAAACTCACTCGCCTTTCTGAATAACCAAGGCAAATATATTTATGAAGGATATAGCCAACTACAGTCTTCTCGAGCATAATACATTCGGTATTGATGCGACATGTCGTCGATTTATTGAGTATTCCAGTGTGGCAGAAGCCGAAGAAACGGTTGCAAGCCTTACCCCTCAAGATGCGCCACTGCTGTTGATTGGAGGCGGAAGCAATTTGCTGTTGACAAAGAACTTTTGCGGAACCGTTTTGCATTCCGCCATAAAGGGAATCACTTCAAGCGTTGACGGTGGAGACATTCTTGTTCGTTGCGGCAGCGGAGAGGTTTGGGACGATGTCGTTGAGCGTTGTGTTTGCAATGGATGGTATGGCGCGGAGAATCTTTCTCTCATACCAGGAGAAGTGGGAGCATCGGCAGCTCAGAATATCGGCGCCTATGGAATGGAAGCTAAGGATATTATTTATAGTGTTGAGACCATAGAGATAGCAACAGGCAAACAACAGACATTCTATAACGAAGATTGTTGTTATTCCTATCGTCAGAGCCGCTTCAAGAGAGATTGGAAGGACAAATACATCATTACATACGTTACTTATCGCCTTTCAACTACGTTCACCCCAATGCTTGGTTACGGAAATATTCGTGAACAATTGTCGAAATCAGGTATTGTTACCCCAACGGCTCGTCAGCTTCGCTCCGCGATAATAGATATACGTAATGCGAAATTGCCCGATCCAAAGGTGGAAGGCAATGCCGGAAGCTTCTTTATGAACCCCGTTGTCAGTATGGAAAAATTTCGTCAGCTTCAAGGTTTATATCCAGAAATGCCGCATTATCAAGTGGATTCAAACCACGAAAAAATACCGGCAGGTTGGATGATAGAACAATGTGGCTGGAAAGGCAAAACGCTGGGTAAGGCTGGTGTTCATTTAAAGCAGGCTCTAGTATTGGTAAACAAGGGCGGAGCAACTGGAAACGACATAATAAACCTATGTAATGCCGTGCGTAAGGATGTAGCAGAACGTTTTGGAATTGATTTGCATCCTGAAGTTAATTTTGTTTGAACGGGTATAAAGAAATAAAGATACAGAAGTTTTATGCGCTTGACCTTTTTAGGTACAGGAACATCTGTAGGTGTTCCGACTATCGGGTGCCAGTGTAAGGTATGCACTAGCCGCAATACGCAAGATGTGCGTATGCGTTGTTCCGCGATGTTGGAAACGGAGGAGACTAGAATACTCATAGATTGTGGACCTGACTTTCGCCAGCAAATGTTGAGGCAACCGTTCCGCAAGATAGACGCAGTGCTCGTGACTCACTCACATTACGACCATGTTGGCGGTATGGATGACCTGCGGCCGTTTTGCCAATTCGGTGATATAGATGTCTACTGCGACCCTATTTCAGAAAAAAGTCTGCATACTACAATGCCATATTGTTTTGCCGAACATCTTTATCCCGGTGTGCCCAAAATAGAACTCAGGAGGATAGTGCCACATGAGCGCATCATTGTAAATGAACTTACTGTGATACCTTTTCAGGTAATGCATGATAAACTTCCTATACTTGGCTTTAAGATAGGGAAACTGGCATACATTACTGACATGAAGACTATCTGCGAAGAAGAGTTGCCGCTGCTTCATGATATTGACTGCCTTGTTGTTAACGCTCTGCGCTTCAAGAAGCCCCACCATTCACACATGCTCGTTGACGAAGCTGTGGCCTTTGCCAAACGTACAAGTGCCAAAGAAGTATATTTCACCCATATGTGTCATGAGATAGGGCTTCATGAAGAAGTCAACAAAATACTTCCTGAGGGCATTCGCCTTGCTTACGATGGTGAAGTGGTGGATATAAAGAGTTAAGTGCCTGTTGATTTATTGGTAAAGAACGTAGCTGCTCTCATTGCATGAGGCATATGTTGCCAATAACTCCTGTATGTATTCAGCATTTCGGCATACGTTATCTCTGTTGCCATCGTAGCCGTTTATTAAGACAAGGAAACGAGTTGTACTGATTGACACCTTGGTTCGCTCGTTGTCGCTGGTAGGTGTGCCCACACCCCCTGCAGCATCGCGGTAAACGGGTAGTCCTGCTATGTTTATCATTCCCCTTCCAATGCCTTCATAGGGCTCGCCTTCCTTGCCGATACCCAGCGTAAGCGTGTTGCCAACAAACTTCTCTGCATCGAAACCGCCAATGCTATAGCCGAAAGCGATGCTGGCAAGGTTAAGCAAGTCAACAAGGGTATTTATCCTATACAAGTCTTTTCCTTGGAGCATGCGCCGTATCAGAGCCTCGGATGCAGGGCGGTAGCGGCTAGGGTCTTTGCCGCATATGCGGTAAACCCGGCGTGTGGCTTCAATGCCGGGAATCAGTTTCAGACTTTCCGTGGTGAGTGTATGTCTGTATTTCTCGCCCATACGCTCAATTTCCTGCCAAAGTTCTTCACTGTATTCAGTGTTCTTGACTTGTGCTTCCAGGCATGCGCCAACAAATGTCGGACACACCGTCTTTATCTCCTCAGATACCAATACTTCCATACTTGTTTATGTTGTTTCTTTTTCTTATTCTATCATTTTCAGGAAATCTTCTTCGCTTACGATTCCTATTCCCAATTTTTCGGCTTTCTGTAGTTTCGATGGCCCCATGTTGTCGCCAGCGAGGATAAACGAAGTCTTTCCGCTTATGCTTCCCACGTTTTTCCCTCCGTTTTGCTCTATGATGTGTTTGTATTCATCGCGGCTATGGTGGACGAAAACTCCGCTAATCACGATGCTCTTGCCGTTCAGTTTGTCTGACGACGCTTGTTGTTGTTCTGCATCGATACTCATCTTAAGTCCATAACTGCGCAAACGTTCAACAATGTTCCTGTTTGTTTCGTTTCGGAAGAAAGTCATTATGCTTTTAGCCATCACTTCACCTATGCCGTCAACCTCAAGAAGTTGGGGTAGGGTAGTGCCCATCAGCGAGTCGATGTCTTTGAAATGGCGGGCGATGAGCTTTGCCGATGTTTCGCCGACAAAGCGGATGCCAAGTGCAAAGACAACCCTTTCGAATGAAACCAGCTTGGAGTTTTCTATGCCTTTAATCATTTTCATAGCTGACTTTTGGCGGTTTCCGTCTCCGTTTATCTGCTGGATGTCTATTGTATAGAGGTCTGCTACATCCTTTACGAGGCGGCGACGGTAAAGGTCATCCACGGTTTCTGGTCCTACACTGTCTATATTCATCGCCTTTCGCGAAATGAAATGCTCTATACGCCCTTTAATCTGCGGTGGACAGCCCGAGTCGTTAGGGCAATACCATGCTGCCTCGCCTTCGTAGCGCACCAGTGGGGTGCCACATTCAGGGCAGTTTTTTATGAACAAGACCGGTTGGGCTGTAGCAGAACGCTGGCTTACGTCAACGCCAACTATCTTTGGGATAATTTCTCCACCCTTCTCAACGAATACGGAATCTCCGATATGCAAGTCCATGCTGCGGATGAAATCTTCGTTGTTAAGCGTAGCTCGCTTCACTGTCGTGCCTGCCAGACGTACGGCGTCCATGTTGGCTACTGGCGTAACCGCACCGGTTCTTCCAACCTGGAACGTCACTTCGTTGAGTTTAGTGCACTCTCTCTCTGCTTTAAACTTGTAGGCTATGGCCCAGCGTGGGCTTTTTGCCGTATATCCCAATGCGCGCTGTTGGCGCAGGGAGTTTACCTTCAACACGATGCCGTCTGTTGCCACAGGCAATTTTTTCCGTTCCGTGTCCCAATAACTTATGTAATCGTAGATACCTTGCAGGTCTTTCACTTTTTTCATGCCCTGGCTGATTTTGAATCCCCATTTCGCAGCCGTGTTCATGTTTTCGAAATGCCCGTCGGTAGGCAGTTCCTCGCCAAGAAGATAATACAGGTATGCATCAAGTTGCCTGCTGGCTACAAGTGATGAACTTTGGCTTTTCAGCGTTCCGCTTGCAGCGTTCCGCGGATTGGCAAAGAGAGGTTCCTCTGCCTTTTCGCGCTCTGTATTAAGGCGTTCAAATACTTTCCAAGGCATTAGTATCTCGCCTCTTATCTCGAACTCGTGCGGATAGCCCGTTCCGGGCAGTACAAGCGGTATGCAACGTATGGTTTTTACGTTTGACGTAACGTCGTCGCCATGCACTCCGTCGCCGCGGGTAACGCCGCGCACAAGCTTTCCGTCCACATAAGTGAGGCTTATTGAGAGGCCATCGTATTTCATCTCGCAGCAAACCTCAAAGTCTTCGCCGCCGAGCCCCCTCTTCACGCTGTCATACCATTCGGCCACGTCTTGCTCATTGTATGTGTTGGCAAGCGACAACATGGGATATTTATGCTCCACTTGCTTGAACTCTTGACTAAGGTCACTGCCCACGCGTTGTGTAGGCGAGTTGGAATCATAAAGTTCCGGGTGTTTTGCCTCAAGGTCTTGAAGTTCGTGCATCAAGAAGTCGAACTCCTGGTCAGAAATTTCCGGCTGGTTCAATACGTAATATCTGTAGTTGTGGGCATGCAATTCGTTGCGTAGTTGTTCTATCCGCTGTTTCTCATCCATAATGCAATATAGGTAAAATTTTTAACGAACGCCGTGTTGCATTTTGCAAGATGGCGTTTCCATTTTAAAAGGCCGCGGGCTTTTTCTTATAAGTGGCAGAGTTTTGTTACGTTAGCCTGCACGTTTTTATATTAAACCCCGCGGGGGTGTAATTCTTTTTTGGGGTGACTATGTCATATATTCACGGCAGAATTTCTCTCCCAAAGCATAGCCCTCTTCATAGAGCCGTTGTAACTTCTCGATGTCTTTCTCCATTCTTCCTACTTCCATCGGCTTCTCGGGACGTATGCACACGATGTCGCCCTTGCGTTCCATTTCATCCACCATATCAAGCTGCTGGTTATAGGCTTGGCAGCGATGGCTTAGCACTACTCTCAGCCGTGGATAGTTCTTGTATATGAAGTGTGGAATCTTATGATCCTTTTCGGTTGAGCGATAGCCCTTGTTCCGAGTGAGCACAAGAACATTGGTTTTGTGCCCCTTTTCAATGGAATGGAGAATTGGGATACTGTCGGTTATCCCTCCGTCAAGCATGGGAATACCGTCAACATTAACAATTTTGCTGACGTAAGGCAGGCTGCTGCTAGCACGACAGATATCAATAAGACGCTGACTGTCGCTCTTTTCCGACATATAGCAGGCGCGTCCCGTCAGACAATTAGTGGTCACCATCTCAAATTCGTCAGGGTTGTTGAAAAAAGTGTCGTAGTCGTATGGCAAGAGAGTGTTGGGAAAATCCTCGTAAAGCAGCTTGCGGTCGAAGATGCAGCCTTGCGTTACAAGATGTCGCAAACCTATATATTTGTATTTTGCCAAATAGTCAATGTTTGAAATGCGCGCGCGCCTTATCTGATGGCTCATATATGACAGCCCGTTGCATGCACCAGCAGATACGGCAACAACATAATGGAAGTAAACATCGTTCTTCATGAAGCCGTCGAGCACACCGCTTGTGAATACGCCCCGCATTCCGCCGCCTTCCAAAACAAGTCCTGTGTTCCAATTAACTTTCATATATACAAAATAAACTAAAGGGCATTTAAATGACAAAATATTATGAATGATGCCTTTTGTCGTGCAAATAAAAGATGCAAACCAATAAAATCCTATGCAAAGATAATGCTTTTAACCTAATATTGCCTATCTTTGCAGAAATATTAGACGATAATTTTCGTACTGCAGCGGCTTGAAACCGCATTAAAATGAGTGCGGAAAGAGCGTAAAATGTCAATAACAGATTAAATTTATGTTCAGTAAAGAAACCTACGTTAACCGCCGCGCTGAGCTTAAGAAACTCGTAAAGAGCGGAATCATTATCTTTTTCGGAAACAATGAGTCGCCCGCTAACTATCCTTCCAACGCATATTATCCGTTTAGGCAAGACTCTTCTTTCCTTTACTTCTTCGGAGCGCAGAGAGACGGGCTCGTTGGCGTTATAGACATTGACAACGACATTGAAACCCTCATAGGTGACGATATAGATATAGATGACATCGTCTGGATGGGAAAGGTTGACAGTGTTCATGATATGGCGGAAGCTGTTGGAGTGAGCAGTAGTGCTCCGATGAAGCAGTTGGCTTTTATCTGCAACAATGCCTTGAAAGAAAAGCGTACCGTGCATTTTCTTCCACCTTACCGCCACGACACGATGATACAGATATTCGATCTGCTTGGCATACACCCCAATCAGCAACGTGAACAGGCTTCGTTGCCATTGATTAAAGCCGTGGTTAAAATGCGTTCCGTAAAGAGCCAACTTGAAATTGACGAGATTGAACGTGCCTGCATAGTGGGATACAAAATGCATACCACGGCAATGAAACTGACAAGACCCGGACTTACAGAAAAATACATTGGTGGACAGGTTGACGGAATTGCCCATTCTTATGGCTCAATGGTTAGCTTCGCCACTATCTTCACACAGCATGGCGAGATAATGCACGGCAATCCCTCTATGGCAATGCTTGAAGACGGAAGGCTTGCATTGTGCGATGCCGGAGCGGAAACAATGGAACACTATTGCTCAGACAACACTAGAACATATCCTGTAAACGGGAAATTTTCACAAAGGCAACTTGAGATTTATTCTATCGTTGAGGCATGCCATGACCTTACGCTGGAACTTGCAAAACCTGGCGTGAAGTATTTTGACGTGCATTTGGGCATCTGCCGACTGATGACCGACCGGCTGAAGGAACTTGGACTGATGAAAGGAAATACAGACGATGCAGTTGCAGCGGGAGCACACGCCATGTTCTTGCCTCACGGACTTGGGCATATGATGGGAATGGATGTGCACGACATGGAAGGACTCGGACAGACATATGTTGGCTTTGACGAGGAAACAAGACCAAATCTTGAGCAGTTCGGCACGAACTGCCTGAGGATGGGACGTCGTTTGGAGAAAGGCTTTGTTGTAACAGACGAGCCTGGAGTCTATTTCATACCAGCTCTTATTGACGAATGGAGGCAAAAGGGCTTGCATAAAGACTTCATAAATTATGATAAGCTTGAAACATATAAGGATTTCGGCGGGATAAGAATTGAAGATGATGTGCTTATAACAGACGACGGCTGCCGCTTCTTAGGTAAAGACCGCATCCCATACCATCCTAAAGACGTTGAGGAGTTTATGGCGCAAAACGCATAAGGCATTTTCTGTCAACATATTCTCTATCGTTCCGCGAAGAATTATAAATAGAAAAAGCAAAAACAAGAACAATTAATCAAACAGATATAACTAAAAAATGAAGAAAACTCTAACATTAGCCCTCTTGGCTTGTCTCGTATTGGGAGCAAATGCAGAGGAGAAAAAAGATTCAGTGAACAAGAATAAACCAGTGTTCACTACCGTAAAGGAAAACAAAATCACCAGTATCAAAGACCAAAACCGTAGTGGTACCTGTTGGGATTATTCTACACTGTCGTTCTTTGAAAGTGAAATTCTCAAGAAAACAGGCAAATCTGTTGACCTTTGCGAGGCTTTTGTTGCCAACAAAACATACATGGATCGTGCCATTATGACTGTTCGTATGCATGGTGACGTTTCGTTCTCTCAGGGTGGAGCAGCAGAAGATCCGCTATATTGCCTAAAGAATTATGGTATCTGTCCAGAGGACGCTATGCCTGCAGCTGGTTCTCTTTACGGAGACTCTCTGAACAACTTCAACGAATTCTTCGCCGTAATGACGCCTTATGTTGAGGCTATCGCTAAGGGAGACCACAAAAAACTCTCTCCGGCATGGAAAAAAGGCTTGCAGGGAATTATCAACTCTTATCTGGGAGAATGTCCGTCCACCTTTAAATATGAAGGAAAAACTTATACTCCACGTAGCTTTGCCGATAGTTTCGGACTTAACTACGACGACTATGTGAGCATAACAAGCTTTACTCATCATCCTTTCTGGAAACCTTTTGCTGTTGAAGTACAAGACAACTGGCGTCAAGGTCAAAGCTACAACGTTCCGATGGACGACATGATAAAGATTATAGATAACGCCATTAACAATGGTTACACTGTAATGTGGGGTGGTGATGTATCTGAAGAAGGATTCACACGCAAAGGACTTGCTGTGGCTTATGACTCAAAGAAAGTGCAGAACCTTGCAGGTAGTGACGCTGCCCGCTGGCTTAAACTGACAAAGACCGAGAAATCAAACAAGCTTGACTCTCTTGGCGTTTATGCTCCAGAAGTAGAAGTTACACAAGAGATGCGCCAGGAAGCTTACGACAATTGGGAAACGACTGACGACCATGGCATGCACCTCTTTGGTATTGCCAAAGACCAAACAGGCAAAGAGTATTACATGATTAAAAACTCATGGGGAGAGTATGGCGATTACAAAGGAATATGGTATATGACCAAGACTTTCGTGAAATACAAGACTATGGACTTCATGGTAAACAAGAATGCCATACCGAAGGATATTCGCAAGAAGCTTGGTATCTAATCACCAATAGCCGTATCTTGATATTTTAGATACAAACAATAAGAAAGCGGGAAGCAGACTTTTGTAGTCGCTTCCCGCTTTAATGTTCTAACATTCATCTCGGCATAAACTTCGGCAGTTACATGGTTTCGCTTTCTTCTTTCATGTCGATAAACTGCTTCTTGTTGTCATAAAATTCGTATTGCAGAAACGCCATTTTCTGTGAGGAAATGACGTGTACGCCGAATCCGTATTTCATTTGCCACCTACGCTTCATGCTTATCAAGCCTTGATTGATATAGGCTGCCACGTACGGGTGAACATGCAGATAGAATGTCTTTATGCCAATCGTATTGACTAATTTGTCAATTTTGCTTTCTAGTTGATCTGTGAAAAGTATACTTGACTTGATTTTCCCCTTGCCGAAACAGGTCGGACACGTTTCTTCAACATTGACATCCATTGCAGGGCGCACACGTTGGCGCGTTATCTGCATCAAGCCAAATTTGCTTAATGGCAGAATGTTATGGCGCGCACGGTCTTTCTGCATGTTCTTGCACATGCGTTCGTAGAGAATCTGTCTGTCTTCGGCTAGATTCATGTCAATGAAGTCTACTACTATTATGCCGCCCATGTCCCTTAGACGGAGCTGGCGAGCCAATTCGTCGGCCGCTCCGAGGTTTACATCAAGTGCGTTCGCTTCCTGACCATTGGCAGAGCGTGTACGGTTGCCGCTATTGACATCCACAACGTGCAACGCTTCGGTGTGCTCTATAATAAGGTAGGCACCATGTTTGTAATTGACAATCTTGCCGAAGCTTGATTTTATTTGCTTTGTTACGTTGAAATTGTCGAATATTGGTACGCTACCCGTGTATAGCTTCACAATATTGGCCTTTTCAGGAGCGATAAGAGTGACATAGTGTTTCACCTCTTTAAACACCTCTTGGTCGTTGACGTAGATGTTTTCGTATGACGGATTGAAGAGATCGCGCAGCATTGCCACTACGCGGCTCGTTTCTTCATAGACGAGTTGTGGTCGCTTTTGGGTCTTCTGAACTTTCTCTATTGCGTCCTCCCACCGCTTCATGAGAATCTTCAGTTCCGTGTCAAGCTCTGCCACGCGTTTGCCTTCAGCCACAGTGCGTACAATAACCCCAACATTTTTGGGTTTTATGCTGTGGATTAGTTGCTTGAGGCGAGCGCGTTCTTCACCGCTTTTGATTTTTGATGAAACGGAAACTTTATCATCGAATGGAATAAGCACCAAATAACGTCCCGCAAAGCTTAGCTCTCCTGTGAGGCGCGGGCCTTTGGTGGAAATAGGTTCTTTGACGATTTGCACAAGAACTTCCTGTCCTTGTTGCAATTCGTTCTGCACCGAGCCGTCTTTCTTTAGGTCTGGCAGGCGCATCGCTTTAGAAAACGGATAAAGTTTCTTTCTGTCGCTCTGAACTTGTTTGATATACTTTTCATAGGAGTTGAATTTACTCCCTAGATCAAGATAGTGCAGAAAGGCATCGCGCTCATATCCGACATCTACAAAGCTTGCATTCAAGCCTGGCATCAGCTTCTTTACCTTTGCCACGTAGATGTTTCCAACAGTGAATGAGGCTGAGCGTGGCTCATTTTGAAACTCTACAAGATTCTTGTCTTCAAGTAGAGCTATTGATATCTCATTCTGTTGGACGTCGATTACTAATTCGCTTGTCATGTCTTTTTGTACGAAACTTGATTGATAAAATAAGGGCATGTCAACAAATACGCGTTCTCTTGGATTGCTGCATTGATTGACATGCCCAGTCTGAATAGACTTTTGAGCACTAACTCTGCAGTTAGTTTTTTTACTTGCTCTTGTGTCTGTTCTTTCTTAGTCTTTTCTTACGCTTGTGGGTAGCCATCTTGTGGCCCTTTTTCTTCTTACCGTTTGGCATTGTCTTATGATTTAAATTGTTTAAATATGATGTTATTGATAATTCTTCTTCCCAATATATTTCGTTACGAAATGTATTCCTTGATTTATAACATGGAGAAAGTAGAGGAATTATTCCTCACCTTTCATCTTGTTTACAAAACTTTTTGCAGGTTTGAAACTTGGAAAATCGTGTGCGGCAATAACAAGTGTTGTATTTTTGGAAATGTTTCTTGCTGTTTTCTCTGCACGATGCTTAATAATAAAACTACCGAAGCCACGAAGATATACATTGTCTTTCTTCTCTAGCAAACTATTTTTGATAGCTTCCATAAAGGCTTCAACTGTTGTAGCCACATCTTTGCGTGCAACTCCTGTTGAATTTACAATCTCTTCTATTATCTCTGCTTTTGTCATCTTCCTATTATTTTGTTTTATTCCTGTATTTTTTTCTTCTTTACAAAATGGATTGCAAATATACGAGTTTTTGATGGCATATGGAAATATATTTTATTTTTTTTGCATTCCTGCACGCCTTAATTTTGTGAGAACTAGTTTATTCTCACCGCTTTATGACTTTTTACGCTTAGAAGCATGATGTTTTCATTGCTTTCTTTGTACAAGATATTGTTAAATGCTTTTGGGTGGGTTAAGAAGGATGTGTTAGTTTGTTATTTTTTTATTGATATTGAATGTTTGCCTTGTGTCGCTTTATCCTTATTGTCTTGACTTTTTTGTGTTTATCTTTATGTTGAGTGCTTGAGTATCCACCACGTGGAGAGTATTGGCTTATTAGAAAAATAAAAAAGAGTGTATCATAATATGAATTTATGATACACTCTCTATGCCTTTCCTGCTTGGACTCTTTTAGAGTTATGCAGAAAATAATATTACATTTCTACGCTTTTAAGCATTTCTGAGACCTCGTCGTTGATTTTCTTGGCGAAATCTTCCTTGCTCATAGTGCCTTGGTCACCTCCGCCCTGCTTTCTCACGGCAACAGTGCCTTCTGCTTGCTCCTTTTCGCCTACTACAAGCATGTAAGGAATGCGTTTCATTTCGTTGTCTCGTATCTTGCGGCCTATCTTCTCGTTGCGGTCGTCAATTTTTGCGCGTACGCCCTTGCTGTCAAAATATTTGGCAAGTTGCTTCGCATATTCGTTGTATTTTTCTGAGATTGGGAGAATCGCAACTTGATCTGGTGTTAACCAAAGTGGGAAGTGGCCTGCTGTGTGTTCTATGAGCACGGCTGTGAAACGCTCAAGAGAGCCGAACGGTGCACGGTGAACCATAACAGGTGTCTTCTTGGAGTTGTCTTCTGCTGTATATTCCAACTTGAATCGTTCCGGAAGGTTGTAGTCTACCTGAATGGTGCCGAGCTGCCATTTTCTTCCAATGGCGTCTTTTACCATAAAATCCAGTTTCGGACCATAAAATGCAGCTTCTCCTTCTTCTTCATGACACTGGAGCCCTTTCTCTTTGCACGCCTCGCGAATGGCATTTTGGCTCTCTTCCCAAATTTCGTCGCTACCGATATATTTTTCTGTATCTTTAGGATCACGCAACGAAATCTGTGCCTCGTAATTCTCAAAGCCAAAAATTCCGAACACTTTAAGAATAATGTCAATGATATTTTCAAACTCTTTCTTTACTTGATCAGGGCGTACGAAAATGTGGGCATCGTCCTGTGTAAACGTGCGTACGCGAGTTAGTCCGTGTAGCTCTCCGCTTTTTTCATAGCGGAACACCGTACCGAATTCTGCGATACGCAATGGCAAGTCTTTGTATGAACGTGGCTTGCGTGCGTAAATTTCGCAATGGTGAGGACAGTTCATTGGCTTTAGCATATACTCCTCGTCTTCTTCAGGAGTATGTATAGGCTGGAATGCGTCTTTTCCGTAGTGTGCGTAGTGTCCAGATGTGACGTAAAGGCTTTTACCACCGATACCTGGAGTTATAACTTCTTGATAGTTATATGGTTTCAATAGGTTGCGTAGGAGCTCTTGAAGGCGTAGTCGCAATTGTGTTCCCTTTGGCAACCATATTGGCAATCCTTTGCCAACACGTTCAGAGAACATGAATAGTTCCATTTCTTTGCCGATTTTTCGGTGGTCGCGCTTTTTGGCTTCTTCGAGCATCAGCAGATATTCGTCAAGCATTTTCTTCTTTGGGAAGGTGATGCCGTAGATACGTGTCATTTGCTCGCGCTTCGCATCTCCACGCCAAAAGGCTCCAGCTACGCTTGTTATCTTGATTGCCTTTATTGCTCCAGTGCTTACCAAGTGCGGACCTTTGCACAGGTCAGTGAAATTTCCCTGAGTATATGTTGTAATTGAGCCGTCTTCCAAGTCCTGCTCGATGTGCTCGCACTTGTATTCTTGTCCGTTTTCCTTGAACTCTTTTAGAGCATCGGCTTTGGATACTTCTTTTCTTACGAGGGCTTCGTCCTTTGAAGCCAACTCTTTCATCTTTTTTTCGATTTTTTCGAAATCGCCTTCCTTGATAACTTCACCGTCTTTAGGCATGACATCATAGAAGAAGCCATTCTCTATAGCCGGGCCAAAGCCAAACTGGATGCCAGGGTACAACTCCTGTAGCGCTTCTGCCAAGAGGTGAGCCGATGTGTGCCAAAAAGCGTGCTTGCCCTCTTCATCTTCCCATTTGTATAAAGTGACGTTGGCATCCTCGTTGATAGGACGATTCAGCTCTACTGTTTCGCCGTTAACACCGCATGCCAAAACATTGCGAGCCAAAGCCGGCGAGATGCTTTCTGCAATTTGCAGTCCAGTTACTCCCTGTTCGTATTCACGTACAGTACCGTCTGGAAATGTAATTTTTATCATAATATGTTTTTGTTTTAGGCGAGTGATACGAATACCCGCATTAGTTTACAAAGTGCAAAATTAGTATTTTCCTAGAAAAAAGGGAAGGGTTGTTGTGTAAAAATCAGCGTTGCAGTCTTTTTACGGTCTAATTTATTTTCTTTTCTTTTCTTAGAAGCGTTCTATTTTTGTTTGCTGTCTTTCTGTCTATATTTCTTTATTGCGCTGTAAGCGTTTACAAGGCCGCATTCTCCAGCTTTGCTCAAATCCTTTATTCCAAGATCTGTTTTCTTTGAGTAGATATAGGCTAATCCGCGATTATAGTATGCCTCTGCTAATCGTGGATCAATCTCTATTGCTTTTGTGTAGTCGAGGATTGCCTTTGTATAATCGTTTTGTGCAGCATGTATATTGCCTCGATTATAATAAAGGTAGGCGTTGGTAGGGCTTAACGAAATAGCTTTATCTAGATCGGTTAGTGCGCGTAAGTCTTTAAGTCCCGCAGTGTTACCTTGTGCTTTATCGTAGTCTTGCATCATAAAAAGGGAGACTGCGCGTTGCCAGTATGCCAAAACGGAAGTACTGTCAGTTTGGATGTATGCAGACAGGTCGTTTTCCGCATCGTAAAAGTTTTGTATAACGCTATACGCTACCGCACGTTGCAGAAGCAAATGCTTGTCATTTTTTAAATCTTTCGACTGTTGTATCTTCAGACTTAGCGAATCAAGCATGCTGAAATATTTCTTTGAAATGTCTTCGTCGAGGCTTTTGGGATTGCAGGCAATCTGAAGGTTTGTTGCATTATTGCCCGTTTTCAGTTCTTTGTTAAACTTATCTACGCTTTCGTCTGAGGCTACATATGATTTTACCCCATTGGCATATTGCAAGTATGAAAGCTGGAACATTGGCATGAAGCTAATGTCTACTTTCCTATTCTGTACTTTTCCGCGGTATGAATTGGCATATTCATAACCTATGTTCGTGTTGTCGTCAACAACAAGTTGGTTGTATTTGTCGAAGTCTATTTCGCTGCGTTTTCTTACGCTATGTACTTTTTTCTTGCTCCAGCGCGGTTGGTATCCGTTGGCTTTGTCGTTTTGTGCTTTGAACACTTTAAACTCATCGTTGGCGGCTTTGGATGTCAAACCAATCTTTCTGTAACATCTTGCACGGTTTTGCAATCCTACCCAAAAGTTAGGGAATTGCGATATCAGTTTTGTATAGTCGGAAATGGCTCCTTTAATGTTTCCGATGCGTTCTCTAAGTAATGCCCTGTTATATATGGCCATTACATTGTCAGGTTCCATGCTTATGATGAAATCAAAATCATCGATGGCACGGTTGTCGTCGCCCACTTGCACGCGCATCTGCCCACGATTGTAGTGCGCAAGGAAGTTGTTCGGTTCGAGTTCTATTGCTTTGTCGTAGTCAGCCAGCGCTCCTCGTAGATTGTTTATGTTGAATCGTGCCAACGCTCGGTTGACGTAATAGTTAGCCGTGCTTGGTTTGAGGTGAATAGCCTTAGACAACTGCATGTCAGCCTCTTTCCATTTTGCTTGTGCCAAGCTGATGATGGAACGCATAGCCCATGTTTCGCCTTCATATGGGTTGATTTCCAAACTTTTGTCAAGGTATTTTGCTCCTTCTATTGTGTCTTTCTTTTGTAGAAGTAGCTCAGCTTTAAGCGAATAAGCCTGTGAATAGTTGCTCCATCGCTTAATCATTGTTTCCAACTCCTCGTCAGCTTTTTCGTAGTCCTTGTCTTCCAGTCGGCATAACACGCGGTTGTACCACAAATTCTTGTTGTCAGGTTCGTATTCTATAGTCTTGTCGTAATCGGCAATAGCACCTTTAAAATTGTTCTGGCGTATTCTGCAAAGTCCGCGAAGTTCAAAAATTAATGGTATATATGGGTTAAGCTTTATTGCTTCGGTGCAGTCAGCTTCAGCTCCAACGTAGTCGTCAAGTCTGAATTTTGCCTCTCCTCTTCCTAGCCATGGTTCATAGAGATATGGTCTTGCGGCAATAGCTCGACTGAAATACTGAATGGAAAGCACATAATCTTCATAATACAATGCGCTTTGTCCGACTCTTATCAATCGGTCAATATTATATTGAGCGTTAGCCGGCAACATTAATGCTGCCAACAACGCTGATAGGAAAATCTTGCGCATTGTGTAATATGAAAAAGAAATATGTATTTGTGCCTTTGTTATTGCCTTTTAACCGGTTTGGTGCGGTAGCTGCAACGGTATCTTCCCTGCAGGAGAGCTTTCAGCTTGTTTTTTATCAGTTGCTTGCGCAGGGGGGATATTCTATCGATGAACATCTTTGCATCAAGATGGTCGAATTCGTGCTGCATAACGCGTGCTAAATATCCGTCAACCCATTCGTCGTGCTCTTGAAGCTCTTCGTCAAGATATTGTACATGTATTCTTGTTGGACGTACAACTTTCTCTTGAATTCCGGGCAACGACAAGCATCCTTCGTCGATGCTCTCGGTTTTTGTGTCATCGTATTCCAATATGTGTGGGTTTATGAAGCCCTTCTTGAAACCTTTGTATTCGGGGAAGTCTTCAGAAAGCACGTCCAAGTCAATTACGACGACTCGGATGTTGAGACCAATCTGCGGTGCAGCCAATCCTACACCGTTTGATTCTTCCATTGTCTCAAACATGTTTGCTATCAATTCCTTAAGATTTGGGTAGTCTTTCTCGATGTCTAAAGACTCTTTCCTCAAAACAGGCTGCCCATATATATAAATAGGTAATATCATTTTCTTGATTCCAAAAAACTTTGTAATATTATTGTGGCACTTATTTCGTCAACAAGTGCCTTATTCTGGCGGGCTTTTTTCCCGATACCGCTGTCAAGCATGGCTTTATGTGCAAGTACTGAAGTGAAACGCTCGTCGTAGAATACTACGGGAATGGGCATACTCTTCTTCCATCGCTCCACAAACTGTTTTATGCGCCCCATGTTTTCGCTTGGCAGACCATTTGTCTGCTTAGGTTCGCCAACAACAATAAGTTCAACTTCGTTTTCCTGAATGTATTTTTTGAGGAAATCGAATAGTTGTACGGTGGGTACTGTTGCCAACCCACCAGCGATAATTTGCAGTGGGTCGGTAACAGCTATGCCAGTGCGCTTCTTTCCGTAGTCTATTGACAGAATTCGCGCCACGTTAGTTCTTGTTATAAAGCAACCATGCGTCAGGATACTGGCTGCTTAGCGAGTTGCGGCTTTGTATAGCTTCGCTCTTCGTATCGAATGTTGAAGCGACAACACGGTATTTTCTTGTTGCTGCGTCATAGGCAACCTGTGCTGCATAACCTTTGTTCTTGAGTTGTTGCTGCATGCCTTCAGCATTGGCTTGAACGGAGAACGAGCCAACAACAACGCTGAAGTACTTTAGTCCAGCTCCGTTTACTACGGAATAATTGCCTTGTTTAACGGGAACATTGTCGGAATTGTCAACAACAACGGTTTCCGTAGCCGGCTTTTCAACGACAGGCGTGACCACAGCCACTTCTTCGCTCGGCTGCTCTGTTGCGTTCTTGTTGGCTTCTGCAGCTTGTGCTTTCTCGTACATCTTGCGGTATGCCTTTTCCGATGACCCGCAGCTAGAGAATGCGATGGCGAGTGTCAAGCCAGCACAAATTATCGTGTATCTTTTCATCTTTCGTTTTATTAGTTTGATTATACTTGTCGTTTACAAAATTTCTGCGAAGTTACATAAATAATGTGTAACGCTTTACTGTGGCGTGCCTAAAGTTTGTTAAATGGCAGAAGATAGCTGTGGTGACAATAAAAAAAGATTGAAAACATTGTAGTTGAATGAAAGAATTCGTAATTTTGCTTTCAGAATAACATGTTTAATTTAAACTGAATAGTATTATGAAGACATTAGGCTATATTGGTGCATTTCTTGGCGGTGCAATCGCAGGAACAGCCCTCGGAATTTTGTTGGCTCCAGAAAAGGGAACGGATACAAGGGAAAAGATTACTGATGCAATAGACGATTTTTGCAAACGCCATAGCATCAAACTCACTCGCAAGGAGATGGGCGACCTTGCCGACGATATTAAGGACGCTGCTTCAGACGAAGTTTAGTTCGTAGTAATGTGACATGCGGATGTTTTCAAGCGACAAGAACATAGGAATTGTAGTCCGGTTGGTGGAAATCCTACGCCATTACATCGGTTTGCAGGGCGAATACGTTAAGCTAAGCGCAATAGAAAAAGTGGTACGTCTCGTTACTGCTCTCATAATTGTTGCAGTATTGGCTCTGATAATCGTATTGGTACTCGTTTTCTTGTCATTTAGCATTGTGGCATTTCTTGCTGAATACATTGGCCAGGCTTGGGCTAATATGCTTGTGGCTTTCTTCTATTTCGTAGCGTTTCTCGTCTTTGTAGCATTTAGAAAATCTCTTATAGAAAAGCCGCTTGTGAAGTTTCTTACAAACCTTTTAATGGAGAATTGAGCTTATGGCACAGAATGAAGAACAGCAAGTGCAGTTTAGGTCACTTCACGATATAACCTTACGCAAAGCGCAGTTGTTGAAGGCAATACGCAAAGACCACAAGGAGATTGGCAAGCAATGGAACGAGTTGTTCCGTAAGGATGAAACTAAGAAAAGCAAGGGTTTCAGTGTGGCGAATGTCATTGGCAACAGCATTGGTGTGCTTGATGGTGCGTTATTCGCTTGGAAACTTTACCGTAAGTTTAAGAAATAAAAGACAGAAAGTCTATTTTTTGTAAATTGCTAAAGGATTGGATTGGGCATAAGTTGAAAGTGCCCAATCTTTTTTTTGCTGCAGAGATACTTAACTTGTCAGCTTGGCAAAGTCAGCGTTTTGTGTAGCCGAGCGATAATACGCTGACGCATTTTGCTCCACCTTTTACAAGTTCAAGGCAACAAGAAAGCATTGTTGATCCTGTTGTGACAACGTCATCAACAACAAGCACATGCTTTCCTTCAATCCTATTGCCGGTTTTCAGCTTAAATGCGTCGGCAACGTTTTCACGTCTTTCCGTAGCATGTTTTTGGGTTTGCGAGGCTGTGAACTTCACTCTTCCTACAGCATTTTCCACAATAGGAAGCCCTGTTATTTCACCTATCCCAACGGCTATATGATAGCTCTGGTTATATCCTCGTTCACGTTTCCTCTTTTTCGTTATAGGCACGGGAACAATAATGTCAATGTCGTCAAAAAATCCATGTCGTATGAACTCCTTTGCCGCCATACGTCCCATATCTTCAGCGATGTTCCATTTTCCCCCGTATTTGAATTGCAAGATTATGTTGCTTGAAGGGGAATGCTGCTGATAATAGAACAATGCTGCAGCGTTTTCAATCGGAAGCAGATGCCAAAAGAGTTGTGCCATCTCGTTGTCTTTTGGCTGCAGGCATTGGTTGGTTCGCGGCAGATGCAGGTTGCATTTTATGCAAATTGCATGGTCGCCCACGGCCAGTCTGTCTCCGCAGGCGCAGCATTGGCGTGGGAGAAGGAAATCGAGAATTCTTCTGGCAAAGCTGATTTTTAAAGGCATAGGGTATGGGGATTATCTTGGCTCTGTTCAACAAAGGTATGCCAAATATCGGGCATTGCAAAATAAAATTATTACTTTTGCACAAACCTATGATAGTTGAAGAAATAAAACGTCACTGCAATCCTTCAGTATTCCTCAAAAAGGAACTTGAGCCTGAGGCCGTTGGCCTTCTTCTCCGCGCGGGATTGTTGTTTGCCACAGAAGATGCGCAGGATAGTCTTGAACTTTACGTCACAGACAACGGGCACGCTATTGAACGTCTTGCGGATGCACGTGAGGACAAGGCACGAGCGATTCTTGGGGCACCTTTAGTAGTAGCCGTTACGGCTGATAGACTTTACGACGGAGCATGGATTGAAAACAGTTCGCGCTCCGTTTGGATGATGTGCGCACAGGCTGCCAGTATGAAAATATCTTATAGTGTTGTTCAAATACGGGGATATGCTTTGGGTGACGGAACTCTTGCTGATGATGTTGTATGTGGAATATTGGATATTCCCGAAAATAAAACTATTTATGCCCTCGTTGCCTTTGGATATGCAGCAGAACATGGTGTCGTTGCAGATGCCGAGAGCTTAGGGTGGGAGAGAATCCATATCGGAGAAAACGGAAAAATGTAGCTGAGATGAACATAGTATTTGTGGGAGCTGGTCGATTGGCCACAAATTTTGCCGTGGCTTTGAAAAAGAAAACAAAGCATAGAATTTTGCAAGTATATAGCCATACGCTCGAAGCGGCAGAGAAACTAGCAGAAGAAGTGTCTGCTACGGCAACTTGTGAACTGGAAAACTTGTATGACGATGCTGACTTATATGTAATTTCTGTAAAAGATAGCGTGCTTGCCGAAGTTATTGAAAAACTATGTAACGGGAAAAGGAACGGATTGTTTGTTCATACTGCTGGAAGCCTACCGATGAACATATTCAAAGGGCATGCCGAACGCTTTGGAGTATTCTATCCAATGCAGACATTCTCAAAGGAAAAAATTGTAGACTTTGATGGCATTTCCACATTTGTCGAGGCTAACAATGCGTCTGATTTGCGCTTGTTATGCGGCTTGGGTGCCGAATTGTGTCGAAATGTTTACGAACTTTCTTCTGAAGAGCGCAAAAGACTTCATCTTGCGGCTGTATTCGCTTGTAATTTTTCGAATAGATGTTTTGCCATTTCTGCGGAGATACTTGAGAGTAGCAATATTCCTTTTGAGGTTATCCTGCCGCTCATTGACGAAACGACAGCAAAGATACATAAGCTGAGTCCGGCTGAGGCTCAAACGGGCCCGGCAGTAAGGTATGATGAAAATGTTATTCGTATGCAGGAGCAGATGCTAAAAAACGACCCATCAGCGCGCTGCGTTTATGAGGCAATGAGCCAGAGCATACATGAAGCCGCAATGAAAAAGGCTGGAAACCAAAATGAAATGACAAAAAAGTAAAACTTATGATCAACTACGACTTGAAAAGGATACGTGCTGTCGTGTTTGACGTTGACGGCGTGTTAAGTGCCAGTACGATAACGCTTCACCCTTCAGGAGAGCCCATGCGCACGGTGAATATAAAAGACGGCTATGCAATACAGCTTGCCGTAAAACAAGGACTTCATATTGCCATAATGACTGGTGCCGACGTGCAGAGCATACGTGTGCGCTATGCCAATCTTGGCGTGAAAGATATCTTTACGGCATGTTCCGTGAAGATTAAAACATATGAAAAGTTTCTTGAAGAAAATCGTTTGGGCGACGACGAAGTGATTTTCGTTGGCGATGATATCCCTGACTATGAGGTTATGAAACGTTGTGGCTGCCCCTGTTGTCCGTCGGATGCCTGCCCTGAGATAAAGGGCATAAGCCGTTATATATGTACAGCCAAAGGCGGTCATGGGGTAGGGCGGGAAGTCATCGAACAGGTGCTGCGAGCTCAAGGCAAGTGGTTGGCAGACAAAAAGGCTTTTGGCTGGTAGAAGACAAAGAAGATAAATAAAAAGAAAAACAATAAATTGCAAAAATACGATGGGATTCTTCAAACGACTGTTCGGTGTATCAACCGAAAACAATGAAAAAAGCGAGGAAGATAAAAAAATACAGGAGGCAAAGAATTTTGACATTCTCAAATATGACGGTGTCAAAGCTATGCGTATGCAGCGAACAGACTATGCTGTTGAGTGTTTCCTCCATGCGCTTAATCTGAAAGATGACCTTGAAATCCGCGATTACCTCTCGCAGTGCTATATCTCTCAGGGAGAGCTGGCATTGGCATATCGGCATTTGGAAAAAATCGCTGAGGCGCAATCCGACAACATTGCCGTGTTGCTGCGTATGGCTAATGTGGCATTCATGATGGAAGACTATGTTGTAATGGGGCAAGTATGCGAGAAGGCATTGCTCGTAGACAAAGATTCTAGTGATGCCCTCTATCTTTATGCAAAGGCATGCCGTGGCACAGACGATTCTGCTAACGCTATTGCCATGCTGACTAAGGCCATATCCGTTAAACCTGACTTTGCTGAGGCATATCTCCTTCGCGGTGAAGTGTTTTTCGATGGCGGAAACCTTGACGAAGCAGACGAGGACGCATTGCTCTTGCTGGAAAAATATCCAGACAACGAGGATATCCTTATGTTGAAGGCAAATATAGAAAAGGCAAAAGGGAATGCTGCCGCAGCTATAGACTTCTTCGGAAAAGTGATTGATGCCAATCCTTTCAATTGTGCCGCCTTTGCTAATCGTGCTGAACTTAGAGAGAAAACGGGAGATGCAAAAGGGGCAAAGGAAGATACTGAACGGGCTGCAGAACTTGCAGACAATGTAAATGACGAGAAACAGGAAAATATAGAAAGCAAGACAAAGGAGCTTTACAACAATATCAATCCTCTGGGCATATAATAAAGCTGCGGGAACGCAAACGTAAGCCCGTGGGTGAAGTAAATTAACTCCGCGGGCTTATGCAAATAAGCCTATAGGCTTTTGGGGCATTTATGTCAGTATTCAAAATGTTGATAATCCTTAGAACGCCCCCAATCGCCACCCCATTTGAAGCCTGCTTCCGTAAATAGGCGGTAGCATAGGTCGCCTTTTTCTATCTTATAGTCAAACGTCTTTGAACGGTCGAGGTAGGCTTTTCCCGTTGATGGCTCGACAATCTCTTTTCCGCTGCGGAGTTTTCTGTGGTAAGGGTTATACAGAGTGTTTATGTCTATAGCCATTCCCATTCCATGTTTTGACACTTTGTGAGTATGGGAAATGAACCTAAAATTGAAACATGAGGAGTTGTTGTCCCTCATGGCCCGTTCATCATCGGCGTTCCAGTAATCCATGAGGCGCATGCGCTGGATAGGGTAGCCAGAAACGTAAAGCTTGTGAAGGATAGTCAGAACTTTTGTAGCAATCTTTGCATTGACGACCATTTCTCCCACAATGCTATTGCCATGCTTGTCCTTGTGAAGACAACGCAAGTAGCGCAATTGTTGGAGCGGAATCGTGCATGAGGCCTTGTATGTTTTGCCTTTCATTATGGAGAAAACAGAGTCTGGTACAAACGTACAGGTGAAGAAAGATTCCTCTCCTCTCGCTCTCACAACTTCGGCAGATACCGTTTGTCCAGGTTGGAAATAAGAGGGGGTATCTTCAGAATGTGCGAAGCAACTTGTGGCAGACATGGATATTGCAAATACATACATTGCCGTTGTCTTTCTTAAAAAGAGATGTTTAAGCATTTTGGCATGAATTGTTATCACGACAAAGGTAGCTAATTTATGGCTTAAATAAAATATTGGGCGGTTTTTCCTTTGCGGCAAAGGTGATTTTACATACCTTTATATGTTTGGGTTAGCTTCATTTCCCGTAATAGGAGGTGTTTACTTGAGAGTTTAAGATGGGAAGGAAGATGAAAATATCCTACCCCAAAAATAGTTTTAATAACGCGTGAGGATTTTTAGTGCACGCATTGAAAGATGGAAAAAACAAAGATTTATTCAAAAATTATTGCACAGAATTTGTCACTTGCCGAACGGAACGTTGAAAATACGCTTGTTTTGCTTGATGATGGCTGTACGATACCATTTATTAGTCGTTATC
Organism: bacterium; assembly: GCA_963661195.1. Classification (GTDB taxonomy): domain Bacteria; phylum Bacteroidota; class Bacteroidia; order Bacteroidales; family Bacteroidaceae; genus Prevotella. The sequence goes on from CAVLBD010000004.1 coordinate 101,681, forward strand.
GCAAGGAACGTACAGGCCGACTTGACGAAGTGCAGATTACGGCCATTTGTGGTTTGTATGACAAATTAAAGGAAATTTCCAAGAGAAAAGACACGGTGATCAAGACTATTGAAGAGCAAGGAAAGTTGACCGAAGAGTTGCAACACCGCATACATGACTGTTGGGATGCGAATGAACTGGAGGATATATACCTGCCATTCAAGCCAAAACGACGGACTAGGGCACAGATTGCTCGTGAACAGGGGCTTGAACCGCTTTCTACAATAATAATGTTCCAACGCGAAAACAATATTGAGTCCGTGGCAAAACGTTTTGTTAAAGGCAGTGTGAAAGATACAGAAATGGCAATAAAAGGGGCTCAAGACATAATTGCCGAGATTGTGAGTATGGACGAACGCTCGCGTCAACAACTGAGAAATTCATTTCGTCGAGAGGCGATGATAACATCAAAAGTAGTGAAGAACAAGGCAGAAACTGAAGACGCCGCCAAATTCTCAGACTATTTTGATTTCTCTGAGCCTTTGAAACGATGTTCTTCACATAGGCTACTGGCTATGAGGAGAGGCGAGAATGAAGGAATACTGCGTGTGAGCATATCGGCAGATGATGATGAGTGCATGGCTAAGTTAAAGCGTAACTTCGTGCATGGTTATGGAAAGTGTGCTGCTCTTGTTGCTGAAGCAGTTGAGGATTCATACAAACGCTTGCTGAAGCCTGCCGTAGAGACAGAATTTGCTAACGCAAGTAAGGAGAAGGCTGACGAGGAGGCTATAATTGTTTTTGCGGATAATTTGCGACAGTTGTTGCTTTCTGCACCTTTGGGACAGAAACGTGTAATGGGTGTTGACCCAGGTTTTCGCACAGGGTGCAAGGTCGTTTGTCTGGATATGCAAGGAAATCTACTTTATCATGAGGCTATTTTCCCTCATCCACCTGTAAATAAACGCACACTTGCGGCACAGCAAATGAAAAAAATGGTTGAGGATTTCGATGTGGAGGCAATAGCTATAGGCAACGGAACGGCAAGTCGGGAAACTGTGGCTTTTGTTAAGTCGCTAGATTTCGGACGGGATATAAAGCACTTTGTCGTAAGTGAAGATGGAGCATCGGTTTACTCTGCGTCAAATACGGCAAGGGATGAATTTCCAAATCAAGATGTTACCGTTCGTGGTGCCGTATCTATAGGACGACGACTGATAGACCCCTTGGCGGAACTTGTGAAAATAGATCCAAAGAGCATTGGAGTAGGGCAATATCAGCATGATGTAGACCAAGCGAAACTGAAGAAATGTCTTGATATGACAGTTCAAAGTTGTGTAAATTTGGTCGGAGTTAACTTGAATACAGCCAGTCAACACCTTCTTGCTTATGTCAGTGGACTCGGGCCGGCATTGGCAAAAAATATTGTTGACTATAGGCGTGAAAATGGAATATTTACAGATAGGGCACAGTTGAAGAAAGTTTCAAGACTAGGACCTACTGCATATCAACAATGTGCCGGATTTTTGCGTATTCCTAATGCTAAAAATCCACTTGACAACAGTGCTGTTCACCCTGAAAGCTACAAAATTGTTGAACAGATGGCTAAGGATTGTAATTGCTCAGTTGCCGATTTGATAAATGACAAAACAAAGCGGAGTCTTATAGAAATTAGAAAGTATGTAACGGATAATGTTGGCATGCCCACACTTACTGATATCTTACATGAGTTGGAAAAGCCTGGGCGGGATCCACGTGAGGAGCTGAAGGAATTTGAATTTGACAAGAATGTTACATGCGTAGATGAACTTATTGTGGGAATGGAGTTACCAGGAATTGTTACTAACATCACGAATTTTGGAGCTTTCGTTGATATTGGCGTACATCAAGACGGGCTCGTGCATATTTCCCAACTTGCAGATCATTTTGTTGAAGAGCCGACACAAGTCGTAAAGTTGCATCAGCATGTCAGAGTGCGTGTTTTGGAGATTGATCGCAAACGTAACCGCATTTCATTATCAATGAAGGGAATGAAATGATGTTGCGAGGACTAAATAAAAAGCATTGCTTCTGCAATGCTTTTTATTTTTGTCTTGTTCAAATTACTTAACCTTAGCTACAATTGCCTTGAATGCTTCAGGATTGTTTACAGCGAGGTCAGCGAGAACCTTACGATTGATTTCAATTCCTGCCTTATGAAGTGCACCCATAAGAGTAGAGTAGCTCATATCCTCCAAACGAGCTGCTGCATTGATACGCTGTATCCAAAGTGCGCGGAATGTACGCTTCTTGTTACGACGGTCGCGGTATGCATAGGTCAAACCTTTCTCCCAAGTGTTCTTGGCTACGGTCCAAACGTTTTTGCGAGCTCCGTAATAACCGCGTGTAAGCTTTAAAATTCTTTTTCTTTTTGCTCTTGAGGCAACATGATTTACTGATCTTGGCATAGTTTCTTACTTTTTGATGTTAGACAATTGATTAACGGAGACACAGCAAATCACGTACCTGCTTCATGTTGCTTCCATCAACAATAGCAGTGTGAACCAAATTACGCTTTTGCTTTTTTGTTTTCTTTGTCAGAATGTGACTGTGGTAAGCATGGTGTCTCTTAATCTTACCTGTACCAGTGAAACGGAATCTCTTCTTTGCACCGGAGTTTGTCTTTACTTTTGGCATTTTTTTTTGATTTAATTAGTTATTATATACAGTGGCAACGTATATACCAAGACGTTACGCACCTTTCTTTTTGTTTAATTACAGTTTCGGCCTTATGCCTGCCTTGGCTGATAATTATTTTTTTTTTGTTAGTTCTCTTTCAATTTCTTTAATGCATCAATACCGTTTTTCGCATTCGCAAAAAGACCACCATCTGATGGACTATCAAAAGCATCTTCTGAACGATCTTGACTTGCTTCTTCAGCTTTTGCTTCGGCTTCTCTGCGTTCTCTGTCCATCTTTTGCTGGCTTTTCTTTGCTACACCAGCTTTTTTGGGCGACATGTAAAGAAACATTTTCTTTCCTTCCAATGCTGGCATCTGCTCAACTTTTCCGTATTCTTCCAAGTCATTGGCGAAACGAAGTAGAAGAACTTCTCCTTGCTCTTTGAACAAAATGGAACGTCCACGGAAAAAGACGAAAGCACGGACTTTATTTCCCTCTTGAAGGAATTCTTTTGCATGTTTTAGTTTAAAGTTATAGTCGTGATCGTCGGTTTGAGGTCCGAAACGTATTTCTTTTACTTCTTGTTTGACTTGTTTTGCTTTTAACTCTTTTGCACGCTTTTTCTGTTGATACAGAAATTTGCTATAGTCGATGATACGACAAACGGGAGGTTGTGCATTAGGGGATATTTCTACCAAGTCTACACCCTTCCCCTTCGCAATATCAAGGGCTTGGCGCGTTGGCATTACGGTTGAACCTTCGTCTCCAACAACTCGCACTTCCCGAACGCGAATTTGCTCATTCACGCGGTACTGGTTTTTTATTTTGTCATTCTTCATTCGACTATTTTACGTTAAGCGGCTGCAAAGTTACGACTTTTAAATTTAACATGCAAAATAATGCACTCCTTTTTTCTGTATCTTAGTTATTATCAACGTGAAACGTTTTTTAAACATCATACAATGCACCTCGTCTTCTTCCTTATATTAACTTGTTTATGCGAAAATAAAAAATCCTCGCCAAATTCTTGGCGAGGATTTTATGAGTTTGAAATTATTCAACTTCTAATTACTTTGTGCTATCGTTGAAAGTAGCAACACGGTTGAATTCAACCTGCTCAAACAACTTGTCTGTTGCGCCCATACCCTTTGTTGTAAGGCGATCAGCAGAAATCTTGTATTTCTTAACGAGAATGTTCTTAACAGCCTCAGCGCGCTGCTCAGAAAGCTTCTGGTTTAGTTCTTTTGAACCTTCTGGTGAAGCATAGCCCTTGATTTCAACGTTTGCCTCAGGATGATTCTTCATGTACTGAGCGATAAGTTCAATGTTCGCATACTGTGCCTTGTCAACAACAGACTTGCCCTGACGGAAGATTACTGTAGGCTGGAGATTTGTTGCTGTTTCTGGCTTAACATACTTAGGCTTGTTGTTGCATTCGTCAAGAGCCTTCTGCAAGTCGTTGATCTTAGCGTTCTTAGCTGCAATCTCAGAATCCTTACCGTTCAAGTCGTTACGCAAGTCGTTGATCTTTGCATTAAGACCATCAATCTCAGCTTGGTCACGAAGCTGTGCAATAGTAAAGTTGTGTGTTCCGTTAGAGTTCTTGAACTTGTAAACAAGGCCAACGTTGAGCTGGAAATCAGCGTAGTTTGCATCGTAGCGAACGCCCTTCTTTGCACCCTCAAGATTCCAAACTACAGCTGGCTCAACATAGAGCTGCCATGCTTTTGCAGAACCAAGGTTGAAAGCGAAGTCCAAACCTGCTTTAGATGTCAAGAAATCCTTCTTGTCTGCAGTATCCCATGTATTAGCGTAGTAGCGTGAACCATCTTTGCCACCGAATACGTGACCCCAACCAAGGCCGTAAACAGCACTAAGTTCGAACAAACGAGGTTCACCTTTATAGCAACCGAACCAATTGCTGAAGTTAACTGTTGCTATCAAAGATGTATTGATAGAGTTAACCAAAGTCTTTGTAACATTGCCGAACAGATTGTTGTTTGTGCGGCCTGCGTGGTGCAAATCGCTGAAATAAACGTTACTTTCAGCAGCAAGACCAAATACAGGTGTGAAATAGCGACCTACACGGATACCTGCGTTAGGCATAATGTCTTTTGCCCAAGTGTGGTTCTTTTCACCGAGCTTTTCACCGAGCTGAGAAGGATGAATACCTGTAGCGAGACCACCGTTGATGCCGATGTACCAATTGTCAAAAGTCTTGGACTCAGTTACTGTCTGAGCTGTTGCAGATACTGCCAATGCAGCGGCAGCACACAACGTAAAGATTTTCTTCATGTTCTTAATTGTTTTAATTAATATAATTTGGTTTTATGTAATATGCCTAAAATTCAAAGTGCAAAGTAAAGTAATTTCCACTAAATGTGCAAACTTTTATTGACAAAACTTGCTCAATATGGGAAAATGAGTGTAATTTAGCTCGCAATAGGGTTATATACATATTTTTATATTTATGTATAAAAGCTTTTTTGGCTATTCTTAGTCAGTGTTAGGATTGTTTTTGCTAATTTTGCATCAATGAAACGGATTATACTTATAACCGGCGGGCAACGTTCTGGAAAGAGCGTATTTGCTGAGAAAATGGCTCTTGGCCTTTCCGATAATCCTGTTTATGTCGCAACGGCACATATTTGGGATGATGAATTCAAAAAGAGAGTTGATAAGCATAAAGCACGTCGTAAAGATCGATGGGAAAACATTGAGGAGGAATTGTTTTTGGGTTCATTAGTTCTTGATGATAGGGTAGTGCTTGTTGATTGTTTGACACTTTGGGCAACTAATTTCTTTTTTGCTAGAAATTATTCGGAGGATTTTGCCCCAAAAGACCATAATGTAGAGCAAGAAAATGAGATGAATGTTGAGATTACTTTAGATAGAATTAAGGAGGAATTCAATAAATTCACAAATCAGAGTGCTACATTTATTTTTGTAACCAATGAAATCGGCAGTGGAGGGGTGAGTAGTAATAAAGTGCAGAGATGTTTTACTGATTTGCTTGGTAGTCTTAATCAATATGTTGCTCAAAAAGCAGATGAAGTATACTTTTTAGTTAGCGGTATACCTATTAAAATTAAATAAACATCGACTATAATAGCTAGTAAGAAAGTCTATTTTCTATCTTTTTTTTATTATTGTTTTTTTGCTGAAAAATTGATAACTATAAATTAACAATGATATCATTTAATATACAAGCTCCTAATATTCAATTACGACAATCTATACAAGAAAAAATTGATAATTTGAATAAGCCAAAGCATTCTTTAGGTATTTTGGAAGACATTGCTTTGCAGATATGTCTTGTTCAGCAAACTTTGTCGCCTTCTCTTTCGCATCCTTGCCATTTGCTACTTGGTGGAGACCATGGCATAGAAAAAGAGGGCGTGAGTTGTTCGCCTCGTGATGTTACTTGGCAACAAATGATTAACTTTACGAAAGGTGGAGGTGGGGTCAATATGTTTTGTAGACAACATGGCTTTAAATTGAAAATAGTGGATATGGGCGTGGATCATGAACTTGGTGATTATCTGGAAATACGAAATATGAAAATAGCCAATGGGACAAGAAATTTTCTTTATGAGCCGGCTATAACTGAGGCTGAAATGGATGAAGCGTTAAGAGATGGTGCTATGCTTGCAGAGGAGTGTATTGCAGAGGGATGCAATATCTTGTGTCTTGGAGAAATGGGAATAGCCAATACTTCTCCTTCAAGTGTATGGCTTCATATATTTGGTGGTCTGCCACTTGACGAATGTATAGGGGCAGGATCTGGATTAAATGAACAACAAATGCGTCATAAACAAGAAGTATTGGATCGTTCGGTAAAACGTTTTTACCAGGATTTTCCTAGTGTGGATAAGTTTGATGTGATACGCAATTTCGGAGGCTTTGAAATGGTAGCGGCAATAGGAGCTATGTTGAAGGCTGCTGAAAAACAGATAATCATTTTGATTGATGGATTTATTATGTCGGCATGTATTCTTGCGGCAAGTAAAATCGCTCCAGAAATTTTGAAATATGCAATTTTCGGTCATTGTGGAGATGAGCATGCTCATGCTGCGATGTTAAGAATATTAGGTGGAAAACCGCTTTTGAATTTAGGATTGCGCTTGGGAGAAGGAACGGGAGCTTTATGTGCTTATCCTATTATAGAAAGTAGTGTTAGAATGATTAATGAAATGAATAACTTTGAAAATGCAAATATCACTAAATACTTCTAAATGGTGGCAGAATGCTTGGGCGGCATTAATCTTTTTCACACGTTTCCCTTTTTGGAGAATTTACCAACCTCCAAAGGTTGCATATAGATCTGTTGTAGAATATTGGCCTTTGGTCGGTTGGATAACTGGGGCGATAATGGCCTTTGTGCTTTACTTCGGGTCTAAGGTAATGCCTTACAATATGGCGATCTTGGTGGCAATAATATTCAGGTTACTTATTACAGGCGCATTGCATGAGGATGGGCTCACTGACTTTATGGATGGATTTGGTGGAGGGGGACATAATAGACAACGTATACTTGATATCATGAAGGATTCACGTATAGGAACCTATGGGGTATTAGGAATAATTTTCTATGAATTATTGCTATTCTTTTCTCTGTCCTCATTGCCTCCAACATTGGCTGCTATCACGATTTTTGCAGCCGATCCTTATGCAAAGATGATTGCTGGTCAAGTTGTTCAATTTTTGCCTTATGCGAGAACAGAGGAACAGTCAAAGGCTAAAAACGTTTATAGACGTATGAATGTGCAGGCGGGAATAGGGTTAGCTATTCAAGGGGTGTTGCCCTTATGTGTGTTCTTTTATTTCGTTGGTTCTGCGATAGATTGGAATATTCTTGTTTTTGTTCCATGTATAGTAATGTATTTCTTGTATCGTATGGTCAAGAATAGGTTACATGGTTATACTGGTGATTGTTGCGGTGCATTGTTCTTGCTTACAGAATTGTCTATTTACATTGTTGTTGCTATTCTTTGGAGTTATGCTTTGAAGTCCGCAGCATTGAAGGGAATTGTATTAGATATCAATTTTTAGTAGGAATAGTTGTGATTTTATTAACATGAAGTTCTTATTTTACATTATATCATGAAGGTTACATTAGTAAGGCATACAAGTGTTGATGTGCCTAAAGGAGTTTGCTATGGTTGGACAGATGTCCCTGTGGCAGTGTCTTTTCAAGAAGAGGCTGAACGAACGAAAAAGTTTCTTGTGGGCAAAGAATTTGATATAGTATTTTCTTCTCCGCTTTCAAGGGCTAAGGTTCTAGCTGAGTATTGCGGTTTTACCAACTGTCAGACGGATGAGCGACTAAAAGAATTGAACATGGGCGATTGGGAGATGAAAAGGTATGACGAGATTGAGGATGATAATTTACAGAAATGGTATGAGGATTATATGCATCAACCAACTACTAATGGCGAGAGCTTTCCACAACTTTATTTGCGTGTTTCATCGTTTTTTGATTGGTTAAAGGTGCAGGCATATGATAATGTGGCAATTTTTTCGCATTGCGGAGTACTTATCTGTGCTGGAATTTATGCTGGACTTTTTGATGAAAAAGATTGTTTTAAACACTCCGTAGGGTATGGAGAAATTGAGGAGATTGAAATATAATATATAATAGGAAAGAGTTAAGTTTTAATAAAATACATACCTATTTATAATTGCAGAATGGTATTAGTATGTTATTACAATGACTTTTATTTATAATAAAAAGTCATAAATATATTTATGACACGAAATAATTTTTAAACATCATAAAATTTAGGATTAAAAACATGTTTAGACAATTAGCAATTATTATTGGATGTCTTGCTGTTGGGGAATTCATAGTTTGGCTGACGGGGATAACTATACCGTCTAGTATCATAGGAATGTTGTTGTTGACTTTATTCCTTAAGATTAAAGTTGTTCGATTAGAATGGGTAGAAACAATTTCTAATTTTCTAGTCAAAAACATGGGCTTTTTCTTTGTTCCGCCAGGTGTGGCACTTATGCTTTATTTCGATTTAATAAAAGCAGAAATATTACCTATTGTATTGGCAACAGCTATAAGTACGATACTTGTGCTTGTCGTTACAGGATGGACCCATATCGCAGCTAGAAAAGTAGTGAATGGTTTAAAGAAAAAACTGAAAAAAGATAATGGATAAGTATAAAACCTTGCATAAACATAATACTATGTTTTTCTTAATGTGAGGATTTTTATAAAGGTTTTTAGATTAAAGAATGGTTATAATGGATATACACGAATACTTCAATAATGATTATTTTTTGTTGACACTCACATTTGGCGTTTATTTCTTGGCAAAATTAGTGCGAAAAGTATTGAATTTGCCAATTTTTAATCCGATATTGGTGAGCATAGCTTTTATGATTTGTTTTTTGTCTGTAGCTGGCGTTGATTATGAAACGTATAAGATTAGTGGTTCAAAGATAGAATTTTGGCTAAAACCGGCTGTTGTATCATTAGGCGTACCTTTATATAAGCAGCTCAGTTCAATAAAACATGAACTTATTCCTATTTTTATGTCACAATTGGTGGGGTGTCTTGTCGGTATAGTATCTGTTGTTATGTTAGCTCAATACTTTGGGGCATCTCATCGTGTTGTACTTTCTTTGGCGGCAAAGTCTGTAACGACACCGATAGCAATGGAAGTTACCCAAAGTGTTGGGGGGATTCCATCGCTTACTGCTACAATAGTGGTATTCGTGGGAATTTTTGGAGCTGTAACGGGATTTAGAATATTAAAATATGGTCATATAGGTATGCCATCATCACAAGGTATTTCTTTAGGCACAGCTTCGCATGCAGTTGGAACATCTGCGGCAATGGAACATGGTATGGAGCATGGAGCTTATGCTTCGCTAGGTCTAACTCTAAATGGAATCTTTACAGCTATTTTAGCTCCATACATCCTTCAACTACTTGGTTTTTTGTAATCTTGTTAACTGCTAAACATTATATAACTTCTCCCAATTCGCAGCTTTGCGAGTTGGGAGTTTTTAGTTTAGACAGTTTTTTTTGATCCGAACACGAAGGAAACCGTTTACCTAAAAGCGGAGGGCGTAACGTTTATGCAGACGCAACGTCCCGAGGATTTCGGCAATGAGTATAGACAACGGCTGCAGCAGATAAACTCTCAGGCATACAACGAGGCTGCAGCAGAGCAGGCGGAGAGAAATGCCAATAGACCGCAGGGTGGTGAAACGGAACCCACGGGCAAAGGAACGGAAGTCCACGGGGAGAATGAACCGACTGTGCAGACACAACTTATCGTTAATGACGGTAAGGGCGGAACGGACAGCATGGGCAATACGCTCAATAGTGATGGTAGTATTTATACAGAACCTGTAAAATCAATCAGTGAGATTAAAGACGAAGATTTTGACACACCATCAAGAAGCATCGAGCTTCCTGCAGTACCCGACAATGTTTCTGCTGCTCTTGGAGCAAACGGCAAACCTGTGGTTATCAAGAAGAATATATTTGAGAAGAATGCTAAGAATCATCCAGAATTGGATGCAGAGGATAGTCGCGCGATTTTGGAGAATGCTCTCTATAATCCTAATATTGTGGGACAGACACAACCTATAAAGCGACCATCTTATAAGGTGGCAGTGCAGACTGGTAACAAAAACTCCATTGTTGTACTTGATGTTTACAACGACAAGAAGCAAGTAGAAATAGTAGGATGGAGATTGATAAATGAAAAGGGACTTGCAAAAATGCAAAGACAAGCCGAACGTGAGGGCGGGCAATTCCTCATACTTTCTCCCAAGAATGGGTCGGCAGCAGCCCTTTCTACTCTTCCGCATGGCTTGTCCTTCGACAACAAAGATAGCAACAATTCTCCATCCGGCAATGGTTCAGAGGCAACTTTAACATTTGAAGACGGCACTCCTGTGCCTATGAAGGCAGATAGCAAGGGGCGAAGCGTAGCCGACTATAGCCAAATGACACCGGAACATGGGGCGGAATGGATAAGACGTTCGTTCAGAGAGAATGCCGATAAGGTTGTTGACGGGAAGATAAAGAAAGCCGAGGCCGCTTTGAAGGCAGCAGAAAAGATAAAGATAGACTATTCCGCTGACGATGCCGACATTATCGAGGCAGAGGCAAAGAAGAATGAAGCGGTAGATGCAGCGCAAAGAGACCTGGACTTCTTTACTAGGGTTAAGAACGCCATGAAGAAGAAAGAGAACCTTGATGGCGCAGGCGGAACAG
>CAVLBD010000005.1:0-111059 GCA_963661195.1 bacterium
CCATTGACTCTTGAGAATAAGCACATGTCGTAATTATACAACATGCGAAGATGCAGAACAGTAATTTCATAATTATAATTTACACGAACGATAACTATGCCAATCAACGATATCTAATAGTAGCTGCAAACAACTGCCACTTTTTCAATTACGCAAATATACAAATAGTTTTTTGAAACTATATGGGTTTTCGGCCATCTTTCGACTCCTTTTTTGAAACTTCAGTGGCAAAACTGCGCCTTTATTCATGCTATTTTCGTAATTTTGCAATACTCGTCATATTATTTACTTCTTATAATTAACAGATGTTTCATCTACGACAACTAATATCATCCCATAATGGCAAGTTTCTGAAATGGAACATGCTCTTCGTTTTCTCATTCATAATACTCTTGTTGCTTTCGCCTGACTCACCCTTGATGCACCAGTTTGGCGGGCGTTGCGATTCGTCGTGGTTTTTTACCGCTGGCAAGGCATGGATGGAAGGAATGACACCTTATGTGGACTTTGCCGACTCCAAAGGACCACTTCTTTGGCTTATTTACGGCATTGGCTATATGCTAACGCCAACATCCTATAGCGGTGTTTTCTTGCTCAGCGTCATCGCATATACTTTCACGTTCGCTTTCGTTTGGCAAACATGCAGACTAAAACTACGGAAACGCGAGTCGTTGATTGTGGTGGCATGCATGTCAGCATGCTTCTTCTGCAGGATTTTCCATACCGAGGTGCGTGCCGAAGACTTTTGCATGCCGGCTATCTGTGGCGGAATATATATCACCTGCTCAGCACTTGTGGGGGGGGGGGAGAAATTGTCCAAGAGCGCATTTCTCCTGGGCATCGGCATGGTCTACTGTCTCTTGATAAAATGGAACTATTTCTTTATGATGGGCGGAATGGCTATCATTGTCGCCGGTCTATCGCTTAACAACAAATCGTATAAAGGAATTGTTTTCGGATTTTTGGGAATGGTTGTCGCCACCCTGCCATTCGCCATATACTTCGCTGTAGAGGGTAATTTTAGGACTTTCATTCACGAATATTTCGTAAACACTTTCTTGATTACAGACAGTGATTATTCTTCAGGAATGTTCCTGCGTCTTGCAGACCTACTTTTCGGTGGCAAATATGCAATAGTCAAGACAACGGTGCTGCTTGCCGCACTTTTGGGTATAGCAGCTTTTTGCCATAGATTTCGAATGTCATTTTGGCTGCTTGGGGCTTACGTTCCTTTTTATTTGTTCCTTGAACTGAAAGCGACAGGATTGCATTATTGCAGCACAGTAGTTCCTTTCCTCGTTTTTCTGTTTGCTTTCATCATTGGCAAAAGCTCGATAATTATAAGCAAGACTTCGCCATGGGTTTGCTTGCTCGTTTCGGTCACAATATATATTGGCGGCATAGGTCTCAACCTGCAAGAGGAAAATTTGGCGTTCTATCCATCAAAAGAACAAGCCGAATGGGATGCCATTCAGAAAATAATGGCGAAGAAAAAGCAACCAAAGATTTTCTTCTCAGCCAACGACTATGGCCAGGGGCTACTCACGCGCGCATTGCCGGCATGCAAATACTGGGCCAAGCAAAGCGGGGCTAATGCTGAGATGACAAAGGAACGCGAGCAGGCTATAAGGAAAAGGAAGCCAGACTTTATTTTCATTATGGTTCAGCCTGTTCCTGAGCTCAGGAAACTTGCCTTGCAATGTGGCTACCACCAGTGTTTTATGCCTATAATCACTTCTGATGGAAAGACAGAAATGCATGCACTCCCGATTTATGCAAAATAAACATGGGAGGCTATGTCGCTTCGTATGGCTAACAAGCAGACAAGCTGCATTAAAGTTGTGCTAGTATCTGGCGTATTTGGTTTATATACTCAACTTCTATTTGACGGATAGTTTCAATAGTGTCGATTCCGTTGATGGCCAAATTTATAAGCCCAATCTGATGCTTTTTATTTTCAGAAAAAGCGTGGAGCACTTGCTCCTTGCACTCTACAGGAGAGGTGAAAATACCAACAATCCTTCTACCTTCTTTTCCATAGTGATAAAGATATGTAGACATCTGATAAAGATCCTCACGGCTTACACCTAGTTTGGCAACTGCGCCAAAGCGAAAATAGTTCTTGTATTTAGCATCAATAATCATCACCACATCTCCGTTTTTTTCAATCAATATATCGGGGCGTATTTCACGAATCTCATCATCAAGAAGTCTAGCACCAGAATAAGCGTTTGGCGAGAACACATGATATTCAGAAGAGAGATTATTCTGCAATAATTTTAGAAGATACATTTCCCATAGCTCTGCCACATCAATGAAGTAAGACACGCCTTCCTTTTCCGCACAATGATTCGCTGCTTCTGCCTTAAAATTTTGAAGTATTGTTTTGCTAACTCTCATAACCGACTGGTATGGAGCTGTCAAGCGCGTATAGTTAATGTCATCAATTTGTCGAATATCTTGAACAAAGGACTTTACCCCCATAGACTCCAGATACTTGTCATAAGATTCAAACTCTGCAACAAAAGCCGATGCGCCATTATCTTTCAGTACTTTATATGACGCTCTGATAGTACGATTGATAACGGTGTCCATCGACAGTTTTTTGTAGGTGCAATAAAAGTGTGTTGCATCACAAAGATTAGCGTGAATATGTTTGCTAATGTCTAGACGACCTCTATAATTTCTCTGATTACGCGTTATTGTTTCATAGTTCTTGGGGATTTGTCCTGTCGTCAGGGCTTTGTTAAGCATCGCTTTCCACAACAGAGCTATCAACAAATAAGAACTGTTTTCAGTGTTGAATGCAAGATGCGATTCTCCTTGGGGTATATAGATGTTGGTCGCATATCCAATCAAATATGCGAAGATATTACCATAACGAGGATTAACAACGATATTGTAGTCACCATATGTATATCGCCCTATATAATGCGAAGCGAAAAACTTGCATTCATTGACTACCTTATATCCGCGCTTTTCGTCATACGACTGTATAAAATAACTGACAGGACACTCTACCCTAGCCCTAGGATTATAGTTTTGCAACGATATGACATGCAGTGTACCATCAACAAATTTCTGCTGCAATTCATCAACGGCACGCATAAATCCTGCTGACTGATCACGATAGCCTATGCATACCCCATCATCGCAATCTATAATGCTATCTTGAAGAACTAAATCCATGCTTATAATGGTTGGGTAAATTTTTCCTTAATTTCATCCAAACACTTTCTAGTTTCGGAATCATCTATGCGATTTCCAAGATACTCACTGAGCAGTGGCAGCAAATGATATTCCCAAAGTTTTTCAAGGGCGAACGAAGACAAGACACGAGGTTCTTCTTCTGAACCCTTCTCTATAAAATCCTTTATTTTTCCATAATAGGCATGCCCTATCTGATAATCTGCGCCTAATTGTAAACGGCTTGCAGGGTTCGCTATTTCTTTATTGAGTTCCTGGCAACGATTGATAAAACGTTCTAGGCAATTTTCTTCTATGTTATAGTCTAATAGGATGTTGGCTAAGACATACATTTGTGGCATGACCTTAACAAAAGCAAATCTACGGCGTAGCGCAAGATCAAACGTAACCAGACTTTTGTCAAGACTATTCATTGTTCCAATCAAGTAGACATTCGAAGGAATGACGAAAGGCTTTTGAAAATTAGGTATGCTTACTTCCTCATCTCTGTATTCAAGAGCATACATCAATTCTCCGAAAACAGACGACAAATCCGCACGGTTAATTTCATCAATGATGATAATGAATTTCTTTTCGCTGTTTTCGGGTTTTGCCGCAACATCGCATAAATTTTTGAATACCCCTTCTTTCAGCGTATATGAGAGATTCTCACCATCAAGTTTGGGAATAATGCCTCCAATGAAATCTTCATAGGTGTAGTTAGGATGAAATTGTGTCAACACCCATGCGCCATTATCTTCAATTATTTTGTCTATATCAAATTTATGTTTGTCCAAGTATTCTTTTTCAATACCCAATTCCGTGCAGACTAGTTCCTTGGCATTATAAGTTTTCCCAGTTCCTGGAGGACCAAAAAGGATGATTGCCTTATTACCAGTTTCCAATAACTCTTTTGTGCTTTTAATCTGCTGATCGTGAATCATCAATACGGAAATAAGTTTTGACATCTCATTCCAAAAGTCTTCGACCTGTTCTTCTTTTGGAATCATTTCACGTATTTCTTGTGAATACTCTTTCCATCCCTGTTCACCTGCAAATTCTGAGTAATCTTGCGACATCTCTGCATCTTTTTTGTATTTAGGGAAATCACCGTCTTGCCAAACAAGATTGCGATAAGCCATCAAGCTTACGGGATGCAGCACATCGTGTGTCCACATATAGAAAAACTTATAGGGGAAACGGCAGCGAAGTGTTTCGCGCTGTGATTTTTCTATGCCTTCTTCTTTTTGGTCTTTGTAATAACTTTCGTTTGGCCATCTTAACACCAATCTTGAAGTTTCAGGATTGAATTTGCCATCTTTTATATCATTGATAGTTGATATTACATTGAAGAAATAATTATTGTCTGCAAAATGTGAAGATGGATGCCGCATCTCACCCTTACTAAAGAGTGACCCATTATCGTTTTTCTCAGTAACTCTATTTGAGATGATTCTAAATTCATCATGCATAGAGTGGTCATTAAAATCAAAACCACCAAGTATACAACCCAAATTTACGATAATATCTTTATAGGCATCGTCAAAATTATCACGCATTATATTGATACCGGTAAAAGCTTTTGGTGCTGTCATTTCATCTTTTTTACAAGCAAAATAATCCAGCGAGGGGGGATTACCATTTTTAAGAAGAAGTTCTTTGCCGTTGAAGCAGCAATGTTCGTTTTCAAAGGTCACATCGTAATTATTCAAACTTTCAAAAACACTTTGAACCTTATCGTATCTATCTAAAATATATTCATTGTCTGGGTTGTGGAAAATCTGTTTTCTAATTCTCCAAGCTTCGAGAAGTTTTTCTGTTGTCAATCTCATGATAAGTAATATTATTTGCGGACAAGATTTTTTATATTTGGACTTTCCAATAATCGTTTTTTATGAGAACAAAGATAGTTATCTTTTTTTGAAATTTCAAACTATTTATGAGAAGGTTTAGAAAAGTGCTGTTGCCCGTTCATCTCTGGCCAACCCCAAGCGCTAATTATCGTAATCAAGGAAAATATACGCTAAAAAGGCACAAAAAACATGAAACCTTTGCAAATCATAATTTTTCTGCCTACCTTTGAACATCAACGCCCAAAAACGTAAGCCCGCCGGGCTACCGCCACATGGCATCAACCATTTGGGCGATAAACACAAATAACGCATACATTGTGAAGAAAAAACTATACATATTTTTATTGGCTCTGCTGCCGCTTGCCGCCAACAGTCAGAAGATTTCCCTCGGCTCGTGCGAGACAAAAGACGGAGGTCAATACAAAGGCGAGATGGTGGCAGGAAAGCCACACGGCAAAGGAAATGCCGTATACAAGAACGGTGACACTTACGAAGGCGAATACGTAAAAGGACGCCGGCAAGGCTACGGCATATACTCCTTCTCCGACGGAGAGAAATACGAGGGACAGTGGTATCAAGACCAGCAACACGGCAAGGGGATTTACCACTTCATGAACAACAACAAGTATGACGGCCTCTGGTTCCGCGACTACCAGGAGGGACACGGCGTGATGTACTACTACAACGGCGACAAGTACGACGGCAACTGGTATCACGACAAACGCTCCGGCAAAGGGAAATACATCTACGCCAGCGGTGCCTACTACGACGGAGAGTGGAAAGACGACAAGAAAAACGGCAAGGGCTTCTTCGACTGGCACGACGGCACCACCTACGACGGCATGTGGCAAGACAACATGCGCTCGGGCAAAGGAACAAACAAATACTCCGACGGTGACATCTACACCGGCGAATGGCTCAACGACATGCAGAACGGAAAAGGCATATACAAATTCCGAAACGGAGACATGTATGAAGGCGACTACATGAACGGCAAACGCACCGGAGAAGGAATATTCCGCTTCATAAACGGCGACAAATACACCGGACACTTCAACGACGGATACATGGACGGCATGGGAACATTCACATGGAAAAACGGCGACGTGTACGTGGGCGCATGGAAAAACAACCTGCAGCACGGGCACGGCAAGCTGACGAAGAAAAACGGCGACGTGTTCGAAGGCGACTTCAAGAACGGAAGGCAAGACGGACTGATGATTATCCACTTCGCCGACGGCAGCAAATACAAAGGCTCCTTCAAGGACGGTAAACGCGAAGGCAACGCCATAGAAGTGGACAAGAACGGCAAGCGCACTGAGGGTTCCTACAAGAACGGCGAACGCGACGGAAAGTTCATCGTAAAAGACCGCAACGGAAACATCGTCTCACAAGAAATGTATAACATGGGGCGCAAAATCTGAGAAACAACAGCAAGCAAAAAAAACATTATAATAGATTTAAATACGAAAACATTATGGTAATTGACACTATCGAAAATCTCGAAAAGTACGAGACACTGAACCCACTTTTCAAAAGCGTTGTGGAATTCATCAAAAACAACGACCTCAACACCCTAGAGGAAGGCAAACACTTCATCAAGGACAAAGACCTCTTCGTGAACATACAGACAGCAAAAGGCAAGACAAAGGAAGAGGCAAAGGCAGAAACCCACAAGCGAATGATAGACATACAGATACCGCTCACGGCCAACGAGACCTTCGGCTATACACCGCTCGCCGACCTGCCGGCAGAAGAATACAACGAAGAGAAGGACATAACGAAATATGCCGTTGAATCGCAGACCTACTTCACACTCAAACCAGGACAGTTCGCCATCTTCTTCCCGCAAGACGGCCACACACCCTGCATCTCAGACGCACCGCAATTCAAGAAGGCCATCTTCAAAGTCCTCGCATAAGGCGGGTTCTAAAAACAACCATGCGAGGCATGCCCACAACGGCATCCCATCCGATCACTCCATAACCAAACAACGATAATCTTATGGCAACCAATACGACAAAAAAAGTCTCAAAGGCTAAGACTGTGAAAAAGGACACGGCAAAACAGATAGGACTGATACAGAAAGACCCATATCTGGAGCCGTATGCCGACGCCATACGCGGAAGACACGACCATGCAGAATGGAAGAAAAAACAGCTTACGAACAACGGCAAGCGCACACTTGAAACATTTGCCAGCGGATACGACTACTACGGCCTGCACAAGATGAGCCGCGGATGGGTGTTCCGCGAGTGGGCGCCTAACGCCACAGACATCTATCTCGTGGGCGACTTCAACAACTGGCAGGAGACAGAACGCTACAAGGCTAAACGCATCAGCGGCACAGGCAACTGGGAACTGAAACTGCCAGAGAAAGCACTGCAACACGGACAACTGTACAAGATGCACGTCTATTGGGACGGAGGAAACGGAGAGCGCATCCCGGCATGGGCACAACGCGTGGTGCAAGACGAGACGACAAAGATCTTCTCTGCACAGGTGTGGAACCCCACCCCATATGAATGGAAGAAAAAACGGTTCACACCATGCAAGTCGCCACTGCTCATATACGAATGTCACGTGGGCATGGCACAGGACGCCGAAAAGGTGGGCACATACACCGAGTTCCGCGACAACGTGCTGCCACGCGTAAAAGCCGACGGATACAACTGCATCCAGGTAATGGCCATACAGGAACACCCCTACTACGGCTCCTTCGGCTACCACGTGAGCAGCTTCTTCGCACCGTCAAGCCGCTTCGGCACACCCGAAGAACTCAAGGCGCTCATCGACAAAGCCCACGAAATGGGCATTGCCGTCATAATGGACATCGTGCACAGCCATGCCGTGAAGAACGAGGTAGAAGGGCTGGGCAACCTTGCCGGAGACCCCTGCCAGTATTTCTATCAAGGCGACAGACGCGAACACCCCGCATGGGACAGCCTCTGCTTCGACTACGGCAAGGACGACGTGCTGCACTTCCTCCTGAGCAACTGCAAATACTGGCTCAAGGAATACCACTTCGACGGATTCCGCTTCGACGGAGTGACATCCATGCTCTACTACAGCCACGGACTGGGAGAGGCTTTCTGCAACTACGGCGACTACTACAACGGGCATGAAGACGACAACGCCATCTGCTACCTTACACTCGCCAACGAACTGATTCACGAAGTAAACCCCAAGGCCATAACCATTGCCGAGGAGGTGAGCGGCATGCCAGGACTGGCGGCTAAATATAAGGATGGCGGAATGGGCTTCGACTACCGCATGGCGATGAACATACCCGACTACTGGATAAAGACCATCAAGGAGCGGAAAGACGAAGACTGGAAACCAAGCAGCATCTTCTGGGAGGTAAAAAACAGACGGCCCGACGAAAAGACCATCAGCTACTGCGAAAGCCACGACCAGGCGCTTGTGGGAGACAAGACCATTATCTTCCGCCTCGTTGACGCCGACATGTACTGGCACTTCAAGAAAGGCGACGAAAACGGCACCGTGGAACGCGGCATCGCACTACACAAGATGATACGTCTCGTTACGGCATCAACGATAAACGGCGGATACCTCAACTTCATGGGCAACGAATTCGGACACCCCGAATGGATTGACTTCCCCCGCGAAGGCAACGGATGGAGCCACAAGTATGCACGCCGGCAATGGAACCTTGTGGACAACAAGGAGCTGGACTACCACTATCTTGGCGACTTCGACAAGAAGATGCTTCAGGTGATAACATCGGAACGCAACTTCCAGAACACCAAACTACAGGAAATATGGCACAACGACGATGACCAGATACTGGCATACATGAGGGGCGACCTCGTCTTCGTGTTCAACTTCAACCCCACGCGCTCCTTCACCGACTACGGCTTCCTCGTGCCCACAGGCTCATATGACGTTGTGCTAAACACCGACGCAAAAGAGTTCGGAGGCTTCGGCTTCACCGATGACACGGTGACCCACCTGACCAACTACGACCAGCTCTACGTCGACCAGCACAAGGAGTGGCTCAAGCTCTACATACCCGCACGCTCGGCTGTAGTGCTGAAAAAGAACTGAAAGCTTTTGACAATACAATGCAAGTAACAGAAAACAACATCAAAGACAATGTCGCAGTGTTCACAACAACAGTCTGCGACATTGTCTTTTGCCTTTTCACCTATTTATATCTATACTCATACCAGTGCAACCTGCTCGCCGCCGTGCAGTCGGCACTCTCCGGCGGCACGACAACCTATAACCGCACCATAGGCGCAGTAATCATCACCGCCCTACTCTACGCCCTGAAAAGAGCCGTGGCAACATGGGCATCGCGCTTCGGCCTTGTGAAAGCATATCCAGCCTTCACACTCTTCCCCTCAGCCTTACTCCTGGCATTGCTCACAGATGCCAACCCCGAAAATGCATGCTGCTATAACTTGGCAAAGTGGGCATGGCTGATACCGGCGACACTGATAGCCGTCTATGCGGCAATATACGCCCTGGGGCGCATCGACAACGAAGAACAGAAGGAAGAAACCATCCGCCCGCTTGCAAACACCCTATGGCGAAACGGGCTTGTGGTTCTGTCGGCACTGCTATACGTCTGTATCACCGCGAACACCGACCGAAACCTACACAACCGGCTGACCATCGAAGCAAGCATCATACGCGGCAACTACACCGAAGCCATAGCGCAGGGAAAGAAGGCGTCAGCCTCTGACCCCTCGTCATGCATGCTCCGCGCCTATGCACTGGCACGCGAATGCAAGCTCGGCGAGATGCTCTTTGAGCATGCACCCGAAGGAGGATCAAAGGTTCTGCTGCCCGACGGGAAAAACTCCAGGTACCTGCTCCTCTCGGATGCGGAAATAATGAAAGGCATCGGCTGGCCACGAAGGGCAGGACTGCCAAACGCCGCAAAGTGGCAGAAGATGAGAAAACGCGGCTTGTGCAAACCGACGCTCCGCGACTATGAACTATGCGGATACCTGCTCGACAAAGACATCGACCGCTTTGCTGAAGCCATGCTCGCCTACCGCCTCTTCGACATCAACCGCCAACCCAAGCACTACCGTGAGGCTATGATGTTGTATACGCACATGCGCTCAACCCCCATAATGAAATACGAAAACGCCGTTATGGAGGCAGACTACCAGGAATTCATGAACATCATCAAGCAGACCACCGACCCAGCACTACGCAAGGCCACCGCTGAAGCAAGCTACGGAACAACATACTGGTTCTACTTCTTCTACGGGAAGAACAAAAAATAACAAAAAGTGGCATATACTTCTTTTAAAGTGGTAAGATTGTAGTTGTGCCACAGTGCCACGCCCCCCCTCTCACGAAAAAATGATTATTTTTTATAACTCATTGATAATCAGAGTAAATTAATTTGTGCCAAATTTTGAGAAAGGCGTGGCACTGTGGCACTATGGCACTATCGCGAACTTTCCGACAGTCCGAAAGCCGATTAAGACACTTTGAAAAAAGTTTGTGCCACGCATTTTGGCACAAAAATGACACAAATGTCACCATCGCGAACTTTTGAACAATCAGAAGAAAAATAGAGTATTATATTAGGTTTTTTGCTAACTCGAAATTTCATTTTGGCAAAAATTTGGCGTAATCTTTTTTTTTGCTAAATTTGCATTTTATAATCAGAAAAGCCCGACAACGCAGTTGGCCGCAAGAAGAAAAAGCGGCGGCATGGCGAGCAAACAACCAAACAAGAAAACAAAACGGTATGAAGATTGAAGATGACATTAAGAAAGCCGTAGAGACAATGAGAAACGGCGGCATTATACTCTACCCCACCGACACGGTATGGGGAATAGGCTGCGACGCCACAAACCCCGAAGCCGTGGCAAAGGTGTATGCACTGAAAAAGCGGGACGACTCGAAGGCAATGATATGCCTGGTTGACTCAACAAACAGGCTGCAGCGATATGTGAAGAACGTGCCCGAAGTGGCATGGGACTTGATGGACCTGGCAGAAAAGCCTACCACGGTGATACTGGACAACGCGGTGAACCTCGCCCCCAACCTTATAGCAGCCGACGGCAGCATTGCCATGCGCATAACGCGCGAAGACTTCTCAAAGGAGCTTTGCTACAGATTTCAGAAGCCCATCGTATCAACTAGCGCAAACATCAGCGGAGAACCCACAGCACAGAACTACTGCGACATAGCCGAGGAGATAATAAACGGCGTAGACTACGTATGCTGGGCGCGACGCCAGGAACACAAACCCCACAAAGCCTCAAGCATCATCAAGCTGGCAGCCAACGGAGAAGTAAAGATCATCAGGTAAAGGGGCAACGGAAATGACATCAAAGAAAGCAGAAGAAATACTCAAGAGCTTCATGTCATGGCGCCAAAGCCACGTAACGGACAGGCAGTTCACACTGCTGCTAAGTTTCGCCGTGGGCTTCCTGGCAGCAGTGGCGGCAAGCGTACTCCACGGGCTGATAAAGCTCATACAGTCGGCAGTAGCCACAGGACTGAACATAGACCGCTTCAACTGGCTCTACCTGCTCTGCCCCGTGATAGGTATCTTCCTAACATCACTCTTCGTGAAAGACGTTGTCAGAGACAACATCAGCCACGGTATAACACGCATCCTATATGCCATAAGCAGCAAGAACAGTCGCCTCAGAGCCCACAACTGCTGGAGTTCCGTCATAGCCTCCGCCATAACCATCGGATGCGGAGGAAGCGTAGGAGCCGAGGCACCCATCGTGCTTACTGGCTCAGCCATAGGCAGCAACCTGGGAAAGCTGTTCAACATGGATCGCCGCACCATCATGCTCCTCGTGGGATGCGGAGCGGCAGCAGCAATAGCAGGAATATTCAAAGCCCCAATAGCAGGACTCGTGTTCACCCTCGAGGTACTGATGATAGACCTCACAATGGCATCCCTCTTGCCCATCCTCATAGCCAGCGTAACGGCAGCATGCTTCACATACCTCTTCTCATCGGGAGGAGCACTCTTCGACTTCCACGTCGACGGCACATGGACCATGTCGCGCGTGCCGGCATACATACTGCTGGGAGTGGCAGGCGGAGCAATAAGCCTCTATTTCATGCGCGCCATGACAGCATGCGAGGGAATGTTCGCCAAGCTGAAAGACCGCCCATACGCTAAGCTGGCAATGGGCGGCGTGATGCTGAGTACACTGATTGCCGTCTTCCCCGTGCTCTACGGCGAAGGATACCACAGCATAAACATCCTCCTGAACGGAACGACACAAGAAGACTGGAACCAAATTCTGAACAACTCGCTCTTCTATGGTCATAGCCAGCTACTTGTGGTCTACGTAGGTCTCGTCATACTGACAAAGGTGTTCGCCACATCAGCCACCAACGGCGGAGGCGGATGCGGCGGAACATTCGCCCCCTCGCTCTTTATCGGAGCCTATGGCGGATTCTTCTTCGCCCGACTGTGGAACATGTACAATATAGGTGTCTACGTGCCGGAAAAGAACTTCGTGCTTCTCGGTATGGCAGGCGTGATGGCAGGCGTGATGCACGCCCCACTGACGGGCATCTTCCTCATAGCCGAGATAACAGGAGGATACCAGATGCTCATACCGCTAATGATAGTAAGCATCTGCTCATACCTCACAATCATAATCTTCGAGCCACACAGCATCTACGGCATGCGACTGGCACGCGAGGGAAAGCTCATCACCCACCACACCGACAAGGCTGTGCTGACGCTGATGAACATCGACAGCGTGATAGACAAGAACGTGGCACACGTGCCTGCCGACATGGAACTGGGCACACTCGTACACGCCATCAGTCGAGCACACACCAATGTGCTGCCCGTGCTCGACGAAGGCGGACACTTCCTCGGAGAGATCGACATGGCAAAGCTGCGCCACATTCTGTTCCGCACAGAGCTATACCATCACTTCAAGGTGCGCCAGCTAATGTCGCAACCCAGTGCCATACTAGGCGTCAACGACCCCATGGAAGAAGTGATAAAACACTTCGACAGCAACGATGCAGTAATGCTGCCCGTAGTTGAAAACGATGGTACACTAAGAGGCTACGTAAGCCGCTCACACCTATACACCACATATCGCAAGATGGTGGCAGACATGTCGGCAGAATAAAAACTTTTCAAAAAAAGCAACACATTTTGTAATGTAGAGTTTGAAAATACGAAATAAAGCATTAACTTTGCAAAAATTCAATGAGCGCTGCCGCTAGCGGGTGCTCACAACAAAACTAACCGATTTTACGGCACAAGCCTTTCGGGAAAAAGACAAAAGGAATGGAAGCTTTCTTCAGAACACACAACTACCTTGTTGAACATACCGATGCACCGGTCAGGCGCCGTCTTATGGACGAGATCGACTGGACCGACCGCATGATAGGCATAAAAGGTTCGCGCGGTGTGGGAAAAACAACATTCCTCTTGCAATATGCCAAGGAGCTGAAGGAGTTGGGCAACCGCAAATGCCTTTACGTGAACATGAACAACTTCTACTTTCAGTGCAGGGGAATAGCCGACTTTGCCGGAGATTTCTACAGGGCAGGCGGACGTGTGTTGCTCATAGACCAAGTGTTCAAAGAGCCCAACTGGGCAAGCGAGCTCAGAAAATGCTACGACCTCTACCCCATGCTGCACATCGTCTTTACAGGCAGTAGCGTAATGCGTCTGAAGGACGAGAACTATGAGTTGAGCGGAATAGTAAAGAGCTATAACCTCAGAGGCTTCTCGTTCCGCGAGTTCCTCAACCTGCAAACAGGCAACAATTTCCCCGTTTATTCCCTTCAGGACATCATTCAGAACCACGAACAGATAGTAAGGAAAATTCTGCCTTACGTCTCACCGCTGAAATACTTTCAGGACTACGTTCACCACGGCTTCTACCCCTTCTTCCGCGAACACCGCAACTATTCGGAAAACTTGCTCAAGACGATGAACATGATGACCGAGGTAGACATCCTCTTCGTCAAGCAGATTGAACTGAAATATCTGGCAAAGATAAAGAAACTCTTCTACCTGCTGGCAGTGAACGGAAAAAAGGCTCCCAACATATCACAACTGGCAAACGACATCGAGACAAGCCGCGCCACAGTGATGAACTACATAAAATATCTTGCCGACGCACGACTGATAAACATCGTCTATCCCGTAGGCCAGTCGTTCCCCAAGAAGCCCCCGATGGTGGTCATGCACAACCCCAACCTGATGTATGCCATATATCCCATCAATGTGGAGAAACACGATGTGATGGAAAATTTCTTCATCAACGCCCTATGGAAAGACCACCAGGTGAACAAAGGCTCTAGAGCAGACAGCTTCCTCATCGACAAGAAATGGCTCTTTACCGTGGCAGACGCCACAAGCCCCATAAAGCCAAGGTCGGGACTGGAGCTATACCAGGCAAGATACAACACCGAAATAGGCAAGGACAAGCAGATACCCCTATGGCTCTTCGGATTTCTGTATTGACACACGGAGTGCTTGGCGCACATCGCGCATGGAGAAACAAAATACTTGAAAGAAAAAGAATAACCTTAAACGGTTAAACGATACATAAAAACAATTAATACATTAACATTAATATTTTATTAAAATGGCAAAAGAAAAGAAGTTTATCACTTGTGATGGTAACGAGGCTGCCGCTCACGTGAGCTATATGTTCAGTGAGGTAGCTGCCATTTATCCTATCACCCCGTCATCTCCAATGGCGGAGCACGTGGACGAATGGGCTGCAAGAGGCCGTAAGAACATCTGGGGACAGACCGTAAGCGTACAGGAAATGCAGTCTGAAGGCGGTGCTGCAGGTGCCGTTCACGGCTCACTCCAGGCAGGTGCCCTCACAACAACATTCACTGCATCACAGGGTCTTCTGTTGATGATCCCTAACATGTATAAGATTGCAGGTGAAATGTTGCCTTGCGTGTTCAACGTTTCTGCACGTTCACTCGCAACACAGTCTCTCTGTATCTTCGGTGACCACATGGACGTGATGGCTTGCCGTCAGACTGGTTTCGCAATGTTCTGCTCTGGTTCTGTACAGGAAGTTATGGACCTTTCTGCTGTTCCTCATTTGGCAGCTCTGAAGTCTGACATTCCGTTCATCAACTTCTTCGACGGTTTCCGCACTTCACACGAATACCACAAGATCGAGCTTCTCGACCAGGACGAAGTAGCTAAACTCGTTGACCCTGCTGACATCAAGCGCTTCCGCGACCGTGCCCTCACTCCTGAGCGCCCTGTTACTCGCGGTACTGCTGAGAACCCTGAGACATTCTTCACTCACGCAGAGTCACGCAACGCTTCTTACGATGCACTGCCTGAAATCGTTGAGCACTACATGCAGGAGCTTGGCAAGATTACAGGTCGTGAGCACCACCTCTTCGACTACTACGGAGCAGCTGACGCAGAACGCCTCATCATCCTTATGGGTTCTGCAACAGAAGCAGCTCGCGAGGCTATCGACTACCTAACAGCACAGGGCGAAAAGGTTGGTATGATCAGCGTTCACCTATTCCGTCCGTTCAGCGTTAAGCACCTGCTTGCTGCTGTTCCACAGACAGTGAAGAAGATTGCCGTTCTCGACCGTACAAAGGAGCCAGGAGCTGACGCAGAGCCTCTATACCTTGACGTTAAGAGCGCATTCTACAACGTTGAAAACAAACCGGTTATCGTTGGTGGACGTTATGGCCTCGGTTCTAACGACACAACACCTGCAAAGATTATCTCCGTATTCAACAACCTCGCTCTCAACGAGCCGAAAGACCACTTCACAGTTGGTATCATCGACGACGTTACATTCACCTCTCTTCCACAGGTTGAGGAAATCCCAATGGGCGGCGAAGGTCTCTTCGAGGCTAAGTTCTACGGACTTGGTGCCGACGGTACCGTTGGTGCTAACAAGAACTCTGTGAAGATCATCGGTGACAACACAGACAAGTATTGCCAGGCTTACTTCTCTTACGACTCTAAGAAGTCAGGTGGTTTCACATGCTCTCACCTACGTTTCGGCGACGAGGAAATCCACTCTACATATCTCGTTAACACTCCTAACTTCGTTGCATGCCACGTTCAGGCTTACCTGCACATGTACGACGTTACACGCGGTCTGCGCAAGAACGGTACGTTCCTTCTGAACACTATCTTCGAAGGCCAGGAGCTCGTTGACTTCATGCCTAACAAGGTTAAGCGTTACTTCGCACAGAACAATATCACCGTTTACACTATCAACGCAACTAAGATTGCACAGGAGATTGGTCTTGGCAACCGTACAAACACCATCCTCCAGAGTGCATTCTTCCGCATCACAGGCGTTATCCCTGTTGACCTCGCTGTTGAGCAGATGAAGAAGTTCATCGTTAAGTCTTACGGCAAGAAGGGTGAAGACGTTGTGAACTTAAACTACAAGGCTGTTGACCGTGGTGACGAATACAAGCAGCTTACTGTTGACCCAGAGTGGGCTAACCTCCCAGACGACGCTGTTAAGGAAGACGATGCTCCTGCATTCGTTAAAGAGCTTGTTCGTCCTATCAACGCTCAGGCTGGCGACTTGCTGAAAGTTTCTGACTTCGTTAAGTTCGGCACTCAGGACGGTACATGGCAGAATGGTACTGCAGCTTACGAGAAGCGCGGTGTTGAGGCTTTCGTTCCAGTATGGAATGCTGAGAACTGTATCCAGTGCAACAAGTGTGCATTCGTTTGTCCTCACGCTGCAATCCGTCCGTTTGTTCTGACAGACGAAGAGTTGGCCGGCTTCAACGGAGCTACCGTTGAGATGAAGGCTCCTGCAGCAATGAAGGGCATGCACTTCGTTATCGAGCCATCACCACTCGACTGCTTGGGTTGCGGCAACTGTGCCGACGTTTGTCCTGGCAAGAAGAACCGTGAAACAGGTGAGCTTGAGAAGGCTCTCAAGATGGTTCCTTACAATCCAGACAGCAAGGACATGCAGGATCTCGCTGCAGGTTGGGATTATCTCGTTAAGCAGGTTAAGACAAAGCAGAACCTCATCGACATCAAGTCTAATCCGAAGAACTCTCAGTTCGCTACTCCGCTCTTTGAATTCTCAGGCGCTTGCTCTGGTTGCGGTGAGACACCATACGTTAAGCTCGTTGCACAGCTCTTCGGTGATCGTCAGATGATTGCCAACGCTACAGGTTGTTCTTCAATCTACTCTGCTTCTATACCTTCAACTCCTTACACAACAAACGAAAAGGGTCAGGGTCCTGCATTTGACAACTCTCTGTTCGAGGACTTCTGCGAATTCGGTATGGGTATGGTGCTCGGTAACAAGAAGATGAAGGAGCGCGTTGAAGTTCTCCTCAACGAGGTTATCGCTTCAGACAAGGCTTCTGAAGACTATAAGGCTGCCGCTACTGAATGGATGGCTGCAAAGGACGATGCTGACGCATCTAAGGTTGCTGCTGAGAAGCTGAAGCCATTCATCGCTGAAGGTGCTGAGGCTGGTTGCGAGATCTGCAAGGAACTCAAGACTCTTGACCACTATCTCGTTAAGCGTAGCCAGTGGATCATCGGTGGTGACGGTGCTTCTTACGACATCGGCTATGGTGGTCTCGACCACGTTATCGCTTCAGGCGAAGACGTTAACTTGCTAGTTCTCGATACTGAGGTTTACTCTAACACTGGTGGTCAGTCTTCAAAGGCTACTCCACTCGGCGCTATCGCACAGTTCGCAGCTCGCGGAAAGCGCGTACGCAAGAAGGACCTCGGTATGATTGCTACAACTTACGGTTACGTTTACGTTGCACAGGTAGCTATGGGTGCCGACAACGCACAGTGCTTGAAGGCTATCCGCGAGGCTGAGGCTTATCCTGGACCATCACTCGTTATCGCTTACGCTCCATGTATCAACCACGGTTTGAAGATCAAGGGTGGTATGGGTCGTAGCCAGGCTGAGGAAGCTCGTGCCGTTGCCTGCGGTTACTGGCACTTGTGGCGCTTCAACCCAGAGTTGGCTAAGGAAGGCAAGAATCCGTTCTCACTCGACTCTAAGGCACCAGACTGGAGCTTGTTCCAGGATTACCTCATGCACGAAGTTCGCTTCATGTCAGTGAAGAAGGCTTATCCTAACGAGGCTGACGAGCTCTTCGCTGCTACTGAGCGTATGGCTAAGCTCCGCTACGAGAGCTACATCCGCAAGAGCAAGGAAGACTGGAGCGAAGCTACTGAGGCTTAATCTAGCCGTAAAAAAGAATAACGAACTTTCTGTCGGCACCATTCATATAAACATACATATATGAGGTGCCGCTGAAATAAACTCCAAAGGGGAGGCAGACAACGTTAATGGCGTGTCTGTCTCCCCTTTATATTTAACAGGTATATATTTTTATTTTAAAAGTATATAAATACATGTATACGTATGAACATCTATACCGTTATCTCGACATAGTTTCCCTCAGGGTCTCCAATGGCCGACTCAAAATATCCATCGCCAGTGTGACGCGGTTCAGAGAGAACATCATAACCGTCCATACGAAGTTGTTCCGTGAGTTCCAACACGCGTTGTTCACTGCCCACCGATATTGCGAAATGAGCCAAACCCTTCATTTTGTTCGGCTGAGAATCAGCTTTTCCCTCCTGGCTCATAATTTCAAGGCGAGTAGCTTCACCCTGCCATGAGAGGAAATAAGAGCGAAAACCTTTTTTCGCGTTAACATACATATCGTTGGCTTGCATGCCGAAATACTTAATATAGAAATCACGAAGGGCCTCGATATTGTCTGCCCATATTGCTAAATGGTCTATTTTCATATCTTTAATGTTTTGATGATACAAATTTAGTCAAAGCTGCAATACAATCAAAAAATAAAACACTGAAGTTTAGTGTTCAATACAGATAGCGTCTTCTTTTCATCCTGGCTTAATTGAAGCAATTTTGCCAATGTACTAACCTTTTGGCATGCGTTACTTGACAGAAATCATTATATTTGCATAAACATAACGATACGACAAGTAAATAAACAAACCCAAGAACGGCACCACATGATGATTTTTCTATACCAACTTGTTACGGCATACATCATTCCCGGAATGATGCTAGCTTTCGGACTATGTCTCCTCTTCCTGACAGTTCCAGAGAAAAAGGGGCTTAAGAACTATATGTTTGCCAGAAAGACTATGGGGGCGACATTCATAGTGTATTTCCTGGCACTTATCATTGAAGCCATATCTCGAAGCCCTCTTGCCGGCGACTTGCTCAATAGCATGATTGTCATCGCCATAGGCGCAACTCAGGCATATCTCTTCACCTATTCGCTTATATGCCTGCTTGACATTAACTTCCTGACGAAATGGAAGGTGTGGCGTGAAACGGTTGTTGTGGCAACTGTAATAGTCGTGGCATTTGCAGCGTTCTCCGTTAGTCATAACGGCATTGCCGTTGCAGAGTTCCATGCCTTTACGTTATGTTATGTTCTGCAGATGGCACGGTATGTAATGCTTTTCAACCGCTATTACAAGAATTACCGCCAGCGTATGGACAACTACTTCTCCGACGACGAGCGGCAACGCCTGCGTTGGGTGCCAATGGCTTTCTATAGTGCTACGGCAATCGGCATCATAGCCCTTTTGTTTGCCTTTATGATAACGCCACTCACGCAGTTGCTATTCATGCTAGCGGCTGGTGTATATTACAGTGTGTTCGCCATAAGATTCATCAATTATGTGCATGTCTTTCCGAAAATTGAGAAGCCCATGGGCGATGCAACACCCGAGCTGCCCTCAACGCAGACGGAACAGAACATGGCTGCAACGGACGATGACCAAAAACTTATGCAACAGATAGAAATTATCATGAATAATGCGGAACTGTTCAAGACGCCCAACCTGTCGATTGCCAACATTGCTGTGTTGTGCGGCAAGAGTCACCGCCTTGTGTCAATGGCAATAAACCATTGTCACGGAACGAATTTCAAGACATATGTCAACGAATTCCGCGTTGACTACTGCATACGTCTTATTGAGTCCGGCTGGCTTCGTCAGCACACTCTTGAAGGTCTCGCCCAGGAAGCGGGCTTTGCCAACAGGGTGAACCTATACCGAGCTTTCAAACGCAAGACAGGAGTGTCGCCAGCTGACTGGAACGGTGATAAAGCCCAATGACTTTTTTCCAGAACGCAATAACAAAAGCATCCCCTGATATGTCTGGTTTCAGACAAAACAGGGGATGTATAGTTATCAAATCTCGCTATCTTTGAATGCCGCATTCTGCATCAAGCAAACCCGACATCATCGTAACATTATTCCCAACTCATAGGCTTCACCACATAGTTTACCACGGGAAAATATTGTCCGTTGGCTATCCCCGTGTACCAACACAGATTCCAGTCGAAGAAGGTGCGGTCGGGGTTGCTGTCGCCCACGACAAGTCCTGGCACACTTGCTGAGACAGCAAATCCAGACGTCTCGGAATGGGAGATTGTGTTAGAATGATTGTAGCCAAAGCCTACACCCGCCTTTATACACCCCGCAGTGACCACAAGCTCTGTCTCTGTGGAGAATGAGAAGCCAGTGGATGTTGATGAAGATTTCTCTATAGCTATTTCACGTGCTGTCGCTCCACCCGAGCCTGTTGTCACATAGCTGTCTTCCTTTCCGTTGCCCCACATTATGTCCCAACTGGATATCTCGCCAGGCTTAGGATATGAGAACGGATTGCCTATCGTATGTTTGAACACATCGCCAAGATAAGGTGCTGTAGGAGCATCAGCCACAAGCGTTTCATAGTCAGCAAGTCCCAGTCCGATGGTTCGCGGCTTTCCAGGTATTGCCACATGATACTCGCCTCCTATCTCGTCAGGGTTCTCGGCAGAGGTTATCTCGTAAGTATAGAGCGTGTATGGGGTTATCTGCATGACAACACGGTTGTCGTCACGCGCCTCATAAGTTTGGCTGTAGGTCACAGACGTGCTGGAGGATGTTGCCTTAGAGAATTCGCTCTGCAGCTTTGCCGTGAAATCCACGCCCCCCACTTTCTGCCCAACGAGAGGCAAGTTGAACTCATACTCGAAGCCTCCTATGATAGATGCCGATATGCTGCCAGATGATGATGTTTCGGAGCCTGTGCTGCGTGAATAGCCCCAACTCGTAACGTAGTCCTCGCTTGGCGCTTTCTCGTTATCCCCATAAAGGTATGTTGGCGGTGCTGCTATCATGGCATATATTGTTGGCTCGCTGAACGCTTTCTGCGTTGACCGATATTCCAGGATCTTGCTTTTTGCGTTTATGTTTACGGCACAAAGAGCTGCGCTATTGCCCCACTCCACATTGCCATCGCCAAACCACCACATCAGTTCACATTCCTTGTTTGTGCTCCATTGGTTGCCTTGAGAGTTATATTTGAACATTTCACTGTTGTATTTCCATCCGCTGAAATTCAAGAGGTGATACTCCGCACCAGTACTATACCACTGGAAAGCGTTTGCGCCGAGGAACGAGTAAAGGTAACGCTTGCCGGATTTGTCGGATGTGCTCATGCTTGCAAAATAGTAAACCATTTCCGGACAACCGTTTCCAAGTATGTTGGCTGATATAATATTGTCGGCAAAGATAGAATAATTTCCATCGTCCAGCCAGTCGAACACTTGCTGGTTGAATACCACCTTCCCCTCATCAGGTTCCCACCTCCACAGGTCGGCACCAACAATAATATCGCTATTTGATTTTAACCCGTTCTCCGTGCGCACAATCGTCACGTTGCAGTTGCCTGCACATCCGGCATTGCTGCGGAAGCCACCGCTCACCGTACCGCCCTTAACGGGAATTTTCTTGAATTTAGTATCATAAGACGTGGCGTCAGGATTGAACTGATAAACTCCGAGTGTTGCAGAGTTGGCATACGATTTGCCGCTATATTCCCTATATAGCGTAACGATGTCGGGGTATTTCCCGTTTGTTACGTTACCCACCTTCACGTCAAGGAACCAAATGTTTCCGGATGTACCGTTTATCGCATCGCCCAAAGAGCAATACATGTGTTGCTTGATTTGGAAGATGTCGTCGTAGAGAACAAGTTCTCCGCGGTTATCGTTTATGTTCACTGCTATCAGCTCCAGCTTTTTGATATACGTATTGTTACGTGCGCGCAGCATTACCAGCTCAGGGATGTTGTCACTGTCCACATCGCCCACTGCCAGGCGCACCACCGTTTTACCGTCGTAACCTCTGTCCCATCGGTTGAAATCGTCAAAGGCGTAGACTTCCGAATTGTTCCACACGTTCCATGTAGCCTTGTTTTTGGTGCTTGCCAAGACCTTAGCCCCGTCAAGAACGGTCATATGTCCACCCACACTAAGCACGATTTCGTCTATTCCGTCACGAGTAAAATCGGCAGCGAGAAGTTGGAAATAACGGGTGGCAAAGTCATAACGAGCCTCCGTTGTTCGTCCGTCATAAAGGAAATACGGGAAGTTGTTATAGAATTGATCTGCGTTAAATCTTATTCCTTCAACAGTAAATTTCTTTATCAACTTATGATTCATTGTCGAATCACCATATATCTCAATATCCACAGCCTTGTTGTCAGATGGCAGTATTGATGCAGTCAGTCCAAACTCGTCATGATTGTCTGTGCGTATAACGTTTCCGTTCTCGTCAACCTTTGTCCAAAGCTGGAAGGGACGTTTGATTTTTGCCTCTAGGATATATTGTCTGCCGTTCACCGTCATTGCAGCCATCTTGCGCAGGGTGTTTTTGTTTTCCTGTTCAATGAAGCCATTGTTTGAGAATTTCGCTTGATAGAAGGGGTAATCGTCTTCTAGATCGTAGAACGTAAGTATTCCCGAGCGCTTCTCCATACCAGAACTGTTCAGCTGGCCACCACTGAAGTCGAACGCAATGCTCTGTTTCGCCCCAAGCAGAGTGTATGTCTTGCCAAGGGGGCCGTAGTCCGTTTCAGCAGATTTTGAAACTTCTTTTTCAGCAGGCACCATTCCAAATTTCTTCATCATTGAGGTATATGCCGAAGGAGCACTCCTCACACCGCGCACGTGGAAGCCGAGATTATGTATGCCATAGGACTTAATCAGGGTCAGTTCGTCGGAGTTGTCACGAATGTCAAATGATGTAGGCATGAGGTTATTGGTGCTTCGGGTTAGCAAGACTGCATCACTTTGGTCAACAAGCTTTCCGTTATTTATATATCCGCTGGGGGTAATGCCTAGGGAATATTTGTCGATGTCGCTGACCTTACTGTTCCATTCGCCTCCACGACTTTTAAGAGCCTTTCCGCAGATGTCATAGTAATACGTAGTTTTTTTCACAAAGTAGTTGATCTCGCCGAGTGTTGGCAGACTCCAGCCCTCAGGCATTGCCTTTATGGCTGCCTCTCTGGAATAATACACTCCGTCACCGCCGGAATATAACCTAGCACTATTGTCGTTTGCAACAGTACCCCAGTTTTCAATATTGTCTATCTGCTTTACATCTGTCACGTTTTTCACCCTAAGGTCTTCTGCCATCCATAGCATATCACCGGCACGCACAATGGCGTAATTGTTCCCGTCGGCATCCTCGCATTTGTATAAGTCGAAATATATGGGATGACTGGCATGCGGCGACATGTTCATGATGGTTGTCATCTTGCCAGAGGTGCCAGTAAAACGCAGATTGTCACCCTCTTCAAAGCGTAGAGCATAAAGGCCATGAGCCACCGCAGAGGGAGCTGGCAGGCCATCAAGCAATGCGCTTACTATTGACGTGTCATAAGAAACCGCCTGTTGCATTAAGCCATCCAATGAACGGGAAGGCACCAATGAGAGCTTTTCCGTGCCTTTACACTGCCATTTGATGCTTTTACGCTGTCTGCCAATCTGTACACTTGCAATATAGATGCCTTTGGGCAATTGCGGCAAAGTAAGCACGTTCTGTCCTGTCGACAGATACATCTTTCTGCTGTGCAGCAGATAGCCCGAAAGAGAATGCACTGTTACGACAGCGTCTGACGCTTCGCCCAGACAAACAAAAAGCGAACCATCGGAAAGCTTTATGTCCATATCTGCGGCATTGCCAGCTGTGA
This sequence comes from bacterium, assembly GCA_963661195.1. GTDB lineage: Bacteria > Bacteroidota > Bacteroidia > Bacteroidales > Bacteroidaceae > Prevotella. The sequence goes on from CAVLBD010000005.1 coordinate 24,065, forward strand.
TGTCGCCAATGCCTAGCAGCAGTTCCTTGTCTGACGTGAGCAAGAGTGTGTCTGTGCCGGAAAGTTCTACACTTTCATTATTATTAAGGTTCTCAACAAGCACGTGTTCCACCGACTGTGAGTCACCGCGCGCCCCAAAGGTAATCTTTATGGTCTTGCCAGTAGCATCCGCTGCCCATGCCTGAAGAGACATTACCGCCATTGCCGTTAGGCATAATGCAAAGGCCATAAAGTTGGTTAGTCGTTTCTTTTTCATAATAAGATCTGTTTAATGTGGTTAATAGGAATATTGTGATATTCTGTGTCGGTTATGTGCAAATTTAAGCTACTGCCTTCAAATGAACACCGAAATGCGACTTCCACATGTAACACGAAACACTTTTTGTAACCCAATAATGCCTACGTCCCCAGACTATTGCAAATTCTGATGCATAAGGAGATGACTGCCTTAGCCATGAATAACGCTTTGCTAAGCGTAGAAAAACAGAGAGAATGTTATAAGGCTATAGTCCGGCATAAAAAGGCAACCTCTCAATAACTGCAGTAATTCTTTTTATGATGCAAAATATGTATCAACAAAAAATCCCCACAAAAGCGAATTGACTTTTATGGGGATTAAATGTATTTACACGCGTGGACTGAAATGTATTCCTACCATTTATGAAACAGTCCCTGCGGGAAAAAAATTCCTGTTACTTGTTCATAGCAACAACACCTGGCAACTCCTTGCCTTCGATTGCTTCAAGAAGGGCGCCGCCACCAGTTGAGATGTAGCTAACCTTGTCGGCAAGACCAAACTTGTTTACGCAAGCCACTGAGTCGCCACCACCAATCAGAGAGAAAGCTCCAGCAGATGTTGCTTCTGCTATTGCATCAGCTATTGCGCGTGAACCTTCAGCGAAGGTATCGAATTCAAACACACCGGCAGGACCATTCCACAGAATTGTCTTAGCACCCTTTATTGCCTCAGCAAATGCCTTGCGTGCATCAGGACCAGCGTCCATTCCTTCCCATGTGTCAGGGATGTCGTTAACAGGGCAAACCATAGTGTTAGCATCATTGCTGAAGTCATCACCAGCAACACAGTCTGTTGCCAAAACAAGGTTTACACCTTTGTCGGCAGCCTTCTTCATCACGTCGAGAGCAACGTCAAGCTTGTCGTCCTCGCATATAGACTTACCGATTTTTCCACCCTGAGCCTTAGAGAAGGTATATGTCATACCACCGCAGAGGATGAGGTTGTCAACCTTGTCGAGGAGGTTTTCTATGATGCCTATTTTTGAAGAAACCTTTGAACCGCCCATGATAGCAGTGAAAGGACGCTCAATGTTTCCAAGCACTTTGTCTACGGCGTTCACTTCCTTCTCCATCAGATAGCCCAACATTTTGCTGTCTTTGTCGAAGAATTCATCGATTACAGCTGTTGAAGCATGCTTACGGTGTGCTGTTCCGAAAGCGTCCATAACGTAGCAGTCAGCATATGAAGCGAGTTTCTTTGCGAAATCCTTCTGCTTTTTCTTCATTTCGTCTTTTGCCTGTGCATATTCAGGACTGTCCTTAGCCACGTCAACAGGCTTGCCTTCTTCCTCTGCATAGAAGCGTAGGTTTTCAAGAAGCAATGCTTCGCCAGCCTTCAGCTCTGCAACCTCTTTGTCTGCGTTTGCACAATCGGGTGCGAACTTTACGTCTACTCCCAATGCTTCTGAAACGTTGCCAACAATCTGGCTGAGGGACATCTTCTGATTGACTTTGCCTTTTGGCTTACCCATATGACTCATCATGATAAGTGCGCCGCCGTCAGAGAGAACTTTCTTCAAGGTTGGCAGTGCGCCACGGATACGCGTATCGTCTGTCACATGTCCGTTTTCGTCCAATGGAACATTGAAATCCACACGGACAATTGCCTTTTTACCGGCAAAGTTGAAATCTTCGATTTTCATAAATGCTTTATATTTAAAATACTAATTACCTTTTGAATATGCAAAAACTATACATACACATCTTTGTAGTGCTTATTGTAGGCAATACACCCATGCCTTTTTTATAACGCAAAGGTAATAAAAAGTTGTGTTCTGCAAGGACTTTGTTATGACATTTTTAATCTTTTTTTCCTCTTTTTCTTCCGATTGTCAAACGTAATTTGCAATTCAATGTCTATCCTTGACTTTTTATCTCCGAAAGTTTTTCGGATACCATGTTTGTAAGCTGCACAAACTGTTCTATCGAAAGTTGCTCCGGACGCTTGGTCATAAGCTCGTGAGTGAAGAAGATGTCGTCGGAAGGCACGCCGGTTATTATCTGTCGCAACGACACCCGGAGCATCTTTCTCCTTTGGTTGAACACTGCTTTTACCACCTGCTTGAAAAGTTCCTCGTCGCAGCCAAGGCTTTCCACAGAGTTACGCGTCATCCGTATCACGGCGCTCTTTACTTTTGGCGGAGGATTGAATACATTCTCATCAACGGTAAACAGATATTCCACGTCATACCATGCCTGGATGAGCACGCTCAATATACCATATTGCTTGTTGCCTGGCTGCGAGGCGATGCGCAAAGCCACTTCACGCTGTATCATACCTGTGCAGCAAGGTATAAGCTGGCGGTTGTCCAGCATCTTGAAGAATATCTGCGATGATATGTCGTAGGGGTAATTTCCTGTAAGCACGAATTTCTCACCGTGGAAAACTTTTGCCAGATCCATCCGCAAGAAGTCCTCGCCCAAAATATTGTCGCGCAACATGGGATACATACTGTTCAGGTATTCTACCGATTCGCGGTCTATCTCAACGACTTTCACCGGGCGGTTCTTCGTTGTGAGATATTGCGTGAGAACTCCCATACCGGGTCCTACCTCCAATATGGGTATGTCTGGACAGGCGTCAACCGTATCGGCAATGGCGCAAGCCACGTTAAGATCAGTCAGAAAGTGCTGACCCAGATTTTTCTTGGGGCGTACTTTTTTTATTTGCATTGATTATTTGTTTGCTTTCAAGAAGCCACACTCTTTGTTATGATTTATAATTTTACGGCAAGCTATGCCCGCCTATACATTCAAGTTTTTTTCGGATTGGGCCATCAGAAATCAGTGAAGCACAACGGCATCAGGCTGCGTATGGACTCTGCCACATATATCTCCTTCTCGCCATAAAGCAGGATGTGCAAGGGTTGCGCGTATTTCATTTCTATCTCTACCATAGCCTGACGGCATGAACCGCAAGGCGAGACAGGCGCAGAGGTGAAGCCTTCGGCATTTCGCGCTGCTATGGCTATCGCCTTTATTGCCTGTTGGGGATATTGTGCCTGTGCAGCAAAGATGGCTGAACGCTCGGCACATATTGTGACGGAAAACGCGGCATTCTCTTGATTGGCACCTTTCACAACGGTGCCGTCGGCCAACAATACGGCAGCACCCACGGAAAAGTGGGAATACGGAGAGTATGAATTGCATGTGGCCTGTTTTGCCGTTTCCACAAGCATGCGGTCGGTGTCGTCCAATTCCCCGATATCGCATTTCTTTATGTCAAGGTTTATGTTAAGTTTCTCCATAGTATTTTTTTATTTGATGATTCTATTGTTCCGTTTTTTCGGGTTCTATGTATTCATAGCAGCCGATGTCTGGGCGATCGTCGCGGCGATTGCCGTCGCGGTCTCTAGGCAGTGCGAAATCCCCCTCAGCAGTTGCCGCTCCTATGGCTTTGGATACGGAGCTGAGATGAAAATCGAAATGCTGGTTAGAATAGTCTACTAGCCGGAAGTTCTTTTCGCCTCCATAAACGGTGTCCGTTTCAACGGAGTCGGCATTCTCCCAAATGATGTTCTTGATATTTTCGCCATTGGCAAGAGAGTCGGTGCGCAAGATACAGTTCTCAAAGCGGTAGGTATAAGCTTCTACAGAATCTACTGCAGTTCCCATAACGACATCATCGTCGCTACCTGTCACTATGGAATTTATGCAATCCATCTGAAGCAATGGATAAACCTTTTTCTGTAGATCTTCGCCCGTTTCATAGTTGGTGAAGCTAAGTGCTGCCCCGGTATTTGAGTCGAAGGGATAAAACTGTGCCAGAGTGGAACTGACTATCTGTGCCCTTCCGCCTACTATCGACACGCAATCATTCAGGGTGTTTGAAAGTTGGCTGTTGCTTATGCCTATGGTGCTGTTCACAACCCTCACGCCATAGCCTTGGCAATTATGCACGGTGCTGTTGCGCAGCAAAAGCTTGACTTTGTCTACGTCAGAAGAGTCGCAGACTATTCCATTGAACGTAGAATGGACATCGGTGTAGGTCATGCTGTTGCCATACGAAGAGGTGTGAAAGCATATTCCGCCCCATTGCCCGCTAACCATATCATAGGGCAGATAACTGAACATGCGGTCGGTGCGGTCGGTGCGCATCACGATGTTCTTATCTGCCGTACCGTCGGCTATTAGCGTTCCATAGACTTGCAGCGAAGCGCCAGCGTGAAAATACAGCGTTGTGCCGGGTGCTATGGTCGTGCGGCTGAGGCTGTCAACAGTCATCGGTCCGTAAACAACGATGGGACTTTCCGATACAATCGTCGTATCGCCTTTTATCGTTAGGTTTTTCACGATGTCTGCATCCCAAGAATAAGCGCTGAGATTAACCTTTTGCTGCACACCGCTTTCAAGAGAAAACACAAGGTTGTCTTCTAGCAGCTGCGGCCCTATCTTGTAATTCTGAGGGGATGTAAGCTCTATGTTTACAAAAAGACTGTCTTTGTTGCGCAGTTCCACGTTTGATGTTTGGAAACCTGATTCCTGACCAAGATAAACACCGTCAACATTCACTCGGAATCCCGACTGATTGCCATTTTCCAACCTCACATTGCTGCAGCGTATGCCGTCGCCCGAGCGGTTGTATACCCATAACGACTTGCGTGCTGTGGGTACGCGCGAGAACACCGTGTCCATACTGACGGAATCCGACGAAAACGTAAGCACATGGTCTGTACGCATGCTGAAAGAATCATCGTCCGTACAGCTAATGGCAACAAGCGCCATTGCCACCATTGGTATCACATTCTTTATTGTTATCATTATGTTCTTAACGTTTATTCGGGCGTTTTATTGTTTGGAGAGGTTCAAAAATTGTCTAATTCAGCAAGCCATATCGCAGAGTCGGCATCTGTTGGCATGCGCCAATCGCCTCGCGGACTAAGACTGACGCTTCCAACTTTTGGCCCGTCGGGAAGGCAAGAGCGCTTAAACTGTTGACTGAAGAATCTACGCAAAAACGTTTTCAGCCAATGTTTTATAACGTCGTCAGAATAAGTTTCCACTCTATTGTCTGTTCCGTCAAACGCTTTCTTTGCCATTAGATATAGTTTTGCGGGACTAAAGCCAAAGCGCAAGAAATAGTATAGGAAGAAGTCATGGAGTTCATACGGTCCGACTAGGTCTTCCGTCTTCTGTTTTATCTCTCCATTTTCGTCTGCCGGTATGAGTTCCGGACTGATGGGCGTATCGATAATATCCATCAATGTGGCACACGTTTCGCAATCCACTTCATTCTGAGCCACATGGTTCACCATATATTTTATCAGCGTCTTCGGTATGCTGCAGTTCACGCCATACATGCTCATGTGGTCGCCGTTATACGTTGCCCAGCCCAATGCTAGTTCAGAGAGGTCGCCGGTCCCTATAACCATCCCTCCCAGTTTGTTGCTGAGGTCCATTAAAATCTGCGTGCGTTCGCGCGCCTGCGAATTTTCATAGGTAACGTCATGTACGTTGATGTCATGGCCTATGTCTTGGAAATGCTGGATGACCGACGCTGATATGTTTATCTCTTTCACACTTACGCCCAGTCCCTGCATCAGTTTCAAGGCATTGTCGTGAGTGCGGTCGGTTGTTCCGAATCCAGGCATCGTTACCCCCACAATTCCCTTGCGGTCATATCCGAGCTTATCAAACGTCTTCACACAGACCAGTAGGGCAAGCGTACTGTCAAGCCCACCACTTATGCCGACGACAACAGTCTTGCAGCGAGTATGTACTAAGCGTTTTGCTAATCCCATCACCTGAATAGAAAATATTTCGCTGCAACTCTCATTTATATTCTCTGTCTGAGGAATGAAAGGCAAGGGGTTTATGTTGCGCGAGAGTTGGAACTCTCTGTATTCGATAGGATAAGCATGTATAAAATCCGCCTCGAAACCGCGCTGGGCATTGGCATAAGTGCTGTTGGCACGTCGCTCGTTGCGCAGCTTCTCCACGTCAATTTCGGCAATAATGGTTTGTGGTTTCAATGAGAACCTCTCGCTTCTGTCAACAAGGTTGCCGTTTTCGTATATAAGGGCGTTTCCGCCGTAGACTACATCTTGAGTGCTTTCGCCAAACCCGCATCCACTGTAAATATAGCCGATTATCGTGCGGGCACTCTGCTGAGAGAGTAGCTTCGTAAGATAGGCATGCTTCCCTATAAGTTCGTCACTGGCAGAGAGATTGAAGATTAGTTCTGCTCCAGCCATTGCCAAATCGTTGCTTGGCGGCACTGGTGCCCATAAGTCTTCGCATATCTCAACGCCAAAGCGTACTCCGTCGCACGTGCAAAATACTTTTGGCTTGGAGCTGAGAGTTACCTTGTTTCCGGCAAAACGTATTTCTGTTGTCTTCAGATCTTGCGACGAGGCAAACCAGCGTTTCTCATAGAACTCGCAATAATTGGGCAGGAACGTCTTTGGGACAATGCCCAAGATGTTTCCTTTCTGTATTACTATTCCACAATTAAGAAGTAGGTCGCCCACTATCATCGGAGCCCCGACTATGCTGATAATGTCCAGATTGCGAGTAAAATCCAACAGTTTCATCACACACAACTCTGCCTCTTCCAGCAATACGCGTTGCCGGAAAAGGTCCTGACAGGTGTAGCCTGTAATGGAAAGCTCTGGAAAGACTATTATCTCTACGCCCTTCCCCTCAGAAGTGGCTATTACGGTTTCTATCTGTTGCAGGTTATACTGGCAGTTTGCCACCTTCACAGACGGTATCGCCGAAGCGACCTTGATAAATCCGTTTTGCATATAGATTGTTTTTTGTTGTTTTTGCAGTGTCCAAGACGTGGTTTGCGTTAACGTATCGTCACCTGTGTAGCCCCGTAGCCATATTCCTGGAACGAAGCGTCCTGATAGCTAAACGACTTGTAACGGTAGCGGAGCTCCTTTATCAAGGCATTTCTAAGCACTCCCTCGCCCTTACCGTGTATGAATACTATCTTCATGCCTTTCTTGCTCTTGAATTCCTCAAGGGTTTTGCGGAAAACATCAAGCTGATAGTTCAGTATGTCGGCATTTGAAAGTCCAGCAGTTGTCTCCAAGAGCTCTGATGCATGGAGGTCTACGACAAATGGTGAGTTCCCGTCAGTGGCGTGTGCAACAGTCTTTCGGGCGGGAGCCGTTATCTCAATCTGGCGTTTCTGCATCATCTTCTCCCCCAAATCGTTTACGTTAATTTCAAGCTCTTTTACAGGTTTCCCATCAACGGCAACGGGCAATACAAGAGCTTTTTCGTCAAAGAAGTCATTTTCCCGAAACGTATGAAGCTTATAGAATTTTATGGGATCTACCTTCAGACGCACATCCATCGTGGGCTGCATCGTAAAGGGCTTGCCTAATTTGTAAGCAAGCAATTGGATTGCACCGTTACGATAGTTCTCAACATCCTCTATCGCCAGTTCATCTATGAGGAGCTTGGTGTTTGGTTCAAGTTCATTGTGCGACTGAAGATGCCATTGCGCACCGTCAAAAAGGGAGTATACGTATGTTATGAAATAGTTGCAGTCGTTTATTGCATAAACATGAAACTTCGTCTTGCTTATATTCTGCCTGTCACATGGCACGAAAGCAAGATACATGCTTAATTTGTCGCCGTCTCTACGCTCCGACACATTGGGGCGAAAGGCCTTGTCTGGTTTGGTAGTAAGTTTTTCTGCCACTGCTTTTTTCTCAATGTCTTGCGCCTTTTGAGGGGCTGGCGAAATTTGTTGGCTTTGTTGGCCTGGCAGACTCTTTATCTGTTTGTCTTCGTTTACAACCACAAGGTCTGACTTCTGCGTTGGCACTTGGAAACCGTCTTCATCTTCCACCAGCACTATGTTATTGCCTTGGAAGCCTGCTACCACTCCGCCGCCGACCTCACTTAGAAATCTTACTTTATCTCCTATTTTCATTGTTTATTCTGATTCGTGTAACGTTTGTATGTTTTTTTTGTAGTTTTTCCTTGGCAGACATGATGCAACTCTAGGGAAAATTGCGTGTAAAGAGTTGTTGCGCTGCTCCACATCCGTTATGGAATGAGCAAGGAACTGTCGCCATAGCTCAAGAAACGGAAGCCATGGCCTAGAGCATATTCGTAGACTGCCTTCCAGTCGCCCTTCAAGAAAGCACTGACCAGCAGTAGCAGCGTGCTTTGCGGCTGATGGAAATTCGTAATAAGCGCCTTGACGATTTTATATTCGTAGCCTGGAGCAATGATTATCTGCGTTGTGAAATGTATTGTGGTAATACCTTTCTTTTCCATGTAAGCCAATATGCACTCCATTGCGGCCACAGCCGACAACGAAGCTGTCTCAACTTCATAAGGCATCCATTGGGTTATATGAAGGCTATCTTCTGAAATTTCGGGATTTGCATAAATCAGTGCGCCCAAATAATACAGACTTTCGAGTGTTCTCACACTGGTTGTTCCTACAGCGATTGCTGACGCGTCATGGCGGACGAGCTTCTCAATGGATGACTTATGCACGCTGACAAACTCGGAATGCATCTCATGCTCACCTATTTCCTCACTTTTCACGGGCTTGAACGTACCGGCACCGACATGCAGCGTTATCTCTTCACGATCAATGCCGCAGGTATCTACATCTGCAAGAACTTTCTCCGTGAAATGCAGTCCGGCCGTAGGTGCCGCTACGCTTCCCTTTATTTTCGAATAGACCGTCTGATACGTTATCTTGTCGCTTTCTTGTGTCTCTCTGTTAAGATACGGCGGAATGGGAAGTTCGCCAACGGCATCTATAATCTCGGCAAATGAAACATTCGCGTTGTCCCATCTGAAGCATATCTTATGGGATGTTTTTAATTCGCCGGCATAATTTACAGTCAGATTAACTGTCTGCCCGTGAACATCTATGCAACGGGACAATTCCTGCCCCTTCCATTTCTTTAAATTTCCTACGAGACACAACCAAGAACATTCGCCCCGGCTTTGGAACATCTGTTCATAGTCAGAGGGAGAATACGGCTCCAGCAGGAAAACTTCAATCAATGCACCTGTATCCTTGCGGAAATGCATACGCGCCTGGATTACCCTTGTATTGTTGAACACCATCAAAGAGGCCTTGGGCAGATAGTCTGCTATATTAAAAAAGCGGTCTTCGCTTATCGCTCCTTTCTTATAAACAAGAAGTTTGCTGTGGTCACGCTGCTCGAGCGGGAATTTTGCTATCCTCTCATCTGGAAGAGGATAATTATAGTCGTTTATTTTTATATGTTTTACTTCCATACCTAAATTATATTGTCTATTTCAGAAATTGTCTACACTATGCAAATGCTGTATTTCCGCCAAGTCATGATATCACAAGAGCTCTAATAACTGCATATATGTAGGAAAGAACCAATACTAGTATCACTCCGTCTACTGTGGAAACTGTAAAGCCTCCAGATGTATATTGCGTTGACACGTATTCTGGCATCGTAATGTTTGCGACATAAAACCGCTTGTAAAACCAATAGACCAACAAACCGATAGATGCTCCCCACACCATACCGACAAAGACATCGCTGGGATAATGCGCACCGAGATACAGGCGCGTATAGCCGTTTGTCAATGCCCAAACAAACATAGCCACCGACATGGCGCGTTTTCTTACAAGCAGAGCGAAGAATGTTGCCAAGCTAAACGTGTTGGCGGCATGGGAGGAAAAAAAGCTGAAATCCTTGTTGCCAACGCCCCCCACTTTGTGAATTATGTCGAAGAGAGCAGGATCGTTTATCGGGCGTAGCCTACCGACAAGGGGCTTTACAATAAAGTCTGATATGCCACCGGACAAAATCACGCATAGAACGGCACACCCAACAACAAGCATGACTTTTGCCATATTGTCGCTGTTGTGCACTATAAGATAGAGTAAAGCCACATATAAGGCAATCCACGTGTAGCCTGAAGTAAGAGTGAGCATTAGCGCATCAACAAAGGAAGAATCGCTTCCGTTAAGCATCTGCAGCAATGATATGTCAAACGTGTCTGTCATCAATTACAGTCTTTTTCTTACCTCTTTCTGTTTGGAGAGCATGTCCACAAACCATTAAATTTTCTCGATCTGCGCTATTTTTATCCATCCTTCGCGGCCGTCACCCAATCTTACCATAACCCATCCATGCATTGAATCGTCTATGATGTCTACACGGGTTCCTTCATGGATAACTGATAGATTTTCGGCCTTTTCATCGGGAGATTTCTTCATTTGTAACGCTGGAGACATGACTATAGCTCCTGTTCGGTTGCTGAATTGCTTTTTCTGCTGAGAGGCAAATATGTTCGAGAATACCATGATTGCCATTAAGAGCAATGCACCGAAAAATCCTAACTTGCGCAATCTTACATTATGCGAAAGCATATATACGGCAAACAATGCCAACGCAAAGACAAAAGAGAACACTGACGTATAAGCCCAAGAATCTACGTCCATCATGTTTATGGCTGACTTCCACCATTTAACAAGAAACATCTCTGATTCTGGCGTTATCTTGTCTATCGTCTTCGACTGCGCCAACTGCAGGTTAAACTGTATTTCACTATCGCTTGGAGACAGCAACAATGCCCGTTCATAGCATAATATGGCATTAGCTATATTGTCTGTACGATAATAAGCGTTGCCCAGATTATAGTAAATCTCTGCGCTTTGCCCAGCTTTCAACAGTTCGGAATAGTCTTTCACCGCTTGCTGGTAATTACCCTTCTTGTATTCGTTGTCTGCGTTTACCTTTGTTATTGCCATTGAAGGTATGCACAACATCAAAAGGAAAAATAAGAGCAATGTGGATTTTACATGCCGATGCTTGCCTTTCAATGCATTTTCTATCATCATTATAGTATTCATCGATTCCTCAAAAACAGAATTCATCGTCATGGAACTGGACGAGGGTGAGTAGTGTTCCATCTCGCAAATGTCTATCATACTGATGAATTTTGATGAAATGTCGCCGGCAATGCCGTTTTCTTCAAACACGCTTGAAACATTGTTTCTGTTCAACTCACCTCCAGAGATATTGAATTTGCTCTCGGCATATCCCCATAGAGCCTTTAAAACATCTTCGTAGAACGCTCCTTTATCGCCACGCAACATTGAATCATTGGCTTTCTTCAGGCTTTTCAGCGCCACCCGATAAGCGGCACGACGTTTACTCATCACAACATTATTACCGATACTTATATATTTGCGCAGGAAATACATTGCTACTATGAATACTAGGGTTATGACGCTAAGCAAAATCCAATAGCTGAATGAGCCAAAGAATATATCGTCAAGGTTCTGCACTGTTGCATCCCCCTCCTTAATGCCATATATGTCTTTATTCTTCAAGTCAGAACCATAGTCTGAAACAGATGTCGCAGACTTGTCGCCCTTGCCCACGTTGATAGATAAAGGTTGTGTCTTTGCGGTCTTATAACTGTGAGTCTTCGTGTCAAAATACGTAAACTCTATCGCTGGTATCGTATATTTCCCTTGATTGCGTGGAACCACCGTATAGTCATAAATCATATTTCCCTCAAGACCATTGTTCGTAATCTTCGTCTTGTCGGTTATCTTTGGGTCATACTTGTCGAAATCCTTTGGGAAGACGATTTGCGGCTGTTTTATCAGTTTCAGATTTCCCTTTCCGCTTACTACGATGCGTATTGTAAGAGGTTCGTTTGACTTACACTCATTCTTGCCCAGTTGCGCACTGATATTGAACTCGCCCACTCCACCAGAGAAACCTGCAGGCTTCGTTGGAAGTTGCATAACGTTTAGAGTCAGTCCTGGTGCAACAATATCTTTCTTTACTTCCACGTAGGCAGAACCTCCGTTGAAGAAAGCCTCAAACGGGTCAACATCGCGGTTTTGCTGCAATACAGTGCCTTTGAAAACAATGCTGGGAATCTTCAAAAGACCGGCAACTTGTGGATACATTATATATTGGCTCCATGTAACGCAACGGTAAGGACGCCCATTTATGTTTTCAACATGGAAGGACTTTTGTTGTGGTAACGGCACTTCTAACGTATGAAAACCTGTCAAATCGGGCATGTTTCCTTTAAGGTCGTTGAGGTCAACAAGCGTGTATACCTTATATGTCAACGTTACGGGCTCTTGCTCATAGACTTTTGTTGCACTTGAACTAACCTTGATGAAGAGGTCTGAATTACGTATTTGACTTCCTGCAGCCCTCATTTGCGACTGTTCATCTGAATTGTCGTGCATATGTGGGGCTGAATTTTGAGTGGTGGCCTTGCCTGACACTTTAATTTGAACGGCACGCGATTTTACGCGGTGACCGTTAACTTCTACCGAAGCCTCTGGTATTTTGTAAGTTCCGCTCTTTACTGCACACAATATGAATGTATAGGTTGTTGAAGAAGAACTGCTGGCATGACCGTTCACAACCTGATAGCTTGCTTGCGAGGAACGGTATGGACCTGTTATCACTTCGAAAGCTTCCGGAATACTGCCTAAACGTATATCGCCCACATCCTGGGTGTTAACAACATATGTCAACCGAAAATTTTCTCCTGTCGCAACATGTGACGGGGCTGAAACGGTAAGCCCCTGTGCCACGCTGTTGACCTGCAGGCCAAGAAGTAATATTATTATGTATAGAAACTTCTTCATAATGTTTTGTTTCATTGTGGTCTTTAATATTGAAGCATAAATTACCAGTTCTTTTCAAAATGGCGTGTCTGTTGCTGCTGTCGGGCCTTGTTCAAGCGTTGCTGCGTCTGCTGCTCTTGCTGCATTGCGGCATTGAGCAACTGCTCGGCATTGTCTTTGCTCATCTGTGGCTGGTCTTGCTTCTTTTGCTCGTTTTTGTTGTTTTCATTCTTGTCTTTATCCTTATCCTGTTTTTCTTTTTTGTCCTTGTTGCCGCCGTTTTTATTCTTGTCTTTGTCGTTATCTTTCTTTTTGTCCTTGTTCTGATTTTTACGCAACTTCTGACAAAGCGCAAGATTGTAACGGGTTTCATTGTCGGAAGGATTGTTGCGCAATGCCTCTGAATAGGCTTCTATTGCATTGTCGTACATTTTTGATGCCTGACAAATAACACCTATATTGTGATATGACTTTGACTTTCGGAGCTTATTACTCTCTTTGTCGCCTGACTTCTGGAAATACTTTACCGCATCAGTATTCTTTTTCTGCATCATCAAGGCACATCCCATATTATACAATGCCTGAGAATTTTCAGGGTTTACAGAAAGAGACTTCTTGTATTCAACCTCAGCCTGGGAATAATTCCCTTTTCTGAAAGCCTTGTTTCCACTGCGGATATAGTCGCGGTCTGTTTGCGAAAAGCATAACAGAGAGACTAAAAGGAACATAGCCAATAGTATATTTCTATGTGTTATGAATGTTGCAGATGTCATTTCTTAAAAAGCTTTATTTTATTGAACATTGGGTTCTTAGCCTCTAGAACAACAATTTCTATTATTATAACAATGAGAGCCAAAAGTGCAAACGTCTGGAACTGCTCATTGTATTCACTATAAACAGCGTTTGACAATTCACCTTGTTGCAGTTTCGCCAATTCATTGTCAAGAGCCTTTTGCGCGCTATTGGTATTGTCTACATGTATATAAGCGCCACCGCCTGCCTGTGCTATGCGACGGCACATTTCTTCATTAAGAACAGACAGAACTTCATTACCTGTATTGTCTTTCATATATCCGCCTTGGCCGTCAGGAACAAGTCCTCCCTTTGGCAAGCCTATTCCCAAGACAAATACGTTTACACCGTTTTTCTTTGCCTTTTGAGCTGCCTCAATAGCTGCACCTTCATGGTCTTCACCGTCGGTTATAACGACTATGGCTCTGCCCACTCCATCTTTCTTACTAAAGCAGTTTAGGCACGAATTGATTGCACCGCCTATATCCGTTCCCTGAGCAGCAATAAGAGAAGGCGAAAGACTTTGCAGAAACATTTTTGCCGATACGAAATCCGTTGTTATAGGAAGTTGTACGAACGAACTGCCGGCAAACACAACAAGTCCGACTTTGTCATTTACGAAGCCGTCTATCATGTTTTCTATCAGCATTTTGCTTTTGTCCAAACGGGAAGGGGCTACATCTTCTGCCAGCATGGAATTGCTGATGTCAAGTGCCACCATCGCCTCTATGCCGTTTCTCTTCTCATTGCTGATTTTTGTGCCAGACTGAGGGCGTGCCAAAGTGATGACCAGCAGAGCCAAAGCCAAGAGGGAAAGGAAGAATTTAATCATTGGCCTTATCTTTGACCTTTCTGGCATCAAAGCTTCCAGCAAATGCTTGTCTGCCAACTTTAGCAGCTTTTTGTTCTTTCTGCGCATCTGCACCCACATTATCAATACAATAACAGGTATTGCAATTAGCAGATATAAGTATTGCGGTTCTGCAAATCTGAACATCTTCAATTATTATTTAAGGCAATCGCTTAAAGACGGTTAGTCTAAGCAGAATGTCGATGATTAGTATTATTACTGCAGCCAAGGCCAAGGGGAGATAAGCTTCTGAGCGCTTGGAGAATTGCTTCATGTTCAAGCGTGTCTTTTCCAGTTGGTCTATGTCTTTATATATTTTCTTTAATTCTGCAGTGTTCGTTGCACGGTAAAAATGCCCGTCTGCAGTTGATGCTATCTTCTCTAGCGTAGTAACATCTATATCTGCGCGCAAATTTACATATCTTATGGTTCCTCCTACATTTACGGGATAAGGTGCCAGATTTTTCGTTCCCACAGCTATGGTATATACACGTATTCCATAACTCTTGGCTATCTGAGCTGCAGTGAGTGGCGATATGTCGCCCATATTGTTGCTACCATCAGTAAGGAGTATCACAACTTTGCTTTTTGTCTTACTATCCTTAAGTCTTGCAACTGCATTGGCAAGCCCCATTCCAATTGCCGTTCCGTCCTGAATCAGTCCGCGTTCTGCAAGATCTGTTCTGACATTCATCAGCAAATTGAGCAAAGACTGGTGATCTGTTGTCATCGGACACTGGGTGAACGCTTCTCCTGCAAATATCGTCAGTCCGATATTGTCATTTTCCCTATCGGCAATGAACTCTGATGCCACTTCCTTGGCCGCTTCAATACGATTTGGCTTAAGGTCTTGTGCCAACATACTGGTTGAAACGTCCATCGCCATCATTATGTCTATTCCTTCTGTCTCCTTAACACCCCAGCTATTGTGGCTTTGAGGGCGTGCAAGTATAAGGACAATGAGAACGAATACAAGCAATCGCAATGCATGAGGCAACCACACCAAACGCGCACGCCAACTCTTTTTCATATCGGCATAAGCGAAAGTGTCGGCCAAATGCAACGTTGCTTCATTTCGCCTTTTATAGAGAAGAACCCATAATATGTAGGGTATTATGAGCAACAAAAGGAAAAGATATTCTATATTCGCAAAATCCATTTTTCTAAGTTTTAAGACAGGTATGCCATGATTGCTTTAAAAATACGTTTTGCTTAGAGAAACCGTATTATACATATCCAACCATGAAGTTATGTCAACGAATAGACCATATATATAACTATACCTAAGGAAACTATAGACGCAACAAAGACGAGCAGACAAAAGACCTTCATCATTGTCCTGCCGTTACGTTTTATCTTGTCTTCATCGTTTTCAACGACTTTCACTGTTTCCTTCTCCTCTGTCTTCGTGTCATTGATAAACGAAAGGGCATTCAACAAATTCGCATCATTCTCGTTGGCAAGAACTGAATGGCGGGCAAATTTCACAAGGTCGGCAGTCCTAAAAAGATTTACCACCTCGTCTATTGCTCCATTTCCTTGGGCTCTTAGATGTGAGATTATTTCGGAACTTGTCATTTCCATCGCATCAAAACCAAACCTCTCTGCTATATACTTGCGGAGGATATCTGTCAGCTTCGTATAATAGTCTTTCTGATTGTCGGATTGAGCGGAATTGTCTGTCTTTAGTTTATCAATACCTTTCAGAGCCTTTTGGTGTGGCGGCTGATACCGTACAAGACGTACAGACTTTACTACCGGTTTATTAGCCTTCAGACGCATTGCAATATAAATGGCAAGAGAGAATAACAATGCAAAGACGATACTTGCGCCGAGAACTTTCGACCATTCATCCCAAGAGAAGGGATTGTCCTGAACATCCTTCGGCGGGAAATACTTATCGGCATGAACGGTGTCTACAGGAACGGTAAGCACTTTCAAGGCCAAGTCTCTTGTCTGGTATTTCTTTCCGTCAACCTTTACGTTCAAACTTGGTATGTGATATAGGTTTTCGTTAAAGGATGTAAGGACGTAAGTCTTGGAAACTTTTATCATATCGCCGTCAAGACCTAAGGTATCGGGGGTCTTTCCTTCAAGCACTTCTAGACCTGGTGTTATCTCCTGCTTGTATTTATATTCTGGGAAAAGGAGTTTTTGCCCTTTCTTGAGCGACACGCTGACAGTAAGTCTGGTTTGTTCACCAATTAATATTTGCATCGTGTCTATCTTTTGCTCTACAGTAACTTGAGCAAAAGCGTCGCCAGCGCAGTAAACTAAAAGAGAAAATATTATTAGTAAATTTTTCATTACATCGTCTATTGTATTGACCCAAACATTCTTACGCCCGCATTCTGAAGAGCTGCAACAATGCTTTAACATAGTCTTCGTTTGTAGCTACGGAAATGCTGTCCGTATTAGTCTTGTTGAAAAGACGTGTGAGTGCTTCTTGTCTCTCTTCCCAATACGTACGATGGGCCTTTTGTATCTTCTTGCTGCTTGTGTCAATAAACATTTCATGCCCTGTCTCTGAATCAGACACTTTTACAAGTCCGACATCAGGCAGCACTTTCGAAAAGATATCATACACCTGTATTGCCACTATGTCATGCTTGCGGCTACACACTTCCATTTGCTTGCTAAAGTCATTCCGCGCATAGAAATCGCTTATCAAGAAAGCTGTGCAACGGTGGCGCACTGCATTAACAATAAATTCCAACACACTTGAAATATCTGTTTTGCGGCTCTCGGGATGAAAATCAAGCATCTCGTGAATTATATACAGAATATGCTTGCGCCCTTTCTTTGGCGGGATAAACTTCTCAATTTTGTCTGAAAAGAATACTACACCAATTTTGTCGTTGTTCTGGATTGCGCTAAAGGCTAACGTTGCAGCAATTTCCGTTACCATTTGGCGCTTCGTCTCATTACGGGTTCCAAAATCCAATGAACCGCTAACGTCAATAAGCAACATTACCGTAAGCTCTCTCTCCTCTTCGAACACCTTTACATAAGGGGCATTCATGCGGGCGGTCACGTTCCAGTCTATATCTCTGACATCATCACCATATTGGTAGGCTCTGACCTCACTGAAAGCCATGCCACGTCCCTTGAAAGCGGAATGATACTGACCTGCAAAGATATTGTTGCTTAGCCCGCGTGACTTTATCTCGACCCTACGCACATTCTTCAGCAAATCATGTGTCTCCATCAGGGCACCTCCACCTTATTAAGAACTTTCTCTATGATTTCCTCACTCGTAATGTTAGTGGCCTCTGCTTCATAAGAAAGACCGATACGATGCCTTAGCACGTCATATGCTACGGCTCTAACATCTTCAGGTACAACATAACCGCGATGATGAATAAATGCGTAAGCACGGGATGCCTTTGCCAAATTGATACTTGCACGAGGGCTGCCGCCAAAGGTTATCAAATCTTTAAGCTCACCTAAAGAATAACGCTCCGGGAAACGGGTTGCAAAGACGATATCTGCGATATATTGCTCTATCTTCTCGTCAAGGTAAACCTTATCGACAACCTGACGTGCATTGAGGATCTCTTCAACGCCTACTACTGGCTTTACTTCAGGAAGCGTCCCCTTGAGATTCTCACGCATAATGAGTTTCTCCTCTTCCAGCGTTGGATATTGAATGATGGCTTTAAGCATAAAACGGTCAACCTGAGCTTCGGGCAACGGATATGTGCCTTCTTGCTCTATTGGGTTTTGGGTAGCCATCACAAGGAACGGACTTGGCAATTGGAAGGTTGTGCCACCTATCGTTACATGCCGTTCCTGCATCGCTTCCAACAATGCGCTCTGCACTTTCGCTGGGGCACGGTTTATTTCATCAGCCAATACGAAATTGGCAAACACAGGACCTTTCTTCACTTGGAAATTCTCATTCTTCTGCGAATATACCAATGTTCCGATAACATCTGCCGGGAGAAGATCCGGAGTGAACTGTATACGGTTAAAGTCCGAGTCAATGAGTTCAGAGAGAGTTTTGATGGCCAATGTCTTTGCCAATCCGGGAACACCTTCAAGAAGTATGTGTCCATTGCTAAGAAGACCAATAAGCAACGTATCTATCAAGTGTTTCTGTCCAACGATGACACGTTCCATACCGGTTTTTATATTTGTAACAAATGCGCTCTGTTGCTCTATCATTATGTTCAACTCGCGTATGTCAACATATTCTGCCATGATTTTTTATATTCGTTTAAAATGTCCATAATCTCTTTATTACCGCAAAAGTAATACTTTTATATGCGGAACAAAGAGATTACGGGCATAAATAATATTAAAAAGTTTTGTTTCTTGTATTTTTTAACCCTATTTAGTCATTGGTCATATTGTATTAAAATGCTTTCAAACTTTTGAACTTTTAAGCAGATGTGTGCCGCTAATCGTTTGTGTTAAAAGTAAATGACACAAGTCAAAAAAGTTATTTTACATATCATTTCTTCTTGTTCTTGAGTTCCAATTTGGGAATCTTCAACATATCACCTTCTGCAACATCTGTCTTACCGTTGCAAACCTGTATGTAGCAATCCATACCGCCACCAAGGAACCTACGGGCTATACTTCCCATTGTTTCTCCCGATTTCACCTTGTATATTCTGTCTATACCGACAATGCGATATGCTCCTGTTTCAACAAAGCGCATTGCGACAGCAAGTTTTTTGTCGGAAGAAGCGCGCTTTACGGGCTCTTCCTTCAAATCCTTTGCGCGAAGTTTTGCATCCTGCTCTTCCTTCACGTCACTTTTGACATATGCCGCATCTCCACTAGCTTTTTTTGCATCTATAACCTTTCCTTCAGCTTGTGCAGGAGTTTTTACACCATTAGCTTCTTCTCCTTGACGAAGTGAAGCATCAGCAGAGTTGGCAAGACTTTCTGTCTGACTTGCCTTGACCTGTTCTGTTGCAGTATGATGCTTAGCAGCATTCTTTTTTGTAGAAACCACATTCTGACGTGCCGCTACCATATTGTCTTTATCAGATTTCTCATGTAACTTACTTTCTGCATACAAATAGCCTGCAAAAAAAACTGCCACAACAACAAGAACAGCAACAAAAGCAATAAGAATTTTTAAAACTAAGCCATTGCGTGTTTTGTTGCTTTGCATACCCATGTTGCTATCAGGTTCACATGAGTTGTCGCCCTCTTCATGGGTTGTCTCTTCTGAAAATAAATCCTCATCAGTTAACGGTTTGTCTTCAGTATCCTTGGATTCACTTATTTGTCCGTCTGAATCTTCACATTTTTCGATGGAGCCGACGCTGGTTTCCGGTTCTATTTTGCCGGAATTTTCTGTATTTTCAGCTACAACATAAACCATTCTTGAAGACGCTTCTTCTGACTCATTATTCCGAGGCTGGATTTCCCCTATCTTGTCACCTGTATCTATTACATGCTCTTCATATGTTTCCTCAAAAGTTGCCACATGCTCAGTTTGTTGTTCCCCGTCGGATGGCTCCGCTTCCGTTGGTTCAATCTTTGGAGTATTGGCTTGCTCTGATGAAACGTTGAATGCTTCATTTTCCTCGATGCCATTTGCCTTGCTTGGCGTATCTCCATTTTCGGTTAATTCAGCGTTTTCTGATGGTTCTACTTCGGTGGAATCGCTGTTTTCAACGGAAACGAGTGTCTCTAAGTCAACACCGTCATTTACCACAACAGTCTCGAACTGAGAGAAAGGTTTGTTCACCATATCGCGCAATGTAGCCTCTGGAGTGAAGGTCATCTTTGTGTGGCCTTCTATTGTCATGCGTTCACCTGTGTTTACATCAACACTCTCTCTGTCGCGCACCTCAATAAGCTTGAATGTCCCGAAGCCTTTAATTTTTACGACACCCTCACGGTGCAAGCCGTCTGACACAACGGAGAAAAACGCATCAACATATTCTTCTGCCTCTTTCAATGTCATGTTCTTCTTAGATGCAATGGCTTGTACCAAATCTTTCGTCAAAGCTTTTCCCATGTCTTAACGTTTTCCGTTTTTTACTTTTTCTTTCATTGTCACGGAAGGCTTGAAGCCTAAAACAAGTTTCGGCGGAACAAGCATTTTTTTCTTTGTTGTTGGTGATACCATGATGCGTTCCATACGCTTTTTAACCTCAAAAGTTCCGAAATTATTGAGTGAAACGCTATCTCCTTCTTGAAAGAAATCGTTCATCGCATCTACGAGTGTATATGTAAGAAGTTGCACTTCGTCTGCAGAACGCCCCAAACGAGAAGAAAGTTCCGATATGAAATTCTTATTGTTCAACGCTTAATCGTTTTGTATCTGTAAAAGTTTTATAAGAGAAGTAAAAATCAAATGCCCTGCACACCTTTTTTGTTGTGTTGAGAAACATTGTATTGAAAAAGCATTAAACAGTGGCATATATGTCAAACTCTTCTGAACCGGTGATTGTTGCGTCGTAAAATTCGCCTATAGTCAAGGGCGAGTTTTTATCAGCCAACACTAGCACTTCCGGATCCACCTCAGGAGAAGAGAATTGACTGCGGCCTATGTAATAGTCTCCCTCCTTTCTGTCAATGACTATACGCATTTTCGTTCCAACCTTTTCAGCTTCCAACTCAGCACTTATCCTTTGTTGAATGCGCATAAGCTTGTCCAAGCGTTCCTGCTTCACGTCATCGTGCACATCATTGCGATAATGCTCCGCGCTATACGTACCTTCTTCTTCAGAATAGGCAAAAGCTCCCATACGGTCAAAGCGCGCCCATTTCACAAAGTCTTGCAATTCTTTGAAATCTTCCTCCGTTTCACCGGGGAAACCAACCATCAGAGTTGTTCTTATGGCAATTCCCGGCACTTCTTTACGGAGCCGTTCAATCAATTTATACGTTTCCTCCTTCGTGGTATTTCGACGCATACGCGAAAGCATGTTGTCGGAAATATGCTGTAAAGCTATATCCAGATACTTGCATACATTGTCGTGACGATTCATAACATCAAGAAGTTCAAACGGGAAATGCGTTGGATAAGCATAATGTAGCCTTATCCATTCAACTCCATCCGTATTTGCCATTTCATCTATCAACTCAGCTATCATCTGCTTCCCGTAAAGGTCAACGCCATAATAAGTCAGTTCTTGAGCGATAACCTGAAATTCTTTCACTCCTGACTTAACAAGTTCACGTACCTCCTGGAGTATCTCTTCAATAGTCCGGCTCTTGTGTTTTCCGGTTATAATGGGTATTGCACAATATGCACAATGACGGTCACAGCCTTCGCTTATTTTCAAATACGCATAGTGAGAAGGTGTTGTTGTCAATCTGCTTGAAAGCGGGTCTAAAGTCGTGGCCGAATCATTTGTTTCTCCTTCCGCCTTACCCATCTCATCAAGAAGTTTGTTGAAATCAAACTTGCCATAGAACTTGTCAACTTGAGGAATTTCTTCTTCAAGTTCCTTACGATAACGTTCTGAAAGACAGCCCATGACATAAAGTTTCTTTATCTTACCTTCATCCTTGGCCTGAGCAAATCTTAGAACCATCTCAATGCTCTCTTCCTTTGCGTCTTCAATAAAGCCACAGGTGTTGATAA
The DNA here is from genome assembly GCA_963661195.1 of bacterium. GTDB lineage: Bacteria > Bacteroidota > Bacteroidia > Bacteroidales > Bacteroidaceae > Prevotella. The sequence goes on from CAVLBD010000005.1 coordinate 46,136, forward strand.
CGACTGTTTCTCCCTCAGGCTCGTCACTATCATGAGTACATGTATAGCCGTACTTACTGAATTTTCTCATCAGCGACTCGGTGTCAACAAGATTTTTTGAACACCCCATCGTAATGAAATCTATCTGATTGCGTTTCACTTTTGCTACTTGTGTTTTACTTGTCTAATGATTTGAAAAGAGAATCAACAAATTCTTTTTTATCAAAAAGCTGAAGGTCATCAACACCTTCGCCAAGACCAATGTATTTTACTGGAACCTTCATTTGATCACTTATTCCAATTACAACTCCACCTTTCGCCGTTCCGTCCAATTTTGTTATAGCCAAACTATTGATATTCGTTACAGCTGCAAACTGCTTGGCCTGTTCGAAAGCATTCTGCCCCGTTGAGCCATCCAATACGAGCATCACTTCGTCTGGTGCTGTTGGCATCAGCTTTTTCATTACATCCTTTATCTTCTTCAGCTCATTCATCAAGCCGATTTTATTATGCAGACGACCGGCAGTATCAATCAGAACGACATCGGCATTGTTTGCAATTGCGGAACTGAGTGTATCAAATGCAACGCTTGCCGGATCTGACCCCATTTGCTGTTTAACAACAGGAACACCGACTCTTTCTCCCCAAATACAGATCTGTTCAACTGCCGCTGCACGGAAAGTGTCGGCTGCGCCGAGATAAACCTTCTTGCCGGCATTCTTAAACTGTTTCGCCAGTTTACCGATAGTTGTGGTCTTACCCACTCCGTTAACTCCTACTACCAATATAACGTAAGGCTTGTGCCCTTCAGGAAGCTGCCAATTCTCGGTATTGTTTGAGTCGTCTAACAGACGTGATATTTCATCTCGCAATATGCCATTAAGTTCGGAAGTGTAAACATACTTCTCGCGGGCAACCCTTTCTTCTATGCTTTTTATAATCTTAATGGTTGTGTCTACACCGACATCACTTGTTATCAAGATTTCTTCCAGATTGTCTAACACTTCATCATCCACGGTAGACTTACCAGCTACCGCATGAGCTATTTTTGAGAAAACGCTCTGTTTTGTCTTTTCAAGCCCTTTGTCAAGGGTTTCTTTATTCTTTTTGCCGAACAGTCCGAAAAAAGCCATATATAATTGTTTTTTAATTTATTCCACAAAGTTATGAAAAAAAAACCGTTCCCGCAACATTTGCCCAAAATCACTAAAACGACACAAAAGAATAAGGGATTGCAAGCAAAATGCTGCAATCCCTCTTTAGCTTATAGGCAAGCCTTAAAAACGGCTTTCTTTATGGATTTATTTGAAGAAATCCTTTACAGCCTCATTAGGAACCATACGCTCATCAAAAACGTAAGCACCAGTCTTGGGGCTCTTTACCATCTTGATAACTTTTGTATATGCGCGACCGTCATTTGAACCTTCATGAAGGGTTGCGACTGCTTTCTTTGCCATATTCTAAAGTATTATTTTTCTATTATTATTTAATTTCCTTATGAACGGTCATTCTCTTGAGGATAGGATTGTATTTTTTAAGTTCCATTCTCTCAGGAGTGTTCTTACGGTTCTTTGTCGTTACATAGCGACTTGTTCCAGGAAGACCGCTTTCCTTCATTTCTGTGCATTCAAGAATCACCTGCACACGGTTACCCTTAGCTTTCTTAGCCATTGTATTATTCTCCTATAACTTTTATATCTTTCCAATTGCAATAGCCGTTTGATACTGCGCTCTTGAGAGCTGCATCAAGACCAACCTTGTTTATCAGGCGAAGACCTGCAGCACTAACCTTAAGGCTTATCCAGCACTGCTCTTCTACATAATAGAATTTCTTGTTAAAAAGATTTACATCAAAGGTACGCTTTGTGCGGTGCTTTGAATGGGATACATGATTGCCCGTCAGAGCCTTTTTCCCCGTGATTTGACAAATTTTCGACATTGCTATCTACGTTTTTCTTTGTTTCCTTTTGATACTTATTCCAAACAGCGTGCAAAATTATAAACTTTTTCCCATTTCACAAAACTTTCCTTGTCCTTATTTTCAACATTAAGTTTTTTTTGCGTTTAATTCGGCATTATCACGTTAAAATTTCAGCCTCACTGCCCCAAAAGCGTGTTGGATTTACCATTTTTCCCCGCGGGCTTTATAACAAAAACCCTTGGGCTTAGGCAATGTAAACCTGCCGTTTACGTTGCGTAAGCCCAAGACATTCAATCCAAACATTCCCCTGCGAATTATTTCAGAAGTTTTAGTCCGTGTTTTTGAAGAGCGTCGTGTATCTGCGCTACATGCTCTTCGTTACGCGTTTCGCATACCACACGAAGCACGCAACTGTTGACCTTTTCGCTATCGCTGTTGCGATCATGGAATACATTTGTTATGTTTGCGCCCGCCTGAGCTATAACACTTGCAACCTCAACGAGTTTGCCCGGCTTGTCATCAAGCTCGACATTTATGATGGCTACGCGTCCGCTCTTTGCCAATCCGCGCTTTACTACACGGTTTAGGATTGTGACATCTATGTTACCACCGCTCACGATACACACAACCTTCTTGCCTTTTACGGGAACCTTATTGAACATAACTGCTGCCACACCAGTAGCTCCAGCACCTTCTGCCACAACTTTTTCTTTTTCCAGCAATTGAAGTATGGCTGCGCATATCTCATCTTCGCTAACAGTAACCATTTCATCAACATAATGCGAGCAAACATCAAACGTAAGCTCTCCTGGCTCTTTGACACAAATGCCGTCGGCTATGGTCGACACTTCTGGCAGTTTCAGTCGGTGGCCATCGTGGATACTGCTCACCATGCTTGCCGCTCCTGCAGCTTGAACGCCATAGACCTTTATTTTGGGGTTCAAGGTTTTCAAGGCAAAAGCCACGCCACTTATCAGTCCTCCTCCGCCTACCGGCACAACTACGGCATCCAGGTCTGGTATTTGATCTATCAGTTCAAGACCGATAGTCCCCTGCCCTGCTATTACATTTTTATCGTCAAAAGGATGAACGAACGTATATCCTTTTTCTTCTTTCAAGGAAAGAGCCTTGTTGTATGCGTCATCATACACGCCCGGCACAAGGCAAACATCAGCACCGTAGCCTTTTGTAGCCTCAACCTTGCTTATCGGGGCACCCTCGGGGAGGCATATCAGCGACTTTATGCCGTGAGCCGTAGCGCCAAGGGCTACACCTTGCGCATGGTTTCCCGCAGAGCATGCTATAACACCATGAGCCTTTTCATCGTCGCTCAACTGCGAGATTTTGTAGCATGCTCCACGCACCTTAAAAGACCCCGTACGCTGCAAGCATTCTAGCTTAAGATACACCTCACATTCGGGATTTACCATTGGTGCATGAACCACTTCTGTCTGTCTTATCACCTTGCCCAGTTCATAACGGGCTTTGTAGAAATCGTCTAACCTTAACATAATGTTATTATTCTATTTGGCTTTCGCCGTTGATTGTTTTCCTTTTCTTTTATTCGGTTAACATTGCCATTGCCACATTTATCGCGGCAAAAGATACTTTTTTTTAATATACCTTCAGTTTGTCACCCACTTTCGGACTGTAGTCGTTTGGCAGATGATTTTTCTTGTATAGTTTCTTCAAGCGTATGCCGTAATACTGTGATATGGAATACATGCTCTCGCCTGCCTTCACTGTATGCTCCCGCCCTTTGTACTGACGTGGTGCACGTTTCTGCTTTTTCTTAAGATAAACAATGTCGCCTTCCGACAATTCCGCTTTTAGCGGACGCTCGTTGTAACGGGCAAGTTTGCGCGGTGAGCATCCTAGTTCTTTTCCCAAAGACTTAAAAGTGTCGCCTGCTCGCGCCACAACATAATAATTGTTGTTGTAAAGGCGTATAGGATGCCCCCCCGGACTGCTGGCTGCCACATTTTCCTTTTGCGGGCGAGAAGCCATAAAGCGGTCGTAGTCTTTGGCAGAGTCATACTCGTGAAGCTTATACAGTTCTATTATATTTATCAATTTCTTTGCATACGTAGGACTTGTAGCATACCCACACGCCTTCAATCCTTTAGCCCACCCCCTGTAATCTTTACGGTTCAGTTGGAACAGACTTTTATAACGAGGCTGCTGCGTGAGCAACATGCTGTGATCCTCATAGCTATCAAACACATTGTCGTATGCTCGGAAACATTCCTGACGCTCGTCATCATCATGATATGTGGTGCGCCCTGTCCATCCGTGGCATTTTATACCAAAATGGTTATTCCCCTTTAATGCCAGCTCACTCCGGCCAGCACCGCTCTCAAGCAGTCCTTGCGCCAATGTTATACTTGCCGGCACACCATGCTTAAGCATCTGCTCTATGGCCAAATCGCGATATTGGTTTATATATGTCTGATAACGTTCGTTCCATTTCATCTGTGCATGGCATACATGCACAAAAAAAACAAGAAGCAGAACGTTTGATAATAATCGTTTCATGCACACGGTAAAGTTTTTCCCGACAAAATTAAACAATAATTTCCAAATAGCACACAAATGTTTTTGAGTAATCATTGGAATTGTCTACATTTGCAGAAAAGGGCCGCGAGATAACGGCAACAAGAAGAAACAAACTACAGAAAACTTTAAACTTTAAAGCGATGAAAGACAAGAAGATAGTCACATTCGGAGAAATAATGTTGAGAATGACACGCCCCAACAAGGAGCGCATCGTTCAAGGAAGTCGTTGGAATGGCTTTTTCGGTGGAAGCGAGGCCAACGTTGCTGTATCATTGGCAATGTTCGGAGACGACGTTGAATACGTGACCCGTATTCCGGGAAACAAAATTGGCGAAGCGTGCATGGGTGACATTCGGCGGTATAACGTCGGCACGAACCATATCGTCAAAGGCGGAGACAGACTTGGCCTCTACTATTATGAAGAGTCTGCAGCGCTACGCAGTTCCAGTATTGTGTACGACCGTGAAGATTCTTCGCTTACAACGATTCAGCCTGGCATGATAAACTGGCACGAGGCTTTTGAAGGCGCCATGCTATTCCACTGGTCGGGCATCACAAGCGCACTTTCACAAGGCGCTGCCGATAGTACAGCTGAGGCTATTGCCGAGGCAGAAAAAGCAGGACTGCTCATTTCGTGCGACATCAACCACAGGGCAAACCTTTGGCGCTATGGTAAAGACGCACACGATGTGCTTTTCCCCATGACACAGAGAAGCGACATCCTTTTTGGAACAGCAGGCGAATGGCAACTGATAACGGGTTGCAAACCGCCTAAGTTTGATGCTAAAGACAGTGCTTACGCCATAGATCAGAAAGCCTTTGCGGAATATTTTCAGCAGGCATCGAAACTGTTCCCCAAAGCACAAAAAATGATTATGGTATTAAGAAACACGCTGTCTGCCAACCACCATATCCTTACGGGAGTTCTTTTTGCCGATGGACAACTTTACACGACATGCCTGTTCGACATAGATAACGTATTAGACCCTATGGGGGTTGGGGACGCTTTCATCGCAGCCTATCTACATGGCTATGCAAAACACCCAGATGACAATCTGGCATGCCTGCAGTTCGCCCTTACAGCCTCTGCCCTAAAGAACACTATTCCAGGAGATTTCAACTTAATATCCGAAGAAGAAGTTGAAGATTTAATATCGACAGAATTCCAACAATGAGGAATGGAAAAGAAATAGACATGCTCAATGGGCCTCTGTTTAAGAAAATCATCCTTTTTGCCCTGCCACTTGCAGCCAGCAGCCTTATGCAGCAACTGTTTAACTCTGTTGACGTTGCCATTGCCGGACGTTTCATCGGCAAAGAAGCGCTGGCTGCAGTGGGCAGCAACTCCCCCGTGATAAACCTATTGATAAATCTATTCATGGGCATTTCGATGGGAGCCAATGTCGTAATTTCAAACCATATAGGCCAAAACGACAAACAAAAAATCCATGACGCCATAAACACAGTTGCACTAGTTGCTGTAGCCAGCGGGGGGTTCCTTTCTATACTCGGTATCATGGTGTCTGAATCAATACTTAAAGCCATTGACACTCCTGATAACGTATTGCCTTTAGCCACATTATACCTGAGGATTTACTTCTGCGGCATACCTTTTTTCATTATTTTCAACTATGCTTCAGCCATATTGCGCAGCAAAGGAGACACACGACGTCCGCTTTACATTCTGATTGTCGCCGGCATAACAAACACGGTTCTGAACATAATCTTCGTTGTTTGCTTCGGCATGAGAGTTGAGGGCATTGCCATTGCAACATGTCTAGCCAATATTATGAGCGCGCTACTGATAGTCCTTATACTAATGCGCGAAGACATGCCATATAAACTTTCAGTCAAGCACATCAGAATAAAGTGGAATGAGCTAAAGCCCATGCTCTACATCGGCATTCCGGCTGGCGTGCAGGGGATGATATTCTCTTTTTCCAACGTTCTCATGCAGTCAGCCATCAACAATTATGGCGCATCTGCCATTGCCGGTTCTGCTGCATCGCTTAACTACGAATCGTATTGCTACTTCATCGTGGCTGCATTTAACGGAGCAGCAATAAGTTTTATCGGACAGAACTATGGCGCCGGAAATAATGACAGAGTGAGAAAAATATTCAGAATATGCATGTCAACTGGCTTCTTACTGTGCTTCAGTCTAAATATGCTTATACTCTTTGGCCACAACGCTTGCCTAAGCATATTCTCTACCGACGAATCAGTATTGGCTTTCGGCAACAAGCGTCTATTCGTTGTATTGGCAACACAAGCAATTGCGTGTAGCTATGAAATTTCTGGGGCATCAATGCGCGGCATGGGGCAGTCTATATTACCCACAGCAATAGTTATTTTCGGTACTTGCGTTTTGCGCATATTATGGATCTTTGGCGTTGCCAAATGGTTCCATACATATGAAGTACTGATGATGGCATACCCCGTTTCATGGCTGATAACAGGAATTATGATGCTCTTAGCATACAGGAAAACATCTAACAAACTTCTTATAGCTTAATCAACCACAACATGTCAACTCATAGCAATTCAAAGACTCTATACGTTAGCGACATGGACGGAACGTTGCTAAACAACAACTCTGTCCTTTCACAAGAAACCATTGAAAAGTTAAACACTCTCATTGACAAAGGGGCGGCCTTCACTGTTGCCACAGCACGAACTCCTGCTACCGTTACTTCCCTAATGAAAGATGTCAACGCAAATCTGCCCTTCATTGTAATGGCGGGGTGTGCACAATGGCAGCCAAAAGAAAAGGAGTATATCGCTACACGGTTTATCGAGCCGGCATTAGTAAAAAGAATTGCCGACATTTTCGAATTATACGGCAATACACCTTTTATATATAATTATAATAAGGACGGCAATCGCATTGTTGTTAACCATACGACTAATCTTTCGCAACAAGAGCGCGATTTTATTGAGCCAAGGATAAAAACACCATTAAAACGCCTTGAAACAGTAGGAAAACTTTTAGAAAACACTGGGGAATATGATGGCGTCATGCTAATCTTCAGTATGGGAAAGTTTGACAGTCTGAGAAAAATTGCCGATGAAATCGACAAAAAAGGAATACCATGCACATACAACTGCTACCGCGACATTTTCGACACAGAGCAAGGTATCATTGACATATACCAGGAAGGAACTACAAAAGCCGCTGCCATAAAAAGGCTTGCAAATAAAATCGGTGCAGAAAGGATTGTATGTTTTGGAGACAATATGAACGACATCCCTATGATGGAAGCTGCCGACTGGAGCGTTGTCGTATCCAACGCCTTTGAGGAAGTAAAAGCTTATGCCAATGAAGTGATAGGATCAAATGAAGAGAACGCAGTGGTAAATTGGATTGAAAAGGATTTTAATGGTTTACGTTAATGAAAGGAGTAAAAGCCTTTTCACAGAGGAAATGTTTTGCAGTGTCAATTATACTTAGTAAATTTGTAGCGAAGTAATAATAGGCATGCGGCTATTATATACAAAACTCATGGTTATCCCGTGATTTCAGCATTTATCAACTATAAGTAAGTTTATTCTAGATAAACACGACAAGCGTATGATTGAATACTTTTCACAAAATCTTTGGCAGTTTTGGACCCTAGTAAGCGTACTCTGCCTAATCCTAGAATTGACAAACGGAGATTTCTATATCATGTGTTTTGCTATAGGAGCTGCTGTCACAGCCATATTCTCCGCCTTCGGCGTAAGTTTCAATTTCGGCCTTGTCGTATTTGCAACAATTTCTATACTTAGCATATTCTTTGTACGTCCGGGCATCATAAAGTTGCTCCACAAGAACGAAAGCTCACGTCCCAGCAACGCAGATGCTTTGTTTGGACAAATAGGAACAGTAAGTCTTTGCATTGAAGAAAACGGCTACGGGAGGGTTGCCATTGACGGAGACGACTGGAAGGCTGTTTCGGAAAACGGGCAAAAGATAGAAAAAGGCAAGAAAGTTATCGTTGTCGACCGCGAAAGCATTATTCTTAAAGTACGAGAGACGGTCTGAAAAACAACAATATTTTTATAGAAAAGTTTTGTTTAACCCTTAAATTTAATAGTTATGAACATCGGAATTTACATTTTGCTGGCCATTGTGGTCTGCGCTCTCATCCTCGTAAAGAAAAGCCTTATCATAATACCACAATCTGAAACAAAAATAATCGAACGTCTGGGGCGTTATTACGCAACGCTAAAACCTGGAATAAACATCATAATTCCTTTCATTGACCGTGCAAAACCCATTATTACGATGAGCCGAGGACGCTACTCCTATGAGACATCCATTGATTTAAGGGAGCAAGTCTATGACTTTGACAAGCAGAACGTAATCACAAAAGACAACGTACAGACGCAAATCAACGCATTGCTATATTTTCAGATAGTAGACCCTTTTAAGGCTGTTTACGAAATAAACAATTTGCCAAACGCCATAGAGAAACTGACGCAAACAACACTGAGAAACATTATTGGAGAACTGGAACTCGACCAAACCCTTACCTCAAGAGACACAATAAATACAAAGTTACGCGCAGTATTAGACGATGCCACAAACAAATGGGGAATAAAAGTAAACCGAGTTGAGCTGCAAGATATAACACCGCCACAAAGCGTTCTTCAAGCAATGGAGAAACAAATGCAAGCAGAAAGAAACAAACGTGCCACAATCTTGACTAGTGAGGGTCTAAAAGCTGCCGCTGTACTAAAATCAGAAGGCGAAAAAACAGCAATAATCAACAAAGCTGAAGCCGACAAGCAAATGGCTATACTAAACGCAGAAGGTGAAGCACAAGCAAAAATAAGGAAAGCCGAGGCTGAAGCCATTGCCATTAGCAAAATCACAGAAGCCGTTGGAAAAAGTACAAACCCGGCAAATTACCTCCTTGCACAAAAATACATACAAATGTTACAGGAAGTGGCTACCGGTGACAAGACAAAAACCGTTTATCTGCCCTATGAGGCAACCAATCTTTTGGGAAGCATCGGCGGAATAAAAGACTTGTTCAAAGAATCATAAACGATTTTTTCAAAATCTCGAATGAGTAGGAGATATAAATAAGCAACAGCGAAATCCGAAAAGCGGAAATATTAAATATACGAAACAAGAGCTATAAGAATAGGAATGAAAGTATGTATAATCATTGGAGCCCGTCCAAACTTTATAAAAGTCGCTCCATTGGTAAAAGCAGTTGAAAAAGCCCAAAAAGACGGTAAGGAGATTGAATGTAAACTCATTTATGCAGGAACAGAAAACGATGCAACAGTTGAAAAAACGCTGTTTGATGACATTCAGATAAGGTGTCCAGACGTTTTCTTGAACGTTGACTGCGAAAACCTGAACGAACTGACGGGAATGGTGATGGCCAAGTTCGACAGTTACCTCTCTAACAATCCTACGGATATCGTCATTGTTGTTGATGATCTTGCCTCAACGATGGCTGCATCAATCGTTACGAAAAAACATGGAGTGGCTTTGGCACACTTGGTGGCGGGAACTAGGTCTTTCGACATCAAAATGCCGAAAGAAGTAAACAGACTAGTTATTGACGGACTATCCGACTACCTCTTCACCGCAGGAATGGGTAGCAGTAGCATCGTTAGCCGCGAGGGAGCTGAACTGTCGCACGTATTTGAAGTAGGAAACATACTCATGGATACACTGCGCAACAACCACGATAAATGGAGAAAACCATCACTCTTTGACGAATACAAACTTAAAGAGAAGGGCTACATCCTTTTCACTTTGAACCGCAAGGCTCTTATTAGCCAAAGTGAAAACCTAAAAGAAATGCTTCGTAAAATGAGTTCTTCTGCAGGCAATACGCCAATTATTGCTCCGCTCAGAGGTAAAGCAAAATCTGCGGTAGAAGAAATGAAAGACATTTGCCCCAATATAAAAGTCGTAGATGCCCTGCCCTATTTAGAATTCGGCTATCTTGCTGCAAATGCCATGGGAATTGTTACTGACTCAGGCAACGTTGCAGAAGAAGCAACCTTCAACAATGTGCCGTGCATCACGCTAAATAGCTATACCGAACACATTGAAACAGTAAAGCAAGGAACAAACGTTCTTGTTGGTGAAGATGCAGAAAAACTTGGAAAATACATAACAGACATTATTAAAAATAAATGGAAAAAATCTTCACTCCCCGACAGATGGGACGGAAGAACAGCTGACAGAATTGTGCATATATTGTTGGAAATAAACAAAAAACATATGGCATAAATATATAAACGAACAACAAAGCTGGCCTTGACACGCACTTGAAAAAGCTTGTATAAGCCGCGAGAGAAGTATTAAGTACACCCATTACATGCAAAAATAACACAATTCGTTTGGAGAATAGATTAAATTGTTATAATTTTGCAGCGATTTCAAAAGAATCGAACATTAAATATAAGAACATCTTAATTTTTAACGTATAATATAGTTATGGCAAAATATCTATTTGCAGCTTTTGGGTATTTTTACTTTTACTTTGCATGGATATGTGAAGCGGGAAGTTGCGTATAGAGTTCAACTTAAGATAATGTCTTTGAAAAGATAAAAGTTCAATACAAGGCCCCGCTTCATAAATAAATGAAGCGGGGCTTTCGCATAGAAGAGCAAACACAAACAGCTACAAACAAAAGGAAAAGGAACAAATGAGAAAAATTGCAATACAAGGATTTGAGGGATGCTTCCATGAAATGGCGGCAAAAAAATATTTCAATAAGGATAAGGAAGATCTAATCTACTGCAGCACGTTCGAGCAACTATTCCAAAATGTACAGAACGACAATAACGGGACGATTGGAGTGGTTGCGATAGAAAACACAATAGCAGGTTCACTTCTACACAACTATGAGTTGCTATGCAAAAGCGGTCTTGAAATTGTTGGAGAAAAGAAAATACATATATCACATAGTATATGTTGCCTACATGAAGACTCTTGGGAAACAATAAAAGAAGTACACTCACATCCCGTTGCCCTCATGCAATGCCGCAAATATTTGGAAAATCACCCCTTTCTGCGCTCCGTTGAGGCTGACGATACTGCAGGGGCAGCAATGCACATTGCAAAAAACAAACTCGTTGGGCAGGCTGCAATATGCAATGCAGATGCTGCCAAGAAATTCGGAATGAAAATCCTAGAGGAACACATAGAAGACAACAAACACAACTACACACGTTTTCTTATAATAACCCCACAAAAGATTTCTGACGAATACAGGAAAAGACAAAATACCGACAAGGCTAGCCTTGCTTTCACGCTCAAGCATGAAAAAGGCAGTTTGGCACATGTCTTAAGTATATTCTCATTCTACGGCATAAACCTGACAAAGATACAGTCGTTGCCAATCATTGGCCGTGAATGGGAATACATGTTCTACATAGACTTAAAGTACGAAGACTATAAGCTATACCGCCAAAGCATTGAAGCCGTAAGACCTTTAACAAGTGAATTCATAAACTTAGGAGAATATAAAGATGACACCGATGTACAATAACAACAATATAGAACCAGCAGACAGGCTTTCGTTGGTAAGCGAATACTATTTCAGCAGAAAGCTGAAAGAGGTTGCCAAGATGAACGAAGAAGGGCATAACGTCATTAGCCTTGCAATAGGCAGTCCTGACATGCCGCCTTCACAACAGACCATAGACACCCTTTGCCGCACTGCAAACGAAGACAATGCCCACGGCTACCAGCCCACATGCGGAACAAAAGAACTTCGTGAGGCTATGGCTGCCTTCTATAAAAAATGGTATGGAGTGATGCTCGACCCTTCCTGCGAAATACAACCACTTATTGGCAGCAAGGAAGGAATTCTGCATATCACATTGGCATTTGTCAATCCTGGCGATGAAGTGCTTGTTCCGAATCCCGGCTACCCCACCTATACTTCTCTTAGTAAAATTCTCGGAGCAAAAGTCGTGAACTATGACTTGGACGAAAACAACGACTGGCAGCCTGATTTCAACGCACTGGAGAAGCTTGACCTAAGCCGCATAAAACTGATGTGGACCAACTATCCAAATATGCCGACAGGGGGAAATGCGAAAAGAGAAACATACGAAAAGCTTGTATCGTTTGCCAAAAAACACAATATTGTCGTGGTAAATGACAATCCTTATTCGCTTATTCTTAATGAAAACCCAATTTCATTGTTGCAAGTAGAAGGAGCCAAAGATTGCTGTATAGAACTGAATTCCATGAGCAAAAGCCATAACATGCCAGGGTGGCGAGTAGGATTGTGCGCATCTAACCCGACGTTCATCAGTTGGATACTTAAAATCAAGAGCAATATCGACTCGGGAACGTTCCGCGGAATACAACTTGCGGCGGCTGCTGCATACGAAAACGACCAGCTATGGCACCGAGAATACAATATAGAAGTATACAGTAAGCGAAGACAATATGCTGAAAAAATTATGGAAGCCTTAGAATGTGCTTACAGCAAAAGTCAGGTAGGCATGTTTCTCTGGGGAAAAATTCCCGACCGATACAGCAATGCAGAAGAACTAACAGAGAAAGTACTGAAGGAAGCAAAAGTGTTCATAACACCAGGGCACATCTTCGGTTCAAATGGCGACAGATACATACGCATTTCACTCTGCGCCAAAGAAAAACAACTGACTGAGGCTCTAGCGAGGATTGAAAAAGTATTCCGCAGTGAAGCTTCAGAACACAAATAAACAACATGGTGAATCTTCCATCACAACTTTATTTTTTAAATAAACAATAATTATAAACAAAAACATACACACTATGGAATTAGAATTGAAACCTCTAGGCTTGCCCAGCGACAATGAGCGGCCATTTGTTATAGCCGGCCCATGTTCGGCAGAGACAGAAGAACAAGTTATGACAACAGCAAAACAACTTGCCAAGAAAGGCTGTCACATGTTCCGCGCTGGAGTATGGAAACCACGCACGAAGCCAGGAGGATTTGAAGGAAACGGCGAAAAGGCATTGCCTTGGATGAAAGCCGTAAAAGAAGAAACGGGAATGTTGATAACAACAGAAGTTGCTACACCGGAACATATTGAGCTAGCTCTCAAATACGGCATTGACGTTCTTTGGATTGGAGCACGCACAACAGCAAACCCGTTTGCAATGCAAGCCATTGCCGATTGTCTGAAGGGCGTAGACATCCCCGTATTGGTTAAAAATCCTGTAAACCCAGATTTGGAACTATGGATAGGAGCTATGGAACGCCTGAACCAGTCTGGAATAAAACGCTTAGGAGCAATACACAGAGGCTTCTCAAGCTTCGACAAGAAAATATACAGAAACCTTCCGATGTGGCAGATTCCAATAGAACTCCGCCGCCGTATTCCTAACCTTCCCATTATCTGCGATCCTAGCCACATAGGAGGACGTCGCGAACTAATTGCCCCTCTATGCCAACAAGCTATGGACCTTGGTTTCAACGGTCTTATTGTTGAAAGCCATTGCGACCCTGACAGTGCATGGAGTGACGCGAAACAGCAAGTAACTCCTGAGGTGCTCGACTATATCCTGGGATTGCTGGTTATCAGAAACGAGAAATTAACAACGGAGGGTATACACGAGTTGCGCAACCAAATTGACGAATTGGACAACAACCTCATGGAATTGCTTGCAAAGCGCATGCGCGTTTGTCGGGAAATCGGACAATACAAAAAAGAGCACAACATGACTGTTCTGCAAACATCAAGATACAACGAAATACTTGATAAACGAGGAGCACAGGGCGCATTATGCGGAATGGACTCTTCTTTTATAAAAGAAATCTTTGAAGCGATACACGAAGAGTCCGTAAGACAACAAATTGAAATAATAAACAAATAGCGAAGCAACATGAAAATTCTTATATTAGGTGCCGGGAAAATGGGCAGTTTTTTTCTTGATTTGCTCAGTTTCAACCACGAGACTGCTGTCTACGAGAAAGACCGTCAACGGCTTCGCTTCACATACAACACCTTGCGCTTCACATCGCTTGAGGAAATTCGCGAATTCAACCCGGAAATGGTTATAAATGCGGTGACAGTAAAATACACTGTCGCTGCATTTAAGGAAGTTATGCCTTATCTTTCGCCAGACTGTATCATTAGCGACATATCTTCGGTAAAGACGGGATTAAAAGATTTCTATGATAAATGTGGTCACCGCTACGTTTCAACACATCCGATGTTCGGCCCAACGTTTGCAAACTTGAACCAACTGCATGAGGAAAACGCAATAATAATAAAGGAAGGCGACTACATGGGACGCATCTTCTTTAAAGACCTATACCAAAATATCGGTCTGAACATCTACGAATACACGTTTGACGAACATGACAAAACTGTTGCATATTCCCTAAGCATACCTTTTGTCAGCACATTCGTTTTTGCTGCTGTCATGAAACATCAGGATGCGCCAGGAACAACATTCAAACGACATATGGGCATAGCACGAGGAGTTCTCAATGAAGACGATTTCCTGCTGCAAGAAATACTGTTTAATCCGCACACTCCCGAGCAAATCGAAAAGATAAAGGATGAGATGGACGAACTTCTTAGCATAATAAGATCAAAAGATTCAGAAGGAATGAAGAATTACCTCACGAAAATAAGGCGAAATCTAGCAGTCAACAAATAAAACGAAAAGGAAAAAATTGCACTAGGAAAAGCTGAAAAAGAACTAAAAAAAGAAAGCGGTTGCCTTCACAGGTTGCCGCTTTTATTTTCAATAGGTATTAGTCTTTTAAGGTAAAAAGATTGTTTTCAGGATAACAATGCAAAGTTAGCACTTTTTTCCTTTTGTGCAAAACAATTCACAACTTAATTTATATCAATTAATTGTGTGTACCCACACAAAAACAAACTTTTTTGCTTGTCTGTTATTTCTCGTTATTCTATAGGCTGCGGCAATGGTTGTGCGCAACTTTCGCCAGTGTATTCCAATACTGGCAACTCCCCTGTCAATGCTCCGAAAGCATTGAAGGCAAGAGACTCCATTTCGTTTTCACCAGGCATAACAATTACTGGCGCAAGATAATCAATCAGACTCTTGATATCTTCAACACAAAAATTGCTGTAAGCAATTCCACCTGTCAATATTATTGCATCGCATTTTCCTTGCAGAGCGATATACATTGCCCCTATCTGCTTTGCTATGCCATAGTCCATTGCTTCTACAAGTGTCTTGTACGGCTCTTCGCCTTGTTCCACCTTACTGCAGATTGTAACCATATCGGCTATCCCAAGATAAGCCACAAGACCTCCTTTGCCATGAAGCATGTTCTTTATCTGACGAAGGGTATACTTTCCACTGAAGCACATCTCTGCCAAAGCTTCCGACTGCACCGTCCCTGCACGCTCCGGAGAAAAAGGTCCATCACCATTCAGTGCGTTGTTTACATCAATAACTTCTCCTTTGCGATGTGCGCCAACGGATATTCCACCACCAAGATGCGCAACTATCAAATTCATGTCATGGTATTTCTTACCGATGGACTTTGCATATTTACGTGCCACTGCCTTTTGGTTTAACGCATGGAATATGGACTCGCGTGGCATACCTGGCAAACCTGTAATCCTGGCCTTCATCTGAAGCTCATCAACAACAACAGGATCGGCAATATATGCTGGGCAACCGCATAATTGAGCTATTTCATCAGCGAGAAGTGCCCCCACATTGCAAATGTGTTCATGCTTTGAATTGACAAGGTCATTTTTCATTTTTTCGTTTACACCATAGACTCCGCCCTTTATCGGACTGAGCAAGCCTCCACGCCCTATAACAGCATCAAAGTCAAGGGGTATGTTCTCTTCTTTAAGCTTGTTTAGAATAAATTCCTTGCGGTATTCATATTGATCAATAACCTTTCTGAATTGCGACGTTTCCTGAGCAGAATGATGAGCTCCACCAGACCAAAGCGGTTTCAAATCTTCATATATAGCCAACTTTGTTGAGGTAGAACCGGGGTTTATTGCTAAAATTTTCATGTCAATTAGAAGTATAAGAAAATGCTTTCAATGTTGATTTTACAATGCTTTGTCTGATATACATGCAAGAGCCAAGCTATAGAACTTAGATTCGCCGCTATCTGCCCTTGACGCTACAACTACTGGGGCTGTCGTTCCATAAAGCATACCTGCCGTTTGAGCACCGGAGAACAGTGTTATTGTCTTGTAGAACACATTGCCAGACTCTATATTTGGAAAGACAAGAGCATCGGCATTACCCACAACTGGCGAAGAAATGCCTTTTATCGCTGCACTCTCTTTGTCGCATGCAGACTTTACGTCCATCGGACCATCAACAAGAACGTCACCATAGCCTCCTTCTATTGCGCGTTGTTTCAACGTTTCGTAACTCAACGTATGAGGGAATTTCTCACTCACCTTTTCCGTGCAATGAATAAGTGCCACACTAGGGCGCTCAATGCCTAGGCGCTGACAAACCTCAACAACATATGTAAGTATGGAATTGAACTGTTCTTCTGTTGGTTTTGGTATGACTGCCGCATCGGAAAAGACAAGCAATTTGTCGTAAGACGGCAACTCTGCAACCGTAACATGGGTCATAACTTTCCCTTTTTCAAGCAAGCCATGCTCTTTGTTTAAGACTGCTCGCAAAAGATTGTCCGTGTTGATAGTTCCTTTCATTAGTACATCTGCATCACCGTTCCTTACGAGGCTTACAGCCATTGCAGCAGCAGTGTCTGGATCCTCCGCATGGAGAACTTCCACATGGTCTGGATAATCAGAAAGGAAACTGTCAATAAAATCAGCCTTTACACCGCCTAAAACGAGTTTGAAATCGGCTATTCCTTCCTCAAGACTTCGCCTAATTACATACTCCGTATGCGAATCGTTTGGACAAACCATTGCCACTATTTTCCTCTTTCCATGCTCTTGCAGAAGAGAAATAACTGATCTGAAGCTTTTTACGTGTTGCATGTTTTTATGATTTTTGTGCAAAAATACATTAAGGAATGTGTAGTCACAAAATTTTCTACACATTTTTTATGCATTTGTGCAAGATTTCCGTTATCCAACAAAATATTTATGTATTTTAGAACAATTTAAATCATGGTCTTTAGGCTTTTGAAAAACTAAACAAGCTATTCAAGTTTCATTCTGTTGGACATAGCATGTATATTTGTCCGGGCTTGTTCCGATTCAAAAGTCTGCACGTTTAGAAACAAAAAGCCGCATGGTAATATAAAGACACTCTCTTTCTGAGAGTGTCTCTACAAGAAGCTCCCACCTATCTTTCCTATACAACCACACGGATAGTTAGACTTATAAACATGAAGGCTGCTCTGCAAATATGAATTAAATATGAAGAGCTGTTCTGCAAAACGTAACTTATAGATAAACATAAATAGAAAAAACCGAAAAGGACAATACTAGTGCAAATCCTTTTCGGCTTTTGAAAGTTATTTAGTGCAAGAAAGCAAGATGTAATGAGTCTTGATATCTGCCCTAAAAACAAGATCTTAATGCAGTAAACAACATCAATTGTTTGAACCACCCACAATATCAAGCAGTTCATTCGTAATCGCCTGCTGACGACTCTTATTATACTGCAAGTTAAGCCCACGAAGCAACTCGTCGGCATTGTCTGTGGCGGTCTGCATAGCTACCATACGAGCAGCATGCTCGGAAGCAATACTGTCAAGAAGGGCTGTATAAAGCATTAGATGAAGAAGCTTTGGTATAAGAGTCTGCAACACGGAATTAAGGTCTGGCTCAACAATGAAGTTGTCGTTAAGCGGTTTCACCTGTTCTTCCTTCTTTTCTTCTTCCTTTTGATTCTCGCGCAGATAAGCTTGCATCTCAGCAGTAACAACCTTTTGCGAAAGGTCGCGGTCGTTGTCAGAGCCAATACCTTCAGACAAGTCAATCGGCAGGAAAGTCTTACGTTGTAATATCTGTGAACCTGCACTCTTGAAATGGTGATAAATCAACTCAACACGGTCTATTTCACCTTCTGTGAACTTTTTTCCAAGCTCACGCGCAATCTCTATACACTGAGCTACATTAGGCTTTTCTGCCAAAGCCGTGAAGTCACCAGCTATGTTCAGCCCAAGCTTTGCCGCCTGTTCTGCAACCTTACGCCCTATCGGATATACAATGACATTGTCTTTGCCCAACTCCGAATAATCCTTAACGGCAGCATTCAGCTGTTTAACGACATTAGTGTTGAATCCACCGCAAAGACTACTATTTGAAGAATATACGACAAACGCAACACGCCTTACGTGACGTTCCTCACTGAACACCGTATGAGCATCGGCTTCGCTTGCAAGAAATGACTTCAATATCCGCTCTAGCATGTTTTCATACGGGAGCATATTTTCTATCATTACCTGCGCATGATGCAGCTTAGAGGAAGCAACCATCTTCATGGCACTTGTAATTTTGCGCGTACTATTGACGGATGCTATCCTACTCTTGATTTCCTTCAGTGACGGCATAGGCTATTACTTTTTGTATTGTCCGGCAACGTCTGCCATTACATCCTCAACTTTCTTGCTTACCTCGTCATTTATTACTCCAGAGGCAAGAACGTTGATAATGTCTTCATGGTGCTTGGAACGCAAAATCTCCAAGAATGAATCCTGACACTCACGGATCTTCTCAACAGGAACATCACGCATCAAACCATGTGTACCACAATAAAGTATAGCAATCTGCTCGCCTACGGGCATCGGACTATACTGGGGCTGAATAAGAAGCTGGTTGTTCTTGCGGCCTCGGTCAAGAGTCATCGCGGTAACGGCATCCATATCGCTAGAGAACTGGGAGAAGGATTCAAGCTCACGATACTGAGCCATATCAATCTTCAATGTTCCTGCAACTTTCTTCATACTCTTTATTTGAGCTGAACCACCTACACGACTCACAGAAATACCCACATTGATAGCAGGACGGAAGCCCTGGTTGAACAAATCTGACTCTAGGTATATCTGTCCGTCAGTAATGGAGATAACGTTTGTAGGGATGTATGCAGAAACGTCACCTGCTTGAGTTTCGATAACAGGAAGAGCTGTCAAGGAACCTCCACCTTTTACATGGCCTTTCATGCATTCAGGAAGGTCGTTCATGTTCTCTGCAACTTCCTGCTGATCGTTTATACGTGCAGCACGCTCAAGAAGACGGCTATGAAGATAGAAGACATCTCCTGGATAAGCCTCACGTCCTGACGGACGACGAAGGATAAGCGATACCTCACGATAAGCAACGGCTTGCTTTGAAAGGTCATCGTAAACGACAAGAGCTGAATATCCGCGGTCACGGAAATACTCACCAATTGCAGCACCGGCAAAAGGAGCATAATACTGCATAGCTGCTGGATCAGCGGCTGTAGCGGCAACGATGATAGAATAAGGCAATGCGCCGTGTTCCTTCAAGTTCTGCACAAGAGTCGCAACAGTTGATGCCTTCTGACCAATTGCTACATAGATACAATAAACAGGATTTCCTGCATCATAAAAACTCTTTTGGTTTATGATTGTATCTATGGCGATTGCTGTCTTACCTGTCTGACGGTCGCCAATAATGAGCTCGCGCTGACCTCGTCCAATAGGAATCATAGAGTCGACAGCCTTCAGACCTGTCTGAAGCGGCTCTTTCACCGGCTGACGATAAATAACACCAGGAGCCTTGCGGTCAAGCGGCATCTCGAAAGAATCTTTCAAGTCGATTTCTCCCTTGCCATCAATCGCCTGCCCCAAAGGATTTATAACCCTACCCAACATATTGTCGTTGACACGGATAGAAGCGATACGCTTTGTCCTCTTCACAACCATGCCTTCCTTTATGCCTTCAGTAGAGCCAAGGAGTACACAACCGACATTGTCCTCCTCAAGGTTCATAACGATAGCCATTGTGCCATTCTCAAACTCCAGCAACTCATTGGCTTCGGCATTGCGCAAACCATATATGCGCGCTACACCGTCACTAACTTGAAGCACGGTTCCAACTTCATCGAACTGTGCCGACCCTTTAAGACCTTGCAGTTGTTCAAGAAGCACTTGGGATACTTCGCTAGGTTTAATTTTATCTGACATATTAAATGTTTAACTTTTTAAGACGAACCACTATTGTTGTGATACGCATTTTCTCTTATTTAAGTGCAGACAATATAGAGCTGAGCTGTCTTTTGACACTTGCATCAAGACGATATGTGTCATACTCTAAAACGAATCCCCCTATTAAATCTTTGTCGATCTCGGTAGAGAATTCTACAGTACCATTTGTCTGACTTTGTACTAACCTGCGCAACTTGTCTTCAACTTCGGCAGACAAGTTAGCCGCAGTAGTGAGTTTTGCCTGAACCAAGTTGTTCTCTTTCCTGTATAGAGTGATAAATGAGTTGGCAATGAACTGCATAATTTTCTCTCTTCCCTCTTGCAGGACAAGACCAACAAACCTTTTAGTCAGCGGGCAGGCTTTATCGCCTGCAGCCGCCGTTAAGATGCTTGACTTTTGGTCTTTAGAAAGCATAGGATTAGCTATGGTGACACTTAGTTCGGGCACGTTCACGTAACTTGCCGCGATAGTCTGCATGTCAGCATAGACTTGTTCAGACAGCCTTTCGTTATCGCTTGCCTTGAGCAAAGCCCGGGCGTATCTAACCGATATTAATCCCAAATCCATTCCAATTATTTATTTTTTAAACCAACTTCATTCAGCATAAGATCTATGTAGTCCATTTGCGCTTTGTCTGATTCCAGACTCTTGCGGAGTACCTTTTCGGATACTTCAACGCTCAAACGGGCCACCTGCTCGCGGATTTCGGAAATAGCGGATTCTTTCTGCGCTGCGATTTCGGCTTTTGCCTCATTCAAAATACGAGCGCTCTCCTCTTTTGCCTTATCCTGAGCTTTTTCCACAATAGCGTCACGCGTTGCAGCAGCTTCTTTAAGTATTTCAGCCTGTTTTTCGCGTGCTTCCTGAAGGATTGTCTCACTCTCCTGCTTGATATTGTCAAGCTTTAATGAAGCCTCGTGAGCTTTTTGCAAACTCTCGTCTATGTATTTCTTCCGGCTCTCAACCATCCCGATAATTGCGGGAAAGCCAAACTTAGCCAAGACGAAAAACACAACAAGGAATGCAAGGAGCATCCACAAGAGCAATCCTGGGTCAGGAGTTAGTATTGATGGCAAACTTGATAAATCCATTTGCTTAATTTTTCATACACCAAATTAGGCGTTGATTTCTAAATACTCTCTCTTATTTGATAAGGAACGCACATGCAACGATTGCGAAAAGTGCACAACCTTCGACGAATGCAGAAGTAAGAATCATGTTCAGCTGTATCTTTCCTGATGCTTCAGGCTGGCGAGCGATAGCGTCCATAGCGCTTCCACCGATTTTGCCTATACCCATACCTGCACCAATTGTTGCAATACCTGCTCCGAGACCGCAGCCCAGCTGTGCCAGACCTTCAGCAGCCAAAAGTGATGAAATAATCATAGTTTTTTAATTTTAAGTTGTTATTATTATTTTCTTTGTTTAAATATTGTTTTCTATGTAATGTTTTTATTCTTCTTCCTTATGCGCCAAGCCTATAAATACAGAACTAAGAAGGGTAAACACATAAGCTTGAATGAATGCCACCAAGACTTCAAGACAGTTCATGAAAAGCATCATTACAATACTTATGAAATTAAGTCCGATACCATAGCCTACGCCCATTGTCCAACCGAGGAAAATCACACAAGTAAAACTTAGAATAATTGCATGTCCTGCCATCATGTTGGCAAAAAGACGGACCATCAAGGCAAACGGCTTGGTAAATACCCCAAAGAATTCAATAACTGGAATCAGAGGAACCGGATACAATTTCAAAAATACAGGTACCTTCGGCCAAAATATATCTTTCCAGTATTCTTTGTTGCCAAAAAGATTTATTGCAATCATGGTACAGAATGCCAGGAAAAAAGTAATATTTATGTTTCCCGTAACGTTAGCACCACCAGGGAAGATTGGTAACAAACCAAGAATGTTAGTCGTGAAGATAAAGAAGAATACCGTAAGTAGATAAGGGGCATAGGGTTTGAAATGCTTCTCCCCTATTGATGCCTTAACGACATCATCGTATATCATCATGACAAACATCTCCATAAATCCGACAAAACCGCCAGGAGACTGACTCTTCGCATCACGCTTCTTATACCAATGAGCACATGAAAGGAATGTGGCAATAAGTACAATTACAACAATCCATATTTGTGCAACAGTTTTGGTGAAGCTTAGGTCCAAAGGCCTTACTGTTGAGCCATTAGGCAATTTTTCATAGATTTTTCCATGATGCTCTTCATCAAAATAGTATTGCTTGGGTAGATTTTCCGCTTTTCCGAAATACCATTCGCCTGTAGCAGAACTTCTGACAATAACAGGAAGTGGTATTGCCAAACTTTTGCCTCCAAATGTCGCTATATGCCATTCGTAAGAATCGGAAAGGTGCTCAAGCACTATTTCTGGAATATTGATAGTGCTTTTTGTTTCCTCTTCGGTTTTGGCAGAAGCCACAAGCGGTATCAACGCTATGAAGAAAAGAAGAATTAAAGACCTAAATTGTTTCATATTTAGTTATTTATCATTGTCACACTTAGAGTGAGAATTTGAAACATAAGAGAAGAACACTGAATGGTGAATGAGAAAAACCAGATAGAACGCCATAAATACGATACAGAACTCTAGCATCTTTGCATTACCGCAAACTAAATAATAGGTGAATATCGTAGCCAAGGCCAACAACATCCTAAAACCTGATACTGCGGTAAAGAAAGTAGTCAAGTTGTCAGGGCTCTTTTTTGCGACTAATCGCCAAACAAGCCCCTCAACAATGCCGACAACAAAGGAAAATGAAGAAGCTAGCGTTACAGGTACACCTAAATCATCTACGTTTATAAAGCGAGAAATGGCAAAGGCTATTGTGGCAGATATAACAACCAAAGCTATTATTTGCACAATAAACAATTTGAATAACCTATCCACACCCGTTACTATCAGCATATTATACTCGACTTTTAAAGTTCTACACAAATATTTACTTCATTCTTCTGCACCTCTACAAACCCCATTGTGACGTTAACTTTATGCTCGCCGTCAGAGTTGTAAAAAACTACACGTCCTTTTTCCAAAGTTGATATAATGGGAGCATGATTGGGAAGTATTTCAAATTCGCCACTAGTTCCAGGAACTACGACCCTGTCTGCAATACCCTCAAATTCAATTTTCTCCGGAGAGACGATTTTTAATTTTAAACTCATAAACTAACAATTTATGCTTTTAACCTTTGGCTGCTTCAAGTAGTTTCTTGCCCTTAGCAATAGCATCTTCTATAGTACCCACATTAAGGAATGCTTGTTCTGGGAGATCATCAACCTTTCCGTCAAGAATCATATTGAATCCCTTTATGGTGTCTTCTATAGAAACCATAACTCCAGGTATTCCAGTAAACTGCTCTGCTACGGTAAATGGCTGAGACAAGAAACGTTGTACTCGACGCGCACGGTTAACAGTAAGCTTATCTTCATCTGAAAGTTCATCCATACCGAGAATGGCTATAATATCTTGCAATTCCTTATAGCGCTGCAAAATCTGCTTTACCCTTTGGGCGCATTCATAATGCTCCTTTCCAACAATCAACGGGTCGAGTATACGACTGGTTGATCCGAGAGGGTCTACAGCGGGATAAATACCTAGCTCCGTAATTTTTCGGTTCAATTCGGTTGTTGCATCCAAATGAGTAAATGTTGTTGCTGGAGCAGGGTCTGTCAAGTCGTCAGCAGGAACATAGACCGCCTGAACGGAAGTAATGGAACCTTTCTTTGTTGAAGTGATGCGTTCTTGCATAGTACCCATTTCACTAGCCAACGTTGGCTGATATCCTACAGCCGACGGCATTCGTCCCAATAGGGCGGAAACTTCAGAACCTGCCTGTGTAAATCTGAAAATATTGTCAATGAAGAACATTATATCAGCGGCTTCTCCATCTTTTCCGCCGTGGTCACGGAATTCCTCTGCAACGGTAAGACCAGAAAGAGCAACAGATGCACGCGCACCAGGTGGTTCATTCATCTGACCATAGACGAGCGTGGCTTGGCTTTTTTTCATTTCTTCTTCGTCAACAAGGCTCAAATCCCATTTTCCTTCTTCCATAGCCTTTTTGAACTTATCGCCATAGCGTATTACTCCAGACTCTAGCATATCGCGAATCAAGTCGTTTCCTTCACGGGTACGTTCACCAACGCCTGCAAACACGGAATAACCATTATGACCTTTTGCGATATTGTTGATAAGTTCCATAATGAGCACAGTCTTACCTACTCCGGCTCCACCGAACAATCCAATTTTTCCACCTTTCATATAAGGTTCCAAAAGGTCAATAACCTTTATACCCGTTGCAAGCATTTCCTTTTGGGTAGAAAGTTCTTCAAACTTAGGAGCCTCTCTATGGATAGGATAAGCGCCCTTCATATCAAGTTCTTTCATTCCGTCAATAGGCTTTCCGATGACATTCATCATTCGCCCTTTGATTTGCTCACCTGCAGGCATAAGGATTGGTGCTCCTGTAGGTATCGCCTCTAGCCCTCTCTGTAGTCCGTCCGTGTTATCCATGGCCACAGTACGTACTGTATCTTCGCCGATATGCTGTTGAACTTCAATTATAAGTTCTCGACCATCCGGACGTTTTACGACAAGGGCGTCATGGATTTTAGGTAACACTTTCTCTGGATCTTCTCCTTTCGTATCGAAATAAACATCGATAACCGGACCTACGATCTGGGAAATACGACCAATTATTTGTGACATATATTTATATTTTAAAATTAGGTTCTTTTTTTCGCACAATGAACGATAGATTTATCGAAATGTATGTGTTTTTTCTTTATGAAACGCACCACTGCTTCAATTTGTTTTTATTGCAAAAACAGAAGCTTCGGTTTGTATTCAATTCTGATGCAAAAATAACAAATATATTTAATCCCCAATATTTTAAATGGTTTTTTATTAAAAGCTTAATCCTTTTTTCACCATTTTCAAGGCGGATTGGGAGTAAAACATCTATATAAATCAAACAAGTATCTTTAAAAGATACATAAATAGAAAAAACGCATTCAAGAGATTTGCTTTTGTAATCTACTTGAATGCGTCTTTTTTCTTATATGCTAAGTTCGTCCAATACTGTTATTAACTTTTTGTCAAATGGTTTATCAGAACGAATAGCATCAGTAAAGGGGACATAAACAATTTCATTGTTTCTAATTCCGACCATCAGATTTCTCTGCCCTTGCATTATTGCTTCAATAGCTCCGACACCAGTTCTGCTTGCAAGTATTCTGTCATGTGCCGATGGACTGCCACCTCGTTGCAAATGTCCCAGAATTGATACGCGAACATTATAATCTGGAAATTCTTTCCTTACACGGTCTGCATAATAAAGGGCACCACATTTCGGGCTTTCGCTAACGATAACAATACAGCTTCTTTTGCTCTTTCGTATACCGCGCTCCATAAATCGTGTCAATTGGTCAACATCTGTAGAGTCTTCGGGGATAATTGCTGCTTCAGCTCCACTTGCGATAGCACTATTCTGAGCAAGGAAACCTGCATCGCGCCCCATTACTTCAATAAAGAATATGCGCTCATGACTTACTGCCGTGTCACGAATACGGTCAACACACTCTACAATAGTATTAAGTGTAGTGTCGTATCCGATTGTTGAATCCGTGCCATACAAGTCATTGTCAATTGTTCCTGGCAATCCGATGCAACAAACATCATGTTCCTCGGCAAAGATTTTCGCACCTGTAAGGGAGCCGTTTCCACCAATAACAACGAGTGCGTCAATTTTGTTCTTAACCATATTATCGTAAGCCTTCTTACGACCTTCTGCTGTCTGGAACTCTTTGCTTCTAGCAGTTCGAAGTACTGTTCCGCCACGGTTGATTATACCACTGACATTTTCTGTTGTGAAGTCCTTAATTTCATTGTTTATAAGGCCATCGTAACCGCGGAATATTCCTTTGATTTTGAACCCGTTGCTAATACCAGCACGCGTAACGGCACGTATTGCAGCATTCATACCAGGAGCATCGCCTCCTGAGGTCAAGACACCAATTGTTTTAATCTTCATAACTTAAATATTCTATACCTATTAAATAATTCTAGTGTTATTAAAAATCTTTTTTGTCAGCCAGCATTTCCATTATTTAAATGGTATATGCTGCTGTTATTTTTTGAAAATTATGACACGCACAAAATACTTTTGTTTCAATAATAAAAGCAATCATGTTGTTGCCCACATTATCGCCATTCCGATGAACCAAGCTATAATACACGTCCATCCGACATTTTTCAAGAACCATCCAACATGTATGCGTTCCATCTTCATCAATGCTAACCCACTAATGGAACTAAACAGCAAGAAGTTTCCTCCCATTGCCGAGCTATATGCAATTATTTTCCAATATAATCCGTTTTTTGCAAATGAAGCCAAATAATCAGGATCTAATGACATTGCAAAAGAAAGTTGGTCTTCCACGTCGTATAAGGAAATAAAGCTGAGCGAGGTTGCAAACGTATCAAGCACAGAACTTAACAATGCCGCTGCCCCACCAACAATCCAAACATTATGTACACAATCGTCAATAACCTGAGCAACCCATGACAATACTCCTGTTTCCTCTACGACAGCCAGCGCAAACATAACGCCAAGTACAAAAAGAATCATTTGTATCATGCCATACTGCAAGACTCTTGGTATGCGCTTTTGTATCATCTTGTCTGAATCGGACAATTTATGATTGAAGATCTCGTTTACAATCCAAAGTAAAGACAAGACACATAAAGCCCCCAAAAAAGGACTAAGTTTGGTAATACTATGGAAAGTCGGTATAAACCACAATCCGCCGATGCCAACGAACAACATTACAATTCGCTGCCAGCGGTTCAAGTTAGTGTCATCCCCACGATATGGCATAACAAAGCTTTGTATTTCTACCGTTTCAGGAAGTTTTCTGCCAAGCCACCATACAGGCAACAAACAAGAAATCACACAAGGCAAAGCTAAAGATGTTGATAATTGTGAAGCATCTACCGCGCCGATATTCCAAAGAAGAAGTCCTGTAGGATCGCCTATCACGGTCAAAGCTCCTCCACAATTAGAGGCAATTACTATTGCACTGCCATAAATCATGCGTTGCCGACGATTTGCTAGGATTTTATGCATGACCACAAGCATCATTGTCGTTGTGGTAAGATTATCAAGATTCGCTGAAATGATGAAGGTAACGAATACCATCACCCACAACATTTTCCGACTATTGCGCGTATGCATCAATTCTGTCAGGAAGTCAAAGCAGCCGTTGTTATTCAATATATCCACTATAGACATTGTAGACAACAAGAACAACACTATCTCTGCTCCTCGCCCAACATAGACTAGAAACACGTTTTGAGAAATAAAGAGCTTTACGTTTTCTGCATTAGGAACAAGTCCGGAAAGGAAATCACTATATTCCCTTGGATGTTGTGCAAATACAAAATCACTCCCGTAGCATATATACAAGACCCAACCTACTGCCGCCATAAATATCGCTACAGCGGCACGATTAACATTAGTAATATGCCCTGTTGCAATAAGGACGAATCCCAAGATCAATATTGCGACGATAACAACTGTCATAACACATCCGGACTTTTGTTCGGCAAAATTACTAAAATATCTTTATTCCTAAATAAAACAATGCCGTTTTTTAGTGCGTTTTAACCTGTTTTTAACGTGTTCTTGACATAAGACATCCATGATTTATGAAACAAAGCATCAGTTACATAAGCGCACTACTCTAATACCAGGCATGGTAGGATGCTTAAGCAAATAGCGGCTCAACAACATTGGTTCTTCCACCACTTTTTTGTGGATGCTTGATGCATTAAGCAGATGCAGGCCATCTGAATGCCATACCGCTATGCCAATATGTTGAGTATCCAACCCCTTTTTGCTTGTGATAATCGCGATTATGTCTCCATCTTTTACAGTTTTGCTCACGAGCTTAGTGTTTCGTATCTGTTTACGCGGTATGTATTTATACCTCTTTTTAGACAGAGCTTTCTCTGTTTTAGCTATAGCTGCAATCATAGTTTCATTACCCTTTAACATTGGATATCTTTCAGAGTGCGTTGTCATGTAGTCTACATTGATAGTCTGCAATCCTATAAAAGGCGGTGCAGGCGTTTGAATTTCATTACAAAGTCCAAGACGGCAGTTGTCTTCAATCCAATCTGTAAAATAATGCAGACGTGACTGATATCCGGTGTTTTTCCCGTTTCTATATCTCAACATCTGAAGTTGCTGGCAGAAATCAGCAAATGTATTCTTTCTTTTACGATGACATAATGTAAGGGCCACAACATTTTCGACATAAGTAGTGCAGTCCAATTGTCTAAGGTTTACGACTAACTTTTCCTTTTTATTGACCTCCAACGTGCTTGCCACATACGGAATGCCAAGAAGTTTTCTAGCAAAAAAAAGTTGACAGTCAGATGTTGTTTGTAGCTTTTCCCCTTGCGCCTCTTCCAGCAAGCGTAAAACAGTAAGACTATCTTCCTTTGAATATTGCACACTATGCGCATTGACTGAAACAATAGCACACAAAAAGGCCACGATGAAACTGACAATTTTTCTATTCATCTCTTTACAAGCAATAATATTTAAAAAAAATCGAATTAAGAATCTAGGTCAATTCCGATACTTTTTTTTCTTTCCGAAATTCAAACCTACGTAGACATTCATCTTTCCGACATAGTTATTTGTTGAAAAACGACTTTTGTGATAGTAGTATGAATGAACTATATAGTTTGCACCGACAAACCATCTCGTGTTGTTCCATACTACACCAAAGCGCCCTACTCCATCAAGATTGAAATTTTTGAAGTCAAAGTTGTATTTTCCGTTATCAGCCTGGTTGTCTCCCGAAGAGTGCTTATAAGCCAAAGCCACAGACAATGATGCATTGAAAAGAAAATTTCTCGCAAACACCCAGTTGTAAGCATATCCTCCAGAAACCGAAACCGACATATATTTCACTTTGTCAAACTTCAGACCTGAATCTATTTTAAATTCCTGCTGCTCCATTTGGGGCTGCGTTTTCACATATTCATTGACTGTTTTTTCAAGCTTATTGTAGTCTAATGATATGGAATTCGATGTGTATCCGACACCGAGCAAAGCCGAACCACAACTCTTCTTCTGACAAGTGCTTTGACTGTATGCTGCCGGATAAGAGAATTTTCTGTGATTAAAAATATAATAAACGTCAAAACCCTTTGTATCAATCTTTACTCCATCGAATGGTAAGTCCTTAAAACTTATTTTAAGATTGTCGTCCGCATTTCTCATTGAGCGAAGTTTAAAATCCTCTCCAGCTTTTTTATAATAAAGATCAATACCGAACAAAGCTGTATAAAAACTAAAATCAAACTCAGTCTTGTTGCTCCCGTTCTTCAGATGGTTCACATCAAAAGTGTAACCTAGGAAAAGCCATTGCCATCCGAAATATGGTCCTACTTTAATTGAAGGCTTTGGCGCAAATGTCATTGTCTGTCCTGATTTACTACTTAATGTATAACGTTCATAATTGTTCGTATTTTGCAGCATTACAGTATAGTTATAATGCTGCGGTTCGATATATGTTGTATCGACATTGCTAAAAGCGTCAAAGATATTCGTAACAAATTTCCCAACCGTTCCTAAGAAACCGCGCTTCTGTTTCATGGTTACAGAGTCTCCGTCAGCCAAGCCACCTACTTTATTTGCAGCAGAAGATTTTATCTCTCCTACCGACAAAAACAACAAAAGCAGAAATAATGTGATTTTCTTTAGCATTGAGAAGTCCCCTGTTCAGTTTTACAAGAATTATACGATGTCAGAATTTTCCCAAAATTCTATCCATTACCCAATTCACGGGCGTAGCCGATACACTTGTGCAAGAACAATTGGCCTTCCCTTGCAACGTCTCTACCACTTGTTTTATAAGAGGCTGCTGCACATATTCTGGATTTGCAACAACTATACTTGCTTTACCGCGACTTGAAACAAGCGAAATCGGTTCATAATTGAAGACAGAGAAGCTAAGCGTCCCGTTTTCACCAATAATTTCTATTCTATCCTCCTGTGCTGATTCATGCCCGACAAAACACCATGAACCACTGCCAGGCAATCCGCTTTCAAACTCGAAGCAGGCACTAACACTATCCTCAGCATCATAAAGCCCGCCGCGATTGGCGCAGATACCATTAGCCTCAACTATCACGCCAAAGAGATCTTGCAGCAAATCCAACTGATGCGGTGCCATGTCATAGAAATACCCTCCTCCTGCAATACTCTTCACAACGCGCCAAGGCCGCTTTTCACCCATAGCAGCATCACTTTCCCGTGGAGGACTGGAAAAACGGACCTGTATATTCACAATTTTCCCCAATTCACCGCTTTCGACAATGCTTCTGACTTTTTGAAAATAAGGAAGACATCGTCTATAATAAGCCACGAAACAAGGCATTCCGGTCTGTTCGCTAACACGGTTAATACGTGCACAATCATCATAATTGGCAGCAAGAGGCTTCTCCACGTACACGGGTTTACCCGCATGCATAGCCATAATGGCATAGGCGGCATGGCTAGACGGCGGTGTAGCAACATATACAGCGTTCACTTCTGGATCATCTATAAGTTCTTGAGCATCCGTATACCAGCGTTTTATACCATGACGCATGGCATATCCTTTAGCCTTTGCTACTGTTCTGCTCATCACGGCAACGACCTCCGAACCATCTATTGAAGAAAAAGCCGGGCCAGATTTCTTCTCAACCACTTCACCGCAGCCTATAAATCCCCATTTAACCTTATCCATTTCTTTTAGTTTTATTATTGCAAAGTTAGCATTTTTATCAGACAAAAAATAATTTATATCTTCTTAATCATTACCTTTGCAGTAAAAATACGAAGAAAATGACGACAAAAGAAAATACAACTGGAATAAAGTTGCGCAGTTTTCGGGCTTGCATCCACGACGCTTTTAGTAAGACAGCGAAAAATGTGTTCCCCGTTATGCGCAAATACTGGAAATTCATACTTGCCATTGCAGCAATACAGGCGGTGCTTTCTGCTGTATTTTCAACTTTAACGGGCGGAATGTTATACGTTGGCATGCAACTTCTAGTTGTTCCTATAACCGTCTGTTTATTACTTTTTTATATCGTTTCCTTTATTATCGAAGCTTCTATATTTGCATACATCGGAAAGAACAGTCTGCCATGGGCAGTTCGTCGATTAATTAAGACCATTCCATTGCAAATAACAATCCTGCTAATACATATTCTACTAACAGTTGCCGCAACGATTGTCTATACACTTTGCACTGGTAAGCCGCTTAACCAAGTAACACTTCTCACGGTGTTTCTCATTGCAATGGCACTCATTATTCCAATGGTAATTCTCATAATCCCGACATTGTACGTTTGGACAAGGTTTATGTATGAACCCAATAGCACGCTTTACCGAGGCTTTTTCCGTACATACGCTTGCGGCTTCAAACATTGGTGGCTTATTTTCTCTACAACACTACTTGCCATACTATGTACTGGCATTGTGGAAATAACAGTAATGCAACCAGTTCACATCCTTACAGTAATACAGAACATTTCAGAATACAGCACTGTATCTCAAGGCGATGATCCTTCACTTCCGTCTTCCTTCACGTGGCTAGTAGCTTTATTTGGCTTCTTTGCCGCAATTATCCGAATATTCACGTTGGCATTTATCAAATACTCGTTATACTATGCCTACGGAACAATCAAGCTAAAGGAAGAAAAAGCAAAATCAACTCCAGAAAAATCATTGGCAAAAAGTCCGGTAATCAAAGACTAACAGTTATTGATACGCAAATGTAAAAAAAACGACATTAAACACAAACCAAAGAAAATATATGCAGAAATATTTATTCATTGACCGCGATGGAACGCTCATATACGAACCGGAAGACGAACAAGTAGATTCTTTCGCAAAATTAAAATTCAGAAAAGGCGTATTCAAGGCCCTTACTTTTATCGCTGAACACACCGACTATAAGTTTGTTATGGTGTCTAACCAAGACGGTCTCGGAACAGACTCATTTCCCGAATGTGATTTTCTTCCTGTTCAAAACTTTATTGTTGACACTCTCGCAGGCGAAGGCATTACCTTCAGCGACATACTAATTGACAACCATTTCCCGGAAGACAACAGTCCGATGCGCAAGCCCGCAACAGGCATGCTGACTTCCTATATAAAAGATCCGCAATGCGACATGAAGGGAAGCTATGTTATCGGCGACCGCGAGACAGACCGCCTACTTGCCGTAAATCTTGGTTGCACCCCTATCATAGTTGATGACGCAGACATGCCATGGAGCAAAATAGCAGAGATTGTATTTGCGGGCGAACGAACAGCTATGGTTGAGCGCAACACGAAAGAAACGCAGATAAAAGTAAGCGTAAACCTTGACGGGAAAGGAACATGCTCTATAGACACAGGACTCGGATTCTTCGACCATATGCTTGAACAGATAGGCCGTCACGGAGGCATCGACCTTAATGTGAAAGCAACGGGCGACCTCTACGTTGACGAACACCACACCATTGAAGATACAGGTCTGGCATTGGGTGAATGTCTGCGCACCGCACTAGGCGACAAACGCGGAATTGAACGTTACGGATACGCCTTGCCAATGGATGATTGTCTATGCCAAGTTGCGTTAGATTTCGGTGGACGTCCATGGATTGTCTGGGACACAGAGTTCAAAAGAGAAAAGATCGGAGAAATGCCAACAGAAATGTTTTTCCACTTCTTCAAAAGCCTCAGCGACACAGCATTGATGAACCTAAACATAAAGGCAGAAGGGCAGAATGAGCACCACAAGATTGAAGGAATCTTCAAGGCTTTTGCACGGGCTATAAAAATGGCAGTAAAGAGAGACATCTACCGATTCGAGCTTCCTTCGACAAAAGGTACACTTTGAATATCATACGAATTCTCCCACTATCACAAGTTCCTCACTCTATAGCAAATATTTGAGTTTACTTTTTAAAGCAATAGACTTACAATCCAAGAGCCTGCCATTTTCACAATCATCCCCGCGGTCAAATTAAGCAAACGCCACGGGGAAAATATACGTTGCGCACAGCAAACCAAAATAACAAAAGAAAATATCTGGCAACGGCTCTTAATTCTTCACCAAATTTGCTAACTTTGCATTTTAATATTAGGAAGCGAAAGGATTTCTTATGGAAAAGAAAGAGTTTTTTACACGAGAAGAAAAAACGCTCGTACTAGATACAATGAAACGGCTGCGTTCCAAAACAGGCTATGCATTGTCAAAGGATGACGAAAGGAAAGTCTTTGCTCTACTTAAAGAAGCGATACTTACAGAAAAGATTTCCAGAGACATTTTTGGACTCAACCCTATCCTGCTTTCGTTACAGACCGCAGAAATAGCTATCGACGAAATAGGGTTAAAACGCGACGGAACCCTTGCCGTCATTCTGCATTCATGCGCGAACACACAAGAAACGATAGAAGACATTGAGCATATTTTCGGCGGAGCTGTTGGGACAATACTTAAGGGGCTTGTACATATACAGGACCTATACAAAAAAAATCCCGTAGTGGAAAGCGAGAACTTCCGCAACCTACTCCTCTCCTTCGCTCAAGACATGCGCGTTATTCTCATTATGATCGCAGACAGGGTAAACCTTATGCGACAAATACGCGACACAGAACATCTAGAGGAAAAGAAGAAAGTTAGTGAGGAAGCCAGCTACCTATATGCCCCACTCGCCCACAAACTTGGTCTATACAAACTGAAAAGCGAACTAGAAGACATCAGTTTGAAATATCTTGAACACGATGCCTACTACATGATCAAGGAAAAACTCAACGAGACAAAGAAAAGCCGCGACCGCTATATTGATGCGTTTATCGCCCCTATCAAGGAAAAGCTTGAAGCCGAAGGCCTCAAATTCCACATGAAAGGCCGCACAAAAAGCATACACAGCATCTGGCAAAAGATGAAAAAACAGAAATGCGGATTTGAAGGCATATACGATCTCTTTGCAATAAGGATTATTCTCGATTCTCCGCTTGACTTGGAAAAAGTGCAATGCTGGCATGTGTTTGCCATTGTCACCAACATGTACCAACCCAATCCGAAACGATTGCGTGACTGGCTCAGCGTTCCAAAATCAAACGGCTACGAGAGTCTGCACATAACAGTGAAAGGTCCAGAAAACAAATGGGTGGAAGTACAAATAAGGACGGAACGCATGGACGAAGTCGCCGAGCGCGGACTCGCAGCCCACTGGAGATACAAAGGTATTAAGAGCGAGGGCAGTATGGACGAATGGCTTACAAGCATACGGCGGGCTCTTGAAAACAATGATTCTCTCGAAATGATGGATCAGTTCAAGATGGATCTTTACGAAGACGAAATATTCGTTTTCACCCCCAAGGGCGAACTTATGAAATTCCCCGCCGGAGCCACTGTACTTGATTTTGCCTACCGCATACACTCAAACATCGGAAACCACTGCACGGGTGCAAAGATAAACGGAAAAGTTGTTACTTTCCGTCATGTCCTCAAGAGTGGAGACCAGATAGAGATAATAACATCCACCACGCAAAAGCCTAAACAGGAATGGCTAAACATAGTCAAAACCAGCCGTGGAAAGGCAAAGGTACGCCAAGCGCTAAAAGAGACACAAGTAAAAGACGGGGTGTATGCCAAAGAAATGATAGAACGTCGCCTGAAGAACCGGAAGATAGAGATGGAAGAAGGAATTATGTCCCATCTTATCAAGAAACTAGGTTTTAAGGAAACCAACGACTTCTACAAGCAGGTTGCCGATGAAACTCTAGACATCAATACGGTTATCGAAAAATACCAGGAGATAAAGGAACATGAGACAAACGGTCCACTTCTCCAGCAACAGGCACGCAGTGCCGAAGGCTACAGTTATGAAAGCCCCGCCGAAGAGTTGGCAAACACGTCAAACGACGTATTGGTAATCGACCGCAACCTTAAAGGCATAGAATATACCTTGTCGCGTTGTTGCCGCCCAATATACGGAGATGACGTTTTCGGTTTCGTAACCGTTAACGGAGGAATAAAAATACACCGCACAGACTGTCCAAACGCTACTGAATTGCGCAAACGTTTTGGCTACAGAATCGTAAAAGCAAAATGGAGCGGAAAAGACGGAGCTCAGTATTCCACTTCACTTAAGATTATCGGTAACGATGACATTGGCATTGTGAATAACATTACGAGCATCATATCCAAAGAAGAAAAAATCATGATGCGCAGTATAAACATTGACAGTCACGATGGGTTGTTCAGCGGCAATCTCGAAATAAACGTGGAAGATAACACCCGTCTTAACCAACTTATAAAAAAACTGCGCACAATAAATGGCGTAAAACAAATAATAAGACTCTAAACAATAAAACAATAATATTATGCTTACACTAAAACTTATCAGCGAAGAGACTGAACGTGTAATTAAAGGTCTGGAGAAAAAGCATTTCCCCGGAGCAAAACAGGCTATCTATGATGCACTGGCAATAGACAAGCTACGCCGTGAGACCCAGCAGAAACTTGACAAGCAACTGCAGGAAGGCAAGAAAAAAGCAGCCCAAATAGGAGCCTTGATGAAAGAAGGAAACAAGGAGGAAGCCAACAAGATAAAGGAAAGTGTAGCTGAACTAAAGGAAGAATCGAAACTTCTTGAACATGAGCTGACAGAACTTGAGCAGAAACTTACTGATCTTCTGCGCACAATACCAAATATACCAAACGACGATGTTCCCGAGGGAAAGGACGCTGCCGACAATGTGGTTGTAAAGGAAGGCGGAGAAATGCCCAATCTGCCAGAGAACGCATTGTGCCATTGGGATTTGTGTAAGAAATTCAACCTCATTGACTTCGACCTTGGAGTTAAGATTACTGGTGCGGGCTTCCCTATATATATAGGTAAGATGGCACGTCTACAAAGGGCTCTTGAAGCATTCTTCCTAGAAGAGGCAAGAAAGAGCGGATACCTTGAAGTGCAACCACCTTACGTAGTTAACGAAGCTTCAGGCTATGGTACTGGACAGTTGCCTGACAAGGAAGGCCAAATGTATCACTGCAACATGGATAATCTTTATCTTATTCCTACAGCTGAAGTTCCCGTAACAAACATTTTCCGCGATGTAATTCTTGACGAAAAAGACCTCCCTATCAAGAGATGTGCCTATTCAGCATGCTTCCGCCGTGAAGCAGGTTCGTATGGCAAGGACGTGAGAGGACTTAACCGCCTTCACCAGTTCGACAAAGTAGAGATTGTACGCATAGACAAACCATCTCACTCTTACGAGTCACTTAACGAGATGCTCGATCACGTGGAAGGTCTTCTGAAAAAATTAGAACTCCCCTATCATATCCTGCGTCTTTGTGGCGGAGACATGAGCTTTACATCATCTATATGCTATGACTTTGAGGTTTGGAGTGCCGCTCAAAAGAAATGGCTTGAAGTATCATCTGTAAGTAATTTTGAGAGCTATCAGGCCAACCGCCTAAAGTGCCGCTACAGAAATCAGGAAACAAAGAAGACAGAACTATGTCACACGCTTAATGGTTCGGCGCTCGCTCTGCCAAGAATCGTTGCTGCAATAATCGAGAACAACCAAACTCCAGAAGGAATACGCATACCAAAAGCACTTGTCCCCTACTGCGGTTTCGAAATTCTTAACGACAAAAATTTCTGATTAACGGCTTAACGTAAAATACCTAAACGAGCAATAAATTGAACTAGAAAAACTTGACAAATTTTGAAACTTAGAAATCAAGTCAATGAAAAGCTCGTAAAAAACAGGCATATAGAGTCAAATATGTTAAACCTGTAACTAATTTTACAGAGAAACTGTTTGCAAAAAAATTACAGGCCTCTATGACGATTGGAACTTTCTCCTCATCGTCATAGAGGTCTTCTTTTTATGTAAACAGTGTGAACAAATTAAGGTACACTTTCTTCGTTTGCAAGGTTGCAAACGTGTAAAATCACTCTACGTACTTAATTGTTTTGTAAATTTGCCGAGACATAAGGCTAGAAAAGCTAAGCCTAGGCATATTCAACATGGAACTGCAGTTTTCGGTGTTGGCATAGTCTATCTAAGATTAAACTAAAGAGAATAATTGTTATGGGATTTGTATTGAGATTAATTGGAAATACTATTTATTCGTGGTTTCATACGGCTTTGATTTGTATCCTTGTTGTGGGTATAGGATATGTGGTAACGGCAATATGCACTTTACCATTATGGCTTTGTATAATAGTGCTAATATTTTCAATTGGAATAATCGAATGGGTAAGAAGAATATTAGTCTTAGTTATGGTAATGCCGTATGCATTGATATCTGGTGGACGAAGGGCTACTATATCTTTGGCTGTTGTAGTACAAGTATTAAATGCCTTTTGGCTTTTTTATAAAATATGGTGGGAAATGCCTGTTTCAAGTGTAGGCGTAAAAGGCATAATTTTGGGAATTTATTTAACGTATCAAACTTGTATAGTAACAGGACTTTCTGTATTTACAACATTTGCATTTTCTGAAGAATAAAGAAAAAGAGGTTATAGGATGGGCGATTTATTGATACCCAAACGTTGGGGAATAATTAGGATTATAAATAAATTTCAAAGTTATTCAGACTTTCCTGACATTCTTCAAGGTAATATTAAGGAAGTTGTTGAGGCAAGAATAATATTGAGAGATTGTTTTAGATATCTGAAACGAGCAGAACAGAAACTAATACTTAGAGCCTTTCTGAATGGCAGCAGGATGGATATGGCATGGGCTTCTTGCCAAATAACGTCTCAATGGTTTCCCGAACTTATGCCCTTAGCAAAAGAGCGTTTTGAGTCTAAGCCGACAAAAGAGCTGGGTATCTTCCTAATACATAATACGAGTAAAAAATATGTCTTGTCACATAAGCAGTTGCTAATAGAAGCTATGGGGTATTATCAATATCTTGTAGAGACAGTACCATGGGGAGAAGATGACATTGTTAATCTTCGGGAACAGCATCATTATCATCTTTCAAAAGGCGAATATTACAGAGTTAACTTTCTCTATGGGGCAACAATAGACAAAAATAAAATCGTCACGGCTTTATTTGAGAGCATAATTGATAGCTTGACATTTATGTTTCCTCCAAATTTTACAGACTGGGAGGTAGAGGATAATGAACAACCAAAAGATATATGGCATTTCCACATGAATGAAGACATTAATCCTGTATTATTCTTTGATTACCTTTTAGACAGAACCGATGTAAAACTGTTAATCGAAACAATGAGGGGGCTAAATATGAAGAAGGAAATGCAAATATATTGGAAGTGGAAGAACAAAATAATTGATTCTCTACAGCGTCATTCTGCATTCGACAACAAAGACTGTCTGTACAGATATATAATAAACCTAACGAAGAAAAATTTCCCTTCTGAGTATTCCTACATGCTTTCAAAAATAAAGAATAAAGATAGAAGTTCCTCTTATTAAAAACTATCGATTGCGCCATGATTTGCTTTTTTAAATAAATTATTTAATTTTGTGGTTCTAAATAGGTTAAGCATAAAGGTGAATCTTTCATCAAGAGCAAAAAAAATAAATAGTTATGAAACAACTAAATATCATTCTTGCAATAATCTTGCTACTCTGCCTCCTACACATGCCTTACGGATATTATGCTCTAGTGAGGTTTGTGGCAACTGTGGGCTTTGCTTTTATTGCCTACAGGTATTATGAAATGAAAAAAGAGGGTCTGACATGGACTTTCGCAGCTTTGGCTCTGCTGTTCCAACCTTTGGTAAAGTTTCCGCTTGGCAGAGACACTTGGAATATCGTAGATGTTGTTGTGGCGTTATTCTTGATAATACTAACGTTTACTAAAACAGAAAAGTAAATCCAGTTAAATTGTAAAATACACGTTGTATACACAATCAATGCCATAATATATAACTTGTCAATATGTTATACGGAAGAACTTGGAAGCCCTCGAAACCTCTCACGCCTGAAGAGAAGAAAGCGAAAGAGAAACGTGAACGAAAGAGTCGCCGCAAGGAGATTGTCTTTATGTCTATCTTTTGTACTTTGCTCTTGCCTGTACTTATTCCATTGGCAATAATCATATTATTGTATCTAGCAACATACTATATTATAGAAAAGGTAAAGGACTGGAGAACCTATGGATGGAAGCAGAATACTAGACAAGATGTTAACGAATGTGAGGCAAAGCCACAACTCATCTCACACTCCATAATAAAATGTAAAAAAGAGCTACCCGTGCATTTCGACAAGTATTTTGTGGTATATATGGAGACAGAATACAATGAACCACTTAATAGTTATATACAAAAAAACATTGATAATATACGCAAAGAATTAGCAAGTAGAACTGAAAAATATTTTTTCGTATATATTCCGGAACTGAAAAATTTGTCGGATGAAGATCTTGCCCTTGCATTTCCGCTCGATGCAGCAATGATGAGCGATGAAACAAAGATGAGGCTACGCAACATAACAACAGCGGAGTTTACTAGATTGTTTGCAAGTTTGACAGATTGGCATTTTCCTAAACATGGAGCAGGGCTGTTGAGACTTGGACATTATGAAGGAGACAATGGGATAAATACGGATATAATAGATTATACTAAGTCTTGTTATGTTTTTGTTGATTTGCAAAAGATAGGCACTGGTAATTTACCTGATGCCTTTAATGAATATTTCAGATTCTATTGTGGTGAACGGCATGCGCCGTTCTGCGTTCGTCCAAGGGATGAATATCCGCTTAACGAGTGGCAGACTCATGAGTTCTATGGCTATCAAATGGATGCTTCAGACTATGGCTTCATTAATGAACAGCAGAAGATGACTCTTATTGCAGAGGAAATCAAACAGAGGGTTGAGATTCTTAAACAAGGCGGATATATCGAACTGCTGCTCCATACGCTTGGGGCGGACCTCGTGAAGCAAATAAAAGACTCGCGGAAAACTGTCAACAAACTGGTGCATATAACTATTGATGACAAATTGAAAATAATAATTCCCGAACTTAACAACCGTGAGGTAAAGATGCCTGCGTTGTCAAGAGCCTTGTATGTGTTCTATCTCCGACATACCGAGGGTGTGGAGTTTAAATTCCTATCGGAATATACAAAGGAGATACTCGCCCTTTATCGCTTGGCGAGCAATCGGATTGATGAATCGAAGTTGCGCCACACGGTGGAAAGTCTTGTCAACCCTACGGATAACAAGATTAACGAATGTGTAAGCAGGATAAAGTCGGCTTTCCTTGTCATAATGGACGAATATCTGGCCCGAAACTATTTCCTGCAATATCGCATGAATGAAAATCTTGTTGATGATGGTTTTGAACCAAATATCGTAAGAATTTATAAAGACATGGCAAAGTATGTGTCCTTGCCGCGAGAATACGTGAGTTATACACCATTGTTGAAAGATGTTCCTTTTGTCAAAGGACAAAACTTTGAAGAACGTTGCCTACAGGAAGAAGAATTTCAACGCCGTATTTGTCGCATGAATGATCTGACGAGTAGTATACAAAAGCTGGAATCGAAGAAAATGAAGTTCATGAATAGTAAGCAACTGCAACAGTTGAAGATAGAACAAATAGAAGCTTCGAAAGCTGTGCTCGATATGGACCCAATGAATTTACTCGCCCATTTCAACCTCGGTGAGATATACTGTAACAGCCATGACTACACCAAAGCTATCAGCGAGAATACCTTGATAATAAACCATGACGCATATACATGGAATGCCTCTTTTATAAACCGTGCAGAGGCTTACCTCTATGCTGGCGAATATGACAGCGGACTTGTAGATATAGAGAGTTACTTCAACTCGTTGCGCAGATGGAAGAAAGCCGACATTGAGGCTGAAAGGATTAGGCAAAAATTGATAAAGGCCAAGAAGACAAAGTAACAAGCAACCTTTGCACGGCTTTAAATTATAAAAGCTAAACTAGAATTTATAGGATTAAAAATTTATTTTTCGGCAAGGATTCTGCTACATTATGCAATGTGACAGAGTTCTTGCTCTTTTATCGTGAAAAAGAGGCAAAAGACCGATAAATACATCAAAACCGCCTAAATAAAAGTTAAAGAAAAGAATTCTATCAATACTAAACTCCTAACTTACTCTACTAATACCCTATTTATATCTATTTTTTAATGCTTCATATCTTTAAATCTTCTATATTTGCAACATTGAAAATTATAGACAAACGTATAAAGATATGAACAAACTCATCGCAACCATGATGCTTGCTATGGCAACAACAATGGCAAAAGCGCAAAGTTCCCAACAATGGACGTTGCAGCAATGCCTTGACTACGCTGCGCAAAACAACATCTCGCTGAAGAAAAAGGCTCTTGCAACACAAACAGCCCACGAAACGACGCTGCAGAACCGCGCCGCATTCCTGCCGTCGGTAAACGCTTCCACAACACAACAGCTTGGATTCCGTCCGTGGCCTAACGAACACAATGCAACAGTAAGCAACGGAACTGTGCAACAGAGCGTTGACAAGTTTTCTTACAACGGAACATACGGCATAAATGCCAACTGGACCGTGTGGGACGGCAACAAAAATCGCAACTCTCTAAAATTAAGTAAACTAAGCGAA
This sequence comes from bacterium, assembly GCA_963661195.1. Classification (GTDB taxonomy): domain Bacteria; phylum Bacteroidota; class Bacteroidia; order Bacteroidales; family Bacteroidaceae; genus Prevotella. The sequence continues at coordinate 88,365 of CAVLBD010000005.1, forward strand.
CAGCAAGCAGAAGCCGACTCTGCAATGACGGCAAAAAGCATTCAAGAGCAGATTACGCAACTATATATGCAAATTTTGTATACGAACGAGGCACTGAAAGTAAACAAAGAGGCATACGAAACAAGTCTTGCAAATGAGAAACGTGGCGAAGAAATGGTGAAAGTAGGCAAGATGTCGAAAGCAGACCTCGCACAACTCACTGCACAGACAGCAAGCGACAAATACTCCATTGTTGAAACAGAAAGTAGTGTGGCTAAATATACATCACAACTCAAGCAGCTTCTAGAAATTACTGGAACGGAAAAGTTTGAGGTTTACATACCAGAAACAACTGATCAACAGGCTGAAGAGGCTATACCTTCACCAACCTCTGTATACGAAAGTGCATTGGAAACGCGTCCAGAGATTCTCTATAGCCAGCTTGGAATAAAAAGTTCTGAACTAAACATTGCCATTGCAAAAGCAGGATATTCGCCTACTATAAGTTTTTCTGGCTCGGCAATGACAAGCACTTCGTCAATGAACGAACAAAACTGGGGCAACCAGATGAAAACAAACTTTAATCTTGCCATCGGTGCGACATTGTCTGTGCCCATATACGACCAGCGACAGACAAAGACTGCCGTAAACAAGGCAAAGATAGAACGTCAAAACGCCATTTTGGAACTTGACGACAAGAAAAAACAAATATGGAACTCTATAGAAGGTTATTGGATTGACGCAAACAACAACCAACAGAAATTCATTGCATCCAAGACAAACGTAGAAAGTGCACAAACAAGTTATGAACTCATGAGCGAACAGTTCCGTATAGGTCTGAAAAACATTATAGAGCTGATGAATTCGAAGACAAACCTTCTTAAAGCACAACAGGAAAAATTGCAAAGCAAATACATGACACTGCTTGCGAAAGAAATGCTTGACCTCTATGAGGGAAAATAAAAAGCAAGCTACGCAACAAAAAATATAACCAAGTAAACAAAACATAAAAAAGATATGAAAAAGATCAGCAAAATTTGGATATCCGTTGCCGCATTGCTCGTTGTGGCGGTAGCATTCTGGCTTTTCTCTGGAAGCAAGAAAGAAGAAGCGGTTACGTTTGACACCGCAAAAGTTGCACCGGCAAACATAAAAAACAGTGTTACGGCAACGGGCAGTGTAGAGCCTGTAACATCGGTAACTGTAGGTACGCAGGTTTCAGGTATTATATCAAAGCTGTATGTAGACTATAATACAACAGTAAAGAAAGGTCAAGTAATAGCAGAACTAGACAAAACGAACCTTACCAGTGAACTTAATACAGCAAAAGCCAGCCTAGCTAGCGCAGAAAGCGACCTAAACTATCAACAGGCAAATTTCCTGCGCTATCAGACTCTTTATAAAAAAGGATTGGTAAGTGCTGACGAATATGACTCTGCAAAACTAAGCTACAAAAAAGCAAAGGAACAGGTAGCGCAAGCTAAGGAAATGGTAGCAAAAGCACAAACGAATTTAAGCTATGCTATCATCACATCACCTATTGATGGTGTTGTTATCTCGAAAGCCGTAGAAGAAGGACAGACTGTTGCTGCAAGCTATGCAACACCAGAACTTTTCACCATAGCCAAAGACTTGAAAGACATGCAGGTTGTTGCAGACGTTGACGAAGCTGATATAGGTGATGTAAAGGAAGGAGAGCGTGTAACTTTCACCGTTGATGCTTACCCCAACGACACATTTGAAGGTGTTGTGAAGCAAGTTCGCCAAGAAGCTACCACTACAAATAATGTCGTTACGTATGAAGTCGTAATCAGTGCACCCAATAAAGATCTAAAACTGAAACCAGGTCTTACAGCAAACGTTACCATTTATACTGCTGAACGTCAGAATGTTGTCAGCGTTCCTTCTAAAGCATTACGCTTTACACCAACTAAAGACCTCATGAAGGGGATAAAAATAATTGACTGCAACGGAAAGAATAAAGTTTGGACAAAAGAAGGCAATACTTTCCGCGCACATGCCGTACAAATAGGCATGACAGACGGTATAAACACCGAAATACTTAGCGGCATAAAGCAAGGTCAGGAAGTAGTTATTGACTGTAAAGCTCAAGCTACAGAATCAGAAGAAACATCTTCCGAACAAAACGAAAGCAGTCCATTCCAGCCTAAAGGACCTGGACAAAAGAAAAAATAAACATAACGAATAACACTCTCTCCCACTGGCAACCTCACATGAAGACAAGCAGAGAGTGCCAGTGGGAAGGAACAATACCTAAGCAGCAATGAACAACGAAGACAAGAAAGTAGTCATCGAATTGCAGAACGTGAAGCGAGAGTTCCTTGTAGGCGAAGAGATGGTACACGCTCTGCGTGGAGTTTCGTTCAAAATATATGAAGGCGAATTCGTTACCATCATGGGAAAGTCTGGCTCAGGAAAATCTACCCTTCTAAACCAATTAGGTTGTCTTGACACACCGTCAAGCGGTGAATACCTCCTTGATGGGGTTAGTGTAAGAACAATGTCGAAATCGCAACGTGCCGTATTGAGAAACAGAAAGATTGGTTTTATATTCCAAAACTACAATCTCTTGGCAAAGACAACCAGTATAGAAAATGTTGAGTTGCCACTGATGTATAATGCAGGAATTTCGGCAAAGGAGCGACAGGAAAGGGCAATAGAAGCATTAAAGGCCGTGGGATTGGGCGACAGACTTTACCATAAATCAAACCAAATGTCCGGTGGACAGATGCAACGCGTGGCAATAGCACGTGCACTAGTGAATAACCCTGCAGTGATACTTGCCGACGAAGCCACGGGAAACCTTGATACACGCACTTCGTTTGAAATACTCGTACTCTTTCAAAAGCTATATGCCGCAGGAAGAACGATTATATTTGTAACGCATAACCCTGATTTGGCAAATTATTCCAGCCGCAACATTATGTTGAGAGATGGTAAAGTTATAAGCGATGAATACAACAAAAAAATCCAAAATGCCGAAGAAGCACTTGCCGCATTGCCGGCCAATACGGATGAATAAAAAATATATTATCAGCAATGAACTATAGCAATCTATTCAAAATAGCCCTAAGGGCAATATACGCCAACAAGATGCGCTCGTTCCTTACAGCTCTTGGCATCATAATTGGTGTGGCTTCCGTTATTGCAATGCTTGCCATAGGACAAGGTTCCAAAAAAAGCATACAGGCAAACATTGCCGAAATGGGTTCAAACATGATTATGATAAATCCTGGTGCCGACATGCGTGGCGGCGTTAGGCAAGATGCTTCTTCAATGGAAACACTGAAGCTCACTGACTATCAGTCTTTGAAAGAAGAATGTAAGTATATCTCGGCAATCAGCCCTGTAGTGAGCAGCAGCGGACAATTCATCTACGGGAACAACAATACCCCATCTAGCGTATACGGAGTAAACACAGACTATCTCACAATACGCCAATTGTCTGTTGACAACGGCGAAATGTTTAGTGATGAAGACATAAAGTCTAGTGCGAAAGTGTGTGTATTGGGACAAACTGTCGTTGACAACCTATTCCCAGACGGCAGTGACCCTATCGGACGCGTTGTGCGCTTCAACTCTATCCCATTCAGAGTTATCGGGGTTCTAAAGAAAAAAGGTTACAACACCATGGGTATGGACCAGGACGACCTGGTCCTTGCACCATATACATCTGTAATGAAGCGTATTTTAGCGCAAACATATCTTGGCAGCATCAATTGTTCTGCCATAACAGAAGGACTTACAGACAAGGCAACAGAAGAGATTACGACAATACTGAGACGTAACCATAAGCTGAAAGACGCAACTGACACAACTGCAGCTGACGATGATGACTTCAACATACGCTCACAAGAGGAACTCTCGTCAATGATGAATTCAACAACCGACATGATGACAGTGCTTCTAGGGTGTGTTGCAGGAATATCATTGATTGTCGGTGGTATCGGAATTATGAATATCATGTATGTAAGCGTAACAGAAAGAACACGTGAGATTGGACTTAGGATGAGTGTCGGTGCACGCGGAATTGACATTCTTAACCAATTCCTCATCGAAGCCATCATGCTTAGCGTTACAGGCGGTATAATTGGTGTAATACTAGGTGTCGGCTCATCATACGCAATCAAGTTAATTGCCCACTGGCCTATATACATACAACCATGGAGCATCATCATGAGTTTTGCCGTATGCTCATTTACAGGCGTGTTCTTTGGATGGTATCCAGCAAAGAAAGCAGCACAACTTGACCCGATTGAGGCTCTTAGATATGAATAATATCTGCGGAACGGATTTTAACTGATTAGAAAAAAATCATGACTCCATCACAACAATACAAGAAAACGCTGGTTGCAATACATGCTGCAGTATGGCTAGTTATCATATTGTCACCGCTAATGTACTTCGGACGCGGTGACAGGTTCGACATTGGTAGGCTTATCCCTATGTGTTCATCAACGGTCATAATGATTGCTGTATTCTATACCATGTATCTCTATGTCACCCCACAATTTCTTATACGGAGGGACAAACGCAGATTTTGGTTTTATGCCAGCATTCTTGTTGTTGGAGCAGGACTTCTGCTGCATCTATGGCTTGCCGCAAGCCAAAAAATATTCTGCGCTCCCAAAATAGCAACAATACCTTTCCATAAGCCAAGTGTATGGATGGAATTGTTTTTCATATTGCGAAACATGTTCAACATGGGAGCAACCGCAGCTATCGCTACGATGTCCGTACTATCGGCAAAATGGTATGCTTCAGAAGCAGCACGTAAGGATGCAGAAATGGCCATGAAAGATGCTCAAATGGCTCGTGCGGACGCAGAATTAAAGAATCTTAGGAATCAAATAAATCCACATTTTCTGCTTAACACGCTTAATAATATTTATGCTCTTACGGCCTTTAACCAAGAGAAAGCTCAAAAGGCGATATTGGAATTGAGCGGTATGCTGAGACACATTCTCTACGACAACCAGCAGAAATACGTAAATCTAGCCGATGAAGTTGCTTTCATTCAAAGTTATATAAATCTTATGAAAATAAGATTGTCGGCTTCAACAGAAATAAATGTCGATGTCAAGTTACCTGATTCTTGTAACATTTTCGTTGCTCCACTAATATTCATTTCTCTCATAGAAAATGCTTTCAAGCACGGCATTGCTGCCACAGGAAAGAGTTTCATACATGTCAAGATAGAAGCTACAAAAGAAAAGCTTGTATGTAATATTGAAAATTCGAACCATCCTAAACAAGAGACCGACAGAAGCGGCCACGGAATTGGATTGGAACAAGTGACAAAAAGGCTTGAGCTTTCATACCCTGGGTGTTATTCATGGGAAAAGGGGCTTAAAGAAAACAATACCATTTACTTTTCTAAAATTATAATTTATGACACTAAACTGCGTAATAATTGACGACGAGCCTCTAGCTACAGGACTGCTGGAAAGCTACGCACAAAAGATACCTTTTCTAAACGTACTTGGAGTCTACAATAGTGCCAGTGACGCTATACGCACCATACGCGAAAACACTATACATCTATTGTTTCTAGATATTCAAATGCCCGAAATAAGCGGCCTTGAATTTGCACGTATCATAGACAAAGACACAAGGATTGTTTTCACAACGGCATTCAGCCAATATGCCATTGATGGATATAAAGTAAACGCTCTTGACTATCTGCTAAAACCTATCAGCTTTGAGAAATTCCTTGAAACTGCCGACAAGGCTCTTGAATGGTTTGAAAGCCAAACAAAGCAGAAATCAATGGTCCAAGACCGCTTTATATTCTTAAAAAGTGAATACAAGCTTCAGAAAATCAATTTTGATGATATTCTTTATGTTGAAGGTTTAAAAGACTATGTTAAGATTTATCTAAAAGATAGCTCAAAGAATGTAATGTCGCTCATGAACATGAAAAAGATTGAGGAATACTTACCCAAGCCGGAGTTCATGCGAATTCATCGTTCATACATTGTACATGTGAAAGAGGTTGAAACAATTGACCGTTTTCGCATGGTCATCGGTAACCAATATCTACCCATATCTGATAGCTACAAGGATACAGTGCAAAAATTCCTTGAGCTACATTCTTTAACTTAAGAAACTCATACATTGATGCATATAAAGTGCGGTAGGAAAAGTTTTTTGCTCGCTTTCCTACCGCATTTTTTTGTAATTTTATATCTCTCCCATTGTCACAAACCCGTGTGTTACAGCATATACAGTAAGAGCTCCAACACTCTTGCGATTAAGCTTTTCCGTAATGTTGCGACGATGAGTTATAACTGTTGAAAGGCTCAAATTCAGCCTATCAGCTATTTCCTTATTTATATAACCTTTAACTATAAGAGTGAGAACCTCTATCTCGCGCATTGAAAGTTTGACAGGCTCAGCTTGGCACACACAATGATTAAATTTCATCATTGTTTGAATTTCGGCTATCAAAGATTCTTCGTCAACATTTACATTTAAGAAATGAAAAGAATCCAAAATAGTCGGCGTGTCTAGCGATGTGGATATTACGATAGTCTTTCTCTGCTTAGAGTGAAAGAAATCAGAATTAGCGATAACGACATCCATCGCAGCAAAGTAATGCAAATAAAAAACAGATAGCTTCTCCTTTGCTTGTAAATCAGCTACAGTTCCGAAAATATCAATTTCTATACTAGGAGCAATTGTCTTTATCATGCTTTTAAGACCTACGGCTGCCAAGGTATTATGATCAATCACTGCTATACGTGGAGTTGTCTCAATATTCATTCTAACTTCTGTCCTTTTTGAAAAAAATAAAACCACAGAGAGTAGAAAATTCTCTCCGTGGTTTAAATATATAAACATTAATATTTTATGACAGGAAGCCCAATAATGCGCCTGCAGCAACTGCAGAACCTATCACACCAGCAACGTTCGGTCCCATAGCATGCATGAGAAGGAAATTATGACGGTCGTATTCCAATCCGAGATTGTTTGAAATACGTGCACTCATTGGTACGGCACTTACACCAGCATTTCCGATAAGCGGATTGATCTTCTTGTTTTTCGGTAGGAAAAGATTCATAAATTTTACGAATAATATTCCTGCAGCTGAAGCGATAATAAAAGCAAAAGCACCGAGCATGAATATGAAAACCGTATTCAACGTCAAGAATTCACTCGCCTGAGTGGAGCACCCAACGGTTAGTCCAAGGAGCATTACAATAATATCATTCAATGCGCTACCTGCTGTTTTTGCCAATCGAGTTGTTTTGCCTGACTCTTTCAACAAATTCCCGAAAAATAGCATACCTAGAAGTGGTAGACCAGAAGGAACTATAAATGTAGTTAATAGCAACCCTATAATAGGAAAGAGTATTCGCTCTGTCTGACTCACATGACGTGCAGGTTGCATATGAATAAGACGTTCTTTCTTTGTGGTAAGCAAACGCATAAGAGGTGGTTGTATCACTGGAACTAAGGCCATATATGAATATGCACACACTGCTATCGCTCCCATAAGGTTTGGACAAAGTTTTGAAGACAAGAAGATTGCTGTAGGACCATCAGCACCACCAATTATCGCAATACCCGCAGCTTGATTGGGCTCGAAACCCAAAGCCAATGCAATCATATAGGCTCCGAATATACCAAACTGTGCTGCTGCACCTATCAATATTAGCTTTGGATTGCTAATAAGAGCAGAAAAGTCTGTCATTGCACCAATACCAAGGAATACCAATGGAGGATACCATCCTTGACGCACACCTTGATAAAAGATGTTCAACACACTATTATCCTCATAAAGTCCTATCTCAAGACCTGCATCTGCACGAAACGGAATATTTCCCAAGACAATACCTAAGCCTATAGGAACAAGAAGCAGAGGCTCAAAATCTTTTTTAATGGCTAGCCATATGAAGAAAATCCCTACTACGATCATTATCAAATTGCCCACTGTGGCATTGGAAAATCCTGTATAGGTAAGGAATTCGTTGAAGTTGCTTATTATAAAATCAGCTATATTCATGGTGTATTAGGTTTATCCGATAGTAATTAAAGTGTCACCTTCCATAACTGTATCACCTTGGTTTACAACTATTGAAGTTACCGTTCCGTCACATTCAGCCTCAATATTGTTCTGCATTTTCATTGCCTCAAGAACAACAACAGTATCCCCATTTTTGATAACATCGCCAACCTTAACCTTTAATTCGGTTATTGTTCCTGGTAATGGTGCTGTTACTTTTGTTCCAGATGCAGGTGTTGGTTTGGGCTGAGGTTGTGATGCAACTGGTGCCGGCGAAGGAGCTGGTGCCGGAGTAGCGGGAGTTGGAAGCTTCACACTCTTTGGCATCTTTGATGCATGAATAGGTTCTTTGAGTTCTACCTCAAAATTTAAGCCATTGACAGACACCTTAGCTAGGTTTCCTTCAACTTCTACGATTTCAACATCGTAGTCTACACCTTGTACTCTATATTGATATTTGTTCATAATAGTTTTATTTTTTATAGGTTGCGGAACAAGAAACTATATTCTTAATATCCGAAACCACTTATTTAATTAAAAAATATTTGATGTATGTATTTCTAAGATTATGGTACTTAATGTCTAACATTCCACATTGTTGGATGAGACTTGATTGTTATTACATTGCTTTCTATATCATGAACATCATCTTGATATTGCTTGAGGGCCATAGAAATAACAGCTATATAAATTTCTTTATCTATACCCTGTGTCTTCATTCCATCCTTTAGAATAACCTTTGTCTTATGTCCTGTTTCTGCAAGCTTTTCACCTACTTTCACAGCAACGTTCACTGGCGGTATACTTTTAGCTTTCTTCAAAGTTTGCTTACGTGCCATGAAGATTCCGAGCACACGGAAAAAGACATACAACAATGCTAAGCAAAAGAAAACTATCCCCATAGAGAGTATAGATATTCCGTAGCCATGCGGATCTTCTCGCTTTAATTTTGCAATCTTAGATTCTCCAGTCTTAAGCATATTGCTTAAACCTGGAGTGACTTCATCTGCAGTTTTCACTTGCCACTTTGGTGAGCCATCATTAACTCTTGCAAAAGACAAATTTGCAGCAATGGCAGGAACTGTTACAGAATCAATTATGTCCACAGCATTACCGTCATAAAGAGCGACCCATACAGGCTCACTAGACTTTACTTGCACATTCAAATGCAATGCACCTTCTGCTGGCTTACTGTTAAGATAAAGCAACAGATGCTTTCTTGCAGACATCATAGTGCGTTCATCGCCACTTGGAATAATGCTCATCAGCTTAATGCGCTCTGGCACACTTAACTTTTTGTTGAGCACACGGCGGTCTGTAGTAACATACATTCCACGAACATTATATGATGAATAGGCAATATTGGACAATTCTATCCAAGGATTGTACCGACCATATTCATCAACAATGCTTGCCGTGTTGTTTGTCATCACTTCATTGATTTTAATGTTTCTTGCTCCTTGGGCAGAAACATTCAACGAAGTGAAGATGTAGGCAAATAATGCCAATAGGACTTTTTTCATACTATTACTATAAAGAAATTTAAGTTATAATTTCAAATTGTATTCTGCTTTCTTCCTGTTCAAGTAAAACTCTTCAAAGGTAAACAAAAAAACAAGGATACAACAAGAGTTTATAAAAAAAAACTACGTTTTTGGTTAAACTTGACTAAATTATAAACTCAGCTATCAATAGTAAAATATGTGATTAAATAAAAAACATTCGGAAGAGTTAATAGACATTAGGTCATTTCCTCTTCCGAATGTAATTTATCATTTAGCTATTTCAACTATTATTTTTCATAATTTTTATTAGCCTCCGCAGCAGAAAAGCACTATTATCTGCGCCGTAAAGATACGCAAAAACATGCTAAGCGGATAAACAGTAGAGTAACCTACAGCAGGAGCCTCCTTTGAACAAACAGAATTTGCATACGCCAAAGCAGGAGGATCTGTGCATGTTCCTGCCAACATTCCCATAATGGTAAAATAATTGAATTTAAACTTGACACGAGCAAGTATTCCTATTATAAGAATTGGTATGACTGTTATGAGAAAACCTGAATAGACATATTTAAGTCCGTCACCTTGTACTACAGTATCCCAAAATCCGTCTCCTGCTTTAACACCTACGCTAGCAAGAAATAAAACTAATCCAATCTCTCGAAGCATCATGTTTGCACTCGTTGTCGTATATGTTACGAGATGGAATTTATATCCATATCGACCAATTAGGATTGCTATAATTAGTGGTCCACCAGCTATACCCAATTTTATTGGAACAGGTATACTTGGTATTGCAAATGGCAAACTACCAAAAAGAATTCCTAAAAATATTCCAACAAATATTGTTGCAATATTAGGCGTATCAAGACGCTTAACAGAATTTCCCATTACTGAGGCAACACGGTTAACTGAATTTTCGGGACCAACAACCATTATTCTATCTCCGACCTGAAGTGACAAGCTTGGACTTGCAAAAAGATCCATTCCTTGACGTGTAACTCTAGTTACGTTTACTCCATATACACTAGAAAAATGCATTTGTCCCAAAGTTTTTCCATTTATGCGTGAACGCGTTATTACAATACGTCTGCTTACCATCGGTTCGTCCTGAGCTTTCCAATCAACTTCTATTTCGGGACCAATAAATGCAATGATTGGTTCGGCATCATTTTCTGCACAAACTATAAAAAGAAGATCACCGATATGCAAATGGCTATTGCCTTGAGGCATTATCACATGACCATCATGCAATATTCTAGTACATACAAAGTCACGATTCAAGAAATCATGTACCTGAGCTATTGTACGATCCTCAAGATAAGAGTTTGTCACTTTCAAATGCATGAAGTGAGGCTTTACTGCAGTATTGTCTTCTTCTCCTTTGATGAGTTCTTCCTCTTCATTCTCAAGTTTTATACGACACAAATATTTAATAGCAATAGTAGCTCCGATGATGCCCAATACTCCTAGCGGATATGCACATGCGTATCCGCTGGCTATTTGAGGAATACTCCCATTTGGAAAGACTGTTTCTAGAGCTTCATTGGCAGCACCTAATCCAGGGGTATTTGTTACCGCCCCATACAATGTTCCAACAAGCATTGGCAGATTTGCGGGATTTTCCGTATCAAAGAATAGATAATAACAAGCAAACATAACCCCTATGTTTAGCAGGACCAAGCCTACGGATAATGCATTGAGCGTAACCCCTCCTTTTCTGAAGCTCTCAAAAAAGCCTGGCCCCACTTGCAGTCCTATCATAAAGACGAAAAGGATAAGACCGAAATCTTGAATAAATGAAAGTATTTCTTTGGGAGCTGTAAAACCAATATGACCCGCAGCAATTCCTACAAAGAGAACAAAAGTTACTCCAAGAGAAATTCCTCCAATCTTAATTTTACCTAAATAAACACCTGCAGCAATGATAACAGCATAAAGCAATGCTATATGAGCTACAGAATTTGTTGTAGTGAATAGATTTATTAACCAATCCATTGTTTTGATTTAATGTTATTTTCTTATCTTTTATGTTTTTATTTATCCTTGCTGCAATGAAAAATCACGTCAACTTTAAAAATCGCAACAAAGGTAACTAAAAGAATTTACATAATAAGAGATGTTAACAAAAAACGAATACTTTAGATCATTATTAGATGAAAAGTTATAAAAAAAAGGAGTGTATAAAATTATAAGATTAACTTTTATACACTCCCAACAGTCGTTTTACACTTTTCTATTTATACAATGCTCCATAAGCCTTGCATGCTCTAAAATCAGCCCCTTCTTTATCTGTTCCAAAAGCATTCCATGCTGCAGGACGGAAAATCTTGTCCTCATCCACATTGTGCATACAAACTGGTATACGCAACATAGATGCAAGTGTTATGAGATCTGCACCTATGTGCCCATAACAAATTGCGCCATGATTAGCTCCCCAATTATTCATAACTGAATAAACGTCTTTGAAAGGAACCTTATCAGTAAGCCTTGGTACAAACCAAGTAGTTGGCCATGTAGGATCTGTACGTTTGTCTATTGTGTTGTATATAAATTCATCAACATCAACAGTCCATCCTTCTGCTAACTGTAAAACAGGTCCGAGGCCTTTAACGATATTAATTCTTGCCATTGTGACTGGCATTTCGCCTTTAGTCAAGAAGTTTGAAGAAAAGCCACCACCGCGGAAATAATCTCGATTTGCAGGATACCATGTCGTAGCCTTAAGACATTTGTTAACTTCTTCATCAGAAATTTCCCAAGGCTGTTTCATTACAGGATTTCCGTCATGCCCCACACATTGACCAGTGCCGTCGAGCGTTGTTGCACCAGAATTTATTAGATGAATTATGCCATTTGCTGCACGCCCAGAAAGTTCTTTACCTGTAACGCGCTTAACTGCTTCTGGACTCCAATACGTACGTACATCAGAGAATATAGCAGCACGATTTGTCAATAAATGTTCAAAAAGCATCGTCAGTCCATTACAAGTATCATTTTCCGTAGCAAACACTATTGACTCACGAATTCCATTCCAATCAAAAGATGTATTTAATATTGCCTCAGCAAAATCTCCATTTGGTTTATAGTCTGTCCACTGACGCTGCCCTTGAAAACCACCAGCAATGGCATTATGTCCTAAAGCTTCTTCTTTGAAACCTGCCTCTTTTAGTTTCTCGTTACCCTTCATCAAATCTCGGAAAATCATGGCCATTTTAGTAACAAATTCCCAATCTGCATCTTTTCCTTCACGTGTTTTCTTCTTTTCAGGACGGTTGCCAATATCTTCACCTTCCTGGGGCACGCAATTTTTACGCACCCAATCTATTGCACGTGCATATTCATCTTTATCATATATTTCCAAATCAATACGACGTAGTATCTCAGTCATATCAACTTGCTCTGCCCTCATTCCAAGATATTCTTGCATAAAATCTGCATTGGCAATACTTCCAGCAATTCCCATAGCAACATTTCCGATAGACAAATAAGATTTACCACGCATTGTTGCTACAACTTGTGCGCAACGTGCCCAACGAAGTATTTTTTCTGCAACGTCTTCTGGTATTGTATTATCTTCAAGATCCTGAACATCATGACCATAAATACCGAATGCAGGCAAACCTTTCTGTGCATGAGCTGCCAAAACAGCTGCCAAATATACGGCCCCTGGACGTTCGGTTCCATTGAATCCCCAAACAGCCTTAGGGTATGTCGTATTCATGTCCATTGTTTCAGAACCATAGCACCAACAAGGAGTTACAGAAATTGTTGCACCAACTCCATTGTTTTCAAACTTTTCTGCACATGCTGCCGCTTCTGCTACACGACCAATAGTGCCGTCAGCAATAATACATTCAACAGGTGAACCATCTCCATTTCTTAGATTTTCTGTGATGAGTGTGGCTACACTTTTAGCCATCATCATAGTTTTATCTTCTAAGCTTTCACGAATTCCACCCTGACGTGCGTCTATTATTGGGCGTATGCCAATTTTAGGATAGTTTTTCATACGTTTTTTAGATTTATATTGTGCAAATTTATTACACGTAGTTATTAGAATTTACATTTTTATTAAGACATAATAGCATATGGTTTGTAATACGGACTTTTTGTTAATTAAGATTAATCAATTCTATCTCTTGCATTTTTGTTTACCTGTAAACGCCATAAATAATGCCATATTTTGAAAGGTAACTCCCATATTAATTCATCTGGATACAAAAGGAAGAAATGAAAATTACGCCGTAGCTTTCTAAACAGATTGTTAAGTGTTACTTTTTTATAATCTTGTGAAACACGAGTATCATAATAGCCAAAATTTCCCGCTTGGAGGATTTCATGCAAAAGAACCATTCCACGTTTTATATCGGGCTGAACGATAAAACAATCAGATGACAAGCCAAAGACTTTTTCCAGGACAAACATCATCGCTGCTGCAAAATCCAGCAACCCGAAACTAGCAAGTTTTTCCTTAACTACAGTATTGTTGCCTTCTTTTATTATACAAAAATAGTAATCCGTTAATTGTCGAAATCCAATACCTTCGTCAAAGAAATGCCGGTAAATATGAAGGAGCAAGTATATAGCATTAAAATCCCTTGTAGGATTACTTATTGACTTTCCATCATTAACGAGTTGTGTAATATTATGCATTTGCACACTTGCCTCTTTCTTAAACCACCTTTGCAGACGATAATTGCGAATAGGATTCCATAACCACGAAGGTCTGAAATGAACTTCTACATCAACATCTTCGAAAAAATCTGCATCGACATGATGATACACAATCTCGCCAGTTGCAACATCTATGTTTTTGAGAAAAGACATTATTTTTTTTCTCCCTCCATCAAGCCAAATGTCTATATCTCCAGGAACACGACGAAGTGAATTGGGATAATAAAGACCTAAAGGTTGTCCTTTAAGTATACAATTGTTAATACGCTTTTTGGCCAGCATTTCAGTAAGCTGCTCAGCCCTAAGATTTAATAATTTATTTTTTTTCTCTATTTCCAATAAAGAATAGAACCATCTGAAGATTAATTGCTTCGGTGGCTTTTGTTGATTTGGGATTGTATCTAGAGCATCAAATATCATTCCCTGCATCGCCTGCTTTTGAGACAACAAATATATCTCATGCCATTCACTGTCTGTCGGACACGAAGACAGACTACGGCTATTTCCAACAGACACTTTAAGCAACTCAAGAAAATATTGTTCTGTTCTGATTAACTCCATAAAATCATTATATATAACTACTTGCAGACATGTAATTTATCATTATCATTTCAACAAGGAGTTGATTTCAATTATACAACATTAAATATAAAATAAAACAACTACACTAGAAAAAGATAAGGCAATGATTCAAATAACCCAAGTATTCAAATCACTGCCTCACTTTATTGGAGAATTATATTCTTCCTCTGTGCATTATTCTTCTGCAGGCTTCATGTTTGTGTAAACATTTTGAACATCATCATCGTCTTCAAGAATGTCTACCATTTTGTCTATAGTTTCACGCTGTTCTGGAGTTACTTCTTTCAAGTCTGTAGGAATACGTGTAAATTCTGCTCCAGTAATTTCAATACCCTTACCTTCGAGATGTTTTTGTATATCACTGAAACTTTTGGGATCGCCATATATAGTTAATTCACAAGTCTCCTCATCATAGTCGTAATCCTCTTCAACTCCATAGTCAATGAATTCCAATATCAAGTCGTCCATATCAAGGTTTTCAGCCTTCTTAAATGTAAATACACATTTTTGGTCAAAGAGAAAAGACAAAGATCCTTGAGTACCCAAATTGCCACTATATTTATTGAATACAGCGCGGACGTTTGCTACTGTTCTTGTAGTATTATCTGTTGCTGCATCTACAAATATTGCCACTCCATGAGGACCATAACCTTCATACGTTACTTCCTTAAAATCTTTTTGATCCTTACCCATTGCGTTTTTGATTGCACGCTCAACATTGGCATTAGGCATGTTCTCACGCTTTGCGGTTTGGATTATAGCACGAAGATGGGGATTGTTTTCAGGATCAGGACCACCTGCTTTTACAGCTATTGCTATCTGCTTACCAATTTTTGTAAACGTACGGGCCATATGACCCCACCTCTTCATTTTTGTCGCTTTGCGATATTCAAATGCTCTTCCCATTGGAATTATTATTTATATTATATCTTTTGTTAATTCAAATTGCATACAAACATCTGTCCATACGCCTATGTGTCTATATGTTTATCTTTTATCGAAGTTCAGCTCCGAGCTGACGTTTTAAATTTGTAATTACTTTGTTCATCACAGCTTCAATATGCTTGTCTGTAAGTGTTTTTTCCTCATCTTGAAGAATAAAGTTTACTGCATAACTTTTCTTTCCTGCTGGAAGATTTTTACCTTCATAGACATCAAAAAGTTCTACCTTCTTCAACAATTTTTTCTCTGATTGGTATGCAATCTTCTCAATATCAACGAATGGCGTAGTTTTATCAACAAGTAAGGCTAAATCACGGCTAACAGGTGGGAACTTAGATATATCTCTAAAGCTAACTACTTTCTTGCTGACAGATTTCATCAACTGTGCCCAATTCAATTCGGCATAATAAACATCTGAGTCTATATCAAATGTCTTTAATAGTTTCTTGCAAAGAATACCAACATCTGCAAGCACTTTGCCCCCACGATTTTTTATTGATATTCCTGCAGAAAAGATATCATTGTCACTTGTTTCAAACACGACACTACCAAAATTCAGTCCAATCCGACGAAGGATATTTTCGACATAAGCCTTAAGCTCATAAAAAGAACTATCCTCATCAGGATGAGCCCAACTTCCACTTACTTTTTTCCCTGTAAGCCACAATCCTAAATGACACTCTTCTGCATATGCAGATTGAGGATTATCTGCATTATGTTTCTCAGCACAATAGCTATAAACATTACCGAATTCAAAGAATTTCAAGTTAGGATTTTTACGTTTTATATTGTATTCAAGGCTTTCCAATCCACCGAACAACAAGGTTTCACGCATAACGTTAAGATCTGAACTCAACGGATTGTAAATTCTTACCAAACGTTCTTCAGCATAGTGGTTCAAATTATTGTAGTAAGCAGACTTTGTCAATGAATTATTCAGGATTTCATTAAAACCACATCCGACAAGTTGTTCACTTACAAGATTCTCTAGTTTATGCTTTATATCCTCTTCATTCTTAATTACAAGAGAACTTTTCAACTGAGTAGGTATCTCTATATTATTATATCCATACACGCGAAGGATATCTTCCACAACATCGCAAGGACGCTGAACATCAACACGATATGCGGGTATTTCAAGTTCCAAGCCTTCTGCATCCTCTGAAAGGACTTTCATTTCAAGCGTACAGCAAATGCTCTTTACAACATCTTTTGGCAATTCCTTACCTATAAGTTGTGTCAGATAATCATATTTCAATGTCACAACGGCATTGCGTATTGGCTCTGGATAAACATCTTTTATCTGCATTGAAACTTTGGCACCAGCCAATTCTTTACATAAAATTGCAGCCTGCTTAAGGGCATAGATAACGCCATTGGGATCTATGCCACGTTCAAAGCGGAAAGAAGCATCTGTGCTAAGTCCATGACGGCGGGCACTTTTACGTATCCATGTAGGATGAAAATAAGCACTTTCAAGAACTACATCAACCGTAGAATCATAGGTACCGCTCCCTTTTCCGCCAAAGACACCGGCAATGCACATAGGCTCATCTGCATTACATATTGCCAAGTCCTTATCACTAAGTTTATGTTCCACTCCATCCAATGTAACAAATGGGGTTCCGTTAGGCATTGTCTTGACGACTATTTTTTTGCCAATAACCATATCTGCGTCAAAACAATGAAGCGGCTGTCCATAAGCCATCATAATATAGTTGGTAATGTCAACTATATTATTTATGGGGCGTAGGCCTATAACACGCAACTTGTTCTGCAGCCATTCAGGACTCTCCTTTACCGAACATCCAGTAAGACTTACACAGGCATAACGCTTGCAAGCCTCATTATTTTGAATTTCCACATCAATGGGTAAGGTTTCGTCATCTACTTTAAAATCCTCGCAACCAGGTCTATGAAGAGAAGTCTCATATCCATTGCGCTTTAACCAAGCATAAAGATCACGAGCTACTCCCCAATGGGATAGTGCATCGGCACGATTTGCTGTTATATCAACCTCTATAAGCCAATCACTTTCCAAATGATAGTATTCTGCAGCGGGCATACCGACCTTTGCATCTTCTGGCAATACAATTATGCCATCATGACTAGTACCTACACCTATTTCATCTTCGGCGCAAATCATACCGAAACTTTCAACGCCACGAAGTTTTGACTTTTTAATAACAAATTCCTTATCTCCGTCATAGAGTATACAACCAAGATCTGCAACAATAACCTTCTGACCTGCGGCAACATTCGGCGCGCCACAAACTATTTGAGAAGGTGTTTCGCGACCGAGATCTACTGTAGTTACATGTAGATGGTCTGAATTGGGATGCATCTCACAAGTGAGAACCTTCCCTACATAAAGTCCTTTGAGTCCACCCTTTATACTTTGTACTTCCTCAAGAGAATCGACTTCAAGCCCTTCTGATGTCAAAGCATCACACACTTCTTGGGGAGAGAGGCTAAAGTCAACATATTCCTTAAGCCATTTATATGATATATTCATTTTGATGTAATTTTACAATTTTGTTCATTTGGCGCAAAAGTACTAAAAATTAGCCGTTTGTACAAAAAACTTTATTACAAAAAGTCTTTGGCTATACATTTTAGCAACTATCAGACTAAGCCAAAACATAATTAGTTAGCAGACATATATACAGCAACCGCATCTGCACAACGTTCACCGTCTACTCCGGCAGAAACTATACCTCCAGCATAACCTGCACCTTCACCACATGGAAACAGCCCACTAACGCGAACGTGTTGAAGCGTACTAGCATCACGAATAATCCTAACAGGAGACGATGTTCGTGTTTCCACTGCAATCATCACTGCGTCATTAGTTAAAAAGCCATGACTCATATTTCCAAATTTTCTAAATGCTGTCTGTAGCCGCGTACTTAGCATTTTGGGCAACCAAAAATGAAGAGGACTGGATATTATCCCCGGAGCATAAGAAGTTGGCGGCAAATCATAGCTTAATTTCGAATTTACGAAATCCGCCATTCGCTGAGCTGGAGCAGTCTGCTTCATATTGCCATTTATCCAACAATCATGTTCCAATGACTCTTGAAAGTCAAGCATTTTAAGAACCCCATCTCCTTGCACATCTTTAGGACGGACTTCTACAACCATTCCACTGTTAGACCATTTAGTTCCACGATTACTAGGACTCATCCCATTCACAACGATCTGTCCTTTCCCTGTTGCTGCAGGTATTACAAAACCTCCAGGGCACATGCAAAAAGAATACACACCTCTTCCATCCACTTGAGTAACAAAATTATATTCTGCTGCAGGCAAATATTTACCTCTTCCGTTTTTACTGTGATACTGTATACAATCTATAAGATGCGAAGGATGTTCCAAGCGCACCCCAACAGCAATCCCCTTTGCCTCTAGTTCAATCTCCGAAGAATATAAATATCGATACACATCACGCGCAGAATGCCCTGTGGCCAATATTACAGGTCCATGAAACACAAGTTCCTTACCACTAGTCAAATCAACTGCATCTATACCGCATACTGTAGCACCTTCCAAACGCAAGTTTACCATCTTAGTGCTGAAATGAACTTCTCCACCACAGTTTAATATTGTGTTACGCATAGCTTCTATAACAGCCGGCAATTTATCTGTACCAATATGTGGATGTGCATCCGACAATATAGATGTAGAAGCCCCATGCTGACAAAAGACATTCAGTATTTTCTCTATGTCACCGCGCTTTTTACTGCGCGTATATAGCTTACCATCAGAATAGGCTCCTGCTCCACCTTCACCAAAACAATAATTGCTTTCTGGGTCAACTTCTTGATTTCTTGTTATAGAGGAAAGATCTTTCTTCCGTTCTCTAACATTCTTTCCACGCTCAACAACTATCGGTTTAAAGCCTTTTTCTATCAAACGTAATGCAGCAAACAATCCTCCTGGACCAGCACCTACGACAACGACTTGCGGGCACGACGAAACATCCCTATATACTATTTTCTTAAAATCTTCGTTTTCAGGTTGTTCATTAACAAACACCCTCACTTTCAAACTTATAAATATATTACGTTGTCGCGCATCAATGCTTTTGCGTAATATACGCACAGCACAAATTGTACGTAAATCGATTGCACATTCTTTTGAAATAAATTCTTTCAGAAGAGTCTCCGTGGCAGCCACCTGTGGCGAAACCCTTATTTGTAATTCTTTTATCATACATTACCCCCATTATGCTGCATTACTTTTACATATTTTTTCTCCTCATTTTGTCATTAAAATTCAGCACATATCATAAAGAACAATGGTTGGACAACATAATGTTAACCAACCATCGAATATCATATAAACATTGCTAAATCACGACAACGTTTCTTTTACAATGTAAATCGGAAAGAGATTCACAAGGATACAACAACTTCTATATCAGAATATTTATACATCCGTATATAATTGATTTCTTTATAAGAAACGAAGTATATATGAATTTTCAGAACTAGAAGACTAACTTTTACTGTTGCTTAAAAAACATGCCATTAGGAAACAAAGAAACCCCAAAAATCTCCTATGTATTCCTTCTATTTAAGACAATTATTATTTTTTTGCAGGTGCAGGTTTGTAAGCTTTGTTCAATCCAGCTATTACCTCGTTAGTAATATCATAGGCTTTGTCAGCATAAAGTATGTTGTCACCAGCCTTACTCAGAATTAGTGAATACTTCTTGTCTTTATTGTATGCGGCAAGATAATGCTGGATACTATCACGTAACGCTGCATTGAAAGTATTTGTTTCATTCTGGAATTCTGTTCCAAGACGCTGCTGCAGACCTTGCAAATCAGCACTCTGCTTTTGAAGTCCTGCCTGCACAGCTTCAGCTTGTTGCTGTGTATATTTATTCTGCTGCACATCTTGCTGGAATTTAGCCGCAGCTTGCTGCAATGCAGCTTCTTTCTGCTGCAATGTACTTTGTATGTTTTCGCTCTTCTTTTGAAGGATAAGTGAATACTCTTTGCAGAACTTATATTGTGACATTATGGAATCAACCTCCACATAAGCAATTTTCATCGTACCATTCTGCTGAGCTGGCGACGTAGTCTTTTCGTCAACCTTTTTAGCTTCGTTGTTGCATGAGGCAAAAGTCAGTGCAGCAAAAGCTGCAACACCCATTATGCGAGCTATTTTTCTGTTCATTTTAAATATCTTGTTTTAGTTTTTACAATTTTGAATAGCAAGCCCAAACATTAGGCATTGGCACATTTCTTTTCTGCAAAGATACGGCTTTTATTCTGCCACGACAAGAGATTGACAATTTATTTTCAGTCACCCTTGGCGTTTAACTGCAAATAGATTACCTTTGCAACGTATAAATATCGAATATTCAGGTCTTCAAGAAAGTCTTACAATATTAAACAAAACAAGTAAAAATATAATACTTATGAACAATTTAGAACTTAAACCTTCATGTGTTTTTGAACAGTTCGCGAAGATAAACAAGATTCCGCGTCCATCTAAACACGAAGAAAAAATGATTAAGTTTCTAGCAGACTTTGGAAACTGCCACAATTTTGAAACTATAGTTGACGCAACAGGCAATGTTCTCATACGCAAGCCTGCAACCCCAGGCTACGAAAATAAGCCAACGATAATACTGCAAAGCCACATGGACATGGTCTGCGACAAACTTGTTGACGTAGACATTGATTTCATGAACGACCCGATAGAAACATACGTTGAGGGAGAATGGATGAAAGCGAAAGGCACAACTCTAGGTGCAGACGACGGTATTGGATGCGCCATGGAGTTGGCGATTTTGGAATCAAGCGATATTAAGCACGGTCCTATAGAATGTGTCTTTACACGTGACGAAGAAACAGGACTTACTGGAGCCCACGGCATGGAAGCTGACTTCATGACAGGCAACATGCTTATAAATCTTGATAGTGAAGACGAGGGACAGATATTCATCAGCTGCGCTGGAGGACAAACGACAACCGCAACGTTCAACTTCACTAAGGAGGAAGCCCCAGAAGGTTATTTCTTCATGAAAGCTTCTATAAAAGGACTTGTTGGTGGCCATAGCGGTGACGACATTAACAAGAAACGTGCAAATTGCATAAAGCTTTTAACACGTTTCCTTTTCAATGAATGTGAAAAGACCGACCTACGCTTAAGTAGCTTCGATTCTGGCCGCATGCATAATGCAATTCCACGCGACGGTATCGTCATTTTTGCCGTTCCGAACAAAGACAAAGAAATGGTTAAGGCAGACTGGAACATATTTACAGTTGCAGTGGAAGACGAGTTCCATGTAACAGAACACGACATGCAATTTGAACTTGAGAGTTGCGACACTGCAAATGTGCTGCCAAAAGAAAATTCACAGAAATTCATTTACAGCATGCAGGCGGTAGACAATGGAGTGTATACCATGTGTCAAGACAAAGAGTTAGATTGGCTTGTGGAAACTTCCAGCAATGTAGCAAGCGTAGCCACTTCTGATACCGACATTACCGTTGTTGCCTCACAGAGGTCAAACGTAATGAGCAACATGAACAACATGACAAACACCGTGAAGGCTGCATTCATCTTAGGCGGTGCCACAGTAAGCATAAGCGACGGATACCCTGCATGGAAAATGAATCCAGAAAGCAAGCTGACAGCTATTGTTATTGAGACATACAAGAAACTATTCAAGAAAGATCCACTTGTTATAGGTATTCATGCAGGACTTGAGTGTGGTTTGTTCTCTGAACGCTATCCAAACCTTGACATGGTTTCGTTCGGACCAACCTTGCGCGGTGTGCACTCACCTGATGAGCGTCTGCTTATACCCACAGTAGAAATGGTTTGGGATCATCTTCTTGAAATATTAAAATCAGTATAAAGCATATATAACAAATAAAAAAAGGACGGTGACAATTAGACACTGTCCTTTTTCCTGACTTCGTCAATGCGTCACCCAAATCAGAAATTGCTTGTTGTTAGTCA